>NZ_JBHTJQ010000006.1:0-24108 GCF_042676105.1 Winogradskyella aquimaris | reverse complement strand
GATGGGACGGGACGTACAACGGCAACAGGATGCCGAGCAGCGATTACTGGTTCACGGTAATCTACGACGAACCGCTCACCGACCAGAGAAAGGAGTTCAGAGCCCATTTTACCTTGAAACGTTAAACTGAATCAAAGAGTTTATAATAATAAAAAACCTGGACACTTAAAATATCCAGGTTTTTTATTTTAAGCTATTTGGAGTTATATTCTAAAGCCTAAGGTTAAAATAAAGTCAGTGAATTTGGACTGTATTAAAGCAGAGTCTGTTAGTCCAACATTATAGAGTTGATAATTAATATCTCTTTCAGCTTGACTAAAAGCAAAATCAAGATTCAAATTCCCAAAATTATAACCAACACCTAATGAATATCCAGTTAGATCACCATAAAAGTTATCATCTTTATATGGACTTTCTTCAAAACGATAGCCTCCTCTAAAACTAAATTGTTTAAATCTGTATTCTCCACCTAATCGATAAGAATTAGAGGTATCTAAAGCATTATTAATGTTACTATTTAATGCTGAAAAGAAAATATCAGATGTCGGTCTAAATTTAGTGTTGCTATAATCTTTTATGGAATAATCAAAGCTTAACAAACCAGTCTTTCCGAATATATAAGCTACACTACCAGTTAATTTTGATGGGGTTTGAAGTCTGTATTCAGGGAAGATATTAATTACATTTGGATTGATAATTTGGTTAACATTCATGTCGTTTTCTATCCTTGAAGTGGCTAAATATTGAGTAGTCTCTTCAGAAATCCTAAACCATGTCGGTGAATTATAAGATAACCCAACTCTAAATTCTTCAGTAAGCTTTGCAATACCACCTAATTGAAAAGAAAAGCCACTACCCGTGGTCAATAGATTATTTTCAAAATCTACACGTGTTATTGTAGAATTGGCATTGGAGTTTGATTCATTCAACACCGTAGTTCTTTCATAATCGATAAAATGTGCGTTTAAATTAATGCCTAAAAAGATTTTATCGTTATAACTTGTTGCAAAATTGAAAGCAACTTTTCCGTTATATCCTCTACTAGCATAAAGGAACTGTTGACTAAAATCCGTACCATTAAGATCGATGTTGGATACGTAAGCCGTATTATTATCTACATTATCTACAGGGTCTATTATAAATCCTTCATAGCCTAAAAAAGCTTGTTGATTTTCAAATCCATAAAAAGAACCAATTTCAGAGTAAGCCTGGGATATGGTTTCATCTGGAAATGCTGAAATCTCGTCTAATCTTTTTCCTTGGGCGTTTAATAAGAAATAGCTTCCAATCGAATTATTAGGGTTGACACCTCTTGCTACCCAATCATCATCAAAATCAGCTAATCTATCATAAGCAGCACTTAATGCAAACTTTTTCCATGGTGAGCTTTCATCTCTATTCACAAAAACAAAAGATACACCAAGTTGATTAATATCAAAATTAGAATTGGAAGACGTTGTAAGGCCGTCAAAATAACTGATATCATCTTTTTTATTAAAAACGCCAATTGAAGCAGATGCATGACTATTATTAAAAATGACAGAACCTGCTGGGTTTATATTTACAGCAGACATATCTCCACCGAGTGCACCAAATGCACCACCCATTGCTCTAAATCTAGCCGTTCCTTGAATATCATCCATAGAATAACGAACCGCATCAGTAATATCTTGAGCTAAAATTGAACATGAACTCGCTATGCCTATGCAAAGCATAAGTGTTTTTTTCATAAGTCTATTCCTTTAAGATTTTGAGATTAAATTAATTATCCTCTACCACGTCTTCCACCGCCTGATCTTGAACCGCTAGACGATCTAGAACTGCCTGAAGAACGTACACTACCCGAAGATCTTGAAGATGTACTTCTCGATGATCTCACAGATCCTGAGGACCTTGTACTTCTCGATGATCTCACAGACCCTGAAGACCTTGTACTTCTCGAAGATCTTATTGTACTAGAAGATGGTCTGCTACTATTAGGTCTACTTATTCTAGTATTTGACCTAGATGAAGGAGACGTACTTCGTATGGACCTACTTCTTGACGATCTCGTAGCTCTTGTATTATCCCTTCTGATAGTAGAATTAGATCTGTTAATTCGTGATCCTGATATACTTCGTGAGAGTCTGTCTGTAGAATAATCTCGTCTTGATAATGCTGAAGTACTTCTGAGTCGTCTATCAAAATTATTGTTGCCAAGAAGATAACCTCGTCTACCTCCATTCAAGGCAACACTATTATTGCCGTAATATCCGTTCCAGCACCAATTATTCCAGCCGTAACCCCAACCAGGATTCCAGCCCCAATTGTTCCAACCCCAGCCAGCGTTCCAGCCCCAGTTGTTCCAACCCCAGCCAGCATTCCAACCCCAGTTGTTCCAACCCCAGCCAGCATTCCAACCCCAAGGTCGTCCCCAGCTCCAGTTGTTCCAACCCCAGCCCCAGCCAGCGTTCCAAAGCCATGGATCGTTCCATCCATACCAACCATTATCTATAAAGTTTATAGTTATGTTATCATTTGCTTGTCCCCAACCGCCGTAAACAGGCCTTTGTTCTAAGGTATCTTGTGCTCTTTCAAGATAGTTTCCTTCATAAGAATCTATATCGGTAAATATTTCGCTTTCTCCCAAAACTGCATCAAGTTCTGCCGCACTTTGAGCAAAGTAATTTTTATAGTAGTCTGAATCGTTTGTGGATGTTGTGGTTACAGGTTGTTGTTCAACGTCTTTAGTGTAATCTTCTGAAGAAGAATATATACCGTCATCATCATAACCTACGTATTGAAAAGAACCACAGGACGTTAACATGGCTACTAAACCAAGTGCAACAAAAAATGGCAATTTTTGATTTATAAAAGTTTTAAATTGCATATCTCTTTAATTTATTGTTGAACATAACAAAAATAGTTAGTTTTGCGAAACTATTTTATTATTTAACAATGTCACAAGATTTGTGCCAAAACACTAAAAATGAGTAAAAATCTTACGAGTAGGGCTGAGGATTATTCAAAATGGTATAATGAGTTGGTTGTGAAAGCTGACTTGGCTGAAAATTCAGCTGTAAGAGGTTGTATGGTCATTAAACCTTACGGATATGCTATATGGGAGAAAATGCAGGCAGAATTAGATAGAATGTTTAAAGAGACTGGTCATCAAAATGCTTATTTCCCACTTTTTGTTCCCAAGAGTTTGTTTGAAGCCGAGGAGAAAAATGCAGAAGGTTTTGCCAAGGAATGTGCTGTTGTTACACATTACAGGTTGGAGTCTGACCCTGAGAACGAAGGAAAGCTCAGAGTAGACCCTAATGCTAAATTAGAAGAAGAACTTGTTGTTCGACCAACGAGTGAGGCTATAATCTGGAATACTTATAAAGGGTGGATTCAGAGTTACAGAGATCTCCCTATATTAGTAAATCAGTGGGCCAATGTTGTGAGATGGGAAATGAGAACGAGACTGTTTCTGAGAACTGCCGAATTTTTATGGCAGGAAGGACATACTGCTCATGCCACCAAAGAAGAGGCAATAGAAGAGACGCAACAAATGAACAAAATCTACGCACAGTTTACTGAAAATTTTATGGCTATTCCTGTCGTACAAGGAGTAAAAACTGAAAGTGAGCGGTTTGCTGGTGCGGTTGATACTTATTGTATAGAAGCTTTAATGCAAGATGGTAAGGCCTTACAAGCTGGAACATCGCACTTTTTAGGTCAGAACTTTGCCGAAGCATTTGATGTTAAGTTTACAAATAAAGCAGGAAAGTTAGACTATGTGTGGGCAACATCATGGGGTGTTTCTACTAGGTTAATGGGTGCCTTAATTATGACGCATAGCGATGATAAGGGATTGGTTCTACCTCCAAAATTGGCTCCTTATCAAGTGGTGATTGTTCCTATTTATAAGAATGATGAACAGTTTGATGCTGTAAGGAAAGTGGCAGATCAAATTATTAACGACTTAAAAGCATTAAATATAGGAGTAAAGTTTGATGGTAGAGATACTTTGCGTCCTGGTGCTAAGTTCGCACAGCACGAACTACAAGGCGTTCCATTAAGAATTGCGATTGGTCCTAAGGATTTAGAAAATGGAACTGTAGAATTAGCGAGAAGAGATACTTTTACTAAAGAAATAGTTGAGTTAGATAGTATTAATAATACCGTAGTAGAATTATTAGGGGAAATCCAAGATAGTTTATTCAATAAAGCTTTAGATTTTAGAGATTCTCATATTACCGAAGTAAATGATTTTGAGGAGTTTAAAAAGGTTTTAGAAACTAAAACAGGATTTATTTCTGCACATTGGGACGGTACATCAGAAACTGAGCAAAAAATAAAAGAGTTAACTAAAGCAACTATAAGGTGCATTCCTTTAGATGGCAAGGAAGAAGAAGGGGTGTGCGTTTATACTGGGAAACCATCTAAGCGAAGAGTACTTTTTGCCAAAGCATATTAATTTTTTTAAAAAAAATAAGTTAGTTGTTGCAACATTTAAAAATAGTTGTATTTTTGCATCCGCAATGGAAACATTGTGGGTTCATTTAATAATGAAAATAACCTAATGGCCCGTTCGTCTATCGGCTAGGACGCCAGGTTTTCATCCTGGTAAGAGGGGTTCGATTCCCCTACGGGCTACAATTTTTAATAAGAAAAAATAAAATGGCAAATCATAAGTCAGCTTTAAAAAGAATTAGAAGTAGCGAGAAGAAGAGAGTGCTAAACAGATATCAGCACAAGACAACTCGTAATGCTATTAAGAAACTACGTGAATTAACTGACGCTAAAGAAGCTCAGGCAATGCTACCTTCTGTGATTAGTATGATTGATAAATTATCTAAAAAGAATATTATTCATTCTAATAAGGCTGGTAATTTAAAGTCTCAATTAACAAAGCACGTTGCTGCTCTATAAATAAGAAGTAACACGTTATATAATATAAAGGTTTCCAATTTGGAAACCTTTTTTTATGGTATAAAACAAAAAAATCCTTGAATTTTTAATTCAAGGATTAATCATCAAAATTGTTTTAAGTTTTATCCATTCATAGAGATAAGGAATTCTTCGTTATTGCGTGTTTGTTTAAAACGATCATTAATAAACTCCATCGCTTCTACAGGATTCATATCTGCAAGATATTTGCGCATTACCCACATTCTTTGAATGGTATTATCATCTAGCAATAAATCATCGCGTCTGGTGCTCGAAGATGTAAGATCAATGGCAGGGAATATGCGACGGTTAGAAATCTTACGGTCTAATTGTAATTCCATATTACCAGTACCTTTAAACTCCTCAAAGATAACTTCATCCATTTTAGAGCCAGTTTCTGTAAGTGCTGTTGCTATAATGGTTAAAGATCCACCATTTTCGATATTTCTAGCAGCACCAAAGAAACGTTTTGGTCTATGTAAGGCATTGGCATCAACACCACCTGATAAAATTTTACCTGATGCAGGTTGTACCGTATTGTAAGCTCTTGCCAAACGTGTTATGGAGTCTAATAGAATGACGACATCATGACCACATTCTACTAATCGTTTTGCTTTTTCTAATACGATATCTGCAATTTTGACGTGCTCGTGAGCTTCTTTATCAAATGTAGAAGCAATAACTTCCCCACGGACATTACGTTGCATATCTGTAACTTCTTCAGGTCTTTCATCAATAAGTAAAATCATTTGATATACTTCAGGATGGTTCGCTGCGATAGCATTGGCAACATCCTTTAGTAACATGGTTTTACCTGTTTTTGGTTGTGATACAATCATACCACGCTGACCTTTTCCTATTGGAGAAAACAAATCCATAATTCTTGTAGAAATGGTGCTTTGTTTTTCTGCTATATTAAATTTTTCTTTTGGAAAAAGAGGTGTTAAGTGTTCAAAAGCCACACGATCCCTAACAACATTTGGATCTTGTCCATTGATTTTACTGACTTTGATTAGTGGGAAATATTTCTCCCCTTCTTTAGGAGGTCTAACGTGACCAAGAACTGTATCACCCTTTTTAAGACCAAAGAGTCTTATTTGGGATTGTGATACATAAATATCATCAGGTGAGGTCAAATAGTTATAATCAGATGATCTTAAAAAACCATAACCATCCTGCATAATATCTAAAACCCCTTCACTTTCGATGATAGCATCAAACTCAAAATCAGGTTCGCGATAACGGTTTCTGTTATCCTTATTACCATTATTTTTCTGGTTGTTATTATTTCGGTTTTGTTGTCTGTTATCGTTTTTCTGACTGTTACTATTAGAGTGTCTCTTATCGTCTTTGCGATCGTTAGATTTGTTGTCTTGCTTTTGTTGACTTTGTTTATCGTTTTGATTAGCCTTCTGTTCCTTAGACTTAGGATCTTCTTTTTTATCAGAAAACTCTAAAGACTTTTGATCATTATTTTCTTTAGGTTTTTGCTGTACTCTTGCTCTTCTTTGCTGAGGCTTGTTCTGCTTTTGCTTTTGCTCTTGTTTTGGCTTAGAGTCTGTGTCTACCTTAGTTTTGACCGCCTCTGGGTTTGCAGCTTGATAATCTAGGATTTGATATACCAAATCTAGTTTTTTAAGGCTTCTATATTTTGGTACATTGAGTTGTTTAGCGATATCCTGTAACTCAGGAAGCTTTTTAGCTTTTAACTGTGAAATTTCAAACATTCGTATGTTATATAATGTATTATAATTTGATAGTGTTAATTCAAAATTTTCTAAATGAAATAAAAAGAAAAAAAGTGAAATTAATCTGGAAGATAGAACGCTACAACTTAGAAGTTTACTGCATTCTATTGCAATAATACAATTTTATTTTAAAATAATTTCTATCTTTTTAAAAAATAAACTACTAATTTTGCGCAGCAATTTTTATTGAAGATATGATTCAACGCATACAAACACTTTATTTATTCTTTTCTTTAGTCGTTTCGGCAGGATTGATTTTTGTGTTTCATTTGTGGAATAATACAGAAGGCGTAAAGGTTTATGCAACAGATAATTATTTGTACTTGGGTTTTTTTATGGCCTCTGCGTTATTATCTTTAATTTCAATTTTAAGTTTTAAAAATAGAAAGTCTCAATTTATCATGGGACGAATTAATATCATATTAAACTTTATTTTACTAGGAATCTTTGTATATCAATCTCTAAATTTATCTGGAGAAATTAACGTTTCTGAGAAAGGTATTGGGATTCTTCTTCCTATTTTTTCTATTGTGTGTTTAGCCTTGGCTAACAAGGCTATTAAAAAGGACGAAGATCTCGTAAAATCTGTAGATAGATTGCGATAGAACCTAAAATCTTAGTAGTATTAGTGCGAAAAACCCAGACACTGCCGTCTGGGTTTTTCATTTTTACCTCTCAAATTCTATGACTTCTAAGTCTTTGATTTGTGTACCATCAATTTTAAAACGTAGCATTGTTCTTTTTTGATGAAAACCGTGTTTTCCAATAGCACCTGGATTCATGTGTAAAAGATTTAATTTTTTATCGGGAATCACTTTCAGTATGTGAGAATGGCCACAAATAAATAAATCAGGTGGATTATTCTTAAGTATTTCTCTAACACGACCATTGTATTTTGGTGGGTATCCTCCTATATGTGTTATCCAAACATCAATACCTTCACATATAAAACGTAAATTAAGTGGAAATTCAGCTCTGGCTTTTGTATCATCAATATTACCATAAACAGCTTTTAGAGGTTTATATTTTATTATTTGATCTGTTACTGCTAGATCTCCAATATCTCCCGCATGCCAAACTTCGTCCACCTGTTTTACATATTTAATAATGGTGTCATCAATATAGCCGTGTGTGTCCGATAAGAGCAATATTTTTTTCATTAAGACAATATTGTGATTTTAACTAATGATTCTACTTATCTTTGTGACTTAAAAGGCAAAAATAGCCAATCTTTTGAGATATTTTTTAGAGTTATCATATAACGGTAAAGCCTATCATGGTTGGCAAAACCAGCCCAACGCTATTTCGGTACAAGAAGTCTTAGAAAAAGCGCTTAGTACTATTCTAAAGGATACGATCGAAATTGTTGGGGCAGGAAGAACAGATGCAGGTGTTCACGCCACTCAGATGTTTGCCCATTTTGATTTTGAAGAAAATTTTAACTCAAAAGATTTAACCTATAAGTTAAATTCGTTATTGCCTAAAGATATTGCTACACATTCTGTTTTTAAAGTTACGGATGATGCTCATGCTAGATTTGATGCCTTAAGTAGAACCTATCATTATAGAGTTTCAACGTTAAAGAATGTATTCGATTATGACTATGCGTTTCAAATGCATTTGCCATTAGATATCAATGCTATGAATAAGGCTTGCAAAATTTTATTTGAGTATAAAGATTTTCAATGCTTTTCTAAGAGTAATACTGATGTAAAAACGTATAATTGTGATATCATGGATGCCTTTTGGAAAAAGAATGGCGATGAACTTTTGTTTGTAATCAAGGCCAATCGCTTTTTAAGAAACATGGTAAGAGCGATTGTTGGTACGATGATAAATATTGGATTGAATAAAATGAATCCTGAGGATTTACATCAAATAATTGAATCAAAGGACAGAGCCAAGGCTGGTTTTTCAGTTCCTGCACATGGCTTATATTTGGTAAATATCGAATATCCTAAAACTATTAGAATTGAATAAACAGTTCCGGAGTTAATTTCGGCTAATCATGGCAGAGAAAGAGAAAAAGAAAATATTTGACACGACGCTTTTTAAGCGACTGCTTCATTATATAAAACCATATAAGGCTGTTTTCGTTATTTCATTGCTATGCGTTATTGGTCTAGCCGCTTTTGGTGCGTTAAGACCTTTGGTGTTAAAAGAAGCCATAGATGTAAAAATAGCCAATAAAGAGTATGATGGTTTTGTATTTTACATGGGCATCATGTTACTTCTTTTAATTTTGGAAGTAGTCTCACAGTTACTATTTATATACTATGCAAGTTGGTTAGGTCAATCTGTGGTAAAAGATATACGGGTTAGGCTGTTTAAGCACATTTTAAGGTTTAAAATGACCTATTTTGACAAGTCTTCAGTTGGGGTTTTAATCACAAGGACGGTAACGGATATGGAGCGTATTGCTGATATTTTTGGACAGGGTCTGTTCATGATTTTTAGTGATATTCTAAAAATGCTTGTGGTTGCTATATTTATGGCTTTTATCAATTTAAAATTGAGCTTAATGGTCTTTGCAACCATGCCAATTATAATAGTGGCTACAAGGATTTTTCAAAAATACATGAAACGTGCTTTTGAAGATGTACGTACCGAAGTGTCTAATCTAAATTCTTTTGTTCAAGAGCGTGTCACTGGTATGAAAATATTGCAGTTATTTACACGTGAGGCTACCGAGTATAAAAAGTTCAAAGAAATTAACGAACGCCATAAAAAGGGATGGTTAAAAACCGTTTGGTATAATTCTATTTTCTTTCCAGTAGCAGAGTTTGTGTCCTCCCTTACCATGGCTTTAGTAATTTTGGTTGGTGGTTTTACTGCTATGAATGAAGGAGCAACCACAACTTTAGGAGATCTTATTTCATTCACTATGTTCATCCCAATGCTGTTTAGGCCATTGTATCAAATTGCCAATAAATTTAATACGTTGCAAATGGGAATGGTGGCTGCAGATCGTGTTTTTAAAGTATTAGACACCACATCAAATATTGATGATCTTGGAACTATCGAAGCGAATCACTTTAAAGGAGACATAGTATTTGATAATGTAAGATTCTCTTATGTTAAGGGTGAAGAAGTATTAAAAGGGATTTCGTTTAATGTTGAAGCTGGTGAAACCGTTGCTATTGTTGGTGCAACGGGAGCTGGGAAGTCTACGATTATTAATTTATTAAATCGTTTCTACGAGATTGATTCTGGTCATATAAGAATTGATGGTACAGACATAAAAAATATGACCTTAAGTTCTCTACGAAATCAAATCGCTGTAGTTTTACAAGATGTATTTTTGTTTGCAGATACTATATTAAATAACATAACACTGAATAATGAGTACATTACAGAAGAAGATGTGGTTATTGCGGCTAAAGCGATTGGCATTCATGACTTTATAACAAGTCTACCAGGTGGCTACCACTATAACGTAAAGGAAAGGGGTGTCATGTTGTCCTCTGGTCAGCGTCAGTTGATTTCTTTCTTAAGGGCTTATGTGACTAATCCTAGTATTTTAATTTTGGACGAGGCTACATCGTCTGTAGATTCGTACTCCGAGCAATTAATACAAGAGGCTACAGATACCATTACAAAAGGTAGAACGTCTATTGTTATAGCACACAGATTAGCAACCATTCAGCAGGCAGATAAAATTATTGTCATGGATGCTGGACAAATTGTTGAAATAGGTACACACAAATCACTACTCAAAAAGAAAGATGGCTATTATAAAAATCTCTACGAAGTACAGTTCTTAAAGGCTGAAGCCGTTTAAAAATGTTTATTTAGGTCTAAAATCCTCAAGATTTATTGTTCCTGTCATAAGCATGATGACAAAGGCTACAATGGATGTAAGTATATAAGCGACAAAAAATAGCGCCAAGAAGATAATAGACCTCAATAATAGATCGCCAAATGATAATTTGAAAATTCTGGTTAGTATATAACAATGGTAAATAAACATCAATGGCCACGTCAATAAACTAAATGCAAAGTAGCTATCAGGGATTAACATAAGAACAATTTGAGTTGCAAATGCCAACAGTACGGACAACATAGACATGGAGTACAAATAGATAATAATGTGCTCAGTAAAATTATATTTCTTATTAAGAAAAACTATCCATGATATAAATGCAAAAAGTGGTATTAAAAATGAATAAAAAAGGGAGTTGTATTCAAAAATACCACTTGAGGTTTGGTCAAATATTTCTTTATTAATGCCTCCAAATTTTTCGGCAAAGTCTAAATGCTGGATGTAGAACTTTTTTATAATAAACAATGAAAGTCCTGAAATGGTAAGCGATAATCCAAAGAAACTAATGGGGTTTATGTAGCGTTTTCTTATACCATTAATATAGCCAGAAATAACATCCTCAGGTTCTCTAAATAGTTGAACAAAGGTTCTCAACAATTTATTATCATAATTAAAAAATGTTTCACTTAAATGTTCAAAAAGATTTTTAAATGATAAGCGTTTTCTAATGACTTTTCCGCCACAACGACTACAGTATTCGTCCTGCTCATCTAATTCGGTATAACAGTTTTTGCAATTCATTTGTTAATTATTAGTGCTATGGCGACAATAATAAGCATTGCTATAATAGTTAAGGCCAATAAGGACCCTAAATAAATAACCATGGCTAAAATAAATTTAGCTAGTGTGTTCCAAAAGTCTTCATTAAAAACACGTTTAAGAACATAAAAAAAGTATATAAAGGTAGGTAGCGTAAGTATGGTAGAAACAATAACATAATTAAGACCAAATAATAAAAAAAGAATACTAAAAATAGCAGTAATTATTATGATTTGTCCTGAGTAGTAAAGATTTACGACTAAATGTTCTGTATAATTGTATTTTCTGTTTCTAGTGATAAAATAAGCCAACCAGGTTCCTAAAGCTGAGAGTGGAACCGTTAGGATGTAGATTAACCCTTGATATTTTGTGAATATATCAGATTCAATACCCGCAAATGGATTATTTTCCTGACCAGGCATACTTTGAATAGTTTGATTTAATTGCGAATCAAATCCAATAGCATCTCTAAAAAAAGTAGTCATTAAAAACACTTGTATACCAGCCAAGGTTAAAGAAACAGCAAAATACTGTAATACGTCAATATATCTTTTTCTAGTACCATTAATATAGCCATTTATGACAACTTCGGGTCTTTTAAAAAGATCAATGAATGTTTTTAAAAGTTTATTATCTATAGATAAGAACTGCTCATTTATCTGTGCTGCAATTACTTTTGGTGTCAATCGATTTTGAATAATCTTTGCACCACACTCATCACAATACTTTTGTGAGTCAACAAGAACCTTATTACAGTTTTTACAGTTCATTTCGGGCTAGTTCAAATCTTCTTTAATCTTTTTAACAAGATCATCCGTGTCTTTAAACATCACAAATTCACCATTTTTAATATAGGAGATTTGTCCGGTCTCTTCACTAACTGCAATCGCTAATGCGTCTGTTTTTTCAGTTATGCCAATGGCAGCTCTGTGGCGCAGACCAAAACGTTCAGGAATATTCTTTTCATTATTTACAGGTAGAATAACACGCGTGGCCTTTACCACATTTTTATCTATGACAATGGCACCATCATGTAATGGACTATTTTTAAAAAAAATACTTTCTATAATGGGTTGCGAGACTAAAATATTGGTCTCATCGCCAGTATTGGTTAAAAAATCGAGGTTGTTATTGCGCTCAATGACGATTAAAGCTCCCGTATTAGTGGCGCCCATTCGATTGCAAGCATTGATTATAGCCTCAACATCTGTAGACGTTTGGTCGTCGTTTTTTAGAAATTTAAAATTCTTGAAAATACCCTTTTTACCACCAATATTGGTAGAGCCTACGAGGAGTAAAAATTTTCTAATTTCAGGTTGAAAGACCACAATAAGTGCAATAATACCAACCTTCATAAAACCATCAAAAATACTGTAGAGCATTTGCATTTTCAAGTAGTCAGTCAGTCGCCAGGCAAAATAAATGATAAGAATACCAATAAAAATATTGATAGCTACAGTACCTTTTACGAGCTTGTAGATGTAATAGAGTAGAATGGCGACAAGGAAAACATCTACAAAATCTATAAATCTAAAATCCCAAAGTTGTAAGTTTTCCAAGGTTAGTGCTTTTTGCTAATTTAATAATTTATGTTAATAAATGAATTCAAAAGGACTAACAATGATGTCCTCTCTTTCTATTTGTGATAATTCTGATTTAATTGCAATGTAATCCTGAAAAGTTAGTTCTTTATCAAAATATAGATCTAATGAAAAACCTTCTGATTGAATCTCAATGTTTTGTGCTACAGGAATCTCACTGATGTAATCAGAAATAGAAAGGAACTTATTTTTATATCTAATACGCCTGTTCTTCTCGAAGATGATAGATAAATCTATATATGCGCTTAACAATAACTTGCTTCTATAAAACTCACTTGAAGGGTCTAATAGTTGAAGATTTAAAGAGTCATTTTCAATATCAACATTTTTGTAATCAACATTCGTAAACTCCAAAAACCCCAAATTATTAATACTCTTGTCATTACAGGTAAAATAATTCTTTGCAGCCTCATTTTTATGCATCGATGCTTTTTTGCGCTTATTTTGTAAATATTGAATATGTGGTATAGCCTGTTTTAGTGTTAAGCGTTTATCTACATTCACTAGCCAGTTGGTAGTGCCAATAAGATTTTTTCTATTAAAGAGGGTAGAGTCTGGTTGTGTTTCATCATAAAAAATATAAACTGGAGAAACGTCTAAGACTTCAGTGACTTCAGCACTTTCAATTTCTGGTAGTTGTAACACACGTTCGTTGTTACAGCTTAAGATTATTGTAATTACCAGGAGGTATATAAGTTTCTTCATTTAATTTTTGGATAATTGATTGAATAAAGTCACACAGTCTACAGCTTGTTTTACATCGTGTACTCTTAGAATTTTTGCACCTTTTTGTAAGGCAACCATATGTAAAGCGGTTGTGCCATTAAGCGCATTTTCTGATGTTGTGTTTAAAGTTTTGTAAATCATGGATTTTCTTGAAATACCTGCTAAAAGTGGTTTATCTACAATTTGTAGTAATTCCAGATGGTTCAAAAGCTCAAAATTTTGTTCCAGAGTTTTTGCAAAGCCAAAACCAGGGTCTATAATAATATCGTTGATTTTTGCGGCATGCGCTTTTGCGATCCGTTCACCAAAATAGCTAATGATGTCTTTGATTAAGTCATCATAATCGGTCAGTTGTTGCATGGTCTTAGGGTTGCCTTTCATATGCATCATGATGTAAGGTACTCCAAGTGTCCCAATGGTATCTATCATATTGTTGTCAACATGACCAGCTGAGATGTCATTGATTAAGGCAGCACCTGCTTCAATACCTTTTTTAGCAATTTCACTTCTAAAAGTATCTATTGAGATTAAGGTTTCTGGATAATATTTCAAAATTAAATCTACCACTGGGATTACACGATTCAATTCTTCAGCTTCAGTTACGTAATCTGCTCCAGGACGTGAACTATAACCACCAATATCTATAAAAGTAGCACCATCGTTCAGCATGGTTTCAACCTGTTGTAATATTGTAGATTCGTCTTTGTATTGTCCACCATCATAGAACGAATCTGGTGTAACATTGAGAATTCCCATCACTTTGGGTGTGGACAAATCAAGGAGTTGGCCTTTGCAATTTATGGTCATATCAGGAGATAAAAGAGGTTGCTTAAAACTTTAAACCTCAAACTTTGAACTTCTAACTTATTTATGCGAAATTTACACAAATTTTTACGGAATAATATGCAAGATACATCAAAACAGTACGATGCGGTAGTTGCAAAATGTAGAGCGCTTTTTATTAATAAAATGAGTGATTACGGAAGTGCGTGGCGAATACTAAGATTGCCTTCGCTAACCGATCAGATTTTTATAAAAGCCCAGCGTATTAGAAGTTTACAGGAAAATGCAGTCCGTAAAGTAGATGAAGGGGAAGTCAGTGAGTTCATAGGTATCATTAACTATTGTATAATGGCATTAATTCAGTTGGAAAAGGGTGTTGTTGAACAACCAGATATGGATACAGAAGAGGCTACCAAGCTTTATGATGAAAAAATTACACTAACTAAGGAATTGATGATGAACAAAAATCATGACTATGGTGAAGCTTGGCGGGATATGCGCGTTAGTTCATTAACCGATTTGATTTTACAGAAATTATTACGTGTTAAACAGATTGAAGATAATTCTGGCAAAACAATTGTAAGTGAAGGTATTGATGCCAATTATCAAGATATGATAAATTATGCCGTTTTTGCCATGATTCATTTAGGAGAAGGGGAATGAGGGTTCGATGAAACCGAGCAAAATTTTGGTACAATCGAAGCCTTTATCAAATAAAATAGATTATCGCTTGCAAGGAAATAACAAAGACATATGAAATACATCACACAGATTAGTAGAATTTTTGTTGGAGTTTTATTTATTATTTCAGGTTTTATAAAACTGAATGATCCTTTAGGATTCTCTTATAAACTTCAAGAGTATTTTGGAGCTGATGTTCTAAATCTTGAATTTTTAATTCCTTATGCTCTTCTGTTTTCTGTATTTGTAGTGGTTTTTGAGGTAGTTTTGGGAGTGTTTTTACTTATAGGTTATAAACCAAAATTCACAGTTTACAGTCTTTTGGCAATGATTGTCTTTTTTACCTTTTTAACCTTTTATTCGGCGTATTTCGATAAGGTAAAAGACTGTGGTTGCTTTGGTGATGCCTTAAAATTAACACCTTGGGAAAGTTTTACAAAAGATTTGATACTGCTTGTTTTTATTGTCATTTTGGTAGCAGGTTTAAGACACATAAAACCACTCTTTACCAAATTACCCACAACAGTTTTAGCTTTACTTAGTTTTATAATATCACTTTGGTTTGGGTATCATGTTTTGATGCATTTGCCAGCCATAGATTTTAGGGCTTACGCAATCGGCAAAAATATACCTGAGCAAATGGTAGTGCCAGATGATGCCCCAAAACCAGTTTTAGAATATACATGGACATTTAATGTAAATGGTGAGGAAAAGGAATTTGTGACTAACGGTAGTTATCCAGAAGTTGATGGTAATTATGTTGGTGTAGAAACCAAAACAATAGATGAAGGTTATGTGCCACCAATTCAGGATTTTTCCATTGAGTCTGAAGATGAAGACCTGACGACTTACTTTATGGAGAAGGATAAACTGGTCATGATCGCAATGTACAATATTACTACAGCCGAAGCGGAGGGGGTTTCTAAATTAAAATCGTTTACAGACCGAGCCATGATAAAGGGCTACACGGTAATTGGTTTAACGTCGTCTGGTGAAGATGCCAAACAAAAGGTAAAGCAAGATTACGATCTTAATTTCGATTTTTACCTTTGTGATGAAAAGGTGATAAAGACTATTGTACGAGCCAATCCTGGAATTGTATTATTAGAAAAAGGCACAGTAGTAAATAAAGCACACTGGAATGATATTGAAGATATAGAACTGTAATTTGGTAAGCTATTTTGTAAATAAATTATTCTATGCATTTATCACCTTGTTAGGTGTAATTACAGTCATTTTCTTTTTATTTACCATACTTCCTGGCGATCCTGCGAAGATGATGTTGGGTCAAAATCAATCCGCTGAACAGGTTGAAGCTGTAAAGAAAAAGTACGGATTTGATAAACCCATTGGTACACAGTTTTTGTATTACCTCAATGATTTATCTCCAATTTCATTTCATTCAAACAATCCTCAGGATTATACCTATCTAAATACCAATAAGTATAATGCAGCTAAGTTGTTTTCCACCTATAACACAACAACGGTTTTAAAAACGCCATATTTAAGGGAGTCGTTTACCAAACAAGGAAAAAAGGTAACTGACGTCATTGGGGAAACCATACCCAACACTTTTGTTCTAGCGGTTTCTGCAATCCTAATAGCCATAATGTTAGGTATTATTTTCGGAATAGTTTCTGCATTGTATAGAGATACTTGGATAGATAAAACGATACAAATCTTTAGTACCCTTGGCATGAGTGTTCCGTCGTTTTTTAGTGCGATTATTTTTGCTTGGTTGTTCGGATTTGTCTTACACAAGTATACTAATTTGGAAATGACTGGAAGTCTCTATGAATTAGACGATTTTGGTGAAAAAATGACTATTCAGTGGAAAAATCTCATTCTACCTGCTATAGTCCTAGGGATTCGGCCATTAGCTGTTGTCATTCAATTAATGCGTAACTCGCTTTTAGAGGTAATGAGTCAAGACTACATAAGAACAGCAAGAGCCAAAGGATTAAGCGAGTTTAAGGTGATTAAGAATCATGCCGTAAAAAACGCATTGAATCCTGTAGTTACTGCAATTTCAGGATGGTTTGCATCCATGTTGGCGGGTGCTGTTTTTGTAGAATATATATTTGGATGGAATGGTCTCGGTAAGGAAATCGTTAATGCCCTAAACACTTTAGATTTGCCCGTAATAATGGGTTCTGTTTTAGTGATAGCCATAATCTTTATAACGATTAATATTCTGGTAGATTTAATCTACGCATGGTTAGACCCTCGTGTAAAGCTGTCTTGATAATTAAGTGATAATTATCAAACAGCATTGAGCATTAAAATCTTATTTTTGTAGTCTTCAAACGAAGTAGAATTAATTTATAAAATCATGAGAAAACATATTGTTGCTGGGAACTGGAAAATGAATAATGGTTTAATTCAAACCAAAACCTTAATTACAGAGTTAAAGAAACAAGAAAAAACGTCTGATGCAGAGGTAATGATAGCTCCTACATTTACCAACCTATGGCACGCGTTTGAGGCCACAAGGCAATATGATATAGAAGTGATTGCACAAAATATGCATTTTGCAGAAAGTGGTGCCTACACAGGTGAGATTAGCGCTGGTATGCTAAAGAGTATCGGTGTGAAAACGGTGATCCTTGGACACAGCGAACGCAGAGCTTATTTTAATGAAACGGACGAATCTTTAGCAAAAAAAGTAGATGCAGCATTAGCCAATGATATGCGAATAATTTTTTGTTTTGGTGAAGAATTATCTGATCGAAAAGCCGGAAATGAGGAGAGTATCGTAGAAAGGCAAATCAGAAATGCATTATTCCATTTAAAATCAGACGCTTTCAAGCATATTGTTTTGGCTTACGAACCGGTTTGGGCTATTGGGACTGGAGAAACAGCGACACCAGACCAAGCACAGGCTATGCATGCCTTTATTAGAAAAACTTTAGCTGAGAAATATGGTAATGCTATTGCAGATTCTATTTCCATACTTTATGGAGGCAGCGTAAAACCGAATAATGCTAAAGAGATTTTTTCTAAACCTGATGTGGATGGTGGTCTTATTGGCGGTGCTTCGTTAAAAGCGGAAGATTTCTTTGCGATTGTGAATGCATTTTAGATGGTAAATCCAATATATATAGGTTATGAGTTTAAAGTAGAGCCACTTCAACCTGCTACGGAAATTTTAATCGCAGAGCTTGGCTATGCTGGATTTGAAAGTTTTGTAGAACATTCAGAAGGGGTCACAGCCTATATTCCAAAACAGGATTGGAACGCCTTTATTCTTGAGGATATTCAGATTTTGCATTCTGATGAGTTTACTATAACCTACGAGTTTAGTGAAATTGAACAAACCAATTGGAATGCCGAATGGGAAAAGAACTTTAAACCAATAGTTGTAGATAACTTAGTAACCGTTCGAGCACCCTTTCATGATGTACCTAACACAAAATATGACTTAATTATTGAACCGAAAATGAGTTTTGGTACAGGGCATCACGAAACCACACACATGATGATTCAGCATATTTTAAAAAATGATTTTAAAAACAAATCGGTTTTAGATATGGGTTGTGGTACAGGTGTTTTAGCGATTTTGGCTGAAAAAGTAGGTGCTACAAAGTTAGACGCGATAGATATTGACAATTGGTGTTACCTCAATAGTTTAGAAAATGTAGAGCGAAACGGTTGCAAAAATATTTCGGTTTATGAAGGCGATGCACAACTTCTAGAAGGTAAACACTACGACACAATTATAGCTAATATTAATCGAAATATTCTTTTAGAAGATATTCCTCAATACGTTGCCTGTTTAAACGAAAACGGGGAACTGTATTTAAGTGGTTTTTATGAGCAGGATGTTACGTTACTTGAAGATTTATGCAACAAACACATGTTAAAATTGAAAGAAACTATAAAAAGAGGAGATTGGGTTTCGTTAAAATTTATAAATTAGTGGGGTAATATTAAGGAATCTCAAATCTGATTGCTGCTATGACGAAGGAAAAATTATCTGAAGAGTTACTTATTGAAGAGAAAGTTGTAAAACAAAATGAGATTGTTTTATTCAATGATGATGTAAATACCTTTGATCACGTTATTGATACGCTCATTTATGCTTGTGATCATACACCAGAACAAGCAGAACAATGTTCTATTATAGTGCACTACAAAGGAAAGTGCACGGTTAAGACAGGGCCTTATGAAGATTTAAAACCGAGATGCTCTAAGTTGCTGCAAGCTGGTCTCAGTGCAGAAATAGTATAAAAAAATCCCTCAGTTGAGGGATTTTTTATTTTGACATTCTTCCAACCGCACAGCTCACAAATGATTTTGCCTTTTTAGGAAAAGAATTTTCCTCACCTGCCATCGGATAGCCTAGATCAGATAGTTTTGTTTTCACAGATTTAAATGCAATATCAGATCCGTAATTAAAGTTAACCTCACTAGTATCGTTGTTAACATTAACATCAGAGATACCTTCGAGTTTTGATAATTGTGTCACAATGGTATTGGCACAACCACCACATTTTAGATTTTGTACTTTTATTGTTGTGTTCTCCATTTGTATTTATTTGCGTTTACACGTGTTCCATCCAAATGGTAAATATAGCGGACAGAAACTAATAAAGCTTGTCAATAAGAATACGATGGCAAGCGCCATTAATACGTAGGCTAGTGTACCTTCAATGACATTAAAATAATACAATAAGGCTATTCCGATTGCAACTACAATTCTAATGCCTTTGTCTAAATTTCCCATGTTTTTTTTCATAATAATAAAGTTTTAGAGTGTTGATGGGCAAACAAAATTTGTTGTAGGTAAACCTGTTTTTTTAATAGCACCAAATCCACCCGCAATGTCCACTAAATTATGATAACCTCTAGCTTTTAGAATGGATGCTGCAATGACAGAACGATAACCACCTGCACAATGTATGTAGTAGGTTTTATCTTTATCGATTTCGTTCATTTGATTGTTTATATAATCGAGCGCGAAATGTTGTGCATTTTCTAAATGCATGCTTTTATATTCACCATCTCTACGGACGTCCAATACATTCAATTCTGAGGCATTAGCTCTTTTCTCAAATTCTTCTGCCGAAATGGATTCTAAGGTGTCAATTTCCCTTCCAGATGCCTTCCATGAATCAAGACCACCTTCAAGATAACCTAGGGTATTGTCATAACCTACACGAGATAATCTTGTAACAGCTTCTTCAGATTTGCCTTCTGGAACAACTAATAAAATAGGTTGTTTTATATCTGTAATTAATGCACCAACCCAAGGAGCAAATTGGCCATTTAATCCAATAAATATTGAGTTGGGAATATGTCCTTTGATAAAATCCGCTTGTGTTCTAACATCTAAAACCAGTGCAGATTCGTGATTTGCCAATGCTTCAAATTCTTCTGGTGACAATGGGTTGTTTCCTGTTTTAAGAATATCATCAAAAGCGTTATAACCCATTTTATTCATCATAGCATTTTTGGCAAAATACTGAGGAGGTGGTGCAATGCCGTGAAGGACTTCCTCAATAAACTCGTCCTTTGTCATATCTGCACGTAGCGCATAGTTCGTTTTCTTTTGTTCGCCTAGAATACCAACGGTTTCTTTGCTTAGATTTTTACCGCAAGCAGAACCCGCACCATGAGCCGGATATACAATAACATCATCAGCCAATGGCATAATTTTGTTTCTTAGGGAATCATATAACATACCAGCTAAATCACGCTCTGTAAGATCTGATTTAATGGCTAAATCTGGTCTTCCGACATCACCTAGGAAAAGGGTGTCTCCGGAAAAAATAGCATAATCTTTACCGTCCTTATCCTTAAGCAAATAGGTTACCGATTCTAAGGTGTGACCTGGTGTATGCAGTACCTTTATTGTAAGTTCTCCAAGTTTAAGTTCTTCGCCATCAGTTGCCGAATGAATATTATACGCGGTTTGCGCACCTGGACCAAAAACAATTGTCGCACCTGTTTTTTCGGCTAAATCCACATGTCCTGAAACAAAATCTGCGTGGAAATGTGTTTCTAAAACGTACTTTATCTTAGCATTATTGGCATTTGCTTTGTCTATATATTGCTGTGTTTCTCTTAAGGGGTCAATTATAGCAACTTCTCCTTGAGATTCAATATAATAGGCTCCTTGTGCCAAACATCCTGTATATAATTGTTCAATTTTCATTTATTATAATTTTCTATTTAAACACTTATGAAGGTTGTGAAACCTTCTCCAACCATTCTAAATTTAAGCGAAATTATTAAAGTAAAAAAACCTTAATGTATTAATTGTTACATAAGTCGTATGTCAATGCGGAAGCTTACGCTTTAGCAATCCATAAACAAATGTACCGGCTAGGGCAGCAGCAATAACGATGAGCATGGAAAAAACACCTGTACCAACTAAAATATACATTGGCCCTGGACAAGCTCCACAAAGCGCCCAGCCCAATCCAAAAATACTTCCACCTGCTAAATAACGTATTAAGCCTTTGTCCTTAAGTGGGACACGTATATTTGTGCCTTCCGTTGTTTTGAGTTGACTCTTTTTTGCAATTAACAAAAGTATAATACCTGTTGTAACAGCAGTACCAATGATACCATACATATGAAAGGACTGAAACTTAAACATTTCGTAAATGCGATACCACGACACTGCTTCAGATTTAACCAATACAATACCAAAGAATATTCCGACTAAAAAAAACTTTAAAACTTTTTTCATCTTAAAACAAAATTGGAAAGATTACATGAATCATAATTAGACCACCAATAAAAAAACCTATAACCGCTATAAGAGAAGGTAACTGTAAGCTACTTAACCCGGTTATCGCGTGACCGGAAGTACAACCACCTGCATAACGTGTACCAAATCCAACTAAAAAACCGCCGATAAGTAAGATGGCTATCCCTTTGAAGGTAAACACATTGTCCCATGCAAATAATTCAGGAGGTAATAGGCTACTTCCTGCATTTTTAAAACCAAGATCATCTAAATCCTTTATAGTTTGCGCATTTAAGTCAATATCGATAGGATTTGATAGAAAATAGTGAGCTATAAATCCGCCGAGAACAGCGCCAAATACCACGGTGAGATTCCATCTCTGGCTCTTCCAGTCAAAATTAAAAAAATCAGATAGTTTGCCAGCACCACCAATGGCACACATAGTCCTAAGGTTGGAGGACATTCCAAATGTCCTGCCAAAATAAAGTAGCAAAAACATCACTATAGCTATACATGGGCCAGATACATACCAAGGCCAAGGTTCTTTAATTAGTTCCATTTAAAGTTTAAAATTTGAATGTTAAGGCTTACGATTCTGTGATGAAATCAAAAGTCAATAATATGAATCTTATTTCTTCCTAGGGTTATACGCTCCTGTTTTTCAAGCTGCTTTAATAATCTTGAGACCACAACTCTAGAGGTATGAAGATCTTCAGCTATTTCTTGATGTGTAATTTCTAGGTCTATAGATCCAGAGAGTTTGACCTTATCTGTGAGATATTTAAAAAGTCGTTCATCCATTTTCATAAACGCTAAAGTGTCTATAGTCTCCAGCATTTCATCAAAACGTATTTGATAACTTTGTAGAATAAAACTCCTCCAACTGTCGTTTGTATTAAACCAAGTTCTCATATGATCAATAGGAATCATGATAACTGTAGTTTCTTCGTCTGCTATGGCTCTTATCTTACTTACGGATTTTGCCATACAACAAGTTAAGGACATAGCGCAAGTATCACCAGACTCTAATACGTATAGCAGTAGCTCACTACCTTCATTATCTTCCCGAAGAACTTTGATATTTCCTCTTATTAAAAGAGGTACATATTTGAGCTCTTGACCAATATCAATAATGATATCATTTTTCTTAAAGGTTCTTAGCTCTGCAGCTTTAGAAATATTGTCGAGAATTTCTTCGTCAAACAAATATGAAAATTGTTCTAAAATATCTTTTGAAATCATGTTTCAAAAATAATCATTTAGAATTTTGAAATAAATAGTTTGGTTGTTTTTTAATAAAAGTTATATATTTGCAGCCCTTTACAAGGCCTCGTGGCGCAACTGAATAGCGCATCTGATTACGGCTCAGAAGGTTGCAGGTTTGAATCCTGCCGAGGTCACAGCCAAAATCCTAATACATTTATTGCGAATGTGTTAGGGTTTTTTATTTTTTGCTGTGACCAAATTGTGACCATCATTTTATAGTTAGAAAGATAAGTATAATCCGCTTTTATATCAAAAATATAGAATAATAAGTAAAAACAATGATGTTGTATTCCGTTGCGAGGTAAATCTAAAAGATTTATTGTTAGGAATCCAAGGGCATTTTTTCAGTTAAAGATCTATTAAATAATGATTTTTCTAAAGTAAAGTCAGAAGAAATTAATTATAGCCAGTGTTGTACGTAGTTTTTTATTCCGCATTTATATATTCATAAAGTCCCTTTAATTCAGTCGAATTGAGTGATTTCGACCACAGATTTCGATGGTAGTCAATTCCGAATTCACTGATTTTAGAACTGTCAATTCTTTTATTATTCAACGTCATCCAATTCCAGAGTAGAGTAGAGTCCGTTTTTACTAATGCTGGTCCAGTCATATTTTTATTCAGTTTGTGACAAGCAGCGCAATTTGCGTTAAAAATCTGTTTTCCAATTCGTCCGTTTTCAGTCAATTTAGGCGAAACAGTTCCGCAATAGAATTCAGGTGTTTCAGTTCCGCATCCCAAATTTGTCGGTTTGTTAAAACTATATAAAACATAAGAAATTCCGATTGTCAAAATCAATAATCCGCTTGATATTATCAAAATCCGATTTGTCAATTTCTTCATAGAATTTCCTTTGGTTTACGGTTTGCCAAAATTACGTACAACGTGTTTTTGTATGACTTCGTTGCGGGAAATCCGCGAGGATTTTCCGCCGTAACCGAAAGATAGCAAATTGCAATGAATTCCGATTAGGAATTCAGCCGCAATGAGCTATACACGTCTTAAGTTTACAATCTATTATTTTTAGAAGATTAATCAGAAAGAACAAAAGAGAGGATTAAGATTAATATACACGGTGAAGCGATAACTTCGACAACAATGATA
>NZ_JBHTJQ010000005.1:0-4924 GCF_042676105.1 Winogradskyella aquimaris | reverse complement strand
ACAACGGTCTCGTGTATGAGCAGTAGCGGGTTTTACGCAACTACCTTTCGGATTTCAATATACTCATATTAAATGACAAAAGCGGTTCAAGTTTGCACTCAAACCGCTATTGCTTATACACAATGTTCTCTGCTGGCTTTTTTGGTTCTCTTAACTGATAACTTCTGCCTTGAAGCCCTTGCTTTGAACAATTTCTATTACCTCTTCTTCAGTTATTCCTTTGGAACTCAAGGTAAGGATTTTGTCGCTGTTGTCTGTATCAACATCCCAATGACAAATACCTTCGGCATTATCAAAGTCTGTTTGTACTTTAGATACGCAACCACCACAATTGAGGTTTGTTTTGAATTTTAATTCTTTCATGTTAGATTAATTTTAATTACTACTCTTCAAATTTTGATTTTAACAAAGTCTGAGGTACTACGGTAATTTGACTTTGGTTTACATACTATTTTACTTGTCAAGCTCGATTTAGATGATTTAAAGTGATTTAGTTTGGTTGATTAATTCGGCAAATGCCTTATGTCTATATAGCATCAGATAAACATATAGTGCAGCAACTCCCAACCCGGGTAAGATGCCATGTAGATCCACAGCGAAATGAAACGCAAGAATTCCAAATATTACAGGTATTAAGGCAGTCAATGCCACAATAGTATAACGTCCTGAGATTAAGATTATACCTGTAACTAACTCCACAATACCTACTGTTGGTAAAATAAATTTGTTTGCTAATAAACCTTGATATGCGGCCATTAGTTCTTCAGTCATTACATGACCGTGAGGGACAAATACTAAAAATTTATCAAGCCCAAAAACTACTAAAATGATTCCTAAAACCATTCTTACTATTATTTCTACTTTTTTCATAATTATTTAGATTATATTATTAATTATATTTCAGTGGTTTTCAATCTTAAACTATTGATTACTACTGACACACTGCAAATTTCGTTACTGCACCATTCTTTATTGTTGTAAAATTTTGGAATTGATTTGTAAGTTTTATTGAATTACTTTTTCCATTTCAATCGCAAACTATTGCTTACAACACTTACGCTACTCATTGCCATAGCAGCTCCTGCAATCATAGGATTGAGTAAAAAACCATTAATCGGGTACAAAATTCCTGCTGCAATCGGAATACCAATCAGGTTATAAATAAATGCCCAAAACAAGTTTTGTTTAATTGTCGCTACTGTTTGTTTGGATAGTTTGATAGCTTGTGGTATTTTGGTTAAGTCGGAAGAAATAATAGTCATTTTAGCTACATCCATTGCAATGTCTGAACCTTTTCCCATAGCGATACTTACATCTGCTGTTGCTAAAGCTGTGCTGTCATTGATTCCATCGCCTACCATTGCTACTGTTTTTCCTTGCTCTTGCAGTTCTTTTACAAAATCGGCTTTGTGTTGTGGTAATACTTCGGCTTTGTAATAATTAATACCTGTTTGCTTGGCAATGGCTTTTGCTGTGGCTTCATTATCACCTGTTAGCATAAACAAATCAATACCCATTTCCTGCATTTCTTTAATAGCTTGTGCAGATGTTTCTTTGATTTTATCGGAAACAGCAATTACCGAAAGAGCTTGTTTACTATCGGAAAACCAAATTACGGTTTTGGATAATTTGCTCCAGTCATCCGCTTGTTGTTGCAATTGTTCGGGAATAATGATGTTGTTTTCAAATAATAACTTTTTGTTTCCTACAAAATAGGTTTCATTATTATAGTCTGCTTTTGCTCCTTTACCTGTAATACTGTCAAAATTGGAAATTGTGGTTGGTTTGACTTCTTGCAAATATTTTACAACCGCTTCTGCCAATGGGTGTTCAGATTGCTTTTCAATACTCAGCAATATGTCTTTTGTACTATTGTCATTATTCAACCATTGGATATCTGTAACTTGTGGACGACCTTGGGTAATAGTCCCTGTTTTATCTAAAATGATAGCATTAACCTTTTTGGCTAATTCCAAACTTTCAGCATCTTTAATTAATATTCCTTGTTCTGCACCTTTGCCAACGCCTACCATTATAGCTGTTGGTGTAGCCAATCCTAAAGCACACGGACAAGCAATAACCAAGACTGTAACTGCTGCCAGTAACCCTTGAACTATAGCATTATCACCGCCAAAAACCGTCCAAACAATGAATGTAAGTAATGCAATGCCCATTACCACAGGCACAAAAATTCCTGCTATTTTATCCACCAATTTCTGTACAGGTGCTTTGCTACCTTGTGCGTCTTGCACCATTTTGATGATTTGGGCAAGCATTGTTTCTTTGCCGACTTTTACAGCTTTAAATTGGAAACTACCTTTTTGATTTATCGTTCCTGCAAATACTTTTTCGTTTTCATTTTTTAATACGGGAAGAGGCTCTCCACTCAACATACTTTCATCTACATAAGAATTACCCGAAATGACCATACCGTCAACTGCAATTTTTTCACCAGGCTTTACTAAAATGACATTTCCTTCAATAACTTCTTCAATGGGCTTTTGTTTTTCTGTTCCGTCTACTTGAATAACAGTAACCGTTTTCGGTTGTAAGCCCATCAGTTTTTTAATGGCATAAGATGTATTGACTTTGGCTTTTTCTTCCAATAATTTCCCCAATAATATAAAGGCAATAATTACTGCTGCGGCTTCAAAATAAACGTGAGCGTGTAACCCTCTTTGATGCCAAAAATCTGCAAACAACATATTGAACACACTAAACACATAAGCAATACCTGTACTTAATGCAACCAAGGTATCCATATTGGCTTTACGGTGTTTGGTTTGTTTCCAAGCATTTACGAAAAAATCTCTGCCCAACCACAATACAACAGGTGTTGAAAATGCCCACATTATTTCATTGGCATAAGGCATATCCATAAAAAACATTCCGATAACAACCACTGGTAAAGAAAGAATGATCGCCCAAACGGTTCTATTTTTGAGTTCTTTAAATTTCTTTTCGTGAATGGCATCAAGGGATTCCTGCTGTTTGGATTCCTCTTCAATTAATAAATCATATCCTACACCTTGAACTGCTTTTCGTAGTTTTTTAGCATTGGTTACGTTGGGTAGAAATTCAACGATAAGATTACCCGTAGCATAATTAACAGATGCACTTACCACTCCCTCTTGATGTGTGACGATGCTTTCTGCACTACTCGCACAAGAAGCACAGGTCATTCCCAAAACAGGGAAAGTCTGCGTAACTGTATTTTGATTTGTTTTTGCCATATTGTTACTGTTTTAATTTACAATACAAAGTTGGCAACAATAGGTAGGTTTTCTGTTGTGGAATTTTGGAAATGATTTGTAAGATTTACTTACACTTCATCCAAAGGCTTTCTTCTGTCTTCACGTATCTTTTTAAAATGACTGGGGGAAAGTCCTGTTACTTTTTTAAATTGATTACTCAAATAAGCCACACTTGAATAATTTAAACGGAATGCGATTTCGCTCAAAGACAATTCATCATAAACCAATAGCTCCTTTACCTTTTCTATCTTTTGAGCAATAAAATATTTTTCAATAGTAGTGCCTTCTACTTCAGAGAATAGGTTGGATAGGTTGTTGTAATCGTGAAAAAGTTTACTACTTAACACATCCGAAAGATTGGTTTTCGTTTCATTATCCTTATGATGTACCAAGTCAATGATTATTGTTTTAATCTGTTCAATCAGGCGACTTTTTTTGTCATCAATCATTTCAAAGCCTAATGACACTAGCGCTTTACTGATTTTTTCTTTGTCTTGTGTAGTGAGTTCTTTTTCAAGTGTTACTTCTCCCAATTGTACATCAGTCGGCTCAATTCCTAATTTATTCAATTCGCTTTTTACCACCATAATGCAGCGGTTACAAACCATATTTTTTATAAAGAGTGTTGTCATATTTTTTCCGAATACTTCAATTTTATCACGGGTGTTTTTTTAGCTTGCAGAGAACGTGTTTGTATATGGTTTGTTGCGTGGTTTGGCACGTAATGTAGCAAATAAAAACCGAATAGAAAATCCGCGAGGATTTTCGTAAGTAGGCTAGAACTAGCAATAAATTATATACGTTGTTGTGTGTTGGCTTTGCTAGTTTGGGTTTAGTATTTTTATTCTCGAAATATGAACTTGTAGACTAAATGATAATTTAAAAAAGTGTATCTCCAACAAATCGAACCACTGTTTGCCATATTTCTGTATTACGCGAATGAATAACAAATAGATTAATAGACAATCCGATTGCGACAATAGTATATGGTCTTGTATTCACCTTGTTTTTAAGATCATTGAGCAGAAGGAGCATCAATATAATAGCGCCAAAATATTCTGCGATAAAAAAGGCATAAAACCCAATCGATTCTCCAAAAATGGCATACAATAACCTATTAAAAATTGCTGCAGAAATTGTGAACGCTGTTCCGATCATATATCGTTTGTGTTTAAAGACGTTTTTTCTATAGAAGATAGCGAGTGAATAAAAAAGCAAAAAATTTAACGGGGTAACGAAATTTAATGATTGAATAGCAGCGACTTCTTCAAACGGCATTACATTTACCGTTTTGAGATAACTTAATTTTGTTATCAGGAACATTGAAATAATCACTAATGGTGCCGAGCCATATGAGATTTTACCAATAAGTCTATGTGCTTTGTATTTGCCTTTGTAGATTAGATAAGGTTGAACAACTAGCATAATCACCCAAGAAACCATTAGTGCACCGTGAATATGATGTGTCCAAGTGAATTCCTCAAATTTCGGGAAATATTGTAAGTATGTAGGATGAAACGCTATCTGCAATAGTATGAATAAGATACCCATTGCTATAAAAAAAACCTTTGCGGTAAGATTAGAAAATATACTTTCCTGTTTCATATCCTATTTTTTAGTTGGTTTTTTTAGCTTACACACAACGGTCTCGTATAACCGTCAGTTACGGG
>NZ_JBHTJQ010000004.1:0-232417 GCF_042676105.1 Winogradskyella aquimaris | reverse complement strand
TGCAGTAGCAAACAAACTTTTAAAACAAGCATTCGCTATTGTAAAATCAGGATTGCCTTATGATGAAAATTATGTGTCAAGATTAAGCTAAAAAGACTTGTTTTTTAACTCAGTTCTTTGTTGCCATTAGTTATTTTATCCAAGTGCTTTCCATTCATCGTTTATGGAATAGCTCTCATCTCTTGCAAAAACGTTTTGCCTATCAATTACAATTTGCTCTATTTTTTCTAATTGTTCAAAGGTGTTTTTGACATTTGGAAATAATTTTATGTAGTCAAATATGAAAATGCTTAATAAGAAAAAAAAGTTGTTCAGATTAAAAGTAGTGAGATAAATAAATGGGTTTTCTTCTTTTTTGAACATATCTGCAAATTGAAAAACCGAGACATTCGATGGATGTGCATACAATGAGAAGTATGTGTAAATTGTGTCCATTACTCCATCTCTAATTCCCATTACAGGAACAGTTTCTTGCCAGCTTAAAAATTCTACTTTTCCATCCTTAAATTGAACTTTATAATCTTTTTCCTTGAGTTTAGATTGTATTTTATTTCTGTCTTTTTCGTCAAGAGCTTTATACAAGTCCGTGTTTTCAATTTCAGCCTTTAAATCATCTATTTGTTGCTTTTCTTTATCTAATTTCTCTTGACTTTCTGCTTTTTTGACAACGACATCAAACCTTTGCCTATATTTCAATCCAGCCGATACCCACAAATTATACAAAATCGTTTTTTCGTCATCATTAGAAGGTTTTGTATATACCAAACTAAACATTGAAACAGTTTCAAATAGATTTCTAATATGTGAGGCTATTACAGTTGGGTCAACTATTCTGTTCAGCTTTGTTCCGTCTGCGGATTCATATTCAAATCCGTTTAATAGTTCTTTCATATGTCCGATTTTAGTAAATATCATTTGATTTACTAATTCGGCTTCTGATTCAGCGTGAGTTTTAGCTTCGTTTGGGTTTTGTTTAATAACCTCAAAGAAATATTTTAAGTAAATATCTAATAAGTCAGAACAATCTTTTATCGTTTCAAGTCTTGTTAGGCGCAAATATTCCTTTCTTAATTGTTCTTGGTTCATTGGTTGGTCATAATTAATGGCAACGGTAAAGTATAAGGTTAGTACGCTTTACCTAAACTTTTTAATTAAATTACTGACCATCACAGCGTATTAACTTTATACAATGTTGTACGCAGTTAAATTTACTACAATGACACAAGAAAAAGCTAATAAGATTTTTGAAACAGAACTTGGACAACAACTTCTGAGTTTTTATGCAACTTCTGATGACCAAGTATTTATTAGGTACAACGAAGCGGTTGCTCATACTAATGATATGATAAATGCAGTTGGTGGACAAGAGTTTGTTGATACAACAATAACTGAATGGTTTCCCGAATAATTGTGTACAACGTGGTTGTATATGGTTTGTTGCGTGGTTTAGCACGTAATTTAGCAAATAAAAACCGAATAGAAAATCCGCGAGGATTTTCGTAAGTAGGCTAGAACTAGCAATAAATTATATACGGTGTTACCTGCTGTTGTTTTTCGTTTTTACTTTCTTAAAATTCTAAAAAAAAATTGAATAAACTAAACTAGCAAAAAATTCCGCTTAATTTTCCGTTCAGTTTTTCAATTCCGCAAACTTGCTAAAATCCGTTTGTGTGGTAATTCCACAACTTGCTAAATTCGGCACAAAGTTCGGTCTTGGGTTGTTAATTCAGAGCTCGATTCCGTAAACGAGCTAAAAAATCCGACGTGAATTTCATTAAGAATTAAGTCATTAGTTCTTAAATTTTCTTTCAGAATATTGTCCTAATTGATATGCAATTAAAATTGGAATTAATGCAAAAGCCATATACTTTTCTAAAAGTCCATATTCTGATAATGCTATCAATATTGCAGTTGAAACAATAATAAAAATTAAGTCAAATGTTCTTTTTTTTATTTTCATTTAATTTGTTTTTGAGTGAGTAACGCAATTGCAGGTAACGGTCTTGTATATGAAAAGTAGCGGATTTTACTCACTAACTTTTCGGATTATAATTGACCTTTAATTTTTTCATTTTCTTTCGATTAAGCGATTAAACCGCTATTTTTTATATACGTTGTTGTACACTGGCTTTTTTCCGTTCAGATTGTCATTCAGCGTTGGCAAAGACATACTCTTTTGCAATTTTTGGCAATTGTGGTGGCTGTAGCGAATTGCAAATGTGTATGGCTTTTAGCGTTGGCTTTACATCTGTTTATATTTTTCCTTATAATAACTCAAATCATTATAAACTCCATTGTCTAAGATTCTCCAATATTTCCATCCGTTTATACTGGTTTTTGTTATCGCTCTTCCAGCTCCACTAGGAAAGGGAAAAGTTTTCATTTCATTATCAATTTCGAATGTTATAGCACCTTCCTTATCTAAAGTGCCTATAATTTCATTATTAGGTGATGAATAAACCTTAGTACCAGTTTTAATTATTCCAGCGTTTATTATCATTTTTAAAGTTATGTCTGGTATTTCTTTGTATGTCATATCTAATCTTTAACTGCAAAACGAATTTGATATAATTGTTTCAAAGAATTTTTAATAGGTTCGTAATATTCAGAAATTCCATATATCTCCATTAATGCGTTCTCAAAAACAATTCTATCTTCTGATTCCAATTCTTGTTCCAGAGGTAATCTGTTACGTTGCATAATTGGGCTAAACAATTCCACTATTTGGTTTTTTTGCTCTTGTGATAAAATATTTGGGTTAAGAATTTTAAAGTCTCTTTCAAATTTCGTTGCTCGTAAATCCAATGCGCCCAAACCACGACCAAAACCAAAACTTTCAATTAAGAATAGACTTGCAGTACTGTTTAAAAGTGCTAAGAATAATGTTTTGTTTTCCTCTTGGTACTCGTCTCTTATTGAAAAGCCAATCATTCTCTGGTCTATAAATGAACGATTTTCAAATTTTGCAATGAACAGGCTTTTGTCATAATTTACATTAGCTACAAAGTCAGCCATATTTTCGGTTGACATTTCATACCAATGCATATTTGGTTTTGCTAAAACTTCAGGTAAAGGTCTATTCGTCCCATTTCGTTGGTTTTCAAATGACCTAATCCAAGCAATAGCACCATTGTGACCTGAATTTTCAAGTTCCTCAATACTACGTGAACAGCAAAATGCTTCAGCATTTGCAACGCATTCTAAATTTGTAGTATCTCTCAAATGTTTAAGGACTGGCTTAATATATTCTTGCTCTATATTGTGACCTGATGCAGGATAAAACATAGGATTCCAACCACGCCTTTCACCTCGTGTAAAATGGAAAAAATCACTAGTATTGATAAATCTGTCTCTAACATTTGCTACCCAACTTAGATTAGAAAAATAACCTGACCAAGGAATCCCAAAATCTTCAAAAGAATTTATTTGTGCAATTGAATATCTATTAATGGTTAGATTTTCAGATTGAACATTGACAATTATATTATCACTTAAAGTCCTGATGTCATCAATTTCTTCTAGCTTTTCATTTAAAGTACAAAATGAGATTTCACTATCATTTGATGTAGGTGTTTGTGGGTCTTTTTTTGACGCAACTAATATTGTTGTTACAACATCTGCATTATCAAACCATTTCCCTTTACCAGAGATTACTACTAATTCAATTTTGAAGAATTTCTGAAAAAGCTCTAAGAATATTTCGCCATAATCAGTTCCTAGCCAAGCATTAGATAAAATAAGTCCAATTTTACCATTCTCGGATAAGAATTGATGAAGATAGAAAGGAATATATGCGAAAATATCGCTTTTACCACTTAATGTCTCTGTTGTATCAGCTTCTTCCTTTATCCGATCGTTAATGTCCACTATATGTGGATTCAAAACTTTCATTTCCTTGCTCTTAATGAATGGTAAATTAGAAACAACATAATCTACGGTTGGGAATTCTTTTTCAACTATTTCTCCATTATTTGGATTTCTAAATTCTATCGTGTCTCCCTGATTTAGTTCAATTACATCAGAGTTAAAAACATTTATTATTCTACCAATATTTGAGGGTTTAGCCATTGATAAGGTAGAAAGTTGAATAGGAAAAGAATGTTTATCGGATGCCCAAATGGTATTAAGAATTTCATTCGAATTTATTTCGTATTCTTCTTTTAATTCATAGGCTTGTTTTATAATTGTACCTGTTCCGCAACAAGGGTCGATTACTATTTTTGTTTTGTCATCAATGGTTAGGCGAGTTAATAAATCTGCTAATTTTTTAGGTGTCGAAAATTGACCCGCTACCTTTCTTTTAGCAGTTGCAATAGTATTTTGAAGTAATTGATGAAGAATTTCAATTTCTATAGCTTCAATATTTACGGTTGAAAGGAATTGATTTAATTCTGTCAATTCGCTCCAAGCTGTTTCCGAAATATATTGCTGACCAAGGTTTGGACTGAAAATATTCCAGAAATTACATTTTTGAGAAATAGATGTTAGGATTTCCATTGCATCAACAATAGAAGTTGACCTTTCAATATTCTCAATTTCTTTTGCTTCGTTAAAATGCCTTTTTAGTATATGAGCAAAAATTATTTTGAAAACCCAATCTGTCAAAACTACCATTGACAAAGTCGCTAGTTTATGCTCAGTTTGAGTTGAAGTAAAACCGTATTCATTTGAAGATGAATTCCACCATAGATTGATTTCTGCATCTAATTGCCGAGTAGTTCTAGCTTTTGCTTTTAGTGTTTCAGCAGTATTGTTGGTGTTTTCTAAGACAACATCTATTACTTCGTCAATAGACAAAATTTCTTGAGAAGTAACTTCTGGGATTTCTCCTGATTCAAAAAAGTTATTAAGGTCGGCAAGAATCTCATACAACAACTCTTTCCAGAGTTGTTCGTTAGGTTTTACTTCTGAACGAGAATTTATATTTATATCATTCCAGCTTTTATGAATTTCAAAGTTGTCCCCATTTCTTATGTAAAGCACTGCACTTTTTACATTCCATAAAAGGAAGCTATCTCTTTTTAGTATTTTTGCCTTCTTTATTGCATTTCTTATTAATTCCGCATCGTTAATTTGAGTGTCAGGCATTTTTAATTCCCAACCCTGTACAATTATATCTTTAGTAAGGTCTTTAAATAATAATACATCAGGAAATAGACTTTTCTTGTTATTACTTATTGTACTTTCTCCTCCAGCTCCTTTAAAATGCCAACTCTTATTTGCTAAGAAAACTTCGATTGAACTAATAACATCAATAGCCCAACTTCTTTCGTTATACGTAACTTTCGCCATTGAGAACTTTAGTGTTATAGTTTAACGTATGGTATTTTGCTATTGGTTCATTAAATAGACGTAAAGTAGATTTTTCTACCTCTTTTCTCTTTAATGTTTCTTGAATTCTATCCGTACAAATTTTAATATAATCGACCTCTTTAACTTTATGTAGAAGCACATCTTCATTTTTCTCTATTCCAATGAAATTTCTGTTTTCAAGAATAGCAGAAAGTAAGAAACTACCACTACCACAAGCATTATCAAGTACGACATCTCCTGGTTTCGTAAAAGTTCTAATTAGATATCGACCTAATTCTATTGGTTTTTGAGTTGGATGATAGACTGTTCCTTCAGATTCAGCTGTTTTAACATAGACAAAATCTTCAATAGATTGTTCTTCATAAGCAATCACATCTGTTGGATACCTGTTCCCATTACTTTTTACGTGATTCGATTTGAAGTCTCCATAACTACCTGTTAGTTGGTTTTTTCTGAATCCTTTATCATATGCTTCGCCCTCTGTCATTTGAGGATTATAATTGGGCTGTTTCTTATAAAAAACACAAATATCTTCGTGTTTTCTTAATGGTTGTTTTTTTGCATTTAAGAAATTTGTTGCTTTTGATTTAATCCAAACAATTTTGTATTTGAAATGCTTTTCATTACTCAATATTAGTTTTGCGGTAAAAACACCCTGAGATGTAAGTACAATTGCTCCGTTGTCTTTAATTATTCTATAATATTCAGTCCAAAGCTTATCAAGGTCTATTACTGAATCCCATTTATTTTGAGTTGTTCCATAAGGTAAATCGCATAAAATCATATCTATACTTTTACTAGGAATATTCTTCATTTCTTCTAGGCAATCTCCTTGAATTACTTTGTTTAGGTATTTGTTTAAACTGTTTGGCATATTTTAAAGTTTAAGACTTTCTTGTTTAGCATTAATCTGACGTAGGTATTTAACTTTTTTTTCCGCAACAATAAGTGCATCTGTCGAAGAACTACTTTCGTAAAGTTTTTTAGCGAATAGGTCGCCAAAAAATTCTGTTTTTAGCTCTTCTAAATCCAAATCAAAAACTTGGGCAAGCAGAGTCAAACGTTTTTCGTCAAAGTCTCTTTTTCCGTTTTCAATTTTACTCAAATTTGCAGAATCCAAATCAAGTTTTGCTCCGAGTTGGGTTAAAGTGAGTTCGTTTTTTGTCCGTAAATGTCTGATGTATTCTCCGAAAGATTGTTTCATTTGACTTGAATATTTAGACTTGTCAGTATTTGACAAATATAATGAATATTTAATGATTTCCAATTCGTGTGAGGGTGGAAAAAGGCAAGCTCTTTTTATTTTTTGAGGCACGAAAAAAATGAAATGTGCTTGACTGTGCGGTTGGCTTTTCAGAGCTTGTGTACAACGGTCTAGGCTATGAGTAGTTGCGTGGGTTAACACTTGACTTTGCAAGTACACACCAAACTGAAAATCCGCGAGGATTTTCAGAAGTAGGCGAGAATAAGCAATTACTTATAGCCATTGTTGTGCGTAGGCTTTTTATTTAAATTCTTCTGGTAAATACTCTTTGTACTTATTTTTTAAATAATCAAGCCCTTGTTCGTTGTCTTTTAAGTTTAAATTTAGTTTGTCTCTAATAAATTCGTGTCGTGTTCTTGCCTCTGAAAGTATATGTCCCCAAGGCAATACGTAAACATCAAAATTGTCACCTTCCGAAACGTGACCATATCTTCTATTTTTTTGATTCAGTAATGGTTCTATTTCGGGTTTTATATCTTTTGTAACTAACAAAAATTTCCATCTCGTTTTGTCTTTCGGAAATCTTGGGTCGTTAGAAACTTTAGTGGCATATGATTCAATCTGACTTTTTTCAGTGAAGCCAGCATCTTTATTCGGTTTTTTAAGTTCGATGATAAGATTTTCTTTTCCAGCACTTCCCATACTAAATTGTTGCCATAGGCAAACATCTGGAATAGTTCTCAATTCATCATTGTCTTCCGACTCAACAACCTCTTGAAAATCATCACGTCCAATGGCATCTTTTAAATAAGCTTTTAAAACATTTTTTAGAGTTACATCGTCAGCACCATAAGTATATTTATCTCCAAAAATCCAAGTCTCATTGACTACGATTTTATGAAGATGTTTTCTCTCCTTTACTTGCTTGTTTAAATCTGTATCATAAATTAACTGTTCAATTCCATTAAGCAAATTCAATCTATTTTTGATTTCTGTCATTGCATCGATGATATTCGATAAAGAAGTTTCATCTAAAATTTCGAATAGGTCATTTCTTTTTTCTTCTGGTAATTCGATGACTTCTGTCAAGATTCTTTGTAATGATGTTGTATCATTTTCTAAAGATTCTTTAATAAGTGATAAGGTTAACTTTTTACTTTTATCATCTTGTGTTTCAAAGTCAGGAAGATATTCGTTGACTTGAAGTGCAACTATATCAAAAACCTGCCTTTTACTTTCTTCAACTATTGTGTCTGGTTTGTCCTTGTAAGGATATAAGCCTTTTGCTTTTAGTTCATTTATGAATTTTCCAGAGTATTGATGAAGTCTTCTACGAACATAATCTCGTGCAATTTTTTTAGAATCCTTAATTACACTATTTAAGATTTCATCCAAACTGTCTAGAGCAAGTCTATTTTCTCTATGTAATTTCTCTATGTAATTCGATTGGATAAAAATTGAGATAGGTAGAGTTGACCTAATTCCTAAATTGGTTTCTTGAAAAGGAATTCCCTTTGTGTTGCACAAGTATGTTTGCTTTTTAATATCAAAACTCCATTCTATAATCTTGATTTTAAATCGATAATCAAATTCTCCATCATTTACTAGTATCTCTTGTTCTTCGCTGTGTTTTATTAAAGAAGAGAATTCTAGTTTCTGACCATTGATAATAATTGAAAAGTCTGGATAATTAATCCAATAAGAAGCAAACTTTTGTTCAAGTTCTTTTCTAGAGCTTATATCAATAGCTTGAGAAGCATTTTCTTGATTGACATTGTCAATTCTGACTTGGAAACCAGTTGAATAATCACCTTTTGGTAATGTTTTTAAATCGCTAAAATCAGAATACGATAGGTGATTTCTGTCAAGCGTTATTGTGTATTCTTTGTAAGATTCACCGTTTTTGTATCTACTCGTAAATTCTACTAAATCTCCCAGTGCTAATGATTTATACCTTCCTTTTCCCTCTTTTCCGTGATAATGTCGTCCATTTGGACTTATTCGGTTTAATTTTTTCTCTGAACCTCCAAGTTTACTGAACACATCTTGTGCTTTTTGATAATTCAATCCGTGTCCATTGTCCTTTATGAGCAAGTAATTAATGCTTCCTAGTTTGGTTTTTTCAAATTCGATATTGATTTCAGAAGCGTCAGCATCTAATGAGTTCCAAATCAGTTCTGAAATAGCTGTTTTTCCATTGGCTCTTGTCAAAGAATCAATGTGGTCAATTTCAACTCCAATATCTATTTGTTTTGGCATATGTTCTTTTTTTTCAGCTTACGCACAACGTGTTTGTGTATGGTTAGTTGCGTGTTTCAGCAACTAATTTAGTAAACAAATACGAGCCCGAGAAAATTCCGAAGGAATTTTCCAAATAAGCACTTGCCAAAGCAATTAATTATACACAGTGTTGTGTACAGTGCTTTTGTTCATTTTTATAGTTTTCCATAAAATCATAATTCCGATTAATGCTATTATCAAACCACCAATTAAAAAAGCCATTCCATAACCTTCAGCAAATATTCCGCAAAAGTAATTCAGATATCTGTTTATTATTCCGTCTGAGTAAATTCCAGTAGCAGATATTCCAAATGTCAAAATGAGAACTACTATTGAATTTATGATTCCGAATTTGTTTTTCCAGTTTATAAGTCCAACAATTAAAATTCCGATTAGTAGACTTGCAATAGTCCAGTAAGCTTGGTTAGCAAAAAATTCTCCAACTCTAACATCAGTCAGAGATTCAAATTTTTCCCAATCCTCGCTCATTAAAGCATCGAATTGATTTCCGTTATATGCCACGTACAATCGGTCAATTCCGCTTATGATAAAAATCAGTGCGAAACATTCTAATAAAATCAGTTTTAAGTTAAATTTCTGTATCATTTTCGGCATTGTACACAACGGTTTCGGCTATGAGTAGTTGCGTGGGTTAGCACTTAACTTAGCAAGTACGCACCAAACTGAAAATCCGCGAGGATTTTCAGAAGTAGGCGAGAACAAGCAATTACTTATAGCCATTGTTGTGTGTAGTTTTTATTTCTTTTTGTTTAATATTTTCTGTATTTCTTTTTCTCTTTTTTTACGCTCATCTTTTGGAATTCGCCATTCAGTTCCTTCCCAATAGTCAATTATTCCATTCCACGCTTCTTGAGTTTCTGGTTTCAACCATTGATTGAAAGATTTATAATATTCGATTTCTTCGCCACCGATATTTTGAATTCCCTCGAACAGTCCAACAACGATAAAATTCTGAACGTCCTTATCTCCATTTTTATAAATTTCCTCAACGTTTTCAAAAAATAATCCGAAATCAGATGTTTCATTCTCGATTTTCTTTTCTACAATAAATCTTGAAATCGAACCTATGTCAACATAAGGAATATTATCCTCTTGATTATAATCAGAAAGGTCAACTTCTTTCGCAAAATGTTCAGTCAGTTCTGCGTTTCCTGAAATCAGTTTTTCAAAAACCTTTTCAATTTCTTTATACTTATATTTTGGTTCAATTACGTTCATTTCTCAAATTACACACAACGGTCTCGTATAACCGTCAGTTACGGGATTAAAGTTACTAATTTTCGGTAAAGAACTGACGTTAGCAATTCCGAGTGGATTCGGACGTAGTCGAATCCGCCGTAATTGCGGTTATACATTGTTGTGCATAGTTTTTTAAAAGTCTTGTTTTATCTGTTCAGTTGTAATAATTTTTGATGTCAATATATCTATTTCTGTTGGACTAAATCTTGATTTGATACTTCTTAAATTTTCCATCATTGGATGTATTTCATTCTCGCTCTTTACAAAAATGTATTTTATATCATTTGGCGTAAATCCTAACTTATATTCTGCCAGTTTTTTGTTTTCTTTAGATAGTAATGAGGTATTCGAAAATTCTTCTCTACTTAAATTACTTTTGACATTTGAGTTAAATTCAATTTTTGGTACATAGCGCCATTCACGTTCATTATAAAATCTAACATTTTTATGTTTGTCATCACCTCTTTTAAAATCTCCATCATAAGGCTTTAGAAAATTAGTTAAATTCATAAACTCATCAGATATTTCCTTAGTTATTTGACTACAATGTTTATCTAAAGCTTGATAAACGTTTTCCGCCATTTGACTTATAGATTCTGAAATATTAGAATTCGAATTGACATAAATTATTGGATTAAGTTTATTTTTAATTCCCCATTCCTTTGTCATTCCTAAACCATAACTTCCATACATTTCGATGTGTTTGTTTATTTGGCTAAGCGATAAATCGCAAAAACATACCATTGGAATTGCAGAAGCAAATCCAGGTCTTCTTAGTTTATCGCTCAATTTTATTTCTTCAAAGCAATATCTAGGTACAAATGTTTGTTTTAGAATACTAAGTAAATATTCCTTTTTCGGTGTGAAATGAAATAGACTATTTGAGCTAATATTACTCATTTATAATGGTGGTTTAAATTATGCACAACGTTTATGTGTATGGAAAGTTGCGTGCTTGTGTGCGAGGATTTTCCGAAGGAAAATCAGATGCAGGCAAGCAAAGCAACTCACATTGGTTTAGTGTAAAACTAGCAATTTTTTATACACGGTGTTGCCATTTCGTTGTTTTATCAGAGTTCGGATTATTCGGTTCAGTACAATTTCCGTTGTCCTTTTTTCAGAGTACGAGTGAGCAATTCATTCCACGTTCTGTTATTCAATTCCGATTGAGTAAGCAATTCCGCAAGAGTGATTTTCAACGTTCAGTTCGGTTTTGAGTTTTCTATTCAGTTTCAGATTCCGCAAACGAGCTAAAAATTCCGCTGTAGTTTTTATTTATTTTTAAAAATAGATTTTATGTCATCTATAAATTTTAAAATAGACAATTCATAGGCTTCTTTCTCTTTTTCTAAATCTCCTGAAAAATCGTGTTTCGGATTTGAACTTTGTTTTAGTCCAATAACTAATATTCCAATAATAAACGCAATAATTAAAAGTCCGAAAACAGTACTCATTTTATGTTAAATATTTCAATTTGTATTGATTTTCCTCAATGAATGGCAACGGTTAGTATAAGAGCAGTAGCGGATTAAAATGCAACTACTTTTCGGCAAGCAATATACTTAATTAAACGCAAAAACGGTTCGAGTTTGCACCCGAACCGCTATTGCTTTTATACAATGTTATGTGCTGCCTTTCCTTTTCAGGTGCGTTGGCTTGGTGGCTCTTTTGGATTTTTTAGCGTTGGATTGAGGGTTCGGAAAAATACAAATGTGCCACCAAATGTGTTGGCTGTACTTGTCGTTAAAAACTCCATTTCAGCCTTGTGAAAACATAGCTTCCTACTCCATTGTAAAGACTGTTTTTGTCGCCTGTGAATATTTGTGCTGCAATCAGTAAATTAGTATTTTCTGTCAGAGAGAAGTCAATTGTTGGGTTCAAGAAAATAGAGTTGTCGTCAATGTTCCAAATGGAATTTAAGTTGGCTTTTATTAATGGTGTAATGTCATAACCGACAGAAATGAAGGTTGAAACATAGTTGTTGATTAGTCCTTTTGCAGAAACGGGTTGAGTCAAAAATTGGATATTTGTGGTCTTAATAGGATTTGTATTTCCAATGAATTCAAGTCGGAAATTTAATGTGTTTGGCAGTGTGTAATCAAATGAAATGTCGCCTATAAAAGTCGGGTTTACGCCAACATTTTTGTAAGGTTGAAAATAGGTCAATTCTCCTTTAAAACCTGCATTCTTAATTTGGCCTGCCCAACCTGCACCAAGGGCAATATCTGTTTTGTATTTACCAACCAAAAATTGAAAGTCATATTCTTTAATATTTGTTTTGTAATTAGTTGCAAATATCATTTTGTCAAAAGTGCTATCAATGTTGGATGCGAATTCAATAGATGATAATGAACTTATATTGTACTTTACCAATGCAGCATCAGTTCCTCTGCGTTCTTCATAGTCAAAATCGAAAAATGAGTAAGCATTAAACAAATCGTTCGGGTTCCAAGCATACGTTTTCCCCCAATTAATTCGCTGTTTACCAATTATCGCTTGCCATTTATCTTTATCAAGTTTTAAGTTTGCACGGTCTATTGTTGAATGAATGAGGTAAGATTGCCCTTGCGAGACAATACCTCCTAAACGTATATAATCTAACGATTGATTAACTTGCTCGTCAAAATTTGGAATTTGTTGAACGCTATTCCCAAAGTAAATTCTATTTCTTGCTCCAGCATTAAGTGTAAGCCAAGAATTAGCGTAGTATTTAAAATTAACACGGTTATGTATTTGATTATCGAAAGACCATAATCCATTGAAAGAAGGAATAGCTACTGAAACCAAATCTTTCAGATACCCATTTATTTCAAACTTACTTGGATTGTTATTTTCAATTTGTTCTACATCAATTGTGTCTGTTGGATTAATGTTTTCATTTTGGGCAAATAAACCAAGGCTTGGAAAAAGAAGAAGAATTATTATAAGATTTGAATTTCGCATTTTTCATTTTGAAGTATCGCTTATCACTTTCCCATCTTCAAATACAATTACTCGTTTTGCCCTGTCAACTACTCTTTGGTCGTGAGTGGAAAAAATGAAGGTTGTACCTTCTTTTTGATTAAGTTCTTCCATAATGTTTAGCAAATCCGCAGTTGACTTACTATCCAGATTTGCGGTTGGCTCGTCAGCAATTACAAAAGTTGGTTTGTGAGCTAAAGCTCTTGCAACTGCAACTCTTTGTTGTTGACCACCTGAAAGTTTTGCAGGTCTTTCATTTATTTTATCTGCTAAACCAATTTCGGTAAGTAGTACGGTCACTCTTTTTTCTCTCTCTTCTTTTGGTTTCTTTTGCAGTTCCATTATAAACTCAACATTTTCTTTTGCAGTTAAAACTGGTAAAAGATTATACTGCTGAAACACAAACCCAATATTGTCTCTGCGAAATTGTGTCATTTTGTTTTCGGATAATTCGCTTACATTTTTTCCATTGATAAATACATTGCCACTTGTGGGTGTGTCAATGCCACCTATCAAATTAAGTAAAGTTGTTTTTCCTGAACCCGAAGCACCTACAATAGCGGTAAATTCTTTTGCCTTAAATGAAAGGGAAACATCATTTACTGCATTTACTGGAACTGTTTTTTCGTTGTAAATCTTGCGAAGGTTTTTTATTTCTATTACGTTCATTTTATTTTTTTTGTTGTTAATCTCTTAATACTGCATTAGGCTTAATTCTCATTGCTCGGTATGCTGGTATTGAAGCAATTGCAACCGTTAAAATTTTAGCAATTACAATTACCATTATTATAATTTCAGGATTCAATTTAGGATACATCACTGGTCTAATGCCTAACATATCAAGTCCTGAACTTATAGGCACACCTACCTTGCTGGCAATGAGAGTTAAAACATAGCCAAATAATATTCCTGAAACTGCACCTATCATCATAAGCACTCCTGCTTCATTTAGTAGCATTGAAAACACCTTGAATTTACTTTGTCCAATGGCTCGTAACATTCCTATTTCGTGCGTTCTTTCTTGAACTATCATATTCATAATATTCATCAAGCTAAACCCTAAACCTAAAATGACAATGATTGTAAAAAGAACTCCAACCATATTTATAAAAGCATCAAAAGCATTGAGTTCTGGCAATAATTCTTTCCAATTATTCACTTCATATTCGGCAGATAGCGTTTCCTGAATACCACTCTGTGTTTCTATTAATTTTGTTGGGTCTTTAATTTTAATAGCGATTTCTTGCGGTTCAGAAATTGAACCCAATTCTTGTAAATCGGTGTAATTTACAATTACCGTATTTTCATCAAAAGGTGTACTTGGTGTTGCAAAAATTCCTGCTACTCTAAAACTTCCGCCAACAATTTCCTCTTGAGTGTTCTTGAGTGTGATAATGATTTTTGATTTCAATTTCAATTTTAACTTGTCGGCAGTTTTCTTACTGATTAGAATTGGCATTCTCATATCTGTACTTAAATAGCTGCCTTCAACCAAAAAATCTTGTACTACACTTATTTCACGTTCAGTTGTAGGTTCAACTCCCTTAATTTCACAACCTATGCTGTTTTCAGGTGAAGCTGCAACTGCATTTGTGGATATGCGTTTTGCAACAACATCTACATTTGCGTTTTCTTTGACTTTCTGAATTACATTTTCTGCGTTAGGAATAAAAAGTGTAATGTCCTTGTCGTCTTGAAATCCCATTTTGTGAATTTGCAAATCACTTGTTTGTAGATTCTTCGCATCATCCAAACGCTGTTGGGATATAGACTTCATTAAATTTAATGTGAATAAAGCCATTGCAAATCCAAAGAAGGCTGCCAATAAAAAAACGGTTGTCCGTGTTTTGTTTCGCCAAATATTTCTCCAAGCTAATTTTGTAGTCATATTATTATCGTTTTATGGCTTCAGCCACTTTTTGTTTATTAATGATTTGAATAGGAAGCAAACTTGCAATTAGCATTATGCAGAAAACTATAAATGACATTAAAGCCCATAGTTTCGGTTTGATTCCAAATTGCATAATGGGTTCCGCACCCATTGCCTCAAAAGATTTTGCACCATCTCCTGTCAATGGAATTGGGTGGTAGTACATAAAAATCATAAATGGAATTGCGATTGATAATCCTATAATAATTCCTGTAATGCCCAACATTAAACTTTCTAAAAATATCACAGTTTGTATTTGTGATTTCTGTAATCCGATTGCTTGAAGCATTCCAAATTCTTTTTTTCGTTCCAATGCCATCATTATGATTGTTCCGATTATTCCAAAACCCACAATTAAGAAAAGACACGAGGAAACCAAAGTAAAAATGGTGGTATCAATTTTGAGCCCGTTCAAAATTTCAGGTATCATTTCATCCCAAGTCATAATTTCATAATTGCTACCCAACTTTGATTTTAGTTCTTTGGAAATTCTGTTTGTTTGGGATTTGTCTTTAATGTTGAGCATTAAAGCGCTACACATTCCAAATGCACTATTGTATTCTTGTGCCAAAGACAAAGGCATATACACCAACATCACGTTCATTTGTGGATTAGGAATTTTTACAATTCCTGATATTGGGTATTTACCTGCTGCTACATTTGCCTGATAACCTTGTCCGATTAACACCAATGTATCGCCTACTGTAAGTTTTAAATATTTTGCTAACCCTTCTGCTATCACTACTTTTTTGCTCTTTGAAGTAAAAAAACTACCCTTTACAATTCTGTCTTTTACTTTGTTAAATTCATTTTCATTATCGCCATCAATGCCCAAAACCAAAGAAGCCTTTGAAGTTTTGTCTCCTGCGGCTAATGAGAAGTTTTGAAGTCGTGGAATAATTTGTGTAACACCTTCTATAGAGTTGATTTTGTCTATCAATTTATCATCATCCAAAAGCAAATCATTGATAGACTTATCTTTCCAATAATCCGCAGTATGTACTTGAATATATCCCACATTCTTTACACCTGCTTCTACCATTTTATCGCCATTACCAAGCATTAAAGAACGCAGGCTAATTGTAATAATGATAGCAAAAGCAATACTGACAAGGACAATTACACTTCTTTTGCGTTTTCGCCAAATGTTTCGCCAAGCTAATTTTATAAGTTGCTTCATTTTATTTTACGGTTTTCATTTTTTCTTTTGAGAAAAAGTTATTGTCCAATTTCTCACTGAAATTTGCAGCTGAAATTGTTAAGATAGTCTTTTGTCCTTTTTTATTATTGGGTGTCATTTCTAAAGTGGTGGCTATTTTTTTACCTCCTACAGTTTTGAAATCACTATTGATAAGTGTGTTTATCAATGTTCCATCTTCATCATAGTATTCAGCTTTCCGTTGTAATATATCATCTTTGCTAATCCATAAAATGACCTTGCCCCAAACTACCGCTGCATTTGGTTTAGGTGTTGCTTGAATTTTATAACAAGTAACATTTTGAAATTTTTCTTCGCCTAATAGTTTATGCGTGTAGTCGTTCACTATCGAAGCTTCTTTTAATAAATCCTCATTCGTAAAATCTGAACCCATCCAAGATTGGCTCATTTGGGACGGTGAAATTTTGGTTACTCTTTCAATGGAAGGAAGCCAAGTCCAACCTTCCGATTTAATTCTCAAAGTCGAGATTCCTTTGTCTTTTGCAGGTGCTTGGATTACCATCATTCCGTAATCCGCATCTTTTGACCAAGATTTGAAAGTGAGTTCTCTTGTCCATTTTGGACGCACTAATTTCATTGTCATATTCATTGAGTAAGCACTACTTCGAACATTGTAATGAGCCTTTTTTACGATTTCGGTTGGTGTGTCCGCTGGTGCAAACGCCATTAGAAAAATGGCGACTGAAAGAAAACCGTATTTTAGAATTGATTTTATCATATACTTCGTTTGTTTTAAAACTTGTTGTCTGTTATCGAATAACTTGTTTTATATTTGTAATGCAAAAATAGAATGTCTTAAAAAAACGTACAATAGCTAAATCGACCAAAGTGTCTGTTATGGAACAGATTCGGATAAAAGTTCAGTAAAATGAAGAAGAAAACTCAAAAGCCTGTTGATAGGCGAATTCAAAAATCAAAGAAGTATTTGTCAGATGCTTTTATAGCATTGATTTTAGAGAAAGGGTATGAAGCGGTAACAGTTCAAGAAATAATTGATAGAGCAAATGTAGGTCGTTCCACTTTCTACGCTCATTTTGAAAGTAAAGAACAATTACTCTTTAGTTTGCTTGGAACGATGAACGAGAAAAGTAAAGATGGGATAGATTTTGAAATGCTTTTCAATCACTGCGCAGACAATTTTCAAATTGCAAAAGCAATGTTGGGGAAGAAAGGTGGGGATTTAATTATCGGTCATATTCGAGATGTGATGAGTTTGAAAATTGCCAAAGATTTAAAACGTGATTCATCAAAATCAAAGTCAGAACAACTCAAAATATATTTTACAAGTGAAGCGTTGTCCGCTGCATTGGTCAGTTATCTAACAAATTGGTTGGATGAGGATATGCCTTACAGTTCAGAAGAAATGTCTGCAAAGTGTAATGAACTGGTCGAAAAGTTTACTTGATTGTTGTCAATCCATTCATCTTTTGGGGTGGTGGGTGGGCTTGGGTGCGGTTGGGCAAAATTAAATGTGGTGTTTTAGTGTGGGCTTGTGTGTTGGCAAAAACACCTCTTTTAATTTTGTGAAGGGTTGGCGTTTTGCATTCCTTCCATTTCAATGTTGCACTGTCGTTCGTTTTTTTAGGTTGCACATAACGTGTTTGGCTATGGTTTCGTTGCGGAATGGTTCGGCAGAACTATTCCGCCGTAAACCAAAGTTAGCAAATACGCAGGAATTTCCGAGAGGAAATTCCGCAGCAATGAACTATAGCCGGTGTTGGCAGTAGTTATTTTATTCGTAATCATTTTAGTTTCGTTTCGGCAATTTTATCATTTCCGTAATACAATGTTCCGCTTTTTATAAAGTCAGATGAAATATAAAAATATATCAAGATTTTGCTGTCATTTATAACTTTTGGCCTAAAGTGAAAAACGTGTTTGTCTGGAAACTCTGGACTACCTAAATTAATCGGAATTTTTATGCCACTCACACCTTCAACTTTATAGTCCAAATAAGTGTCCTTGATATTCGGGTCATATGTTTCTTTCATATTACTCGTTTCCTTAGGTTTTTTTTTAGTCACTAATTCAAATCGAGAATAATCATTTTTATCATCTGCTATAAAAATATCTAAAGGGCGATATTGAAGCTTTGGCTTTTCACTAATGAGATAAAATTTATTAGGGTCAAATTTTCCTTTTTTAAGGTCAAGATTTTTAATGTTCACTTCTAAAACTGTTATTCTGAAACCATTGAATAAGGTTCCGATGTAGGTTTTTGGATATTTACTTTTCAATTTATCGTTCTTAACAAATTCAATCTCTACAGAATCCTGTTCGATTGTAGTCTTTTGCGCATAAGATTTGAAAGATGATAATGCTATAAAAATTCCAATTATGATTAGAGATTTGTTCGTTTTAAATAGGCTCATATTTTGTTCTTGATCAATATGTGGGATTCGCTTTGCTAATTACTGCCAACGTGTTTGTATATGGTTTGTTGCGTGGTTTAGCACGTAATTTAGCAAATAAAAACCGAATAGAAAATCCGCGAGGATTTTCGTAAGTAGGCTAGAACTAGCAATAAATTATATACGGTGTTGTGCGTTCGTTTTTTATTTCCATTGTTTGTTTTTCAAGTGGGTTTTCTTTAATGAATATCCATCGTTAAAAAATAATTTTCCGTTATTTAAAACCATTATTTTATCAGTCAAAAATCTCGGAACAGCGTTTAAGTCCAAATCTCTAACAATAATTTCTATTTCATTGTAATTCGGATTGTCGATTTCTATTGTTTCTTTCTGTCCTAAATAATGATATGTAATTGTTTTTATTTCTTGAGTTTCCAATTCCGCAATTCCATTTACGTCTGCTGCTTTTCCAGCGTTTTGGTCATTTACTACAATGAACGCAGCTGCAAGAGGTAATTCCAAATCTCGGATTGTAATTTTGATATTATCAATTCGGTCAGGATTTATTTTTCCGCTATAAGTCGTACTTGGATTTTTTGGTTGTTCAAATGTGTTCAGTTTTATACTGTCAGTAGATATTTGTTCCCAATTTCCTTTGACTACAGTTCTGCCACCGACATCCATAAAAATAAAATACTCAAATGTTTTGTCCGATTTCAGTTCAATTTGAGTGCAAGCAAAGTAACTTTTTCCGCATTTTCCATATAATCCAACTACTGATTTATTCGTTGAACACGAATTAAAAAAAAGTAAAATTAAAATCAGTTTAATGTATTTCACGGGTTTTTCTTAAATGACGCACAACAATTGGCTAAACGTATTACGTTTAGCTCCATTATGTTTATACTTACAAATCTAAAGGATTTTTAATGTAATCAAAGCTTGTGGAAGCAATATGAGTGTAAATTTCGGTGGTTTTTGTTGAATTATGACCCAGTAACGCCTGGATATGCCTTAAATCTGTTCCGTTTTCTAATAAATGGGTTGCAAAGCTGTGTCTCAAGGTATGTGCCGTAACCTTTTTTTTAAGTCCAATCTTCATGGCAGCAGAATCTATGATCTTGGTAATGCTACTCCCACTATATTGCGGTTTTCTCTGTCCTTCGAACAAGTATTCTTTTGGGCGGTATTCCCTGTAGTACATTCTAAGTTCTTTGAGCATTTTATCACCTAGCAAGGTGTAACGGTCTTTATTGCCTTTAGAGTTTTCAACTTTAATGAGCATCCTTTGACTGTCAATGTCCTTAAGTTTGAGGTTCAGCAATTCACTTCTTCTCAACCCAGATGAGTAGAGCAATGACAGTATGCACCTGTGCTTTAAGTTGTTGGTAGCCTCAATAAGTTCAATCACTTCATTTTTTGAAAGGACCGTTGGTAATTTTTTGTCTTTTCTAGGCCTTTCAATCTCGTAGAACCTGTTTGGCATGCCAAGAACGACCTCATAATAAAATTTTATACTGTTGATACTTTGGTTGATGTAAGATTTTGACCAATTCTTTTTGGCTAGGAATTTTATGTATTCTCTAACATCAGTTTCATTGATTTCTTCAATAGGCTTGTCAAAATAATGGTTTATAAATCTCTCAAAACAGGATACATAGGTCTTTACGGTATTGTTAGAGTATTGTTTTATTTCTAATTTTTCAAGATATGAATCTGGACAGGTCCTGTAATAATCAGGAACCTTCCGTTTCAAAAACCAAGCTTTATCAAATTCTTCATCTAATCCCTTTGCTCTGGTATTCTGAAAGAAGTAACCGGTGTTTATCCATGCGATTCCACGGAAGGTATTGAAGATTGAATTGAGATTATCTTTGCTGTTGGGGATGTAGTACATATTGAATTCACTGCTCCAACATGCATTTTTTAAGCTTTTTACCAGTTTTTCAATAACCGTATCGGAATAAAACTTAAGACCGATATACTTCTTGTTATCGATTAGTAAATGTTTTAAGGTGATGTTTTTGCGTAGTTCCATCTGTTTTTTTGTTCAAATTATAAAACTAAAAAAACAAAAGCCGTATCTTATACGCATAACTTGCGTATAAGATTCACTTAAGTTAAAAATATGAGGAGATTACAGAAAAATTGCCTCAACTGCGGCAAGCCATTGAAGGGAAGAATTGACAAAAAGTACTGCGACCCGAGGTGCAAGAGTGCGCATCAGTATAAAATAGAACGCGAACGACCAGAACGTTTCTTTAATAAGGTAGATAACCAATTGCGCTTGAATCGAAGAATCCTAAAAGAATACAATAAGGCAGGTAAGGCAGTGGTAAGGCAATCCGTACTAAGAGGTGAGGGGTTTGACCCTAAGTTTTTTACACATTACTGGAAGAACCAAAAAGGCGATGTTTATCTTTTTGTTTACGAATATGGATTTTTGGGCAAGAAGGAGAATGGCAACTATAAATATGTACTTATAAAGTGGCAAGAGTATATGGCTAAATAGAACTTTAATTGGAGTGGATTATCCCTTGAACAGAAAGTTCTACGCGAATTAACCGTATAAACTCGGATAAGCACGATTTAAACGTATATACTCGAGTAGTTTCGAATATCCAACATATTGGTATTTAGGTTCTACTGTTGGTTCTTTTCCATTTGTTTTAGTCAATTCTTGAGATCTGATTAGTGTGAAAAAACCTACATTTAGCAGTGCAAATGGAAAAAAATCAAATTTAATTGCAATTTTCACTGATTATTGCCAATAGACTTGTTGAATTGCTTTGAAGAAAAACTATTATGTACTTGCTTTACATTAATATATAAATAGCACATCACATGTATAAGTTTTTATCCAAGAAAGAAGCCGCAAAGCAGTTAAGTGTCAGTGTACGGCAACTCGATAGATATATAAAGGATGGAAGGGTTAAGGCTTTTAAGCCCTATAACGGTATGCGAGTTTTGATTCATTCCGATTCATTAACCGAAGAAAATCTAAAATCACCTGTTCCTGTATTCAATAATTTTCAGGAAAATAAACAACCTAATTCATAGTGGTTATGGAAATTTCTAATTGTCAATGTTGTAACTCCGAATACGAGATGAGGCGAAGTGACCAAAAGTTCTGTTCTAACAAATGTAGGTCTCGCTTCAATAACAAGAATAGATTAAGAAATAAACCAGTCATCAAACAGACCACTGAAACACTGTTGAATGATTACAGAATATTACTTGATATTTTAGGTGTTAATATACAAACCTTCGTTGAAAAGCAAAAGCTTAGAACTCTTGGTTTCTCAGGAACAAGATTTACCCGAATGGAGTATTTAAATGATATAAAAAGACAAGCATTGGTGATTTATGATGTTGCTTTTTATGATTACGATGAAAATAACTTTAAATTAATAAAACTATGAGTGTAGTTAATTTCTATGACGACTATCCAAGGATTTTGTCATCAAAGGACATAAGAATTAATCAATTGGAACAAGTCGAACAGCTTCAAAAAACAAATAATTTTTGGATTGGGTCAACCATAGTTCTAGGGTCAATAGTTGTATTTATGTGCCTTTATTATACTAATGACGCTATCAAGAGAAGAAAGGATGATTAGCAACGCGTCTTACTTTTTCTTTTGCTGAGGCCTTAATGTACAATAAAACCATTTTCTCTGAACTATGTCCGGAAAACACCATAATGTCCTGTAGTGGCACACCACTGTTATAGGCGTTGGTGCAAAAACTTCTCCGGGCACTATGGCAACTAATAAATTGATATTTGGGCTTGGTGAGCAGTTCTGTTTTTCCACCAATGGTTTTTTCAACAGTTACCAATTCTGTAACCCCACAACGTCTCAATAATCCTTTAATTTCGCGATTAATAACCGTTTTGTGAACGTAGTTCGGAAATTTACCGTTTCTTTTTTCAAGAATTGTACTTATTGAAGAGTTTATAGGTATGTAAACGGGTTTGTTGGTCTTGTTCTGCTTAATAAAAATATGCTTTTTATTATTGATTTTTTCAGTGGTTGGATTCTTAAGGAACTTCATCAAATCCCCGATTCTAAGTCCTGTATTGCAGGCTATTAAAAATACATCTCTGATATTATCGAGTTTGTGGCATCCTATTTCTAGTTGACTTAGTCTAGAGAGCTCTTTTTCCGTAAGATAAGGGTGATTTACTTCTTCCCTGAATTTTTTGAAATAACGTTTCATGAATTCTCTATTGTCATGTATATCTTCATCATATGCGGCCTGAATAATTGTTTTCAGTTTTTGAAGATGGGAACCAATATAGTTTTTTGAGTAACCCATCCTTTGCCCGTAACTGATAAAGTCATAGTAAAAGGATTTATTAATCGCTTCGAATTTGAAGTCCTTAATTTTTTTCGACACTAGATAACGTTTAAGATAGACACGTGTATTGTTATAGGTTTTCAGGGTTTGGGAAGATAACTTACTTCCGGTATGTGGAGATATATTGGAGCTGTAAAATTGTATATAATAGCTGAAGTAGTTTAAGACGTAACTCTTGTCCAGACTTTTTTCTGAAACATCTTTTATGGCAGGTTTCGGGTTGATAATTTCTTGAATACTACGCTTAATTTCAAAAGTGTTTATATGTTTATTCCCTCCAATTTTAGATAGCTCCGAATAAACTAGTGTTCTGATTTTGTTAAGTTGAATATTTATATGATCACTATCGAGGATATCGTTTGGTACTTTTATGAGCTGAACTTTAGAATCCCAATATTTTACAGAGGTTATTGGAATTGAGAACGGGGTTGATTGTCTAATCCTTAATTTTGAACCTAATCGTAGTTCGGCAATTATAGTTGCACTTTTTTTCCCCTGTCTTAATTTAAATGTAAAAACCATCTTTAATTTTGTTCGTTGAACTTTATTTTAAGATAAATGATGGTTTCTGTTGCCCCTAAATTTGTGACCATTTTTGTGACCATGTATGTCATTAAATGTCGAACTAATTGCAATTTTGATTGAAAATTGCAATTAAAAGGGCTTAAAAACAGCAAATTTTACATAAAAATGTCAAAATTTTTATGCTGCCGAGGTCACTTATAAAAACCCTGTCTTACAACATATGGCAGGGTTTTCTATTTTAAAACCAATATTTTATTCCAAATTAAGTTTAGAGTGTTTTGTCAAAATTTACACCAATTAGTTCTTTACTAAGATTAGATTAGCAAAATAGTATTAAGTTCTAGCATCTTTTACCTATATACGTAAAGTTAATACTTTGCAATAATGGAGGCTGTTTCTAATTATGGTTTTAAATACTGGATTTCAGGTGCTTTAAGTTTTTTTAATATTTCTAAAGCTTCCTTCTCTGTAAGCCACTCTAGTCCGGTGCGAGCCATGACCCATCCCATTTTGACTTTTTGCTTGATGTAATATGTCTTACCCGCTTCAGGAGTTACTGTAAGTATGGCATAGTTTTCCATCTTACTAATTATTTCTATGGGTCCTTCTGCCGGATCTACTTGCCAGACTAAATAACTTTTAGGTCCTAATTCACCAATAAATTTTTCTCCTTGATATATCTTATAGGTTACAGCCGAACCAAAGGAACTTGGTCTTAGAACATATATCTGAGCCAAGGAATCATTGGTGTAATTAACACCATCTTTATTACTGTCTGGTTGTTGAACATATTGTTTAGTTGTAGCACATCCAGAGAATAATAAAATCAAACCGATTATAGACATAAATTTTTTCATGGTTCTTGATTTTTAAAATGAGTACTCTCTTAAATCCTAATTTCAAGTTATATTCTATAACAGTATTATACAATGATCATTCTCAGTCTTGAGAATAAAAAGGTGGATACAGACTTATATATGTTTTATCGTGTAATTCGGTTTTGCTGGTTTTAGTTGAGTTAGTCATTTTCCATTTAAGTTAAGAGTAAGAGTCTATGACCAGTTTCACAATTGATTATTAATTGTTTGAACATTAGTTATAGGTCGTAACAACTAAAAGCAAGTATTCGACTACTTGCTTTTTTTACTCAATGATTATTTTATTCTACTAATGAATCGCTAGGATTTCATTTTGCCAGTTATCTCATCTATTCTAATAAGGAAGACTATCGGAATTTCCATATTATATATTTTGCTTGAAAATTGGCTAATATAATCTAGGTCTTTATGCTCTTTTTTTAAAACGAGGTTTTTAATGCCTAATGAAAATTCGTGTAGATAGAGCTTGGCAGTGCCTCCGTCAATTTCTTGATATTGGCCATGAGCCAAAACAGATTGCCACTTATTATTGCTAAAAATTTCTGCAACAGCTAATGATATAGCATTTTGCTTTCGCATAGCTTTAATCTTGTGGCCATTTCCGGAATAACAAATTATGTAGTTTTCTTCACTGTTATAAAAATAAGTTATAGGAACGGTATATGGCTTGTTATTGCTTATATAAGATAAATAGCCTATATAATTATTTTTTAAAATTTCAGTACACTTTTTTGGTTCTAAGCTTTTAATCATTGTTGTAGAATTTGACCAATAAGTTACTAACTAAGATGTTGTTTTTTAATGACTTTGGTCAGTTTTGTAAATAAAAAGTAGCATGTGTTAGCTAGCTAACATTTTATACTAAATCGCTAAATTAGATTTGTTGCATATTAATTAAAATAATAAGCAATGATTAAAAAAACATTTTTAGGAATACTAGCATTAAGTTTTTTTGCGGTTTCCTGCAGTAGCGACGACGATAACAATTCGGAAACAACGTCAGACTTAACTTTAAATCTGCAAGGTCTGGAAGCTTTAGGAAGCGACTACGTTTACGAGGGTTGGATAATTGTAAATGGTCAGCCTGTAAGTACAGGCACCTTTACAAGTGTTGTTTTTCCTCAGACATTTTCTGTGGACAGAGTCCAATTGGAAAGCGCGACAACATTTGTGTTGTCCATTGAACCAGCGATTGATCCAGACCCTTCACCAGCAGATACCAAAATATTAGTTGGTGATTTTAATGGAACTATCGCAACAGTAAGTACAGCAATTGTGGGTGATTTTTCTAATGCTTCTGGTGCCTTCTTTCTAAGAACACCTACTGATGAAATGGGAACAAACAATGGAAATGATCAATATGGAGTTTGGTTTGGTACACCAGGCATGCCGCCGTTGCCAAATTTTCAATTACCAACATTGCCAGTGGGATGGGTTTATGAAGGTTGGGTAGTTGGAGATTCTGGGCCTTTGAGCACGGGCACATTTACAGCCTTTAATTCGGCCGATTTGTCGGCGCCATTTAGTGGACCTGCTGGTGGACCACCAGTTCCTGGTGAAGATTTTTTTGAGAATGCCCCAGTTGGTGAAACGTTTCCATTGGACGTTAGAGGTCGTATAGTTGTCATATCGGTAGAGCCCATGCCAGATGATTCTCCTGCTCCATTTGTGTTAAAACCATTAGTGGGCACAGCAGGGAATGCTACTGCACCTGCAACACATGAATTCGGACCTAACTTAGCATCCTTGCCAGTAGGTTCCGTAACAAGAAACTAATATTGAAAAAGTGCATTTACCGCTAAAGCGATAGACTATTTTAGTTTTTAGAAGGCTACCCTTTGGTAGTCTTTTTTAGTCTAAAGCATTTTTAGTAACGTATGCACGCCATCCAATAATAGCAAGCTGAAATTTGCTTGCTTTACTTAGGTCTAGTTGTTTTTTAGAGTAACTTGGAAGTATCGCTTTGTTGATTTTTGCAATAATCTTAAAAATAAATGTCTTCATTTTTGATGATTGGCAAAAGGATAGTAATCTCTTTTGCATATGGTCTCGGCGATAAAAATAGTAAAACTTATTCTAGAACTAAGTTTTACTCGTTTTTTGATTGGTTGATTTGATGGGTTAAATTTAGAATATCGAAAAAATAATATCGACAATCAGCTTTGCTAAAGTCATCATAATTTTATGGGTTTAGAGGTTAATTATTTGTTTTAAATTCTTGATTGAGTTTTCAATATATATCGGCAACAAATAGTCTTCCAAATGTTTTTATAAAAATCGACGATTTTGCATTTACATTTATAACTAAAAAAATAAAAAACATTACTAAAAATTGTGACTTATCTAGGATTAAGTTATAAAATGAAATAATAAATGTATATTATGATTTCATAATTATATGTTTGTAGAGGGTTTTTGAGAGAGATTTTCAAATCGTAGAGGCATTTCATCTCAAAAAGTAACAATTTTTAATTTTTCATCTTTTTGGACTTTAATCGTACTCAGAATTTTGATGGATTTTTTGACTTTGTTATTGTTAATAATTTTTAATTAACACCTATAGTCTTTTTTACTATTATCTTTGGAAAAAAATAAAAGATGCGACGTTTCTTAATTGTCTTAGTATTATTTCTTTTTCATAATGCTTGGAGTCAGGTTTTAATTATTAATGAGCTTGATCCCGACACACCAAGTACAGATACTGCTGAGTTTATTGAATTAAAATCTCAAGTACCAAACTTTTCCACAGATGGTTATATTTTGGTGTTCTTTAATGGGTCTTCAAGTGGTGCGGATTCCAGCTATATGGTTATAGACCTAAATGGTTATCAAACAGATAATAATGGGTTACTGGTTATTGGTAGTACAGGTGTTTATCCTTCTCCACAATTATTAATATCAGAAAATGTTATTCAAAATGGTGCAGATGCAGTTGGTATTTATCAGGCTTCGGTTAACGATTTTCCAGAAGGTACTTTGGCAACGCAAACAGACCTTATTGATGCCATGGTCTATGGTACCAATGATTCTGACGATACTGTGTTGTTAGGTTTGCTTGGTGAAACAATACAGTATAATGATAATGGTACAAATTCGAACCTTAAATCCATTCAACGTTTTGTTGATGGTATGGGAGTGGAATCGTATTCAACAGCAGTACCAACACCAAGACGTGAAAATGATGGCTCCGGCATTCCCATTAATCCAATAGAAATTACGGTTGTAGCGTCTCAGTATGATGAAGGCACTTCCTTTGATATCACGTTTACTTCTGAGACCAATGTGACTTCAGATTTAAATTTCAATATTAGCCTAAGTAATTTTGGGTTTAATACTTCAGATTTTTCTGGTAACACTAATCTTACAATTTCAAACGGTACCAATTCAACTTCTACGACAATAACTTTAATCGATGATTCTGACGACGAAGGAGATGAGGTCATGCAAATTAGATTTTTGGATTTAGTTGAGCCGTTTGTTCCTGGCAACAATAATCTCGAAGTTAGGATAGTAGATAATGATTTTACAGTTGCAGCTTGGGGAACTCCGGTGAATCCTACAACTGGCATTGTACAAAGCACCCAACCTGATGGGTATTATGATAGTTTAGATGGATTGTCAGATCTAGCATTAAGACAAGCTTTGCAAGATATTATTGCAGATCCTAATGTGGTAAGAGCACAAACATACGCGGATGTGATAGATATTTTGCTTGAAGCAGATCAAAATCCTGAAAATAGTAATCAGGTTTGGTTGCTTTATACGGAGGAAGGTAGAGCAAAGCTAGATTTACAAACCGGAAGCAGTAATGAAGGTAAATGGAATAGAGAACATACATTTCCACGTTCTAGAGGTGGTTTTTTCGATATTGAAGAAGATGAAATTGCAGATGGTATTGATGTGTTTTGGACCACTAAAGCAGATTCCTTACGTCATGGAAACTCCGATGCGCATGCATTACGTGCTGCAGATGCTGCTGAGAATAGCTCAAGGGGTAATCAACATTATGGGGAATATATTGGTCCAAGCGGAACATTAGGAAGTTTTAGAGGTGACGTGGCTAGAAGTGTATTATATATGGAAATTCGTTATAACGGACTACAGGTTGTAAATGGTTTTCCAGATATAACTGGGCAATTAGGTGATTTGGCGACCTTGTTGGATTGGCATAGAACCGATCCGCCAGATGATTTTGAAATGAATAGAAACAATGTAGTTTATACTTGGCAGTTTAACAGAAATCCCTTTATAGATCAACCTGATTTAGTGGAGTATATTTGGGGAAATAATGTAGGTGAGGTTTGGAATCAGCAATTGAGTGTAGATGACAATGAAATGAATGAAGTTTCATTATATCCAAATCCAACAACTGGTAGATTGTTTATAAATGGAATTGATATTGAAAGTATTGAGGTCTATTCTGTCGAAGGGAAACAATTAGGACAGTATAAACCTATAAATAATCAAGTGGATTTAGACCTAGCTTCAGGTTTGTATTTAATAAAATTGAATAATACCAAAGGTGCTTTGCTTAGAAAAATTATTATAGAATAACAGCTTTTTATATTATCAAAAGTCTTAAAGACTATTAACATTAAGAATAACTTGTCACAGACCAAGAGATTAAATTGGATTGAAAATGAAATACTATCTTCGCATTCTATAAAAAATGGGATTAAACAATTGGTTCGTAGATGAGTGTATTTTATGTATTGGCTGGCCTAGCATTATTGGTTGTAGGTGGTGATTTTTTGGTGAGAGCATCTGTGGGATTATCCTTTAAACTAAAGATTTCTAAGTTAGTTATTGGAATGACGGTAGTGTCTTTTGCGACGTCTGCGCCAGAACTTTTGGTGAGTTTGCAGGCCGCTTTGGACGGTGTTTCAGATATAGCACTTGGCAACGTTATAGGCTCAAATATTGCCAATATTGGGCTGGTTTTAGGGATTACGGCAATAATTTCTCCTTTAGCTGTTGATCGTGATTTTTACAGACTCAATTGGCCTATGATGATGTTGGTGTCTTTTGCACTCTATTATTTTTTAAAAAATGATGAAATACTTTCTGCTTTAGAGGGAGTAATCCTATTCATTGCTCTCTTGATATTTTTAGTAATTCTTATAAGAAGTTCTAGAAAGTCTATCAAGGCTAACTTGGACGAGGTGGATGATACCTTAGCTGAAGTTTCCAATTTTAAAATAGTGGCCTGGTTAATCATAGGTGCATGCGGACTGTATTTTGGTTCAGAATGGTTAGTAGATGGAGCAAAGCAACTGGCTTCTGCCATAGGTATAAGTGATTATGCCATTTCGGTAACCGTTATTGCTATTGGTACCAGTGTGCCAGAATTGGCCGCTTCGGTAATTGCAGCCTTAAAAAGAGAAAAAGCTATTTCTTTGGGTAACCTTATAGGTTCAAATATTTTTAATATTGCTTCCGTTTTGGGGCTCACAGCGATTATAAAACCTATTGCTGTAAATCCTGAAACACCAGAAATTCTATCAACTAACATATTCTGGATGATAACTTTTGCAGCTATTTTAGTTCCTTTGATTTTTATACCCAAGCGTTTTGAGATTGGTCGTTTAAAGGGAATGTTGCTATTTGGTGGCTATATGGTATTTGTCTTTTTAGCGCTTAAATAGAAAGACAAAAAAAAGCTCATAAATAAATATGAGCTTTTTCTTTAGTTATTTAGTGCGCTTTAAATATTTGCACTTTTTACAGTTTTTACAATTCTTCCTGCAACCTTATATGGATCTGCATTAGAAGCTGGACGACGATCTTCTAGCCAGCCCTTCCAGCCTTTCTCAACTGTAATAATAGGAATACGGATAGAAGCTCCTCTGTCGGAAATACCATAACTGAAATCATCTATAGATGCGGTTTCATGATCACCGGTTAAACGCTGGTCGTTAAATTCACCATAAACTTCTATATGCTCTTTAACTACAGGTCTAAAGGCTTCACAAATTTTTTCATAAGTAGCTTTATCACCGCAAGTTCTTAATGTAGTGTTAGAGAAGTTGGCGTGCATACCAGAACCGTTCCAGTCCATTTCTTTTCCTAGTGGTTTTGGATGATACTCTATGTAGTAGCCATATTTTTCGGTTAATCTGTCTAATAAATAACGTGCTACCCAAATTTCATCGCCTGCTTTTTTAGCGCCCTTCGCAAACAATTGGAATTCCCATTGTCCTGAAGCCACCTCTTGGTTAATACCTTCAAAATTTAAACCAGCTGCAATACATTGGTCGGCATGCTCTTCAACCAAAGCTCTACCGTGGGTGTTTCTGCCACCAACGGAGCAGTAATACAAACCTTGAGGTGCAGGATATCCACCAACAGGGAAACCTAAAGGCAGCTGTGTTTTCTTATCCATTATAAAGTATTCTTGCTCAAAACCAAACCAGAAATCATTGTCGTCATCATCAATAGTGGCTCTACCATTAGATACGTGAGGTGTTCCGTCAGGATTTAATACTTCTGTCATCACTAAGTAACCGTCCTTTCGTGCGGGATCTGGATAAATAGCAACAGGTTTTAATAAGCAGTCAGAAGAATCACCAGTAGCTTGTCTCGTAGAACTACCATCAAAAGACCAAATAGGACAGTCTTCTAATTTTCCACTAAAATCGTCTTCAATTTTAGTTTTGCTTCTCATGTTTTGAGTAGGCTTGTAACCGTCTAGCCATATATACTCTAATTTAGATTTACTCATCAGTATTGGATTTATAATTTGACACTGCAAAGATTATCTTTTTTTTTAAATGCTCAAAAAATATAGGGTGTTTTAGATAAAATGTTATTAATAGTTGTTGATAAACCCTAATTTTTAAGGGGTATATACTTTCCATTTTCATTATTTCGTATTTTTGGGGCAAAATTTAATAATATGTCAACATTGAGATTTTTTGCAGTAAAAGAGTCATTAAAAAGGAAACCCTTAAGCGTGGAAGAGCCAAAAAGGCGTTCAGAAATGTTTGGTGCCAATGTATTTAATGAGGCAGCTATGCGTCAATACTTAACAAAGGATGCTATGCAAAGTATCATGGAAGCCATAAACAAAGGTTCTAAGATTGATAGAGTTTTAGCTGATCATATTTCTACAGCAATGAAAGAATGGGCTATTTCTAAAGGAGCTACCCATTATACACACTGGTTTCAGCCGCTCACCGGTGCCACAGCTGAAAAGCACGATGCTTTTTTTGAAACTATAGGCGATGGTAATGCAATAGAAAAGTTTGGTGGTAGTCAGTTGGTACAACAAGAGCCTGATGCCTCAAGCTTTCCGCATGGAGGTATAAGAAATACTTTTGAGGCAAGAGGTTATACGGCTTGGGATCCTACTTCACCAGCTTTTGTTTACGGAACGACGCTTTGTATACCAACTGTTTTTGTATCCTACACCGGGGAAGCGCTGGATTATAAAACCCCATTATTAAGAGCACTATACGCTGTTGATAAAGCGGCAGTGGCTGTTTGTAAATATTTTGACAAAAATGTGAAAAAGGTAACAGCATCTTTAGGTTGGGAGCAAGAGTACTTTTTGATAGACAATGCTTTAGCGACTTCTAGACCAGATATTGTGCTTACGGGAAGAACATTATTGGGGCATTCCCCTGCAAAAGGCCAACAATTGGATGATCATTATTTTGGGACCATTCCATCCAGAGCCATGGCGTATATGAGAGATTTGGAGAACGAATGTATGCTTCTGGGAATCCCTGTAAAAACCAGACATAATGAAGTTGCACCTAACCAATTTGAGTTGGCTCCAATATATGAAGAAGCAAATTTGGCAGTTGATCATAATTCTTTATTAATGGATGTCATGCAAAAGGTTGCCAAACGGCACGATTTTAAAGTGCTAATGCACGAAAAACCGTTTGCTGGAGTCAACGGTTCAGGTAAACATAATAACTGGAGTTTAAGTACCGATACAGGAATAAATCTTTTATCTCCAGGTAAAACACCAATGAGTAATTTACAGTTTTTAACCTTCTTTATTAATACAATTAAAGCTGTGGAAACTCATGAAGAATTATTGAGAGCTGCTATAGCGTCGGCAAGTAATGACCATCGTTTAGGTGCTAACGAAGCACCACCTGCTATAATCTCAGTTTTTATTGGGGCGCAATTAACAAAAGTTTTGGAGGAGTTAGAAACCGTAACTAAAGGGAAGTTGTCGCCCAAAGAAAAAACGGACTTGAAACTCAATGTTGTTGGTAAGATTCCTGAAATATTATTGGATAATACAGATAGAAATAGAACATCGCCATTTGCCTTTACTGGAAATAAATTTGAGTTTAGAGCAGTAGGTTCTAAAGCGAATTGTGCCAATCCAATGACGGTTTTAAACACAATTGTAGCAAAACAGTTAATGGATTTTAAAGTAGAAGTTGATGTTTTGATCGATAAAAAGTCGATGAAGAAAGACGATGCTATTTTTAATGTATTAAGGGAATATATTAAAACATCCAAGGCGATTCTTTTTGAAGGAAATGGTTACAGTGAGGCCTGGGAAAAGGAAGCTAAAAAACGTGGTTTGAGTAATAACAAAACAACTCCAGAAGCACTTAAAGTTAAAGTTGCTAAATCTTCAGTTGAATTGTTTAAAAGTCTGGGGGTTATGAATGAGGTAGAAACTAAAGCGCGGTATGAAATTGAAATGGAGGAATATATCCTTCATATTCAAATAGAAAGTAGAGTCATAGGTGATATTGCCAGAAATCATGTCGTACCAACAGCTGTTAGATACCAGAATATTCTTATAGAAAATGTGAAAGGATTAAAAGCTATCTATGGCGAAGATTTTAGAGGTTTTGCTAAAGAACAGTTGAATATTATTGAGCAGATTTCTAGGCACATCGAAGCAATTAACTCTTTAGTGACCAAAATGATAGATGAACGTAAAATTTTAAATTCTGAAGCTAATATTGAAAAGAAGGCCAATGGGTATTGCAATAAAGTGAAACCATTTTTTGATGATATAAGATACCATTGTGACAAATTAGAATTAATGATAGACGATGAGTTATGGCCACTTACAAAATACAGAGAGCTTTTATTTACTAAATAGGCCTTTTTAACCAACTATATTCGTCTGTAGGCTATTATCTACGTAAGATTACGTAGATAATTAAGTGTCATATTTTGTTTTTTGTGTCGTTTGTCGATAACAAATACATATTATCGAAAACCCTTTAAAATCCCATAAAAAAAACTGGATATGCCGATTTTGATAGAGGTTTATTTAGTATTTTTGAAGTGCTATTAATCAATATTTGTTAAAATGAAGAAGTTACTATTAAGCGTAGCTATTCTTGTGGGTGCGACTTTAATTCTTGCTCAAGATAATTCTGAGGACATCAAGAACGTTATAAATGACGAGGTTGTTAATGTACAGCCTAAGCTACAGACAGAATCTTAAAATTAAGTTATAAACAAGGCTATTAGCCAAAAAAAATTAATAAAAGGGTAAAATCAAATTAAGGTTTTATCCTTTTTTCATTGAGGGTAATCTTTGGTTTGAGAAATATTTTTCTATATTAGGCCGCCCTATTTTCTTAAATGATCTAAGCTTATTTGCTAATTGAGAATAAATGATTGTTCAAAATAAAGTTAGATTATTAATATTAATTCTTACGTTGTTAAGTGCTATTTCCATTAAAGCACAAGTTGAAAAGGTACAAGAGCTGGACACTACAAGAACTAATACAGCCCTTTACAATGAACTTGATTTTCTTAGGTTTAGAGGAACCCACGTCATCGATGCCGCATTTGGTACGTCCTTACTTCTTGGAGATTATCCGGAAGCTAGTCCAGATATTTTTTTTAGAATAGGCTATAAGTATCATATAAACCGTAATCTTAATATCAATTTATCATTTAATAAGTATAATTTAACCGTTAGTGAAGATTTTAATCAAGGATACATGTCTTTTGATCTCAATCTTGAGTATTTAGTAATGCCGAATAAAGGGCTTACTCCTTTTTTATTTGGCGGTTATGGTTATAACGCCTCTAATTATTTTGAGGAAACGCAAACTAAGGTCCAATTTGGTTTAGGATTAGAATACATGGTAATGGATGGGTTGGGTCTTAAGTTATTTGGTGATTATAATTATGTGCTTTCCAATGAGATGGAAGGCTTAATCTTGCCTGAGAATGATGAATCCTTTCTACGCATTGGTCTTGGTGTAAATCTTTATTTAGGAGGTAATAAAAGAAAAGAGCAAATACTAAATCAAATTGATACGGTAATAAATTCCAATTTAATCAATTAATTAATTTCTATTCTTACTTTTGCATTATCAAACAAGATCCATATTAAGTTTCTATGAGCAATTCTATAAGCAAAAGATATGCACAACGTGGTGTTTCTGCCTCCAAGGAAGACGTGCATAATGCCATAAAGAATATAGATAAAGGCTTATTTGCTAAAGCTTTCTGTAAAATTGTACCAGATTATTTAACCAATGATGATGAGTACTGTCTAATTATGCATGCCGATGGTGCAGGTACAAAATCATCTTTAGCTTATATGTATTGGAAAGAAACTGGTGATCTCTCAGTCTGGAAAGGTATAGCTCAGGATGCATTAATAATGAATATTGATGACCTACTTTGTGTTGGTGCAACAGATAACATTATGTTGTCTTCAACTATCGGGCGAAACAAAAACCTTATACCTGGAGAAGTAATTTCAGCTATAATTAATGGAACCGAAGAGTTGATTGAAGATTTAAAACGTTTTGGTGTTACCGTACATTCTACAGGTGGAGAAACAGCAGATGTGGGTGATTTGGTTAGAACCATTATTGTAGATTCTACAGTTGTTGCCCGAATGAAGCGTTCAGACGTTATAGATAATGCCAACATTTCAGAGGGAGACCTTATAGTAGGTTTAGAATCCTTTGGTCAAGCCAGTTATGAGACGGAATATAATGGTGGTATGGGAAGTAATGGATTAACATCCGCAAGACATGATGTGTTTTCACAATATTTAGCTAGCAAATACCCTGAAAGTTTTGATGCTGCTGTTCCTAAAGAACTGGTTTATTCAGGAAATATAAAGTTAACGGATACTATAGAAAACGCACCACTGGATGCTGGTAAATTAGTATTGTCACCAACTAGAACCTATGCACCTATTATAAAATCAATTCTCAGTAAATATAATGGTGATGTTATTCATGGTATGGTACATTGTAGTGGTGGTGCCCAGACCAAAATACTTCATTTTATAGATGAGCTCCATGTTATAAAGGATAATTTATTTAAAATCCCGCCGTTATTTAAACTTATACAAGAGCAGTCCAAAACAGACTGGAAAGAAATGTACCAGGTCTTTAATTGTGGACATCGCATGGAATTGTATGTAAAACCTGAGGTTGCTGAGGATGTTATTGCGATTTCAAAATCATTCAATGTAGATGCCAAGATTATAGGTAGGGTAGAAGCCTCAAAAGCTAAAAAACTAACTATTAAAAGTGAGTTTGGTACGTTTACGTATTAAAATCTGGTAAATATGCATTATTTCAAAAGGTGTATTCTAGGGATTGCATTTTTGTATGGTTTATTGATTTCCGCGCAACCCGATTCTCTTTTTTTAGTGGAATCAACTACTAAATTGAATCTTGGGTGGAATACAAAAAATGAAGTGGGTCTTTATCTTAATCAGGTCTCCTTTACCAATTGGAATGCAGGTGGTACGAACTCAATCACAGCAATACTAACAGGTAAAGCTTCTTTAAAGTATAAAGCAGAAACTTATTTTTGGAATTCCTCACTTAATTTAAGATATGGTCTTAACAAGCAACAAGGACAAGCTTTGTTTAAAACCGAAGACGTTATTGAAGTAGTGTCTAATTTCGGTTTAGAAAAAAGTCCTGAAAGTAATTGGTTTTATTCTGCGAGATTTAGTTTTAATACTCAATTTGCAAATGGCTTTAGTAGCCCTGACGCAAATACACCGATATCAAAATTTATGGCGCCAGGCTATGTGTTTTTAGGTGTCGGTATGGAATATGGTAGACACATTGAAAGGTTTTCACTATATGCCTCGCCATTTACTCTGAAGACTACCTTTGTTTTGGATGAAGCCTTGGCCAATCAAGGTGCATTCGGGGTAAGGCCTGCTATTTATGATTTGACGGGCAATATCCTGAGAAAGGGTGAGCGTGTAAGGCAAGAATTAGGGATGCTATTCACTGGTCAATTTGAGGATGAGGTTCTTGAAAATATAAAATTGATTTCGCGTCTAAGGCTTTATACCGACTATTTGGTGAATTTTGGTAATATAGATGTTGATTGGGAAATTAATGTAGATATGAAGGTCAATAAATATGTGCAAGCAACTTTTGGATCTCATCTCAGATATGACCATGACATCAACACGGAAGTAGAGAAAAATGAAATTACCAATGAGGAAATTGTATTAAAAGGACCAAGAATACAATGGAAACAACTGCTCGGTGTAGGAGTTGTTGTGGATTTGGATAGTTTGGTAATTGGTAGTTCAGAACCTTTAAACTAATCTAACTGACCATCATTTAAATATTTGTAATCTTCCAAGTTCCTTAAATTATTTATCTCTTTTGTGGTTCCATTTTTCAGCAAGTAAATTTGGTCTGCACTATCAATAATGTGCTTGTATAGGTGGTCAGAAATAAGTATGATTTTTCTTTCTTTTTCCTCACAAATTAGATTTATTATAGTTTCTACATATAAAGGGGCAATATGCGAAAAAGGCTCGTCTAAAATCGTAATAGTACTTTTGGATTTTAAAATAATATAGGTCTCTACCACTCTTCGTTCACCACTTGATAGTTTATTGATTTTTTGGTTTTTATATTTTTCAAATGTTTCAAAAGACTGAACAAAATCACTCCAACAAACATTAAATAATTTAAAAATATTTCGGATTTTAATTCCAATTGGAACGAAATGGTACTGAGGTAAATATTTTACTAATCCTGTTTTGTAAAGTGGTTTAAGAATTGGTTCCCCATTTATTCTAACGAGTTTGTATTTTGGCTTTAGATTGCCAAAAATTATATTGAACAAGCTACTTTTTCCACTACCATTGCCGCCTAAAATTCCAGTGACACTACCCATTTCAGCTTTTACGTATATGCCGCTTAAAATTCGTTTGTGTTTAAAGTTTAATTCTATATTATCTACTTCAAGTACCATTGATTAAAGCTTAAAAAGTTTTGAATAAAAAAATAATGAATATCGTAAAGACACTGTCTACAAATAGCAATGATATAAATAGATAAATTGGTGATATTCCCATGTTTTTATAAAAAGTAAGTTTACGTTTAGCTGAGGTTTCATTCGTCACATACCAAGCAAATAGGATAAGAAAGAACTTGGTCACAATTGCAGGAATATATTGTGGATTCAACAACCCAATAAGTATGGAAATTATAATGGACCAGGCAATAAAAGTTTTGTAAAAGTGAAAGAAGAATAAGAGGTACTTCATATGAGTAAAGATATTATTCTTTAAATAAAACCTTTTATCAGTATTAGAAAAACGCAGGTAATAAAGCCATCTAGTAAAAAAATAATACTAAAGAATTTAAAGTAAGACACACCGCTTATTTTATAAAATTTTAGACGTTGTCTAAGCTTTCTGTCACTTAACATGATCCATAAAAGAAATACCAGAAAAAGTTTAGTACATAGCGCTAAAATTAATTCTGGATTAATTACCGTAATAGCAATAGTCACTAAAAAGGACCATAGAGCAAGCGGCTTATAATAGTTTAGTATAGCAATAATCTGCTTTCGCATACTTCATAAAACGCTAAAACAGTGAGAAATATTTTTTAAAACTGATGAAAAAGATGTATTCATTAAAATCCATAAAAAATCGTACTTTTGACTTCCAATTTTTTGAAGAGCGATGTTAGAGAAAATACAGATTGTAAAACAACGATTCGACGAGGTCAATGACCTTATCATACAGCCAGACATAATAGCAGATCAAAAGCGTTATATTCAATTAAATAAGGAATATAAAGATTTAAAAAAGATAGTTGATAAAGGAGCTATTTATAAAGAGTTGTTAGACAACATTTCCGAAGCCGAAGAAATTATAGCTGATGGTTCTGATGCCGAAATGGTTGAAATGGCAAAAATACAACTGGAAGAAGCAAAGGAGCAGTTACCAAAGATTGAAGAAGAAATCAGATTTTTATTGATTCCTAAAGATCCCGATGATGCTAAAAATGTGGTCGTTGAGGTACGTGCTGGCACAGGTGGTGATGAGGCAAGTATTTTTGCAGGTGACTTGTACCGAATGTACTCAAAATACTGTAGCAATAAAGGTTGGAAGGTAGATGTCGTAAGTACCAGTGAAGGAACCTCAGGAGGGTTTAAGGAAATCATTTTTGAAGTATCGGGTGAAGACATATATGGAACCCTGAAGTTTGAGGCAGGTGTACATCGTGTTCAGCGTGTGCCACAAACTGAGACACAAGGTCGTGTACATACTAGTGCAGCAACTGTGGTGGTAATGCCTGAGGCAGAAGAGTTTGATTATGAACTAGACATGACAGAGGTACGTATAGAGCGTACGACTTCTACAGGTCCTGGTGGTCAGTCGGTAAACACTACATATTCTGCTATTAAATTACATCACGAGCCAACGGGTATGATAGTAAGTTGTCAAGATCAGAAATCCTCACACAAAAACTTAGAAAAAGCCTTGAAGGTTTTACGTTCGCGTTTATATGAAGAGGAATTGAGAAAGCGCCAGGCCGAAGCTTCCGAGAAGCGTAAAAGTATGGTGAGTTCTGGAGATAGAAGTGCTAAGATTAGAACGTACAACTATCCACAAGGTCGTGTCACGGATCATAGAATCGGCCTAACACTCTACGATTTATCGAATATCATAGATGGAGATATTCAAAAAATAATTGACGAATTAATGCTTGCTGAAAACACTGAGTTGTTAAAAGCAAGTGACGATGTAATATAAATTGAAGGCCTCGTTTAGAGGCTTTTTTTGTGGTATGACAACAAACCAATTAATCACTCAAATCAAAAAAAAGCAATCTTTCCTATGTATAGGGTTAGATGTGGATTTAAATAAAATTCCCCAACATCTTTTAGAGGAAGAAGACCCCATATTTGCTTTTAATAAAGCTATAATTGATGCAACACATAACCTCTGTGTGGCGTACAAACCCAATACAGCATTCTACGAAGCTTATGGTATTAAAGGTTGGCAAGCCCTAGAAAAAACCATACACTACCTTAACGAAAACCACCCTGAAATTTATACGATAGCAGATGCCAAGCGTGGAGATATTGGTAATACCAGTAGCATGTACGCCAAAGCGTTTTTTGAGGATTTAGGTTTTGATAGCGTAACTGTTGCACCTTATATGGGCAAGGATTCGATAGAACCGTTTCTGGCGTTTAAGGATAAACATACCATTCTTTTGGCTTTGACATCCAATCAGGGAGCTTTCGATTTTCAGACGAAGCGTGTTGATGGCATCGAATTATATAAACAGGTTTTAGAAACCTCAAAAAATTGGAAGAATTCTGAGAATTTAATGTATGTAGTCGGTGCTACAAAAGCCGAATACTTAGCGGATATTAGAAAGATAATTCCAGAGCGTTTCCTTTTGGTTCCTGGAGTAGGTGCACAAGGCGGTAATCTTCAAGAGGTATGTAAATATGGAATGAGTCCTGATGTAGGCTTATTAATAAACTCATCTAGAGGCATTATCTATGCTTCACAAGATAAAGATTTTGCTCAAGCTGCTGCAACAAAAGCGGAGGTATTGCAAAAGCAGATGCATGAAGAGTTGAAGCAACTGCATTGAAATGATTTATCACGACCAGTTAAATCGAATAATCGAACTAAAGCAATCACCAAACCGAATAGTTTCGTTAGTGCCATCACAAACAGAATTGTTAGTAGATTTAGGTTTGATAGATCAAATCGTTGGTGTCACTAAGTTTTGCATTCATCCTTCTTCGCTTCGAAAAACTAAATCTGTAGTCGGTGGAACCAAGCAAATTGGCTTTGAAAAAATTAAAGCGCTTCAACCCGATATTATCCTTTGTAATAAGGAAGAAAACACAAAGGAAATGATTGATAAACTCAAGTCTATCGCACCAATACATATAAGCGATATTTATACCGTAGAGGACTGTTTAGAGCTAATTAAAACGTATGGTCAAATCTTTAATAAGTCCAACGAGGCATCAAGGTTGGTGAATGCTATAAAAACGGAAAAAGAGGCATTTCACTCTCAGCGATCAAGATCAAATAAAATGAAAGTAGCCTATTTTATTTGGAAGAATCCGTTTATGGTTGCAGCGTCAAACACCTTCATTCACAGCATGCTCAATGAAGCACATCTTTTTAATGTTTTTGAAGATGAAGAGCGTTACCCTGAAATACAATTAGACCATCCGAAAATAAAAGAAGCGGATTGTATTTTTCTTTCGAGCGAACCTTATCCATTCAAAGAAAAGGACATTGAAGAGTTTAAAAAACAGTTTCCAAGCAAAAAAATAATGATAGTGGATGGGGAAATGTTTTCTTGGTACGGAAGCCGAATTTGCAAATCCTATCGGTATTTCAAAAGTTATTTTTTAGCATAAAAAAAATCGGTATGTAACTAGCATACCGACCTTAATCTAACTAACTGTTCTAAACTCTTTTAAGACTTAATCTCTTTTGCAATACAAAGATGCTGACTTTCTTTGGTTTAAATGTTATGTTAACATTAGCTTATAATTAAATGTACTTTAATAACTTAGGAGTAAATTATGCGAGTTATGATAAATAGAACATTAACCTTAATCTTAACTCTATTCTGCTCATTTTTAACGGCTCAAAACCCTTCATGTAACTGTTGTAATGAGAAATATTCAGAATTTGATTTTTGGATGGGAAGCTGGGAGGTTTTCAAATCAGATGGAACTATAGCTGGTGAAAATACAATTGAAAAAATACAAGAAGGTTGTGTATTACAAGAAAATTGGATCAGTGCTACACCAGGCTATACAGGAACTAGCAATAACTTTTACAATAATGAAACTAATCAATGGGAGCAAATCTGGATTGACAACCAAGGACAGAGTTTGCATTTAACAGGAAATAAAGTTGGCGATCAAATGATTTTGCAAACGGCTAAGAAAACCAATACTGAGGGACAAACATTTTATCATCGAATCACATGGACTGATAATGGAGATGGTACAGTTCGGCAATTGTGGGAAACCATAACAGAAGGCAAAGATGTTACCGTGGCTTTTGATGGTTTGTATAAGCCTAAAAGCTAATTGGCTTGTATTTTTGTATCACCGATAATAAACTTAAGCTTATTCAATTGATTCAAAACTTTAGTTGCTTTAAATTCTGAAAAATCACTCAATGCATGGTCGGTCTGCCTCAGATTGTAAGCATCTTCCATAAGTTGTAGGTATTCTTGGTATAGTCTAAACCTTTTTCGGAGCAAACGTTCTGAATTATACACGGCAAAATATTTTTATTAAGACTCTAATTTACTAAATATTAAATAATAGGAGCTGTATTGTTAACAAAATTTTCTTAAGAAAATAATCTTATTAATCTTGCAGTGCAAACACCTTTTTTAATAAATCTGTTGTTCTTGATGAAACTTTAGTTCTAATTTCTTTCTCTTCAACTGCAATCATGGTATATACTCCATCTAAGGCTTCTATGGTAACATAATCCGTTAAATCAGGATTAACATCGCTAGTTAAGGGAAGGCTGTTGTATTTGGTTATAAGATTAGTCCAAATTTGATCTGCACCAACTTTGCCAAAAGAATTACTAATCACAGGCTTAAACTTGTTGTAAAGTTGTGCTTGTGTTTTAGAGATCAAGTAGGTTGTTGCGGCATTGTCATCACCTAACAAAATTGCCTTAGTATCATCAAAGGTAATGTCCTTTACTGCACTAACAAAAATTGGTGTGGCTTCCTTTACGGCATCTTCTGCCGCTCTATTTAATGCCTTAATACCTTCGTCTGCTAAACTACTTAGCCCAATTTTTCGTAGCGCCTCATCAACTTTTTGGAGTTCTTCGGGTAATAGAATTTTTACTAAATCATTTTTGTAAAATCCATCAGTTTGCGTCAGTTTGGTGACCTGTTTATCAATTCCCATATCCAATGCCTGTCGTAAACCAGCAGCAATATCCACATTTCCAATGCCACCAGATTGTGGTAATTGATTGACCACTTCTTGCAATTCTGCGCATGCAGTTAGATTAAAAACAATAAGTAAGGCAAAAATTTTTTTCATGATAAATTTAGGATTTGTAGTTCCTACAAAGATAATTTAATAGAGTAAGTATTTGCTTGTGATGAATTCAATTAAACATTCCTTAACTAAAGGTTGAAATTTTTATAAATTCCCTAAATTTGCACCTCAATTAAGCAAGATTTTTACGAATGGAACAAGTCGCACCCTATAAACCAAAGCATAAAGTACGAATTGTAACGGCAGCCTCTCTTTTTGATGGGCACGATGCAGCCATAAATATTATGCGCCGTATCATTCAAGCTACAGGAGTAGAGGTGATTCATCTAGGCCACGATAGAAGTGTGGAAGAAGTGGTTAATACTGCTATACAAGAAGACGCCAATGCTATAGCAATGACATCCTATCAAGGAGGACATAATGAGTATTTCAAGTATATGTATGATTTGCTACAAGAAAAAGGAGCAGGACATATCAAAATCTTTGGTGGTGGAGGTGGAGTCATCCTTCCTGAAGAGATCAAAGAGCTTATGGATTATGGTATTACTAGAATCTATTCGCCAGATGATGGTCGCGAAATGGGTTTACAGGGTATGATAAATGATTTGGTTGAAAAATCAGACTTTGCTATTGGTGACCATTTAAATGGCGAAGTTAAAGAACTAAATGAAAAAAATCCAAAATCTATTGCAAGAGTTATTTCTGCAGCCGAGAATTTTCCGGAAGTTGCAAAAGAGGCTTTAGAAACTATTCACAATAAAAATAAAACCTCAAAGACACCAGTTCTTGGAATTACTGGTACAGGTGGTGCAGGTAAATCATCTTTGGTAGACGAATTAGTACGTCGTTTCTTAATCGACTTTCCTGAGAAAACAGTTGGGTTGATTTCTGTAGATCCTTCAAAACGTAAAACTGGCGGTGCACTATTGGGTGATAGAATTCGAATGAATGCCATCAATTCACCTCGTGTGTATATGCGAAGTCTGGCAACACGTCAATCTAACTTGGCGCTTTCAAAATATGTCAATGAAGCTGTTGAGGTTTTAAAGGCAGCTGAATACGATTTAATCATATTAGAAACCTCTGGTATAGGCCAGTCAGATACGGAAATATTAGAACATAGCGATGTGTCGCTTTATGTTATGACACCTGAGTTTGGTGCTGCAACACAGCTTGAGAAAATCGATATGTTAGATTTTGCTGATCTGGTAGCCATTAACAAATTTGATAAACGTGGTGCTCTGGATGCTTTGCGCGATGTGAAGAAGCAGTATATGCGTAACCATAATCTATGGCATGAGGATCCAGATACAATGCCAGTTTTTGGAACTATTGCTTCTCAGTTTAACGATCCAGGAATGAATACGCTCTATAAGGCAATAATGGATAAAATTGCTGAAAAAACGGATTCCGATTTAAAATCTACTTTCGAGATTTCTAAAGAAATGAGTGAGAAGATTTTTGTCATTCCGCCATCACGCACACGTTACCTTTCTGAGATTGCTGAAAATAACAGGGCTTACGATAATACTGCTAATGCTCAGGTAGACGTAGCCCAAAAGTTATATGGAATTTTTAAAACGATTTGTACTGTTGGCAATGTTAACAATAGCGAAGTGGAACGGTCCTTTTTAGGGAAGCAAGGTTTAGATCAAGATGAGATCTTAAAACAAGTCCAAGATGACAAAAAGGATTTTATTAAAATGCTTATTGCGGAATTTGATCGTGCAAAATTAAACTTAGATCCTTACAATTGGGAAATCATAACAGGTTGGGAGGATAAGGTTAATCGTTATAAAGATCCTGTTTATACCTTTAAAGTAAGAGACAAGGAAATTAAGATCGAAACGCATACCAAATCCCTATCGCATTCGGATATTCCTAAAGTAGCGCTGCCAAAATACCAGGCTTGGGGCGATATTTTAAGATGGTGTTTACAAGAAAATGTACCAGGGGAATTTCCCTATACCTCAGGATTATACCCTTTTAAACGTACAGGTGAGGACCCAACACGAATGTTTGCTGGAGAAGGTGGGCCAGAGCGTACTAACAGACGTTTTCATTACGTAAGTTTAGGTATGCCTGCTAAGCGTTTATCCACAGCATTCGATTCGGTAACGTTGTACGGAAACGATCCAGATTACAGACCTGACATTTATGGTAAAATTGGTAATGCAGGTGTTAGTATTTGCTGTTTGGATGATGCTAAAAAACTATATTCAGGGTTTAATTTGGCAGATGCGATGACTTCGGTTAGTATGACCATTAATGGTCCTGCACCAATGTTACTTGGCTTCTTTATGAATGCAGCTATAGATCAACAATGCGAAATTTATATCAAGGAAAATGGTTTGCAAGATGAAGTTGAGAAAAAGATAAAAGCCATCTATAAAGATAAAGAGCGTCCTAAATACAACGGTGAAATCCCTGAAGGTAACGATGGTTTAGGATTGATGCTTTTGGGTGTCACTGGTGACCAAGTTTTACCAAAAGATATTTATGAAGATATAAAGGCGAAGACTATTGCTCAGGTGAGAGGAACCGTTCAGGCAGATATTTTAAAGGAAGATCAGGCACAGAATACCTGTATTTTCTCAACAGAATTTGCCTTGCGTTTGATGGGTGATGTGCAAGAATACTTCATTGAGAATAACGTACGTAATTTCTATTCAGTATCCATTTCTGGCTACCATATTGCCGAAGCTGGCGCCAATCCAATTTCGCAGTTGGCATTTACCTTAGCCAATGGATTTACCTATGTAGAATACTACCTAAGTAGAGGAATGGATATTAACAAGTTTGGCCCGAATTTATCCTTCTTCTTTTCAAACGGGATCGATCCAGAATATGCGGTTATCGGTAGAGTAGCCCGTAAAATTTGGGCAAAAGCCTTAAAGCATAAGTACGGCGCTAATCCAAGAGCTCAAATGTTGAAATATCACATTCAGACTTCTGGTCGCAGTTTACACGCTCAGGAAATTGATTTTAATGATATTCGTACCACCTTGCAAGCACTTTATGCGATTTACGATAATTGTAACTCATTGCATACCAATGCTTACGATGAAGCCATTACAACACCTACGGAAGAATCGGTACGTCGTGCTATGGCCATTCAGTTAATCATTAATAAGGAATTGGGATTGGCCAAAAATGAAAACCCAATTCAAGGGTCTTTCATAATTGAAGAATTAACCGATTTGGTTGAAGAAGCTGTACTAGCAGAGTTTGATAGAATCACTGAACGTGGGGGCGTGCTTGGTGCTATGGAAACCATGTATCAGCGTTCGAAAATACAGGAAGAAAGCTTGTATTATGAAACATTGAAGCATAATGGTGAATTCCCTATTATTGGTGTAAATACCTTCTTAAGTAGTAAAGGCTCACCAACAGTGCAGCCAGCAGAAGTTATAAGAGCAACCGAAGAGGAAAAAGAGAATCAGATAAAGACACTAAAGAATTTGCATAAAGCAAACGATACTTCAGAATTGTTAAAGGATTTACAGATGAAAGCAATCAATAATCAAAACATTTTTGAAGCTTTAATGGACGTTTGTAAGGTGTGTTCTTTAGGGCAGATTACCAATGCACTTTTTGAAGTAGGTGGCCAGTATCGTAGAAATATGTAAGAAGTTAATTGTATTAAAGCGTCAACATCCAATGGCGCTTTAGTTTTCTAAAGGTTCTAATTTCACCACGTAGAAGTGGCAAATAATCTTTTCCATTACTTTTAGAACGCTCTAGACGTCTGCAATTACTATAAAGTTTTGTTGTAAGACGCTCTAAACTTTCTAAGTGTTTATGCTTTTTAATTTTGCAATTCTCACGTTCTACATTGATGATTTCTGGAGCAAGATTAGACGACTGTTGTACAATGTCACCAGAAAAGTAAATATCGTTATCTTCAGTACCATCCTCATTCAGATAAGATAAATCGTGATTTAAATAGGTAGAAATGCTTCTTGAAAGCATAATAATATCCATTGCCTTTTGATATACAGGCAGTTCCGAAAGGTGTGAAGGTAGGTTATAATTCATTTTAATAGCAATTGTTACGAAGTTACTTAAGAGTAAGCAATTTTAGCTTTAATAATTAAAGTTAAATCGTATATTAGCTTTAATAATTATGTTATTAGTATTACTTTTCTTTAAATGAGTATCGATAAATTAAACTGGAAGATTTTAAAATGTCTGCAACAAAATGCGCGTATGTCTAATGCAGAGATAGGTAGGCAGGTTGGTATTAGTTCACCAGCGGTTAGCGAGCGTATAAAAAAAATGGAAGATGCCGAAATTATTCAAGGCTATACCACATTTGTATCACCGTTTGAGGCTGGTTATCAACTCAAAGCGCTAATTACTATTAGAGCGTTTATGGGTATGTTAAAACCATTTTTAGAAAAGGTGAAAACTTATGATGAAGTGGTCAACTGCTACAGAATCACGGGAAACGAAAATATCGTTATGGAAGTGGTCTTGAAAAACCAAAGACATCTAGAGTCGTTCATTGACCAATTGATTACCTATGGTGAGACCAAGACGCAAATTGTATTATCTCACGTAGTGAAGCACAGTGAGATAAAGCCCTTAAAATAGTTAGGGTAAAGTTTTTTCCATATGCTTTGCTATAATTTTGGCATGAATTCGAGAGTTTTCAATAAACCATTTATGCGTTTCCATTCCACCACAGATGACTCCGGCCAGATAAAGCCCCTCAACATTAGACTCCATGCTCTCATCGTTATAATTGGGAATATGGCGCTCATCTTTAGAAAATTCAATACCAGCTGCTTTTAAAAATTCAAAATTAGGTTGGTAGCCCGTAAGTGCAATCACATAATCGTTGGGTAGAGTGATTTCACCTTCAGGTGTTTCAACAATTATATGGCTTTCTTCAATTTTCTTGATTTCAGAGTTAAAATAGGCTTTTATACTGCCTTCTTTTATTCGGTTTAATATATCTGGTCTTACCCAATATTTTACGCGTTCGCCAATAGAATCACCTCGCACAATTATCGTAACGCTACCACCTTTACGGTAGATTTCTAATGCAGCATCTACAGCTGAGTTACTTGCCCCAACAACAGCGATATCTTGTAAGGTAAAGGGATGGGCTTCCTTATAATAATGAAACACTTTTGGTAAATCCTCACCAGACACATTCAACAAATTCGGAATGTCATAAAAACCTGTGGCGATAATTACTTTTTTTGCTTTGTAATGGCCTTTGCTCGTTTTGACTTCAAAATAGTTTTCAACCTTTTTAATAGCAGCTACTTCTTCATACAAATTAATATTCAATTTATTCGACGTGGTTACTCTACGGTAGTATTCCAGTGCTTCGTTTCGGGTGGGTTTTGGGTTGTTGCTAATAAAAGGAATATCGTCGATTTCTAACTTCTCCGAGGTTGAGAAAAAGGTCATGTTCAATGGGTAATTAAATAATGAATTAGTTAATGCACCTTTTTCAATTACCACATAATTCCAATCTCGTTTCTCACATTCCAGGGCACAGGCAATTCCAATAGGTCCTGCACCAATTATCAAGACATCTAAATATTTGTTTTCCATAGCATTTATAAAAATAGAATAATTTAATAGCTCTTATTCAATTTATCTTCGTTTATTAACATTCGCTTTAAAACATATAGTAATATAACTCCCAATCCACCTAATACACACATCACGTACCAAGTGTTATTATAACCTATTTTATCAATAAGTTGTAAGCCACCGTTATGACCAAACACATTGGCCAAAGAAAATGCCATTAAATACATGGCTAAATATTGGCCTTTTTTTCCTTTTTTAGAGCGGTCCATGGCAAAAGCATTTGAATATGGAAACCCTATCATTTCACCAATAGTCATAAATAAGATGCTTACAATTAGGATTGAGCTGTAAGCAGTAAGATTTAATACAAAAAAACTTAATACCGTTAAAAACAACCCGATAGCAGTCAATCCTATTTTATTGTATTTAGCGCTGTCTAACCAATGTATTAAAGGCATTTCCAATAAAAATATCATAAACCCATTAAGTCCGAGCAGTACTCCAATTTCAACTTCAGATAAAGCATGTATATTTCTGTAAAATAACGGCATGGTTGAAAAATACTGCATGAAAATAACAGCAAACAAAAACATAGCAATAAAAAATATCCAATAAGGCTTGTCTTTGTATGCAGATTCTGGTTGTTCATTTTTCTCATCATCTATGGCCTTTGCAACCCTTGGGTTTAAGACTTTAATTAGAAGGATGGTTGCTAAAATACACGTTATACCATCCACCCAAAATAATCCACTATATCCTAAATTAGCTATAATCAAACCACCAATAGCAGGGCCAGCGGAGAAACCAAGATTTATGGCTAAACGTATTAATGTTACAGACCGTGTTTTGTTTTCAGGTTTACTGTAAACACTCATAGCCACGAACATTGCAGGCCTAAATGTGTCTGCAACAACCATAACTAAAAAAATACCTAAACAAACTTGAGTGAAGGTTGTTAGGAATTGTAGTGCAATAAATAAAATGCCCGTACTTAATAAACTGCGAACCATAACTTTATAATAACCAATCTCATCAGTCAATTTTCCACCTAGCCATGTACCTATGACTGATCCCAAACCAAAACAACTCATGATCCATCCAATTTGAGGAAATGAAAATGATAAATCCTCATTGAGATAAATGGTTAGAAATGGTATAACCATAGTACCTGACCTATTTATAAAGGTTATTAAGGCAAGCCACCAAACTTCATTGGACAACCCTCTGAAGGTTTTAAAGTAATTAGTAAAAAGTGCTTTCATTTTGATTGATCATTATAAAAGTAAAAAGTCCGACGGTATCGTCGGACTTTTAAATATTGTTTAATAGTATATATGTATAGTTACAATAGATAAAGTATCCGAATGTTTTCCGAAGAATTCGTACAGATTTGCTTGGTATATCTATTGACTAGTAACATTTATTTTTTAATAACTCCATTCAAATCTACAATAAAATCTGATATGTTGTATTTTTGGGTTGTAAATAGTTACTGATGAAAAACCTCTACGTATTATTTTTAATGTTTTGTACAGTTGCTTGCGCTCAGGATAAACAATATTTAACTGGTGAAACTGAGTGGCAAAAACAAATGAATGCTGATTTTAAGGATGCTTCTAAATCTCCGCTAAAGAAGAAGGACTTGAAAACATTTGAGGGATTGGATTTTTTTAAATTTGACTCTACTTATGTGGTTGAAGCGCGATTAACTCGAACACCAGATTCCAAACCATTTAAAATGAAAACAACAACGGAGCGAAGACCTGATTATGTGCAATATGGTATAGTGACCTTTACATTAAAAGGGAAGGAATATCAACTGAACATTTATCAAAATCTTGGGCTTTTGGAAGAGGAAGGCTATGAAGATTATTTGTTTTTACCATTTTTAGACGACACTAATGGGGAGGAAAGTTATTCAGGTGGTCGTTATACTGAAGCTCGTATCCCACGAGGAGATAGTATTATTTTAGATTTTAATACGGCCTATAATCCTTACTGTGCTTATAACGAAAGGTATTCGTGTCCAATCGTCCCTAGGGAGAATTATATTCCATTAAAAATTGAGGCTGGAGTTAAGGTGTTTAAGAAGCATTAGTAGGTTTAAATGAAAAAAGAGATTTTTTTAAAGCAATTTGATTCAATTGATATTGGTGATTTTTTCTTAGCAGAAAATATTGAAGAATTGGATATAGAAATTTCTCGAAATACTCATTGGATTAGTCTAAATGAAAAACTATCAAAAAATATAAAATCTGTCGATATTATTGACAAGTTAAGATTGTTAAGACATGATTTAATTGCACGTCTAGATAAAATTAAATCAAAATCCAGTTATAATTATTATTCTTGGTTTGATGAGCAAGCTTGTCAGTTTAGATTTAGTATTATAAATTCAAAGCACAAAAATCTTCCTTTTAGCGGTGATATTAATATTATAAATAATGAATTAGAAATAATTAAATCTTTTTTAGAATCAAATTACCATGACGGAATTCCATTTAATGAGATTATTGCTGTTGAAAGCATAGATGAAAGCAAAAAAAATGAATTAGATGTGTACTTGGAAGAGTTAAGCCTTCACCAAAAATAGCCCTAAAAACACAGCCAAAAATCCAACAACAAAACTGGCAATCGTATAAAAGGCAAAACTCATAAAATCACCAGATTTTAAAAACACATGATTTTCATAGGCAAAGGTCGAAAAGGTGGTAAAGCCACCACAGAATCCAGTTGCTAATAATAAGGTTTGATTTTGTGTTAAGCTATCATTCTTGGCGGCAAATCCTAGAATAATACCAATTAATAAACTCCCCAAAATATTAGCGGCAAAAGTACCATAAGGAATTCCATCGGTGGTGCTATTGAGCCATTTTCCTAATAAAAAGCGTAAAATACTTCCAAAACCACCACCAATAAATACGAGGAAAAGTTGCTTCATTTGCTATTGTATTGGAATATAGATTTCAGTAATCCAGTCTGCAGGATTTGGATAATTACCAGGGTCAGTCGTGTAAATCTCAAAAGGGTGTTCACTGGACTGTTCTAAGTTGTTTTGTGCTAAATAGGCCATTGCTTTTTCCCAAGCCTTGTTAAGGTTGGTATAGTTGCCTTTTAATGTCGTTTTTAAAACTTTAATTTTGGGTATGTAATTTAAAGATACATCTGCATCCATTGGAAGAATTATCTTTTCCTTTACCGGAATACCATTACTCATTATAACACTGCTGCTACTAATATCATTGTAAACAGTTAGTGGCATACCAGACTGTTTTATATTGTGCTCTCCCATAAATTGCATAATCTTACCAAAACTCTCACCCATTTTGGCACTCATATTTTGGGAATTAGCATTGGTCGTTTTGTATAGGTAATATCCCCCACCATATTCTGTAATGCCATTAACGGTAATCTCAAAATGTTTCATATCAACTTGTACAAGGCTGTCCAGTTTCTCCAAGCTTCTTTCATAATGTGGTCCAATTTGTTTTTCCATACCACCCATTAGGGTCGAAAAAAGTTTAAACATAAAAGGTAAGTCTTGTCCTGCAATCTTCCAGGTTACCTCTGTAGAGCCATCTTCCTTAGTTACTAAAAGCCAAGAAACATCAGATTTTGGGTAGTCTGCAAATTGCATTTCTTGAGTAATAGAAGTATATGGATTGGCAGAAACAGTCGTCATTGTTCCCATTCCATCCTGATCTTCCCAAGAGTAGGATCCACCGACTCCTCTATGCTTTTCTGGAATGTTTAGGGTCATAGCTGGATCAGCTTCAACCCAAGAGGACCAGTGCTCCCAAGTTTCAAAATCAATTATTTTATCATAAAGTACTTCTTTAGGAGCCTCTATATTTCGAGATCTAGTCACTTCGAAGGAATTTGGTTGTACTGCGATGTAGATAGAGAATCCAATAATCAGGACAAGTAGTAGCAACAAAATATATTTAAAAGCCTTCATTAGATGTTGATTTAGTAGTTGTTCAAATATAGTAATTTGTCTTTTAAGTGTTACCTTTGTAGGAATTCAAAAAAACTAACTTATATGAAACTAAAATCAATATTAGTAATCTGCCTTTTCATGCTTTTTGCTTGGTCTTGTAAAGACGTAAGCAAAGAAGTGGTAATGGAAGAAGCTGCTCACAAAATTGCAGAAAAGTTTGACTATAATGTTGAACAATTTGCCGACATTAAGATTCTACGTTATCAAATTCCAGGATGGGATAATTTGAGTTTGAACGAACAAAAATTAGTCTATTATCTTACCGAAGCTGGACTCGCTGGACGTGATATCATGTGGGATCAAAACTACAGACATAATCTTAAAATAAGAAAGGCTTTAGAAAACGTTTATACTAACTATTCCGGAGATAAAACGACGGATGATTGGAAAGCCTTTGAAGTGTACTTAAAGCGTGTGTGGTTTAGTAATGGTATTCATCATCACTATTCTAACGACAAGTTAAAGCCTGAGTTTTCTTCAGATTATCTAAAGGGATTGTTAGAAGCCACAAACACTACATTAGCGGGTGAAGCTTTTGATGTTATTTTTAATGATAAAGATTCTAAGAAGGTAAATCAAGCTAAAGGTGTAGATAATGTGGCGTTGTCTGCAGTAAATTTTTACGGTCCCAACGTTACTAATGCTGATGTAGAACAATTCTATGCAGCTAAAACATCACCAAATCCAGATAAGCCATTATCCTATGGATTAAACTCTCAATTAGTTAAAGACGATGGTGTTTTAAAAGAGCGCGTCTACAAGTCTGGTGGTCTATATGGTTCTGCTATCGATGAAATTGTAAAATGGCTAGAAAAAGCACAGACTGTTGCGGAAAATAAGGCGCAAGGTGATGCCATTGGCTTATTGATTAAGTACTACAAAACTGGTGATTTGCAAACTTGGGATGATTATAATGTGGCTTGGACAGCTGCAACAGAAGGTAATGTAGATTACATAAATAGCTTTATTGAAGTGTATAATGATCCATTAGGTTACAGAGGATCTTACGAAACTATAGTGCAAATCAATGATTTTGATATGTCACAAAAAATGAAAGTGTTATCGGATAATGCACAATGGTTTGAGGACAATTCACCTCTAATGGACGAGCATAAAAAGAAAAATGTGGTAGGGGTGACCTATAAAGTCGTTACAGTTGCAGGTGAAGCTGGTGATGCCTCACCAAGTACTCCAATTGGTGTCAACTTACCAAACGCCAACTGGATTAGAAAGGAAGTAGGAAGTAAATCCGTATCGCTTGGTAATATTATTGATGCTTATAATAATGCAGGTAGTACAGGTCGTTTAAAAGAGTTTGTGCATGATGAAGAAGAGTTGCAACTTGAAGAAAAATATGGACAATTAGCAGACAAACTTCACACTGCATTACACGAAGTTATTGGCCATGCTTCAGGGCAATTGAATCCAGGAGTAGGCGAGACCAAAGAAACCTTGAAAAACTATGCATCGACGTTGGAAGAGGGTCGTGCAGATTTAGTAGGGTTATACTATTTGTATGACTCTAAACTTCAAGAACTAGGATTGGTTGATGATTGGAAATCTGTAGGTAAAGCAGCATACGATGGTTATATCAGAAATGGACTGATGACACAGTTGATTCGTTTAAACTTAGGTGACGACGTAGAAGAAGCGCACATGAGAAATCGCCAATGGGTATCTGCTTGGGCTTATGAACAAGGAAAGGCAGATAACGTTATTGAAAAAGTAACCAGAGATGGTAAAACCTACTTTAATATTAATGACTACGACAAGTTACACGAATTGTTTGGTCAATTGTTAAGAGAAACACAACGAATTAAATCTGAAGGGGATTATGCAGCTGTAGAAGCGTTAGTAGAAGGTTATGGTGTAAAGGTAGATCAAGATATCCACGCGGAGGTTTTAGAGCGTAATAAACAGTTTACTTCTGCGCCTTACAGCGGATTTGTAAACCCTGTATTAGTGCCTGAAATGGACGAAAATGGTGAAATAACTGCTATTAAAGTCACCCAGCCAGCAGGTTTCCCTGAGCAAATGTTAGAGTATAGTAAGAAGTACAGTCATTTGCCTGAGGTAAATTAACCTATGGAATCATTACAATAAAAAAAGCAACCATAATGGTTGCTTTTTTTATTCCATAAAATGGAAGTCTTATAATTATAGAATTGAAATTTATTTTCTATACAATGGAATTTTAAGACCAAAAAATACGTCAGCGGATTGGGTGGAGTCCGACAAAAGATTGCTCAGGATTGAACCAGACCCCACACTCAAGGGTCCAAATCGCAGCCCAGCACCAGCCGTAAAGCCACCGTATTGTCTCAGGCTCATGGGAGCAAAAACGCTTAACCATTTACTCTCATACCTTGGCATAAGTAAAACCGTATTAGAAATGGCATTGTTTAATTGCTCATCTGCAGCGACCATAGATAAGTCGGCTTGGGCACTGATGAGCCACTTTTTAGCAAGCCTGTAATCCACCAAAATATGCAGTGCAGTTGGCAATTGCATTTTTATATTTTGATTTATAGCCGTCGCATTGTAGTTGTTGTCTAAAAATTCCTTAACATCATCTTCAAAAGTTGCGGTATTGACAGTTGCCGTCATATCGTAGGTCGTAATTTCACCTTCATCGTATTTTATAGAGCCAATGTCTGTAACCGAAACACCAATTTTAAGCTTGTAAGGATCCTGATAAAATCTAATCGTATCATTTTCTCGATCAGGATGCCATTCATAAACAAAACCAATATCAAAACCAAAACCAGCTGTTAAATCGTTAAAGTCTATATCGTCGTTGTCAAAATCATTAGAAGTTCCATATACTAGTTCCCCACTCGTTGTAAGGGTTTCAGTAGAATCAACATAATTTCCCTCGAGATTAGTAGAGTTTGTAAATGCACTACCAGCACCTTGTAGGTATTTTAAAGTCACTGCGCCTGTGAGTAAATGGTTTTGTTTATTCCATAATATACGACCATAAGTAAGGCCAATTTCTGCCCAAGCATGTGCTGTTCCAGTAAAATTTTGTTGGTCAAAATCAAAATCATCATTGTCATCAAAACCATCTTCAATGGTTTCAAAAAGCGTACCGTCAATTTCGTTTAGATTTGACATCACCCTAACACGAGACGATATGCCAATACTACTTTTTTTGTTGAGGTTAAACATAAAAGAAGGCCCTAATACATCAACGTTAATATTAAAGTTGTTTGAAGAGCTAGGAAAACGTTCTAAACTGTTGTCAATATCCTCATTGGAATTAAAAAGTTCATTGAAGCCTATGCCAATGTAATCGTTATCTATGAAGACGCTACCAGATATTAAATTAATATCTGCTCTAAGATTAGATTCAACAATATTAGCAGGGTTGTAAATGATACCATGCACACCAGCATAATTATCTACAGTATGTCCAAAATAACTTTGGGCGGATATTAATGAAATAAAAAAAATAAAAATTAAGGTAATAAAAGGAGTTTTCATGATTAGTTGAGTTATAATAGCATCGCTAAAATAGTAAACTTTATTAAAAGAGGGTTTTCAGAAACCAGCGCGTAAAAATTGGACGGATTCAATTAAAAACAGGTAATTAGTATTACCTAAACAAACTAGGTTGTCTTAATGTCTATCTTAGATGGAAATGAATTTGCATAAGTAAGGCAGAGCTACATAAAAACATACCCAGCCCTAAGGATATTTCTGTCTATAAATTGTAAAAAGTGAATAACAAAAAATAAGATGAAGGACCTAAAAAGAATAGGTTACATCAAAAGAAACTTAACCGCGGCAATCAAGCCAATAAAACCAATAAATGCAATGAGAATCCATACCGTGCCTTTATAATAGGTTTTATGAATTTTTAAATCTTTACGATATTGGTAAGTTACAGCTATAACAAAAGCTATAAAAAATAATATCCCGAAAATCCATTGACCAGTTGTAAACATTAGCGTATTTTTATGCAAAAATAATTAAAATTAGAGCATTAATCATCATAGAAATGATTCTTGTTACTTAATATACGAAGAAATAACAACCTTAGTTTTTAATTTAGATTATGCAAGATAAAATCAATGCTGTTAAAGCATTTCACACCGCTTTTAAAATAGGACACAGAGAAACACCAAAGGCCAATTTAGGATTAGAAAAGAATATGTTGCGCTACAAACTCATGCGTGAGGAAAATGAAGAATATTTGGAAGCGGCTAATGATAATGATTTGGTCGAAGTAGCTGATGCGTTGGGAGATATGCTTTATATACTTTGTGGCACCATTATAGAGCATGGATTACAATATAAAATTGAAGAAGTTTTTGAGGAAATTCAACGTAGTAATATGAGCAAACTTGGGGAAGATGGAGAGCCAATTTACCGTGAAGACGGTAAAGTCCTCAAAGGACCAAATTATTTTAAACCAAATATTAAAGACATTCTAGAATCATAAAAAAAAGCAGCCTATTGGCTGCTTTTTTTATTTTACTTCGTATCTCCAACCATGTTGATCTTCGGATAAGTTATGCTGAATGTGCGTCAGTTTTTCTTTGAATAATGAGGCATATGAATTTTCTATTTGTGGAATTTCAAATACATCATCTGCATGCTCAAATGCAGAAACTGGACTAATCACGGCGGCAGTACCTGCACCAAAAATTTCTTTAAGGCTTCCGTCTTTTGCGGCCTGTTTAATTTCTTTTACACTTACAGGTCTCACTTCACATTCAATACCTAAATCCTCGGCAAGTTGTATCACACTTTTACGGGTTACACCATCTAGAATTCTGTCGCTTGTTGGTGCGGTAATCAATTTGTCGCCAACTCTAAAGAAAATATTCATGGTACCTGCTTCTTCCAGATATTCATGTGTAGAAGCATCGGTCCATATAATTTGGTCAAATCCTTTTTTCTGAGCTAAACCAGTAGGGTAGAATTGTGCAGCATAATTACCTGCTGCTTTAGCAAATCCAACACCACCGTCTGCAGAACGACTAAACTTTTCAGCAAACAATACACGCACAGGTTTATTGTAGTATGCTTTTGCCGGTGAGCAGATAATCATAAAGCGATAGCTAGCTGCAGGTGAGGCTGAAATAGCAGGCTCAGTAGCAATGACAAAAGGACGTATATATAATGAGTTACCTAATCCTGGCTTTATCCAGTCACTTTCCATTTTAAGTAAGGTTTCTAAACCTTCAAAAAAGTAATTTTCAGGAAATTCAGGTATAGCCAATCTGGCAGATGACTTATTAATTCGTTTAAAATTTTGGTCTGGTCTGAACAAAAAGATTTTACCATTCTTGTCCTTATAGGCTTTCATACCTTCAAAAACCGCTTGTCCATAATGAAAAACACGAGCAGAAGGCTCTATCGTCATAGGTTGGTAAGGCATAATTTTTGGAGTTTGCCATTTACCATCTTCAAAATCGCAAACAAACATGTGATCTGTAAAAACACGACCAAATACTAAATTGTCAAAATCAACGGAATTTATTTTTGAATGTTCTGATGTTACGATAACGATTTCGTTAGGGTTACTTTCTACCATTAAATAGGTGTTTTAATTTTGTGCAAAACTACAAAATCAATACCGTTAATAAAAGGTAATATTATCTTAAAATTCGTAATTTTGCAGTTCTATTATAAACTACACTAAACAAATCAACAATGAAAAAATTAGTTTTGATTTTAGCAATGAGCTTAGCCATAGTGTCTTGCAAAAATGAAAAGGAAGTTAAGGAAATCGATGTACAAGAGGTTAACGACGAGATAGCCTATGCGTCTTTCGGAATGGAAATAAATGATGCAGATGCCTTATCTGCTGACCGTATGATGGAGCATTACAAAGGCCTAAAAGCTGGTGATACCATCAATGCTAAAATGACGGGAAAAATCAATGAGGTCTGTTCTAAAAAAGGCTGTTGGATGACTTTAGACATGGGAAATGACAATCAAGTTATGGTCCGTTTTAAAGATTATGGTTTCTTTATGCCTTTAAATGCTGAAGGTGAAGTGGTTGTAAATGGAAAAGCGTTTGTAGAGGAAACTTCTGTAGATGAATTAAGACACTATGCAGAAGATGCAGGTAAATCTGCAGAAGAAATTGCTGCAATCACAGAACCAAAATTTGAATACAAGTTCTTAGCTGATGGAGTACTCCTTAAGCAATAAGGCTCTTGCGCTCTTAGTATTGTTGCTGTTATGTTTTAATTGCAAGAATGAAACTGAGTCAAAACCTACTGAGAAAAAGGAAAAGCCTGAGTTAATAATGCATCAGCCATCAGAGATGGCAAATCTTATGAATGGAATGTATGCTTATAATTTGCAAATAAAACAGCAGATTATGAATGGTGAAATTCCTGCATCTATGCCATTGGATTTGATGAAACTGCATTCTGCAGAAATGAGCAATAGCCATGCTAGAACACCAGTATGGAACAGTTTTGTGAATGTTTTTATTGAGTCTCAACAAGCAGTTACAGATACTTTGTCTAATGTTGAATTAAAGGAGCGTTATAATGCTACAATCAACAATTGTTTGGCTTGTCATAAAACAGAATGTACTGGGCCAATCCCAAAGATTAGAAAACTTTTAATTCAGTAATTGAAGCGAAAAATAATCACCACGTCCGATGGTTCTAAAACCATTCAGATAGAAGATTGGAATGAACAATACCATTCCATTCATGGTGCCATACAAGAAGCAAACCATGTATTTATAAAACATGGTTTGCTTTTTTATTATCAATCCTATCATCCTAATTTAATTTCAGAATCTCAACCAATTAACATTCTTGAAATAGGTTTTGGTACAGGACTTAATGCCTTTCTTACCCTTATAAAAGCTGAAGAACTTAAAACACCCATAAATTACGTCGGAGTAGAAGCCTATCCCGTGAAGACCGAAGAGATTCAACAACTGAATTATATCGAATTAATCTCCGAAAAGCACAAAGCGCAATTTGAGAAGATGCATGGTATTCCTTGGGAGGAAAAGCACCAAATTGAAACAACCTTCAACCTCGAAAAACAAGAAAAATTCTTTAAAGAGATAACTGATGAAAACAGCTTTGACATCATTTACTTTGACGCCTTTGGTGCACGTGTTCAACCCGAACTTTGGACAAAGGATATTTTTTCGATTATGTACAAATCCTTAAAAGACAAAGGTGTTTTAGTTACCTATTCGGCAAAAGGCAGTGTTCGTCGTGCTATGCAGTCCGTTGGTTTTACGGTTGAACGTCTTCCGGGTCCACCTGGTAAACGTGAAATGCTTCGTGCAAGGAAGCATTCGGTGAAGTGCAACGAGCCAAATGTTGATTTACGTAACATTCAGCGAACCTAGTGAGCTAAATGTTTTTTAAAAATGCGCTCGTAACATAAAGTGAACCTAGTGAGCCGGATGGAATTTTACGTCATTTCGAGTGATTCCTAAGCTTGAGGAATTGTATATAGAAGTTTTGTGATTTAGAAGGTTAAGGATACAAGTTTTATCTGTTGATGCATCCAAAATTAACTCGAACTGACAGTTAAAGTGCCAAACGTTAAATCCAAATTAAAGTCTCGTTGAAGGCCTTAGGCATATCGTATCTTTGTATAAAAGAAAAGTAATGACAGTTTTAATAACAGGCGCAACAGGATTAATAGGGCAGGAGATTGTAAAACAATGTCACGCACAGGATATAAATGTGCACTACTTAACCACTTCAAAATCTAAATTAAGTACCGAAGCTAATTACAAAGGCTTCTACTGGAATCCAAACAACAACGAAATAGACCACAACTGCTTTAAGGATGTTTCTGCAATCATCAATTTGGTGGGTGCCAGTATCTCAAAACGTTGGACCAAAAGCTACAAAAAGGAAATTCTAGAAAGCCGTACTAAAACAGCACAGCTTCTACAAGAGACTCTAAAAGCACATAATTACCAAATAGAGCATGTCGTGTCTGCAAGTGCGATTGGTATTTATCCCTCAAGTTTAACCAACTATTATGAAGAAGATACTAATGAAATTTCCGACTCTTTTTTAGGTAAAGTGGTATTGGAATGGGAGGCTGCGGTAGATGGTTTCAAAAACTTGGGTTGTAAAGTATCCAAGGTGCGTATCGGTTTAGTGCTAGCCAAAGATGGTGGTGCTTTACCCGAAATTGTAAAACCTATTAAGTTTGGTGCAGGAGCCGCATTTGGTGATGGTAAACAATGGCAAAGCTGGATACACATCCAAGATCTAGCTGCGATCTTTATGCACGTGTTACAGTATCAATTAGAAGGGATTTATAACGGTGTGGCACCAAATGCAGTAACCAATAATGAACTTACTAAAATGGCAGCAAGTGTCTTGCAACGGCCTTTAATTTTACCTAATATCCCAAAATTTATGATGAAATTGGTACTTGGTGAAATGTATATCCTCTTATTTGAAAGCCAACGTGTTAGTTCGCAAAAAATTGAAAACAAGGGATTTGAGTTTACTTATGCTAATCTAAGACCTGCTTTGGAGGGTTTGTTGATTGAAGCAAAAAAATTGACTATATCAAAAGACAAGTAACTCTTTTATTCATTGCACTATTTTAGATAGACATTAGTTACCAATTGTGATACGGTTGGATGTTCATTGCCACCAGCTGGTTCAATGGTAATATTTAGGGATTCGGCATAGTCTATATAGTTCATAGCCATCAAGTTTTGGTCCTTGGCAATGACTCCCATATTGATCATTTCGCCTTCAACGTCTGCCCACATTTGGTAGTCGTGTTCTTTATCTAATTTTGGTAAGCGCTCTGTATTTATTAAAACGGTTTTATTACTGTGGTTAACATAGCTTACCACTTTACCATTTGGCATTAACGTATTGCCTTTTAATATATATTGTTCAGTATCTGGATGCCTAAGTATAGCAAACAGTGCGTTTTCATTTTCTATCTGTTTTCTAATGGTATTGAGTTTATCATTCAACTCGGTCTTTTCGATTTCAACAGCTTCCAATTGTTGTTTTAGATCGTTCAACTGGTTGTACATCCAAAAACTGCCAATCATTAAAAATACAGCTATGCTTGCGGCAATACCCATATAAAATTTGAGGTTGCCATTGTTTGTATTGTTGTTTGATTCCTTAGCTTCTCTAATGTCTTGTATTAGTTGGTGTTTGATGCTTTTTGGTGGAGTGATGGCATTTTCTAAACCCAAGATTTCAAAGTCTTTTTCTAAAGCATCAAACTGCGCTTTTAGGTCTGTATCAGAAGCTAGGGCTTGCTCAATCATTTCGCAATCTTTTGCATTGAGTTCTCCAAGCAGATATTGCTCTAACAATCCGTTTTCTAATATGTTTTTCTTATTCATCATCACAGCGCATTTAGTATTAGTAAAAGTACACTCAAGGTTTTAACATAGGCTTGTCGCAGCTGTTTTAACGCTTGTCGTACATAAGATTTAAACGTGCCAAGAGGCACATCCATTTGCTGGTGTGCTTCCTTATGTGTTAATCCTTTAAAGTAAACTAATTCTATAGCCTCTTTATGGTGTGCTTCTAACGAAGTAATGGCACCATTAAGTTCTAAATACTTAGCATCTATACTAATAGCTTCTTCTTTACTGTCATATACACTAAAATCATCGGTTTGGATGAGCGGTTCAACTTTTCTTAGAAAATTTAACGTTTTGTTTCTGGCAATTCTAAAAACCCAAGTATAGAAACGGCCTTTGTTCGCATCGTAGCTTTCTGCCTTATTCCAAACGGTCATAAAAGTATCTTGGAGTAAATTTTGGGCTTTGCCTTCATCACGTACCATTTTTACAATCACGCTGTAAATAGCACCAGCATATTTATCGTAAAGTAACGACAACGCACGCTCATCCTTGTCTTTTAGTTGTTGAATAAGAAAGTTGTCGTTTTGCATTACTGTTAAAGATTTCCCAAAAATAAAGGCTTGCTCATCCAATAGTATCAAGCCTGTGTAAATATAAATGAAAGCACTCCAAAAACGAAAAGAAGTGCACTAGTTTAACCAAAAATTTAAAAAAATCATGAAAAAGTTAGTATTAGTATTTACCACAATTGTGGCATTAGTATTCTCACAAAAGACTGTGGCGCAGGAAACCATCGTAGATGCAGCAGTGAGTAATGAAAATTTTTCAACTTTAGTTACGGCTTTAAATGCGGCGGATTTAGTTGAAGCTTTACAGGGAGATGGACCTTTTACCGTATTTGCACCAACCAATGATGCTTTTGCAAAAATTGACAAAGAAACATTAGGCAATCTACTAAAGCCAGAAAACAAAGAAACCTTAACCAAGATTTTAACCTACCACGTTGTACCAGGAAAATTGATGGCTAATGATGTTGTGGCAGCGTTAAAGAAAGGCAAAGGCAAAGTAGAAGTAAAAACATTAGCGGGAGAAATCTTAACTGTAATGCAAAAAGATGGAAAAATCTGGTTGAAAGATCAGAATGGGAACTATAGTGAGATTACTGCAACAGATGTAAAAGGTAGCAATGGTGTAATACACGTCATTGATACTGTAGTAATGCCGTAATTCGGTTTTAGTGTTAATAGTTAACGCATTACTACACCGTTATTAATCAGTGTTTTGATTGATGGTGTTTTGATTAATAGCGAAGCAGCAATTTTAGCAATAAAATTGCTATGAAGAAGAAAAGCACTTACGTAAACGTAAGTGCTTTTTGTTTTAATTGATTTTGTCATCTCAAGTTCTTGACAGACTGAGTACAGTCCAAATCAAAAAACTATTGAGAATTGACGTTTAAATGTTATGCCTTATTCGCCACAAGATTAATGGTTAACTCTATCTCATCATTGATAAAGCTATCGCCTAAATCATCAAAGAAGGATTTAGAACCATATTTTACGTTCCATTTAGAACGGTCAATAGTAAAGGTCTCACTCCTTAAAGTCATGGTATCACCATCAACAGACGTTTTTACAGGGAAACTTATGTTATTGGTTTCATCTTTCATAGTTAAGTTTCCAGAGAGCATGGTTTTACCATCTTTAGTCTCTAAACCAGTAACCTCGAATGTTGCTGTAGGATGACTTTGGACATCAAAGAAATCAGGACCAGATAAATGACCTTGTAATTTGGCATTGTCTTCATCATCTACAGGGATGTCAGTAACCACAATAGTACCCATATCAATAGTAAAGTTTCCACTTTCTATCATACCATTATTAACAGCAACCGTTCCTTCCTTTACGTTAATGGTTCCTGTGTGGGATCCTGTTGGTTTAAATCCTTTCCACATAATAGAAGAGTTGTCTGCATCAGCTTTAAACGTTACGGCAGTTTCCTCAGCGACAGCAGCAGCTTCGGCGTCTTTTGTTTCAGCTTCTTTGGCTTTGTCATTACAACTAGTAAATGCGACAAAGGCAGCTAAAGCGGTAATCTTTAAAAATGTTGTTTTCATGTCAGTGTTTTTTTTGAATTAGAAATTAAAAACACAAAGTTAAGGATATGGAATACGCTAGTGTTATAAAAAAATGTTAATGACATTTTGACATTTTAATAATAATGGCAGTACTTTTGCAACCCTAAATCGTAGATTTAAAATTCAGAAAGAAATAAAATAAACTCAAAATGAGTAAAAAAGATAAAAATAAAAAGGCTGAAGAACCTCAAGTAGAGGATACAGCGACTGCAACGGCAGAACAAGAGCAACCTAAGAATGAAAATTCTGTTGAAGAGCAATTACAAGATCAATTGGCAGCTGAGAAAGATAAATTTATGCGTTTGTTTGCTGAGTTTGAAAATTATAAGAAGCGCACCAATAAAGAGCGTATAGAATTATTTAAAACTGCTAGCGAAAGTGTAATGTTGGCCATGCTGCCGGTTCTGGACGATTTTGAACGTGCCTTACTACACATCGAAGAGGATAAAGAAGCCGAAGAATTGCGCAAAGGAGTGCTATTGATTTATAATAAATTACTAAACACTTTAGAACAAAAGGGCTTATCTAAGATAGACGTTAAAAAAGGAGACGTTTTTAATGCCGACGATCATGAAGCCGTTACCCAAATACCTGCACCTAGTGAGGATTTAAAAGGAAAAATCATCGATGTCGTAGAGCGAGGATATAAACTTGGGGATAAGGTAATTCGTTTTCCAAAAGTGGTTATAGGCCAATCATAAAAAAACAATAAACTTCGATTTAGTTTGTTGGTTAGAGTATTTATATGGGCTAGCCATCCGTATCGAGAACAATGAAAAGATAGCCACGGTAGTGGACAATGCATATGAAAGAAGATTATTACGATATATTAGGAGTAAGCAAAGGTGCCTCTGATTCAGAGATAAAAAAAGCCTACCGCAAGATGGCTCTAAAGTATCACCCGGACAAAAATCCTAATGATAAGGAAGCCGAGGAAAAGTTTAAGAAAGCTGCTGAAGCTTATGAAGTTTTAAGTAATGCAGATAAAAGAGCGCGTTACGACCAATTTGGTCACCAAGCTTTTGAGGGTAATGGTGGCTTTGGCGGAGGCGGCATGAACATGGACGACATCTTCAGTCAGTTTGGGGATATTTTTGGTGGAGCCTTTGGAGGCGGTGGTTTTAGCGGCTTCGGTGGAGGCGGTAGACAACGTGTGGTAAAAGGGAGTAATCTCAGAATACGTGTAAAATTATCTTTAGAAGAAGTCGCCAATGGTATCGAAAAGAAGATAAAGGTAAAACGTAAAGTTCAGGCACCAGGGACCACTTACAAAACATGTAGTACTTGTAATGGGTCAGGTCAGGTAACAAGAATTACCAATACCATATTAGGTCGCATGCAAACGGCAACGACGTGCCAATCCTGTGGAGGAGCTGGTCAAACCATTGATAAAAAACCTTCTGATGCCGATGCTCACGGTTTAAAAGTATCAGAAGAAACGGTTTCTGTAAAAATACCTGCTGGTGTGGTAGATGGTATGCAACTTAAAGTTACCGGAAAAGGTAATGATGCGCCTGGTAATGGCATAGCAGGAGACCTTTTAGTAGTCATCACCGAAGAAGAACACCCTACTTTAAAGCGCGAAGGAGACAATTTACATTATGATATGTATGTAAGTGTTCCAGATGCTATTCTAGGAACTTCTAAAGAAATAGATACTGTTACTGGCAAGGTAAGAATTAAGATTGATGCTGGTGTACAGTCAGGAAAAATTTTAAGACTCAGAGGTAAAGGTATTCCAAGTATAAATGGATATGGTAAAGGAGATTTGCTAGTCCATGTAAATGTTTGGACACCAAAGACTTTGAGTAAAAAACAAAAAGATTTTTTCGAAAATATGAGGGATGATGAGCATTTTGAGCCTAAACCAGAAAGTACCGATAAGTCTTTTTTTGAAAAGGTGAAAGATATGTTTTCGTAAAAACCTTGATGTTAAATAAAAAATACTATCTTTGAATTATCGCTAATGCTAATTGGCGGTAATTTTTCTTTTTCATAGCAATTTTTTCCCATCCTTATTTAACTATAAGGGTGGGTTTTGTTTTTTATGTGCTTAAGCAATTTGTATAGCCTCCCATTTTTATTAGCTGATTGATCAAAAAAATTAGAATAAGTAATCTTGTGTTACTAAAAACGCTATACATTTAATATATTTACAAACTAACCGTTATTTACGATCTAATCGTTTACGTTTAAAAAATCACTACTCATATGAACGATCTGTTAGTCGCCGACTCCGTATCTAAAAGTTTCGGAAATTTTAAGGCACTAAATGAAGTCTCAATAGCTGTTCCTAAAGGCAGTATTTTTGGATTACTTGGGCCGAATGGTGCTGGTAAAACAACATTAATAAGGATTATAAACCAAATTACCATGCCAGATGAAGGGAGTGTGAAATTGGATGGTCAACCATTAAAACCCGAACATATAAAGGATATTGGTTATTTGCCTGAGGAACGTGGTTTGTATAAGTCTATGAAAGTTGGTGAGCAAGCCTTGTATTTGGCACAATTAAAAGGCATGTCAAAGTCTGAAGCCAAAAGCAGATTAAAATATTGGTTCGATAAATTAGAGATAGGAGATTGGTGGAATAAAAAAATTCAGGAACTTAGTAAAGGCCAGGCCCAAAAAATACAATTTGTTGTTACCGTATTGCACAAGCCTAAACTTTTAATTTTTGATGAGCCTTTTTCGGGATTTGATCCTATAAATGCCAACCTAATAAAAGACGAAATCCTGAAGCTTAGAGACGAAGGAGCAACCGTTATTTTTTCAACACATCGTATGGAATCTGTCGAGGAACTGTGTGATCATATAGCATTACTTCATAAGTCCAATAAAATTTTAGATGGTAAGCTAAACGACATCAAACGCCAATTTAAAACCAACACTTTTGAAGTAGGTTTGCAATCTAACAACAGTGAGGCCGTTTTAACTGAGATAAAAAATAGATTTGAAGTTTTGCCAGCAACCTTCAAAAATTTGAATGATGATATAAAGCTCAATGTAAAAATAGATGAGACCACGTCATCAAATGATTTATTGTCGTTTTTGGCATCTAAAGCAGAGGTACACCATTTTGTAGAAGTGATACCAACAGCCAATGATATCTTTATTCAAACTGTAAAAAATAACTAAGAATGAATCATCTTCCACTCATTATAAAGCGTGAATACCTGACTAAGGTTAAGAATAAGTCTTTTATCATCATGACCTTTTTAAGTCCTCTTATAATGATTGCCCTCATTGCAGTTGTGGCATATCTTTCGCAATTAAACAATGACAAAAAGCGCACTATTTCAGTATTAGATGAGACAGGGTATTTAAAAGATGTATTTCAGAATACAGAGAATACAACTTATAATGTTCTTAATGATTTTAGCTTGGAGGATGCTAAGAAGTTAGTAAAGGAAACCGATAATTACGGTTTACTTCATGTGGCTAAAGTAGATTCCTTAGATGAGATTTCGGAAAACATTAAATTCTATTCTGAGGAGACTCCTTCGTTAACATTAATTTCTAGCATCGAAAGGAAAATAGAAAAAAATTTGCGTGAGATGAAACTTCAAAAAGATGGAGTATCCCTTGCGCAGATTGAAGCTTCAAAGACAAGTGTTGATATTACACAAGAAAGTTTTGAGGGTGAAAAAACCTCTAAAATTGACAATGTGATTAAACTGGCCTTTGGTGGTATTGCAGGCTACCTGTTGTTTATGTTCATTATCATCTATGGCAATATGATAATGCGTAGTGTTATAGAAGAAAAAACAAGTAGGATTATAGAGGTGATTATTTCTTCCGTAAAACCAATTCAATTAATGATGGGTAAAATTATAGGCACATCTTTGGCTGGTGTAACCCAATTTACGATTTGGGTGATTTTAGGTGGTGTCTTAATGGTAGTCGTTTCTGCTATTTTTGGTATTGACCTCAGCCAAACTTCTGTACCACAACAAGAATTGATGAATGAGGCTATGCAAAGTGAGGGCGCTCAGATGATGGCTGAAAATATCTTAACAGGCATCAGTCATTTACCAATTCTAAACCTGGTTATAGCTTTTATGTTCTTCTTTATTGGAGGTTATTTGTTATATAGTTCCTTATATGCAGCCATTGGTGCAGCTGTAGATAACGAAACGGATACACAACAGTTTATGTTGCCTATTTTAATGCCTTTAATTTTGGCTGTTTATGTTGGTGTGTTTACAGTAATTGAGGATCCTCATGGCACGGTCTCAACAGTATTTTCATTTATTCCATTAACTTCACCAGTAGTCATGCTCATGCGTATTCCATTTGGTGTACCTTTATGGCAACAAGGATTGTCGCTGTTGCTTCTTATAGGTACATTTATTTTTGCAGTATGGTTTGCTGCTAAAATTTATCGTGTAGGTATCTTAATGTATGGTAAAAAACCAACCTATAAAGAACTTTTTAAATGGTTGAAATATTAATTGTATGATTCAAGACCTGAAAGATATAGAAGAAAAAATTACAGATAATTCAGTTTTAGAACGTGTAAAGGAGTTTCTAAGCCTTCATGTAGATTTCACCAAGGAAATAAGCATCTCAATTTTAGACATGCTAATTGTGGTTACCGTGATTGTACTCACTAAGGTAGTCTTAAGGGTTTTACTAAAAATTATTACAAGAAATTTACCCGAAACCGATAAGGGAAAGTTCAATGTTGTTTACGGTTATTTTAGATGGTTAATCTACATTATTATATTACTTATTACCTTGCATTCGGTCGGAGTTAATGTTACTGCTGTTTTTGCCGCTTCAGCAGCATTGCTTATTGGTATAGGTCTTGCTTTACAGACCTTGTTTCAGGATATTTTTTCAGGGGTTTTTATCCTTTTGGACCAATCCGTACATGTTGGGGATATTATTGAAATAGATGGAAAGGTTGGTAGGGTTGAAGAAATTAAATTAAGAACGACTAGAGCTGTAACCATAGATAATAAGGTGTTGGTGATTCCTAATCATTTGTATTTAACCAATTCGCTTTATAATTGGACTCAAAACGGCTCTGAAACACGTGAAAGTGTTGAAGTCGGGGTAGCTTATGGTAGTGATATACAATTGGTAAAAAAATTATTGCTACAGGCAGCGCGTACGCATCCAGATGTTATTGCAGAACCAGAGCCTGTAGTTTTATTTATGGACTTTGGGGATAGTTCCCTAAACTTTAAGCTTGTATTTACACTTAACGATAGTTTTAAAGCAACCTTTCCTAAAAGTGATATCCGTTTTGAGATTGATAAGCTATTTAGAGAGCATAAGGTTACTATTCCTTTCCCTCAGCGCGACATCCATATTATCGAAAAATAGAGCAAATGAGTTTACACTTATTAAAATGTTATGCGATTTTAGCTCTATTGGCTATAGGTTGCGTACATACCGTAAGCGCACAACTTACAGATTTAGCTCGCCTTGAGTATTCTTTTATACCCAGCACAAGGTCAGAGGATCAATATACCAGGTTACGGGCTTTAATTAACTATCCGATACAAGTCGACGATAAAGACTATTTTATAATAGGAGGTGAGTACAATAGAATTATCCTTAATCTCGAAGATAACTATCCATTCAATGTTGGATTGTTGGAACAGATACACATTATAGACCTTAATTTGGCTTACACATTTAAGTCTGATTCCAAGTGGAGATTTGGTTTTAAAATCAACCCACGCATCGCCTCAACGTTAACAAAAACATTGACTTTTGACGATGTCTTTTTAAATGGTGGTGCTTATATGGTCAAAGACCGCACGGATTCGGATATAAAAAGACCATATCGGTTAATCTTAGGTTTGACTTATAATACCACGGCAGGGGTGCCATTTCCATTACCTTTTATAAGTTATTACAGAAGGATAAATGAGAAATGGTCATTTAATGCTGGTGTACCCAAGTCAAATGTTAAGCACTTTTTTAATTATAAAAACATGCTACAGGTCTTTGCAGGTTTAGATGGCTATTTTGCCCATGTTCAAGAGCCTACAATAGTTAATGGTCGAAGCATTGACAATATTTCACTTTCCGTTGCAGTTGGTGGAATTGGGTATGAATATTGTTTTACTAAAAATCTGGTAGCTTATTCTTATATTGGGTACACATTTAGACTGAACAACGTATTGCGTAATGATGCTAGAGACGAAGTCTTTCGGTTAAATAATCTAAACGCATTTTATCTGAGAACGGGAATTAAATTTAAAATATAAATATGTCAAAAATATTAATAATTGAAGATGAAGCGGCAATCCGCAGAGTGTTAGTAAAAATTCTGTCCGAAGAAAACGACAATTACAAAGTAGAAGAAGCTGAGGATGGTTTGGTTGGTATTGAAAAAATTAAGAAGGGTGATTTTGATTTAGTACTTTGTGATATTAAGATGCCAAAAATGGATGGGGTAGAAGTACTGGAAGCGGTTAAAAAGCTAAAACCAGAGATTCCTATGGTTATGATTTCTGGTCATGGGGATTTGGATACAGCGGTTAATACAATGCGATTAGGTGCATTTGACTATATTTCAAAACCGCCAGATCTCAACCGATTATTAAATACGGTACGAATTGCTTTAGATCGAAAGGAACTCGTAGTGGAGAATAAAATGCTTAAGAAAAAAGTAAGTAAGAACTACGAGATGATTGGAGAAAGCGATGCTATTGCTCGAATTAAAAGTATGATCGATAAAGTCGCGCCAACGGATGCTAGAGTTTTAATTACCGGACCCAATGGTACAGGTAAGGAATTAGTCGCCCATTGGTTGCACCAAAAAAGCGAGCGTTCAAAAGGCCCTATGATAGAAGTAAATTGCGCTGCAATCCCAAGTGAGTTGATAGAAAGTGAACTTTTTGGTCATGTCAAAGGTGCATTTACATCGGCCAATAAAGATAGGGCAGGTAAATTCGAAGCAGCTAATGGAGGCACTATTTTCTTAGATGAGATTGGAGATATGAGTCTATCTGCACAAGCAAAAGTGCTGAGGGCATTACAGGAAAGCCGTATACAGCGTGTAGGTAGTGATAAGGATATTAAGGTCAATGTTAGGGTGGTTGCTGCAACCAATAAAGATCTAAAAAAGGAGATAGAAGAAGGTAATTTTAGAGAGGATCTGTATCACAGATTAGCTGTTATTTTAATAGAAGTACCAGCACTAAACGATAGGAGAGAAGATATTCCACTTTTAGTAGATTATTTTGCTGATAAAATTTCACAAGAACAAGGAAATACAAAAAAATCCTTTTCTGATAAAGCTATAAAGCTTCTTCAAAATTATGATTGGACAGGAAATATTAGAGAGTTGCGAAATGTCATTGAACGGTTGATAATTTTAGGAGGGAAAGAAGTAAGTGAATCCGATGTAAAAGCATTTGCTTCAAAATAATTTTAAAGGCCAAAAGAGACACATATGCCAGTTTGTATATCTGGATTATTGTTAACCGTAAGATCTTGTTGGATGTAAAATGTAGTAGTCATTTTTTTGGTTAATGAGTACATTAGTGTCCAATAGTTATTATTTCTATATAAATTAGAAATTCCAGAATTCCATGACTTAAATGATGTTCCGTTTTTGGTGGGTATGATATAATCGAATTCATTTTTATTATTTAAACTTGTTTGGAAGTAAAAATCAGTCGCGAAACTATGTCGGGTTCTTTTACTTTTTGATAGAAAACTGAACTGTACTAGTGTTTCAAAATAACCTATAAACGTGTTTGAACTAAAGTCTATGTTATCACTTTGAAAATTAAGAAGGTTGTTCTTAGTCCCACCTATACTCAAACCAATATCAAATGAATCTTTAGTGTTTAACTCAATCGATTTCCTAAGGTTCACTGAAGCTCCTATATCTAGGGAAGCATTGAATCGCGATGTGTTTATCCCAATATGTGTTCCATAATTAAAGTCCAATCCTGCAATTAATACTTTCGGGTATCGGTAATAGCTAAATTCAAATCCACTTAAAATGAAATCTCCATTATTTATGTCCATAATTTGGTCTCTCCTATCTTTATATCTAATTCGAGCTTTATTTAAAGGATACAATTGCCTGTCGAAGGGATCTTTTCCACCGGCAATATTTTCGTGAAAATACTCGATAGTGTCATCATTAGTTATTAAAGAAAATGGAAATTTACCTCTAGTTAATAAGAATGATCTTAAGCCAACTTTTAATTCACTTTTAGTGTTAATGGGGATATTTAAGTTTATGCGTAGGCCTTTAATTACCCCGTCATTTTGAACTTCTAATGTTTTAGCATCTAAAGTGTCAACATCGACAATAAATTCTCTAACATGCCATGGTCTCGTACTAATAAACTCCCTATCAGCAACATTATTTGGTATATACGCGGTGACGGGTGGTGACCATACATTTCCGCTCTCAAGATTTATATTTAAGTTATATTCTCCAAGCGGTTTACTTTGAAAATTCCCTTGCCATCTCGAAAAAAAAATACCGAATGGGTGTGTAGAAACAACACTTACCTTTTTTATACTATTGTTTATATCTATTGTCTTACTTAAATCTTGTGAAAAAGAACATATAGAACTTATTAATAATAAACACAATTGTATATTTTTTAGATTCAAAAGTTGCCTTGGTTTAATTGTCTTTCCCAAATCTATTAAATCTTCATTATATTAGAGATTTAATTAAAATAAATGAAAAATATTAACATAGAAGATTTCAGGATTAAGTCCCAAGTCAGCATAAAAGATTTACCAACATCTTATGATTTAGGGGTCAATAAAAAGAAAATAGAACGCGAGCTAAGGACTGTATGTGAAGACTTGGCAGATATTCAAAACGCCATGTACGCACATGGTAAGTATTCAGTACTTTTTTGTGTACAAGGCATGGATACGGCAGGTAAGGATAGTTTAATTCGCGAAGTTTTTAAAGAATTTAACGTTAGAGGAATTGTAGCCCACAGTTTTAAAAAACCAACCGAAATAGAACTTAAACATGATTACCTTTGGAGGCACTATATAGCATTACCCGCACGTGGGAAATTTGGTGTTTTTAATAGAACGCATTATGAGAACGTTTTAGTAACTCGTGTTCATCCAGAATATTTAATGTATGAAAATATGCCAGGAATTGACTCAGTTAATGACGTCAACGATGCTTTTTGGAATAGGCGATTTGAGGAAATTAATAATTTTGAAAAACATATCGCTAATAATGGTACTATCATCTTCAAATTCTTTTTGAACATATCAAAAGACGAGCAGAAAAATAGACTTTTAAGACGTTTAGATAGGAAAGACAAGCAATGGAAATTTTCTGCTGATGATCTTGATGAACGCAAGCTATGGGATCATTACCGAACCTGCTATGAAGATATATTGAATAGAAGTTCTAAAGCCCATGCACCTTGGTTTAATATTCCTGCGGATGATAAACCAACAGCGAGATACTTGGTAGCAAAAATCTTATATGACACTTTAAAAACTTACAAGGATATTAAGGAACCAGAGTTACCAGAATCGGAGAAAGCTAAAATTGGTATGTATAAACAAGAATTGGAAAATGAATAAACTAAAGCAAAAATTTTTAAAATTAATCGTTTTAGGGCTTTTGCTAAGTCCGTTGGGTGCTACTTCACAAACTGATGAAGGTGCTTTAAAAAATATCTATAAAACCTCCCTTACCAACGGTATGAGTTACCTTTGGTTAGATTATTTGTCTAATACTATAGGTGGTCGTTTATCAGGTTCAACTAATGCAGAATTAGCTGTGCAATATACCAAAAGAGAACTTGAAAAACTTGGGTTGGATAAAGTGTGGCTACAGCCTGTAATGGTACCAAAATGGGAAAGAGGTGAGAAGGAAATGGCCTATATTTCAACAAATGGAGAATTGGACAAGGTGAATATTTGTGCGTTAGGGGGCTCGGTCGCTACTCCAGAAAATGGAGTAAAAGCCAAAGTAATCGAAGTAGGAAGTCATAAAGATTTAGAAAGCCTTGGTGAGGATAAAATTAAGGGTAAAATCGTATTTATAAATAGAGCATTACAGCCAGATTTGATTAATACGTTTGAGGCTTATGGTGGATGTTCCTCAGAACGTTATAGAGGTGCTGCCGAAGCCTCTAAGTATGGAGCTGTTGGGACTATTGTGCGCTCATTAAGTTCTAGACAGGACGATTATCCACATACTGGCAGTATGAGTTATGGAGATTTGCCAGCAGAAAAGCGAATACCATCTGCTGCTATAAGCACGAATGATGCGGTAAAGCTCAGTGAAGCTTTGAAAAAGGATAAGGATTTAGAATTCTTTTTTGAAATGAGTTGCCAGCAATTTGATGATGTACAATCTTATAATGTCATAGGCGAAATTACCGGAAGTGAATTTCCTAATGAGTACATTATTGTTGGTGGCCATTTAGATTCGTGGGATTTGGGTGATGGAGCACATGATGACGGTGCAGGTGTCGTGCAGTCAATGGACGTGTTACGACTATTAATAGAAAACGGCATAAAACCAAAACGAAGCATTAGAGTTGTTCTTTTTATGAACGAAGAAAACGGATTACGAGGAGGACGTAAGTATGCCGAAATTGCTAAAGAAAAAGGCGAAAAACACATCTTTGCATTAGAAAGTGATGCCGGTGGCTTTACACCAAGAGGGTTTAGCTTTGATGGTAGTGATTTGATGTTAAAAAAGATTGATACATGGAGACCACTATTTAAGCCGTATTTAATTCATTTTTTCGAAAAGGGTTATAGTGGTGCAGATATTGGTCCTTTGAAAAATGATGATATATTATTAGCTGGCTTACGACCGGATTCCCAGCGTTATTTTGATCATCACCACGCAGCGAATGATACCTTTGAACATGTAAATAAACGTGAGTTAGAATTAGGTGCTGCCACCATGACGGCTTTAGTGTATTTAGTAGATAAGTATGGTGTGGAAATTAGCCTTGAAATGAAAGATATTAAAGATTAGTTGCCATTTTTCATCAAAAATATATTCTAATCAGCTTCCAACCGATTGTCGATAGAGGTTATGAGTTCTTTTGCACTGCGCTTATGAGCTCTAACAAAATTGGCGTGATTCTGACTTGCTAAAATATAATTTGCAGCAACTCTATTTCTGTAATCTACTGAATTGCCAAAATAAACTTTCATTTCGTCTGTAAACCGACCTTGCATCCAATCTACGAACCAGTCTTTATTTTTATAATAGTCTAGATTACGCAAGGTTTCAGATTTTATAAATTCATTGCTTTGTCCTAAAATATCCGTCATGGTCTTGTAAAACTGAAGTATGTTATTTTGAAGGCTATCTATTTCAATAGTCTCTAATTCTTCGAAATTCTTAAGCATGTTGTATCCTTTATCTTGGATAATAAAGGGTTGATAAAGTGTCGTGAGACTTCTACACATAAGACATTTATCAATGGAATTGGTATTATACTCTTTATTGATAATTTTGGTGCTGTATTTATTGATAGAGTCATAAAAGGTAATTATACCATCAGCCCTAAGTGTATCCGTAACCAAATCAGCACGAACTGTTTTTAAAATAACTTTAAGTTGTTTGTCCTGTTTTCGCTTCTCGTTCCAGTGGTTCACTTGTACTGCTAGTAAAATACCAATCATCACCAATGCTATTTCACCAATGGCATATAAAAGGTAATTACTGGCTTTATTAGTAAAGAACGATTTCCTTATTTTTCTAAAGATGCTAATCATGGTTATTGTTTTTTTTGATCTTGTTTCATTTTCCGATATTTTAAAACTAGGCGTACGCCTAGCCTTGCACATAGAATTACAGCAATCACCATAACAATGTCAAATCCGCTCATGGTTTTGTTTTAAATGGGTTCATTATGTAAGTGTAGCAAATTACCTTAAAGTTACAAATAACTTAACCACCACTTATCTTTATGCTTTAGTTTGTATCGCATATAGGTTTTACAGATTGGGTATAAAACCATAATCAGGATAACCCAAATGATGTAGACTGTAATGAGTGAGTAACCATAACCTTGTAAGATGCCCGAGTTTATGGTTTCATTGTCTAAGATCATTAATTTCCAATCCTTACCTGTTATGAGTAAACCGATAATAGCCGCAGTGTGTATTACCAAAATATGAAGGATATAGTAGAAAAATGGGACTCGTCCAAAAACAAGAAGGAAATTAGTGATTCGATTTTTGATATTCTCAATTCCATAAAGAAATAATAATGCTGGCCCTAATGTCATAAGAAGATATACTAAGGATGGAGGATATTTGGTTGCATTAAAAAATGATATAATGGTTTTCTCTGTGTTTTCTTGATAGGTCCATGGTGTTAAATCGCCATAAAGGTTTGTTCCCCTCAAGATGAAGAATAAAATGATAGAGCCAAAACCAATATATAAAAGCCATTTTCTTCTCAAGTTTAATGAGTTTCCTTTTTTATAGAATTCCCCAAAACAGTAACCTAAGATTATTACTCCTATCCAAGGTAAGACAGGATATGAGAACCATAAAAATTTCTCCTGAGTTAATGGAATACCATTGGATTGATGCAAAAAATACCAAAGTATAGCTTCAAAACTAGTTCCTTCTTTTGTAATACCATCTAGCATATTATGCCCAAATACAAGTGCAAGTCCTAATATGAGAATTAGTATTCTTGGTAAATGAACAACAAGTCCAAGAATGATCATGCATACACCAATAGCCCAGATTACCTGAAGATTAGTAAAGCCAAACGACACATCAAACCACCACAAGAAATTATTGATAAAAATTTCAACAAAAATTAACCAAAATCCTCGTGTGATTAAGAATTTAGATAGCTCACCCTTAGTTTTCTTTTGTCCATAGAGAAAGGCTGAGGTTCCAGCAAGGAATACAAAAACTGGGGCGCAATAATGGGTGATGAAACGCGTGCCAAATAAGAAAATATTGGTAGTTGCCATATTTTCTGGATAATTACTCGTAAAAGCATTGATATGAAAATAATCCCTTACATGATCTAATGCCATAATAACCATAACAAGACCTCTGAGGATGTCTATGGATTCAATTCTGGTAGATTTGATTGATGCCATTTGTACTTTTATTTTAAGTGAATAAACAAAAAAATGCCAAACTTAATTGGCATTTTTTCGTATCATAATTTGAGTTGAATTACTTATTCAGTTTTGGATAAGTCATCACTTTTATCATAGATGTAAGACCAAGCGTCATCGAGTGCATTTCTAAATTTATTCCGCATTTCTTCAGTTTTCTTTTTGCCATGGGCTTTTTCGTATATTTTCCATACTCCATCCATATCAACATCGAGATCTGCATATTTATCAAATGGCCATGCTACCAAATAGTCGGCTGAATCTGTAGAGCCTCCCGCAACAGAATACCAATACCCTCTTTCATCACCTTCGGCTTTCTTAATTTCACCAGATAAGGCTTTAATCACCTCCATAAAATCTGTTGAATTATCAACTCTAAAATAAGTGACCCATACTTTGTCCTTGCCTTCTTGAGAGTCGTTGCTGATTTCTGGCATGGTTTCGGATATCATATAATCCACACTTTCCATATGAGGAAGAATAAAACTTGGGAAAATACTGCGACAACTGTTACCTGCTTCATCGTTTTCGTCATCCATTTCAGCCCAGTTTTCCATAGTATCCGTTACGGCATAAACCGTATTGGCACCTTGGACTCTTCGCCAAAAATTCCATGTGCCTTCTCCATTATTTTCCTCATAGCATTTCTTGTACATTTTAACGCCTTCAGCAAATTGTGCTTCATGGCCCATTTTAACTTGAATGTGGGTAATATTATTAATGATTGATTCGTTTTGTCCCATTAAGAAAAATGGAACAGCCAGGAGTAATAAACCTAGTTTTTTCATGTTTGTAATAGTTTAGTTGATTAATATTAATAGCAAACCAAACATAAATTCGGATGAATCATCAGAATTATAAACTAAGTTCTAAATAAACAGGAGCGGTAAACAAGTAACAAATTATGATAATTATCGAACTGAAATTCAATAAGATAATTATCTAAAGATATAAAATATTATTCAATGTAAGAATTTTATTGTTAGAAAATCTTAAAATGACAGTTCCATTTGATTTCTGAGGATGTCATCAAAAGTCTCCCTTTTTCTTATCAGCTGTGGTGTGTCGTTGTAAATGAGAACTTCCGCAGGTCGGTATCGTGAGTTATAGTTACTTGCCATTGTAAAACAGTATGCACCTGCATTTTTAAAACAGAGAACATCACCTTCGTTTATTTCAGCAATTCGTCTATTGTTTGCAAAGGTGTCTGTTTCACAAATGTATCCCACTACAGAATAGAAGCGCTCTCTACCTTTTGGGTTAGAGATGTTAATAATCTCATGTTGTGAGCCGTAGAGCATCGGTCTTATTAAATGATTAAATCCGGAATCGATTTGTGCAAAAACGGTTGATGTGGTTTGTTTTACAACATTGACCTTAGCTAGAAAAACTCCAGCCTCGCTCACCAAGAATTTTCCAGGCTCAAATGCAAGGGTTAAATCCTTTCCATAGGTTTTACAGAAGCTGTTAAATCGTTTTGATAGTTTTTTGCCAAGTTCTTCAATGTTGGTCTCTATATCGCCTTGTTTATAAGGTACCTTAAAACCAGAACCAAAATCTATGAATTCAAGGTTTTTAAAGTTCATCGCTGTTTCAAACAAAATTTCACTTGCATATAGGAACACATCAATATCTAAAATATCACTACCTGTGTGCATGTGTATGCCATTAACGGTCATTTTGGTATTTTCTACAATGCGCAGTAGAAGCGGAATCTGATGAATTGAAATCCCAAACTTACTATCTATATGACCAACGGAAATATTTGTATTTCCACCAGCCATTACATGAGGATTAATTCTTATACATACAGGGATGTTAGGATGCTTAGAACCAAATTGTTCTAATATGGAAAGGTTATCGATATTAATTTGCACACCTAGCTGTGCTACGTTTTCAATTTCTTCAAGAGAAACACCGTTTGGAGTGTATATAATATCTTCTGGATTAAAACCTGCTCTAAGTCCTAAATGAACTTCTTGTATGGAAACAGTATCTAAGCCAGAACCCATTTTGTTGAATAGTTTCAACACTGAAATATTAGAGAGAGCCTTTACTGCGTAGTTAATTTTTAGGTGCTTTACGGTATTAAAAGCATTTGTTAATCTGTTGTATTGAGAGGTTATTTTTTCAGCATCATACACATAGGTTGGGCTGCCGTATGTTTTTACAATCTGTAATAAAGTGTTGTTTTCCATCGCGCAAGTTAAAAATAAGGATGCAAACTTAAACTTAGTATGAGTTTGCTGGAATTTATTTCACATTATTTACTAATTTTACACATTAAGTTAAATAATTAACAAAATGAAAACTATTGCATCTTGTGTGGAAACCATTGTTTTACGCCAGCCCTTTTTGGAAGAGGGTTTGGCTAAAGAAATTATAAATTATTCGGCATTAGCGGATGCACTGCAAAATGAAGTGTCTCTACAATTAGGAAAACCTGTTAAGACAGGTGCTATAATGATGGCCTTAAGACGTTTTAAAGAGCGCTTGGAGGTTAGTAAACCCTATTATGGACTGGATGCTCTACTTGCTAAGTTGGGTGATATTACCTTACGATCCAATCTTAGCGATTTCACGTACAAGAATTCTAGTACGCTAATCGATAGTCAAGCTGCTATTTTAACCAAGATAAAAGATAAAAACAATATTTTTTATACGTTCACCAGAGGCATTTTAGAAAGTAATATTATCATTTCAAGTTCAGAACGCACGTCTGTATTGGAGAGTTTTAAAAATGAAGACCGTATCGCGGTCAAAGAAAATTTATCAGCAATCAGTTTAACATTGCCTAAGAGTAATACTACTGTTGCTGGGCTCTATTATCAAATTTTAAAACGATTGGCATGGCAAAACGTTCCACTATATGAAGTCATTTCTACGACTAATGAATTTACCATTGTTATTGAAGATGTGTATGTAGACAGTGCATTTTCGGTCATTAAAAACTTGAACAAGAAATAATATAATCCGATGAACAAAATCGTTAAAAATTCAACCTAAAATTTATTGGTTTAAACTACGCGTATATGTATTTTTGCCAAACGAATTAATTTCAGATCACACATGAATTTACACGAATATCAAGGAAAAGAATTATTAAGCAGTTTTGGAGTTCGCATACAACGTGGTATTGTAGCTCAAAGTGCTGACGAGGCTGTAGAAGCAGCTAAGAAATTAACTGAAGAGACAGGCACAGGTTGGCATGTTATAAAAGCTCAGGTTCATGCTGGTGGACGTGGAAAAGGTGGAGGTGTAAAACTTGCCAAAAATTTAGATGAGGTTAAAGACCTTGCCGGACAAATCATAGGGATGAATTTGGTAACGCCACAAACCTCTGCAGAAGGTAAGAAAGTTCACCAAGTATTAGTAGCTGAGGACGTGTACTATCCTGGCGATAACGAGCCAGAGGAATACTATATGTCTGTATTGTTAAACAGAGGATCTGGCAAAAACATGATTATGTACTCTACGGAAGGGGGAATGGATATAGAAGAAGTTGCCGAGAAGACTCCTCATTTAATTTTTACTGAAGAAGTAGACCCAGCTTTAGGCCTTTTGCCATTTCAAGCACGTCGTGTAGCCTTCAACCTTGGACTGTCAGGTGCGGCCTTTAAAGAAATGACCAAATTTGTTACTGCTCTTTATACAGCTTATGTAAAGTCTGATGCATCATTATTCGAAATCAATCCAGTTTTAAAAACTAGTGATGATAAGATTATGGCAGTAGATTCTAAAGTGACTTTAGATGATAATGCTTTATACAGACATAAAGACTTAGCAGAATTACGTGATAAACGTGAAGAAAACCCAATCGAGGTAGAAGCCGGTGAAATGGGCTTAAACTACGTAGATTTGGACGGTAATGTTGGTTGTATGGTAAATGGTGCTGGTTTAGCAATGGCAACTATGGATTTAATTAAGCAAGCAGGTGGTGAGCCAGCTAACTTCTTAGACGTTGGTGGTACTGCAGATGCTGCTAGAGTAGAAGCTGCTTTTAAAATCATTTTAAAAGATCCTAATGTAAAGGCCATATTAATAAATATTTTTGGTGGTATTGTACGTTGCGATCGTGTAGCACAAGGTGTTATTGATGCTTATAAAAATATGGGTAACATTAACGTACCAATTATCGTACGTTTACAAGGTACCAATGCAGATATAGCTAAGGACTTAATTGATAATTCTGGTTTAGACGTATTGAGTGCTACAGAATTCCAAGAAGCCGCTGATAAAGTACAAGACGTTCTTTCTTAAGGAAGAAATATAATAGAAATTTAGTAAAGCGCCTTTTTTCAAAGGCGCTTTTTTTGTATTAATACTCTGCTAATCAAGGTTAAACTATGTTAACAACTGTAACAATCTGCAATTAATTGCCGTCCTTTAGGTATCAATCTTATAAACGAATAATTATGAAAACACTAAAAATGTTTGTACTAATCGCAACGATTGCGCTTAGTAGTGCTGTTTCAGCAAGCACAAATCCAATCGAAGAAGCTGACGAGCCCAACTTAATTACTAAAACTGTAAGTAAATTATTAGAAGACCCGTATTTTCAATTGAATGAAGATATCAATGCAACTGTGCAGATTGCCATTAATAAAGATAATGAAATTGTAGTACTGTCTGTAGATACTAACGATGAAAAGGTAGGGGACTTTATTAAAAATAGATTAAACTATAAGAAAGTCCCACAAAATGTAGTTGGTAGCCTTAACTATTATACCTTGCCTGTTAGGATGTTAAAATCTCAATAATATCCATTTTGAATTAAAGTTATTAAGAGCAACGATTACCGTTGCTCTTTTTATAAATGTAAACCACATTCGGTTTTAGGATTGTTATTCCAACGACCACTTCGGTCTTCACCAGGTACTGTACAATGCTTACAACCAATAGAGTGATATCCTTTAGCCACTAAAGGATGAAAAGGAAGGTTGTGTTCTTCTATAAAAGCATCTCGCTCTTCTTTGCTAACATCTAAAAGTGGGTAAAACTTTAAAATATTACCACGTTCTTCAAAGATATCTAAGGTTGCTCTGTGATCACTTTGCCACTCCATTAAACCTGAAATCCAAACCTTGTATTCCTTTTTTATTTTTTCTAAAGGCTGAACTTTGTTAATCGAACAGCAGAAATCCGGATTTTTCTTCCAAGTCTCATCTCTGGTTGTAAATTCGTGTTCTTCCTTAATTGCAGAAATAGAGGTAACGCTGAGATTGTAACTCTTTTCTAGCGTAGACTTGTATTTCAGGGTATCTTCAAAATGATAACCTGTATCAATAAAAAAGACTTCTTGTTTATTGTTAATATCTGAAACCAACTTTAATAAAAACGCCGAAGTCGCTGCAAATGAACTGGTGAGCATAATGTCAGTAATATCAAAATCTATGTACAATTGTTTTATGCGCTGTTGAGCAGATAACGGTTTGTATTTATTGTTAAGTGCTTTTATTTCCTCTACAGAAATATCTAGCAATGGAGTATAATTTGAAGAGGTATCAATCATGCTATAAATCAACTTTTATAAGGCAAGATATGGGCTTAGTTTCAAACAAAAAAATGACGTGTTTATTTTTGTGAAGTTGATAATTTATTCCTTCTTTTTTTGTGTTTTTGGCATGGGTCCCCTTAAATGAATAATTAATCCATTGAGGAAGTTTCTTAGAATCTGGTCTCCACATTCCATATATTTAGGATGATCTTCTCTTCTAAAGAAGGCGTTTAGTTCACTTTTAGAGATTCTAAAATCAACAAGCGCTAGAATTTTTACAATGTCTTCGTCTCTGAGTTTATGGGCAACCCTGAGTTTCTTTAATATATCGTTGTTTGTCATAATTTAGTCATTAATAATTAGTCATTAGCCATTGATAGGCAGTTCCAAAATTTTCAGACCATAATTTTTCATTATGTTCACCACCTTTAACTATATGGCTTTGAATTTTTTTGTCGTTTACTCCCATGGATTTTAATAATTTGATCATTCTCATTAGGTTGGGTACCATGGTCTCACTTTCATTATCACCAGCTAAAAAATAAAAGCTTGAGGTTTTAGGAATGTCTACAGCTGTAACTAAATCATAAATTTTTTCACTAAACCAAAAGGCAGGTGAAAATATGCCCGCTTTACCAAAAGTTTCTGGATAGGTTATGACGGCATAAAAGGATATAAGTCCACCAAGTGAGGATCCAAAAATAACCGTGTTTTCCACTTCAGGTTTAGTTCTATAGTAAGAATCAACATGAGGTTTAAGTGTGTTTTTAATAAAGGTGATATAGGCATCTCCATTTCCACCGCCATATTTTTCATGGTTGTAAGGTGTTAACTCATCAATACGCTTTTCGTTGCCATGTTCTATACCCACAATAATACTTTCGTTTTGGGTTATTGAATCTAGATACTCATCCACGTGCCACTCACCAACATAAGACGTTTCTTCATCAAATAAGTTTTGGGCATCGTGCATGTAAATCACAGGATACACCTTTTTAGAATTTTGATAATTTTTAGGTAAATACACCCAAATTGTTTTAAGAGTATCTAGTTGAGGTGCTTCTATCACAAAAGTTGTAATCTGTTTAGAAGCAGTACTTTGCGCTGTAATATTGAGCCAAAAAATTAGAAAAAAAATTAATAAAAAGGGGTTGAAACGCATACTATTATAGACTTTCAAGGTTGACAAACGTTTAAAAAAACCGACTAAGTACATTTAATTTTTCGACAAGATACATTATATCAACGACAATAAAATAATGTACCTCTTTAACTTTACAACGTTAATTAATCCCTCGTATACATGATCAACCGTGCTGAAAAATTGAGTTTGCTTTCTGAGATGATTGCTTTTGCTCAGACAGATGAAAATATTAAAACTATAGAGTATAACTTCTTGTTTAGTATAGCCAAGCAACTAGATATTTCTAAGGAAGATTTTGAGTATCTTTTTGAACATCCGGTAACCTATGTGCATTTAAAAACACATAGTGAGCGCATCGTCCAGTTTCATAGATTAGTACTTTTAATGAATCTAGATCATAAGGTGTCCTCAAAACAGTTGGCAAAAATCCATAATTTTGGTTTACGCATGGGCTTAAGTCATGAATCTATAAATAGGGTGTTAGATTTGATGGATAGTTTTCCAAATAAAATCGTACCACCTGATTTTTTAATCGACATATTTAAGGTGCAGTATAACTAGTAGACTAAACTTTACTTAACTTTCAGCTTTTCTAACTTTTCCTGATAAGCCGTAATTTCATCTCTAAAACGTGCAGCTTCCATAAAATCCAGAGCCTTGGCGGCTTGTTCCATTTGCTTGCGTTTTTCTCTAATCTTCTTTTCGAGTTCCCCCTTAGTTAGATATTTACTTTCGGGTTCTGCAGCGAGTTTAGCTTCAAGCTCAGTCTTATAGGTGCTTACCGAATTTTTGGCTAAAGCACTGTCCAAACTCTTATTTAATGCTTTAGGTGTAATGTTATGAGCTGTATTATAAGCGATTTGCTTTTCACGACGGTAGTTGGTTTCATCAATGGTTTTTTGCATACTATTGGTAATCGTATCAGCATACATAATTGCTTTGCCGTTTAAATTTCTGGCTGCTCTACCAACGGTTTGGGTTAAGGAGCGATTTGACCTTAAAAAACCTTCTTTGTCTGCATCCAAGATAGCGACTAACGAAACTTCCGGCAAATCTAACCCTTCACGCAATAAGTTGACACCAACTAACACATCAAATAAGCCTTTGCGGAGATCTTGCATAATTTCTACACGTTCTAAAGTGTCAACATCGCTATGAATATACCTGCATCGGATTGCGATACGGGTTAGGTATTTCACTAATTCTTCTGCCATTCTTTTAGTGAGTGTGGTAACCAAGGTGCGCTCATCTTTTTCAACGCGTTGTTGAATTTCTTCAATTAAATCATCGATTTGATTTAAGCTGGGTCGTACCTCAATTATCGGATCTAATAAGCCAGTTGGCCGAATCACTTGCTCCACATATACACCACCAGTTTTTTGCATTTCATAATCTGCTGGAGTAGCAGAAACATAGATGACTTGATTCTGAAGCGCTTCAAATTCTTCAAATTTTAGGGGTCTATTATCCATAGCGGCAGGTAATCTGAAACCATATTCCACTAAATTTTGCTTACGACTTCGGTCGCCTCCATACATGGCATGCACCTGCGAGATGGTTACATGACTTTCATCTACAACCATTAAATAATCATCTGGAAAATAATCTAGCAAACAGAACGGTCTCGTGCCAGGCGCTCTACCATCCAGGTATCTCGAATAGTTTTCAATCCCAGAACAGTAGCCTAGCTCGCGGATCATTTCTAAATCAAATTCGGTGCGTTCTTTTAAGCGTTTGGCTTCTAAATGTTTACCTATGTCTTTAAAATAATCATGTTGTTTTACCAAATCATCCTGAATGTCGCGAATAGCATTTTGTAATACATCTGGTGAGGTTACAAACATGTTTGCAGGATAGATATTTAGTCTATCATAACGTTCAATGATTTCATTAGAATATGGATCAAAGGCCTCGATTTCCTCAATCTCATCGCCAAAAAAGTGGATTCTAAAGGCGTTGTCCGAATATCCAGGAAAGACATCTACCGTATCTCCTTTAATTCTAAAGTTTCCATTTTTAAAATCAGCTTCGGTTCGTGAATATAAACTCTGAACTAAAAGATGTAAAAGTTTGGTTCTTGAAATGACCTGATCACGTTCTAACGTAATAACGTTTTTCTGGAATTCTACAGGATTACCAATACCATACAAACAAGATACTGAAGCTACTACCAAGACATCTCTTCGACCTGAGAGTAGAGAAGACGTTGTGCTTAATCGCATCTTTTCAATTTCTTCGTTTATGGATAAATCCTTTTCGATATAAACACCAGAAACCGGAATATAAGCTTCAGGTTGGTAATAATCGTAATAGGAAACAAAATACTCTACAGCATTATTAGGAAAAAACTGCTTGAATTCCGAATACAATTGTGCGGCCAAGGTTTTGTTGTGGGCCAGTACTAGAGTAGGCCGTTGTACTTCTTGGATGACGTTGGCCACGGTAAAGGTTTTTCCAGAACCTGTGACACCGAGTAAGGTTTGGTAAGGTTCTCCTTGGGTAATACCATCTGCTAATTGCTTTATGGCTTGTGGCTGGTCTCCTGTAGGTTTAAATTCTGACTCTATCTTAAATCGCATAGAGCAAATTTACGATAAAGATATTCAGTATTCAATTAACGGCGCAATGAGAAATGACCTCTAACGTCAAAAGATTTTTCACCACCTCTAATCTCAGCTAGGAACCAATAGTCGCTAGACGGCATTTTGTTGCCATTATAAGTGCCATCCCAGCCTCTAGTGTTAGAGCCCAATTGTTTTAATAATTTGCCATATCTATCGAAGATATATACAATACTTCCCGGTAATGTTTCTATACCGACTATATGCCAAGTGTCATTTTGGGAATCTCCATTTGGTGTAAAGAATTTAGGCGCATCAACGACGACAACTTCTTTAGTGACTTCTGCACAACCATTTAAATCAATAATGGTAATGGTATGATACCCTAGAGAAACATTTTCGAAAATATTCGACTCTTGAGGTTCACCATCATCTAAGATATAGACATAATTACCAATACCACTTATCGTAATGGTTATATTATTAGGATCTGAAAAATCTACAGTTTCTGTTAGTTCTATAGTCGCGGATTCGGATTCGGTTACGTTAAATGTAGAAATGGTCTCACAGCCTAATTCTGAAGTTACGGTCACGGAATATGTACCAATTTCAGTGATTTCAATATCTGGTGTTGTAGCATTGGTTGACCATAAATAGGTGTCTGATGTAAAGCCTGTTTCTGCGGATACGATTAAAGGTAAGTTATCTATACAGACCACTTGGTCTGGAATATTAATTTCTGGTTTTCGATTTACAATCGTATTAAAGCTGACCAAACTATAGCAGTTTGTTGCATTATTTTCAACTCTTGCTGTAATTAACTCATTATTAAATGCCAAATAAGATTCACTATCTATTGGGTTAGTGCCTTCTTCTGCAAGCGTTTGGTCATTGTAATACGTTACACTGTAATCTAAAGAATTCAAATTACCTAGGATCGAAGGTGTTTGAGTGTTAAGATTAAAGATTAATTGCCCATCATAATTATCATCACACGCTTCGAGGTTATCGGGTTGATTGACCATAGGTAAAGGATTAACTTGCAGTTCAAAAGGATAAATATGGTAACAATGTGTTGTGCTAAATTCTACACGAGCGTATATAACATCATTTGATGTCACATAGGTATAATTATTGTCTAATGCGTTTTCTTCTAAAAGGGCATCATTTTCTGAAGTATAATAACTGATTAGAATATTAAAACTCGTATCGACGATTTCTGAATTAATGGTACTTAGATCGAAACTATTTGTTTCATTTTCACATATTTCATAAACTTCAAAATCATTGATGGCTGGAGGTAAATTTACATTCAGTTCTAGAGGAACAGATCTATAACAATCGGCTACAGTATTATATACTTTTATAAAAACTGTCTGAGGATTACTAAGGTTTACATAGTCTTGCGGATTTAAAATTGCATTATTCTCAGCTTCTAAATCTGCCATAGACTCATAGTAGCTTAAAATATCATAAGGATCAGCTGTGGCAAACAAATCGTCTTCGGCCATGGTTAAGTCAAAGGTTGTTATGCCATCGTAATCTATATCACATTCAGTAATAGGATTTGGAATGTTTGGGTAAGGATTTACGTAAAGCGTAAAATCTGTCAAACTATAGCAGCCGGTTTCATTATTTTCTATTCTCACAATGATATTCTGTTCGTTATTGCCATTATAAGAAGCTTCAAGTGCATTATCACCACTGCTTGCATCAGTATAGTTTACATGGTATGTTACCGTAAACTCATCTGTAATTTGTAAGCCTAGTACTGTATTTGTTTGAGATTGAAGGTCGAATATGGCGAATCCATCATTTGATTCATCATCACAAAGTTCCATGTCGTCCGGCTGATTGGCAATAGGCAGAGGATTTATTTGCAAAATAAAATTATAGATATAAAAACAACCAGTATTAGTGTCTTCTACCCGAACAAAAATGACATCATTAATACTTGAATAGGTATAATTCTCAGATAGGGAATTGGTATTAGTTTCAGCATCGCTATAACTAACAAAATAAGACAATTGAGTATTTGTAGCGTCATCCACCAGGACTGATTCGATTTCACTGAGATTAAAACTACTATCTAGATTGTCACAAATTTCAAAAATCTCAAATTCGTTTATTGGAGGTGGTAGTATAGTGTTCAATTCAAGAGGTATAGCGGTATAACAATTGGCAGAGTTATTAAATACTTTTATGTAAACAGTTTGTGGGTTGCTCAGGTTCTCGTAATTTTCTGGAAATTGGATTACATTTAAGTCTGCATTAAGATCTTCTTCAGATTCAAAATATGTAATGGAGATATTATTTGGCATAACAGCGTATAGATCTGTTTCAACTTCTGTAAGGTTAAAGGTATTTATACCATCATAATTATTATCGCATATTACTATTGGGTATACTGCTGAAGGTGCCTCATAAACTATAGTATTAAATTGAGTCGTAGAATAACAACCTGTATTTGAGTTGGTGACCCTAATAAAAATAGTTTCTCCATTTTGGGAATTATAATCTTCTGTTAGTGGATTATCACCACTTTGAGCATCGGCAATTGAATTATGATAACTTACTGCAAAAATATTTGGATCCTGACCTTGTAGAACGTCATCATTTTGTGATGAAAGATTAAAAATTTCGAAACCGTCATTAGATGTGTCGTCACAGGTTTCTAAATCTAATGGTTGATTTGCTATTGGTAACGGGTTTATGATAAGCTCAAATGGATACGTAGCATAACACCCAGTAGAAACATAGGCTACTCTAGCAAAAATGGTGTGTGACGGCAAAGAGTATATGAAATTATTATCTAAAGGATTGCTATTGGTATCAGCATCTTCTTGTGTATTGTGGTAGGTGAAAACAATATCTGTATCGTCATTTGTTACCAATGCGTTTACTGTCTGAAGATCGAAATTGGACATGGTATTGTCACAAATTTCCACTGTCATGAAGTCGTTAATGGAAGGAGGTAAATTAACAATAATATCAACTGGTATTGAAACATAGCAATCACTTATGGTATTATTGACCTTAACAAATATAGTCTGAGGATTGGTGGTATTTGTATAGTTTTGAGGATTTATAATTGGATTTGCATCAGTATCTAAATCATCCATACTTTCAAAATAGGATACCTCAATATCATCTTGTCTAACATCCAGAATGTCCAATTCAGCAATCGTAAGATCCCATGTGAGAATACCATCGTAGTTGTCATCACATGCAATTAATGGATTTGATGGATTTACTATTGGTGCGGATATAATATTTATTTCAAAAGCTGATATGCCATAGCAATAATTACCATTATCAACCCTTGCAAAAAGCTGTTGTGGGTTTGTTGAATTTGTATATGTTAAGTCAACAGGATTTAAGCTATTATCTGCATTGTATTGAGATGTATAAAATGTGATATCTAAATCCTCAGGACTTCCAGCCTCCATTGTGGCTATGGTTTCATTTAAATCTACGGTAACTAAACCATCATTGCTTATGTCATCACAAACAAAAATACTTTCGGCAGGATTGAAAATAGGAAGCGATCCTACCTCTAATTCAAAAGACGAGGTGCCAAAACAGTTTGGATCCGTATAATTTTCAACTCTTACATAAATAGTTTGGGGACTAGTTGTATTTTGATATGCTGCATATTTGTTTATAGGGTTAGTCCCTGCAATGGCATCTTCTTCGGTTTCATAATAGGTCACGAATTTATCGTTCTGCCCATTTAGAATTTCAGCATCCTTCAGATAGAAATAAAAATCTGCAACACTACTGATGTCAGCTTCACAATTTTCATAGTTTGAAATAGGAACAAATTCTGGCAATGTATTGACGTAAACATAAAAACCAGAAACACTATAACAACCTGAACTTTCATTAGCCACCCTTGCATAAATATATGTCGTCGAGGTGGTAAAATTTGAAGTATCTGAGATAGGGTTTGTGGCATTGATGGCATCACTATTGTTAGTATAAAATGATATTTCAAACCCTGCTGTAGAAGCTACGATACCTGGTATTTGACTTTCAAGATTAACGGTAGCAATTCCATCATCATCGTCGTCACAAACAATAATTGGTGCAGGGTACATTATTTCTGGTGCATCAACAACGGTAACTTCTAATGAGGAAATACCGTAACAGCCGGTTTGGCTATTGGTAACCCTTATATAAAATAGTTGTGGATTAGAGCTGTTATATACGTAGTCAGGAAGGATGTTTTCATTATTAATAGCATCCTCTTCGGTTAAATAATACTTTACATTTGCTGGTGATACACCCTGACTGGCTACTGTATTAAAAGTATCCATAAACAATGTTGTAAATCCATCATTTACAACATCATCACAGTAATCGGCAAATTGTGTTTCTAGGACAATTGCTTGTGCAATCTCTAATTCGACAGTTACAAATTCTGTACATTCATCACTTATAATTGTCGCATAAATTGTTGTACCGTTATTAGTGACTGTATAAGGTATAGATTGGTCTAAAGGGTTTGTATTATTATTCCTGTCTTCTTCAGTTTCATAAAAAGTTGTTTCAAACTCATCATAACCGTCTTCTAAATCAGCTTCAACTTCATTGAGGTCAAAATCGGCGATACCATCGTTACTAGGGTCATCACAAACTACAAAGGCTTCGCCACTATACACAGTTTGTATAATATTTGCATGTAATTCTAATTGTGTTACAGCAAAACATCCTGTGGTGTCATCTTCAACTCTAATATATATAACCTGATAATTAGGAACTATATTTTGATAGTCTTCAGGATTAGCAATTGGATTTATGTTGTTTTGAGCGTCATACAAATTCTCGTGAAAACTTACGGTAACACCTGTTAAGCCAAGTAATACATTATCAATGACACTAGTAAGGTCAAAATTTTCAAAGCCATCAAAATCTTGTTCACAAGCATTTATCCATTGAGTTTCGGTATTGATTGATGGACTGGATTGAAACTGAATATCTATGGTTGTCGTAGAAAAACATCCTGTAGAAGAATCATAAACCCTTACGTATAACGTTTCTGATATATTATTGTTAATGTAAGGTGAGTAAATCGGATTGATACCAAGATCTGCTTCGGGTTGTGAATAATGATAAGAAATAAAAAGACTTGTATTGCCATTGGCAATTTGACTATTGGCTTGAGTAAGGTCCACATATGTAATACCTTCGAGTGTTGCATCTTGGCAAACAATTATCGGATCTGGTTCTACAAATTCTGGAACTTGGTTGACCACTAAATTAAAAGTCGAATAAGCCAAACAACCATTAACAGTATCTTCTATCCTTACAAAAATTTGTTGAGGTGAACTTGTGTTTTCAAATACACCTTCTATAGGATTGATATTATTTTGCGCTTCTTCTGAGGAGAGATGATAGCTAATATTATAACTGGACGGTGGAACAGAATATAGGACTTCAGTATCCTTTAGGCTGAAATCAAATTCTTCTACACCATTATTAGATTCATCATCACATAAAAGAAAATCTGAAAGTGTACCAGCAGGTTGTTCAGAATTTAGAGTTATATCCACTGCGTCTTCAATGACACAAGATGTTTGGTTTAATTGTATGGTGACTTCGACTCTGTAGGTGCCTGAGGTAACCACTTCCAAACTTGCTCCATTTTCTCCATTTAACAAAATATCATCTTGAAACCATTGGTAAGTGGCCTGAGGGTTTGCTATATCACCATTTAGCATTACAGACTCACCACAAGTTGTAATGTCTGGTCCAAGATCCACACTGGCATTAAAACTATTACCTTCGATGAAAACTGCTGAGTCGTAGTTTTCGTCATTTTGGTCTGCAATAACTAGTTTTATTTCATATTCCAAATTAGGTTGTATGGCAGCAGTCGCCGTCATGACCACAGTTCTACCATTATAATTAGTATCTCCAATATTATAGCCTTCAAAGTAAGCTTCATTTTGTGCATCACATTGTCCAACAATAACATCGTGAATTGTATTGGTATTAACAGGTATTTCCGTACCAGGAATCAATGCTATGTTAGTAAAAGGTTCTGTTGAACCAGCCTCTCTGATTAAGAAAGCAAACCCATCAGAATAGGAACAAGGAAAATTCTGTTCATATTCTTCAGAAGCCAATATGTAGTTAAATTGAATTTGATTAGCAACTGATATAAAATTAAATTGAATGGAAGTAGCATTTTGTGTGTTTGTTATACCAAGCGCATTTTCCAAATCAGCATCTGTCAACCAGTTGTCATCACCTTCGTTGAGTGAACTTGTATTTAAAACATTACCTGCAGAATTAACATTACCAGTCGTTAAGACAATACCATTTTCAAAAGGAAAGTTAGAATCACCACGTTCAAAAAAGCCATAACTTGAAAATCCATTAATAGATCCATTAATTGTAGATACAATATTTGAAATTTCTACACAGTTCTGACCAAGATTATTTTGAATAAGTTGTTCTAGTGGTAAAGAGTCGTCCGTGATAATTTGTTGACTAGTCGAATATTGGAAACCGAAAGATGCTAAAAGAAAAGCATATATAATCTTTAATTTCATTTTAGGTTGGTTTATTATAGCTAAGGCAAACTAAGCTTTTGAATATCAAAAAAAATACCCATAGATTGGGATTTTTAAGGACGAACTACTTGAAATTTAGATGAATAGGTGTGTGTAAATTTCTTTTTACCTTTTTAAAGTAAAATGACCTTTAATTTCGTAGTATATGTCATTTTGTCTAAACTTGATGATATACCAGTAGTCACTTGAAGGCATTGGACTGCCTGAGGATGTTCCATCCCAACCTAAACTGCCAGACGAAGATTGCATCATTATTTTTCCGTAACGGTCAAAAATCTGTAAACTTTCTATCTGATTATCTTTTGAATTAGCTCCAATAATCTGCCAGGTATCATTAACATTATCTCCATTTGGTGTAAAGAATTTTGGGATGCCAACTATATTTATTGTTTCTTCAACAATACCGCAGCCATTTCTGTCATTTATGTAAATGGTATGTTCACCTTCAGAAATATTAGTAAACACATTACTCTCTTGGTAAAACCCATTGATATCGTCGATGGCATAATCGTAAAAACCTGCGCCACTAACATTTACCGTAACTATGTTGTTTGGTGAAATCCCTTCAATAGAAATACTTTCAACAATAGCGGTCTCCGAGGTGCTCACGGTAATCGTTCTGCTTGACGAACAACCATTGGGATCGCTGACGACCACTGTATAATTACCAGCCAGATTAATGGCATTAAAGGAAGTATCAACATCAGTTAATATTCCATTAAAGTACCATTCGTAATAATAATTATTTGGTAAGTCGTTTAGAACACCACCATGAATCGTAATGGTCTCAGGAAACGTATTCATACAATAAGTAACGGTTTCATCAACTTCTAGTAACGGTGTGTAAAGCACATTGAGATTTACGGTTGATATACTGAAACACTGGTTATCGTTTTCAATTTTTACAAAAATAGTCTGGGAATCTGGTGTCGTATTGGTGTAATTGTTAGGTAAAGCATTGCTTTCGCTCAAAGCATCTTCAAGAGTTTGATAATATGTAACCTGAGATCCCGTAGGAATTTGTGCAATAATGGAAGCCTCGATATTACTCAAGTTGAATGTGGCAAACCCATTCATATCCACTCCATCACAGGCTCCCAAATCTGGAATAGAAATAATAGTATTGGAAGTTCGTAATTCCAAGGCCACAATATCAAAACAATTAGCAGCATTAACAATACGTGCATACACATTTTGAAATGGTATGGTATTTTGAAAATTATTTGGATTACCAATTGGGTTAGTGTAATCTATGGCGTCATCCTCAGTTAAGAAAAAATCTACTATAGCAAGATTGTTACTGTTATTTGTAAGGTCATTAGAAGCATCATAAAGGTCATATGAGGTTAGTCCGTCGGTATCTATATCACATTCTGTGAGAACAGCATCTTGACCAATAGGCAAAGGGGCATATTCTATTACCACTTCACCATAAGAAATACAATCGTCTAAAATCGTAACTTCAACATTATAGGTACCAGGTTCTGTTACTGTAAAATAGCCACAGTCTAAACAATTTGGTGTGGTTTCTTGTAGAACACCATCTTTATACCAACTATATGAGCTTAAGGAAGGGTTATTTGCATTGAGTTCTAAAGTTTCACCTTCGCATAAGGCATTTCCTGTTCCAATTAGTTTGTTTGGCCCTAATTCGGTAGATAATTGAAAGCTCCCTGCTTCAAGAAAGACGGCTGAGTCATAACGATAGTTTTGCTCATCTGCAATAACCAATTTTACATGGTAGGATTGATTAGGTACAATATTCGCAGTTGCTGTTAGAACTGCTGTTTGTCCGTTAAAATTAATGGGTGAGTTCGTACCATTATAACTTTCAAAGTAGGTTTCGTTTTGAGGTGGGCAACTGCCAGGAACACCAGGAGTAACGGTTGTGGCTTTCACAGGTGTATTGGTATCTGGTACCAACGCAATATTTTCATATTGATTTTGACCTGTTGTTGGTCGGATCAAAAAACCGAACAAGTCTGAATACTGACAACTATTTGGATTATTTTCTTGGTATTCTTCTGAAGCAAAGATGTATCGAAAACTTACTTGAGGTGCTACAGCGGTGAAGTCAAATTCAAGTATCGTAGCATTAAAGGTATTACTTTCATTAAGCGCGTTTTCTAAATCTAGGTCACCTTGCCAATCTGGGGCATCATCATCACTTAAGTTATTATTTGGACCTGGTACATTAGCTAATCTCCCTGTGCTTAGCACAATACCACTTTCAAAGGGAAAATTGGTGCCACTCGCATCAAAAAAGCCATAACTTTGATCACTACTTCCAAAGTCACCACCAACCACATTAGTTACGTTTATATTTGTTATGCAGTCACTATCAATTAAAATATCTTCTATAAGTTGCTGAGGAGTGTAGGTTTGGCTATCTACTAAAATATTTTGCGAATACGTAAATAGAGAAATGAAAAAAGAGATAAAAAATAATGTGTTGTATTTCATATAAATTTAAGAGCATGCAAAGATACATATAGTTGCTGTCAAAAAATGTTAAGCATTGGTTATAACTGCCGCTTAAGCGCAAAATGACCCTTAACTTCGAAGAACCTAGAGTCTTGTCTAACTTTAGCAACAAACCAGTAATCACCAGAAGGCATAGGATTACCATTGTATGTGCCATCCCAACCAGGAGAGGTATGTGTAAGTGTCTTTAAGAGTTTTCCATAGCGATCAAAAATATAGATGATTGTGCCTGGTAAGGTTTCAACTCCTGTTATATGCCAGGTGTCAAAATTAGCATCTCCATTTGGTGTTAAGTGTTTTGGTGTGTCGATTACCAAAACTTCCCTTGTAATTTGCGCACATCCATTTTGATCGATAATAGTTATGGTATTGTACCCAATTGGTACGTTATTGAAAACGCCAGAAGACTGAAACGGCAAGTCATTTAACTGATACAAATAGTTACCAATACCAGATACTGTTACCGTAATGTTGTTAGGGTCTGAAAAATCAATAGTTTCTACAACATCTATAGTTGCTGAATTCGATTCGGTAACAGTGAATGTTGATGTCGATTCACACCCAAAAGTATTGGTAACGGTAAGTGAATAGGTGCCAACTTCTGTGATTTCTATGGAAGATGAAGTTTCATTGGTAGACCATAAGTAACTATCATTTGGATTATTTGTTTCTCCTGAAACCACTAATGGTAAATCATTTAGGCAAAGTATTTGATCTTCTATAGCTATTAAAGGTTTTTGATTGATACTTATAGTAAACTGAGTAACATTAAAACAACCTGTCAAATTATTTTCAACTCTCACAAAAATAACCTCATTGTTTGAGGCCAGGTAGTCACTGCTCAAAGGGTTAACGTTTTCTATTGCCTCTTCCTCAGATGCATAATAACTTACCATAAACTCATTTGGATTTTGACCGTTTAAAACCAAAGTATCCTGTTGTGATAAATCAACAATTAAGAGACCATCAAAATCATCGTCACATTCTACGATGTCGTTAGGTGGATTTGCAATTGGAAGTGGATTTATACGTATTGCAAAAGGATAAACCACATAGCATGCTGTGGTACTATATTCTATTCTTGCGACTAAAGTTTCTAAAGTATTAGTGTAACTGTAGGTGTTATTTAACGGGTTACTGTTATTTTCAGCATCTTCAATAGACGTATGATAGCTTATGAGAATATTGAAAGTGTTATCTAGTAAGAGGTTATTGATGTCTTGAAGGTCTATTGAATTTTCGTCATTATCACATATATCGTAGGTTCCGAAATCATTAATTATTGGTGGTGCATTTATGATTAATTCAAAAGGAGCAACAGCAAAGCAATCAGTACTCGCATTTCTGACTCTTACATAGATAGTTTCAGGACTTGAGGAATTAGTATATGTCGTAGGGTTTGCAATGGCATTGGTGTTATTCTGTGCATCAGCTTCAGAATTAAAATAGGTAAAGTCTAAATTATACTGTCTACCATCCAAAATACTAAGTTCAATATCCGTTAAATCCCACTCAACTATGTTGTCGTAATTATTTCCGCAAGCTTCTAAAGATTGTCCGTAATTGACTTCTGGCAGTAATAAAGTGTTTAAAGAAAATGTTTCCATAGCATAGCATCCAGAAAGTGCATTCTCGATTCTAGCGTAGATGATTTGAGGATTACTCGTTGTCGTATAATTTAAAGGAATTGGATTGGTGCCAAGTTCAGCATTAAGTGGTGTTAAATGAAATGAAATATTGAGGTCTGTTGTGCTATCCAATTCAATTTCCTCAATTTTTTCATTAAGATTAATTGTAGCTAATCCCGTGTTATTAACATCACATTCAAAAACGTCAGAAGGCAAGTTGTAATCTGGCGTTTCTCTAACTTCAATTTGCATAGGAGCGACTTTAAAACAGCTATTGCCAGCTTCATTTTCTAGCCTAATAAAAATGGTTTGAGGATTGGATGTGTTTTGGTAAGGTATAGTTTTATCTATGGGATTTTCCCTGTTTATAGCTTCTAATTCAGATTCGAAATAAAGGACCTGCATACCTTGTTGATTTCCTATAATTTGAGCATCCTTATTTTCAAAAATGAAGTCTGACGGTAAGTTGGGGTCGACTTCACAATTGATTATATCTGAAATAGCATTTAGTTGTGGATCTGCATAGATAAGCACATTAAAACTAAAAATACTGAAACAATTTTCTGATTCGATATCAGCTCTTATAAATATTTCTCTACTGGAAGTGGTATAATTTTCTGGATCTGAAATGGCTAAAAAGTCACGATTTTCATCAATAGCATCGTTAAACGATTCGTAGAACGAATAACTGATATCTGTATTTTCATTAGGAAATTCCTCTAAAGCTACTTCAAGATTTACAGTTTCTATAAGGTTTTGGTCGGTATCACATATAATAATGGAATCAGGATTCGTAGCTTCTAAGGCAGCTGTAATATTTAGCGATACTTCTGCGATATCAAAACATCCTGTAAAGGCATTGGTAACTCTTGTAAACAGTATTTGTCCTTCACTAAGGTTGTAATTGTTAATTAATGGGTTTTCTTCATTTAACGCATCATCTTCAGTCAAATAGAAATCTACAGCCACGACTGAGTTTGAATTTGTGAGAATTTCACTTCTGATTTGGCTTGCTACGGGTTCTAATATGATATTAGTAGTATTGCTGATGGGATTTGTGTTGCCACAGTAATCTAAGTTGAAATCCGGAAGATTTAATGCCGTTTCAACATTAAGATTTATTCGGGCGTCAATGGAGCAGCCCACAATGCCATTAATGACGTAATAAACTTCGACATACAAAGTTTCAGAATCATTTACAATGAGGTCATTATTTTGATCAATTTCATTGATTCCAGCAGCTCTATCTTCCTCAGATGCATAGTACTCTATAAACAGATTTGGTGTGTACTCTGGTGTTAATCCGTCAATGATTTCGGATCTCATCTCATCAAAATTAAATGCAACAATGCCATCATTTGAATTGTCATCACACCTATTGATATCTTTTTCTTCACCTACAACATTAAACAAGTAGTTTTTATGAACTTCTAAAGCAATTTCAGAAAAGCAGTTGCCATTTTCAAAAGAGATGCCTAATCTAAAGGTAAAGGATGGAGAATTGGTAAGGGTAAAAGACCTTGGGTTTCCAAGACCATAAAGCTCTAATGTTCTAACAGTAGATCCAGGAAAAATTTCAGTTTCTATGGTATTGAAATAGGCTTCCAAGTCAAAGGTCACAGGAACATTGTTGTAAGTTAGAAGTGTGGAACCATCAAACTCTTCGTAATCCGGATCAATACATGCATCTAAAATAAGTCGATCTGTAAATAATGGTGGTGGCCCAATGTAGATAAAGTTTAGATAGGCCAGGGAATAACAACTTTCCGGCTGATCGTCTAAAGCTATCCTAGCGACGACATAAGGTGGCTGCGTGCTAAAATCAGGAAAATCAAAAATTTCATTTTCTAGATTAATGGCATCCTCTTCCGTCATGTAAAATCGAATCTCTCTATCTAGATTATTATCTGCAAGTATACCTCTCAGCTGATTGATATCATTAATGCCTGGATCTGCAATTTGGTCTATGCACACTTCCAAGTCATAGTCTTGAGTGCTTGGAGAAAAATCTACTTGAATATTAAAACTTCCAAGCTGTAAGCAGCTACCATCCAAACTTTCAATTCTAACAAAGATCGTTTCAATAGGTTCTGAGTTTTCATAAGTGCCAACAATTGGATTTGTATTGTCTTGTGCATCATTTTGGGTGAGATGATAGGAAATCACATAGTCGTCGGATGGCAGAGCAGATAAGATTTCATCGTCTTTTAAAGTTGAAAAATCAAAACTTGAAATACCTATTGGTTCTATTGAATCACAAATAAAAACATCTTCTATTGGTGCAGCAGGTTGAAATGGTATAACTTCGATTTGAACAGTATCAGATAAGATACAATTACCTCCGGTTAATGGTAGCTCAATTTCTACACGATAAACACCTTCCTCATTTACTTCTAATGTTGAATTGGTTTCACCTGGGATTACAACATCGTTTAAATACCAAGTATAATTCGCTGCAGGATTATTGATATCAGCATCTAGTGTGAAAAAGTCGTTACCACAGAGAACTTGGTCTGGACCAAGGTCAATGGCACCACCAAAGCTTTGTGCTTCAATAAAAACAGCAGAGTCAAAACGTTGGTCTATATGATCCGCAATTACAAACTTTATTTCATAAACCTCATTGGGAGTTACTGCTGTATTGGCAGTTAATACGACACTTTGCCCATTAAAGTTTGTGCTTGGTAAGTTGTAGCCCTGAAAATATTCTTCATTTACAGCATCACAAAATCCATTAATATTTGGATGGATGGTATTTGTGCTAACTTCGGTAGTAGTATTAGGAACTAATGCAATGTTTACAAAAGGGTCTGCGCTACCAGCAGGTCTTATTAGAATACCAAAAACATCCCTAAAGTTACAAGGATAATCTTGCTGATATTCGTCTGATGCAAAAACATACCTGAAGGCTAAAAAATTATTTGCAGTACTAAAATTAAACTGAATGGATGTTGCATTCAATGTTTGGTCTATACCTAGTATGTTGAGAACGTCGGGATCTGTTTCCCAGTTGATGTCGCCATCACTTAGATTATCAGTTATAAGCGAATTGCCAGCTTTGCTGACATTTCCAGTAGACAATATGATGCCATTTTCTAATGGAAAACTTGAAGAATTGCTATTAAAGCTTCCATAACTTACAATGTTATTAATGTTCCCATTGTAAGGTGATGATATATTACTCACCGTCGCGCAATTATCACCTACCATATCTTGGATAAGCTGTTGCGTGGTCGACGAATTATCAGTCGTGATTTGTTGTGAAAACAAAACACATACAGACGACAAAACGAGGAGAAGAGTAAGTAATCTATTCCTTATCATAGCTGATTTTTAAAAGTATAGAAGTTTAACTTGTATACTCTCAAAATCAAAGATATGAAAATGCGTATTTCTTATTCTATTTTAAGAAATAATTTGCTCTAAATAAGAATTTAACGACGAATGGCAAAGTGACCTTTGACCTGAAATGATTCACTGCCACGAACCACATTGGCCACAAACCAGTAGTCACTTGCTGGTAATTTATACCCATTGAAGGTGCCATCCCATCCTGGTCCATCATGGGTCAATGTTGTTAAGTGCTTCCCGTAACGATCAAATATATGAATAATGGTTCCTGGTAAGGTTTCAACACCAATAATATGCCATCTATCAAACTGACCATCGTTATTTGGTGTCATATGCTTTGGAATATCAATAACTAAAACATCTCTTGTTACTTCAGAGCAGCCATTAAGGTCTATAATTGTAATTGTATGGTAACCCATCGGTACATTTTCAAAAACATTAGATTGTTGAGGTTCACCATCATCTAATTGATACAGATAATTACCAATACCAGTTATAGTAACCGTAATATTGTTTGGGTCAGAAAAATCGATAACTTCAGTAGCTTCTATGGTCGCAGCTTCGGACTCAGAGACACTAAATACACGTGAATTCTCGCAACCATATTCATTTGTCACGCTTACCCAATATGTTCCAATTTCTGTTATTTCTATATTTTCAGACGTTTCGCCAGTAGACCATAGGTAAGTATCTGTTGGATTGTTGGTATTGGCTGAAACAATTAAAGGTAAATTTTCTAAACAGATTACTTGATCTTCAATATCAATTACAGGTAATGGATGAATAATGACTGAAAATTGGGTGATTGTGTAGCAACCTGTAATATTGTTTTCTACTCTAGCAAAAATAATTTCAGAATCAAAAGCGAAGTAATTGGTATCTAAAGGCAATAAGTTTAGCTGAGCGTCTTCTTCTGAGTTGTGATAAGTTATCGTATAATTGAATGGATTTTGAGTTCCAAGTATTTGTGTGTTCTGTTGTGTTAAATCAAATTCTAACAGGCCGTCAAAATCATCATCGCAAGACTCTAAATCATTAGGCTGATTAGCAATAGGAAGGGGATTTACATTAAGGGTAAACTCATATACCATAAAACAATGGGTGGTACTAAATTCAGCTCGCGCAAACAAAGTGTCGTTATTGGTTAAATAGGTGTAATGAGTATTTAGTGCATTTTCATTGGCATAGGCATCTGCTTCATTTGTATAGTAAGTGAAAAGTACATTAAAGCTTTCGTCCATAATAACTTCATTAATTTCGGTTAAGTCGAAACTATTATCCTCATTCTCACAAATATCGTATGATTGAAACTCATTTATAACAGGAGGCATATTTACATTGAGTTCAATTGGTACCAAGACATAACAGTTTGAGATGGTATTATTTATTTTGATGTAAACAGTTTGTGGATTACTGATATTTGTATATGCTTCCGGATTTGAAATGCTATTGCTATCGGCTTCCGCGTCATTATAATTTTCAAAATATGAAATTTCGATATCGTCTTGTCTTACATCTAAAATATCAAATTCGGCATTAGTTAAATCGAAGACTGTATACCCATCGTAATCTGTATCACATTCTGTTAATGGAACAGAAGGGTTAACATCTGGTACTTGTATTACATTTAATTCAAAAGACGTAATAGAATTGCATATCGTGCCATTATCAATCTGAACAAAAATGGTTTGAGGATTGACTGTATTAGTATAATCTAGAGGTATGGTATTTATACCATTTTCTGCATCGTTATAAGAGGTGTAAAATGTAATGTTAAGGTCATCTGCTATTCCCTGTGATATTTCTGTAATCTTGGTTGATAAATCAAAGGTTTCGTTACCATCATTAGATAAGTCATCACAAACAAACCAATCTGTAGGCTCATTAAAAACAGGGTTTGTACCAACTTCGATAATAAAACTGGATGTACCATAACAATCTTGATCAGTTATATTTTCTACTCTTACAAAAATAGTCTGAGGAGTTGAGATGTTTTGATAGGGGACATCTTTATCAATAGCATTTGTTCTGGTGTCAGCATCCTCTTGGCTTAAATAATATGAGACGTCCTTACCCGTTTGACCATTTAAAATCTCGGCATCTTTAGTGCTAAAAATGAAATCTGCAAAACCATCACTACTATCTTCACAAATTCTATAATTGTCTATGGTTGTGAAAACAGGTAAAGTGTTTACGGTTATTTGTAAGGATTCTACAGAATAACAGCCTGTGTTTGTGTTTTCGACTCTGATATAAACAGTTTCAGTTTGAGCACTATAATTACTTACATTGGTTATGGTATTGGTGCCATTATCTGCATCGGTTTGGCTTGTATGAAAAGTAATTTGTCTGTCGTTGGTGTTGCTCACCACCTGTGAAATACTGTCTAGTAAATTTATAGTAAATAAACCATCTTGATCATTATCACAAATTATGATATTTGAAGGAGTTGAAGTTAAAGGTGCCTCTAAAACCGTGATTTCAAAAAAGGTAATGTCTGAACAACCTGATTCGTCAGACGTAATTCTGGGATAAACTGTAAAAGGATTTGTTGAGTTCGTGTAAAAATTAGGTAATACATTAGTATTATTTCTGGCGTCTTCCTCGGTTAAAAAATAGGACACATTAAATCCTTCAAGATTATCTGTGACCAAAGCATCAAATTGCGACAAGTCCGTTGTTGTAACACCATCCTGATCTTCGTCACAGACGGTCTGGCTAACTATATTTTCAAATTCATAAACGGGAACTAAAATTAAATCGATCTGTTCTATGTCGTAACATGTTACACTTGTTAGTCCTAAGTAAATGGTTTGAGGATTACTATTGGGTATAAAAGGAACAGTTTGGTCTATGGCATTTTGCTGATTGTCTCTATCAGTTTCAGTTAAATAGAATTCAACAGAAATCGCAAACTCTTCAGGCAAATCATTAATAATTCCTGCAGCTATAGATAAAAAGTTGAATTCCTCAACACCATCATTATCAATATCGCATAGACTCACATCGCTAATATCAGTTGCAGTCAATAATAGGTTTGTATGGATTTCTACAGGTGTAATCGAGGCACAACCTGTAGTGTCATTTTCAACTCTGATGTACAAAATCTGTTCTTCAGAAACAATATTGGTGTAATTGGTGGCATCTGCTATAGGATTACTTCCTGTTAAGGCATCGTCATTGGTTTCATGAAACGTCACTGTAACACCAGTTAAACCTTGCAATACCTCAGGAATTATACTTGTTAAGTCAAAGATGGCAAAACCATCGTGGTCTGCATCACAGGCATCTATGTAATGATCTTCAGTGTTTATTACAGGATTTTCTAAAACCGTAATATCTAAACTCGTAGTGCTAATACAACCTGTAAACTCGTTTCTAACACTTACAAAAACTTGCTCGTTACTATTTGTGTTTACATAAGGCATAGGCAATGGATTTACGCCAATTGCTGCATCTGCAGGTGTACTATGGTAGGTGACTATAAGGTTGGTAAGGCCATTGGTGATTTCGTCATTTTTTATGTTTAGGTCTATGGTTGTAAATCCGTCAGCAACCTGGTCATCACAAACTTCTAAAGGTGATGGATTGTTAATATTTGGAAGCGGATTGACAACTAAGTTGAATGATGAAAAGGCCAAGCAGCCGTTATTTGTGTCTTCAATTCTCACATATATAGTTTGTGGGCTTGTAATATTTTGAATGGTGCTGTTAATAGCGTTAAGCCCATTTTGTGCTTCTATCTCAGAAAAATGATAGGATATGACATAGTCCGATGGAGGTACAGACGCTAAAACTTCACTATTTTTTAAAGTTAAATCAAACGTTTCTATACTATCGTTACTGCTGTCATCACAAACTTCGAAATCTGATATTGGACCTGAAGATTGGGTGGAGCTTAGAGTAAGGTTAATATCATCTTCAATAACACAAGTACTACCGGAAAGCGGGATTTCAATGCGTACACGATAATTACCTGTTTGCGTTACGTTTAGAGTGTTTTGAATTTCATCAGGAACTAATACATCATTAAAATACCAAGAATAAGTAGCCTGTGGATTACCAATATCACCATTTAGAATAACATCATCGGCACAGGTCGAAAAGTCTTCACCTAAATCTACTGATGCATCAAAACTATTGCCTTGTATGAAAACGGCAGAATCATAATTTTGATCCGTTTGATCCGCAATGACAAGTTTTATCTGATACTCCACATTTGGTTGAATGGTAGCAGTGGCGGACAATACTGTAGTTCTTCCATTGTAATTGGTATCGCCAAGGCTATAACCTTCAAAATATTGTTCGTTTGAAGCATCACAAAATCCAACAATTTCATCGTGAATTGTGTTGGTGTTAACGGGTATTGTAGTGCCAGGAATCAGTGCGATATTGGTATAAGGTGCACTAGAGCTAACTTCTCGAATTAAAAATGCAAACCCGTCAGAGTATTCACAGGGAAAATTACCAAAATATTCTTCTGATGCCAGAATATAATTGAATTGAATTTGATTGGAAATGGATATAAAATTAAATTCTAATGATGTAGCATTCAGTGTTTGCGTAATACCTAGAGCTGCTTCTAAATCAGGATCCGTTCCCCAGCTACTATTGCCATCATTTAGAGTCGCTGTGTTTTCTGTGTTGCCTGCTGAATTGGCATCTCCCGTGGTAAGTATAATCCCATTTTCAAATGGAAAATTTGATGCTCCTCTTTCAAAATAACCGAAGCTCCCTAAACCCACTACATTTCCGTTTTGGGGTGAACTTACGTTAGAAACTTCTACACATCCTTGGATTAGATAATTTTCAATTAAATTTTGAGGACTAAGAGTATTATCAACCGTAATTTGCTGTGCATAAGAATAAACTCCAAAAAGGCATAGGCATATAAAGAGGGCGCGGTTAATATAGTCCATACGTTAGGTTAAGTTTAATATGCACAATCAGATATCAATTTGGGGCTGATAATCTTGTACGATTAAGGGTGAAATTTAAAAGTATTTAAGATGAAATACAAAAAAATACGATAAAATACACTAAATGTTAACAAATTTATCCGTTATTCTTACAAAGAGCATAAAAAAGACCTCATGAAGAGGTCTCTTTCCCAAATTGAAATTTCTTAAACATTACAGCCTCAACAATAATGTCTATTAACCTGAAATTCCATATTGTTGCTTTCCATAAAGGAAAACATAGCTTTCGATAAATAAAATAAGAGGGAAATGCACATGATGTCTGCAAGGGAGATTGCATCAATATGCACTTTAAAATTAAAGGATGATTATTATACCTGCAAAAGAAAAAGATTAACGGATAAAAACCTTAACAAATTTAGTAATTTACGTACACCCAACCTACCATTGGTCGATAGTCAGGATCATTAAGATTTAAAACGTAGTAATAGGTACCAACAGGTACGGTTTTACCATGATTGTTTATTCCTCTGTTTATTTTTCCATACCATGGTTTTTCATTGTTACCTTCAAAAACAATATCACCATAACGGTTATAGATTTTAAGCTGGTGTTCTGTAAAAATATTGTAAAGTCCTTGTATGTTAAACCAGTCATTAAAGGTATCATTGTTTGGTGAAAAACCATTAGGCACATAGGGAGGACAGTTCTCTATAGTAAGCTCAAATTGATAGACTTTATAACATGGAGGACTTTCTAGCCTAACATAAATAGTTTCTGGACTTGAGGTATTGCTATAATTAGATGGGATTAAAATAGAGTTTGTTGCCATTTCTAAATCATCGAGAGATAGATAAAAAGAAATATTATCTGCTTCATACTCCAGATCAATTAAAGCATCATACAAATTGTAAGTTGAAATTTCAAAACCTTCGTTACAGCCTATTAAGCTTGGTAAAGTAACTATGTCCGGTATGACTAGTAATTCAATATCAACAACATTAATATTATTGTCTTCGTTGGTTTCAGTTACGATTCCAGACATGGTGCCATCGTCATCAACAATGGCAATTATGGTTAAATTAGGGTTTGAGTCTTCAGGTACAGTTACAATAATTGTGTTTGACTCGGACTCCCCAATATTTATAGGGTTTGTAGTCTGACTTTGACCAATAAGAAGGCCATCTAAATAAAATGCAATTGGTGTATTTGCAGGCAATACATCAGTACTATTAAAATTATTTGTAGTATAGAATAATTCAATTTCATTTTCACCACAATTGACCACATAATCGTCAACTTCAATCGTAGCGTCTGGCAATTGACTGTTCAAAACAGTAATAATATTATTAATCATAACAAAATCTTGACCTGACGTAAGTGTAATGGTTGCTGATGTATCACCAACACTAATATTGTTTTGAATATTGTACACATCAATATCCATATTATAGAGGTTTGTATCTCCAGTAAATGAATTGGTGCCATTAAATGCATTGTTGGCAGGATTCAAAGGAGGGTTACTGATAACGTTTCCGTTAATAGTGAGCTGTTCGTTAACCGCTAGTGATTGATCACCTTCCCAGGCAATAAAACCAATCTTTGCATTTTCGTTGTCCAAAACATTAAGATTGTCCAACGTGATACTTAAGAACGTTGGAACACTTTGTAGCCCATCATAAACGTTAAGCTGGTTTAATGGCAATGTGTCATCTTCATAAATAATAGATATGGCCCAGCCGCCAAAATTTGTGCCAGTAGGGCAGTAGGGAGTTATAACATTGCTTAAATCAAAATCAGAAACTGTGTATGTACTATTACCCAGTGTTGATACGATATCCGTAATGTCAGCGAAGGCTGCAAAAAAAACGCGGTTAGCATCTAAGGCATCGCTGAAGGTACGTTCAGCAATTATGGGTATATCGTTAACTGCAATTTCAAAATCACCAGTTCCTGAACCTGCCCAATAGAGGTATGCTGCAACTATATTTTGATTGGTTTCTAGGCTTAAATCTGCCGCAGATGTGGTCGCAATGGTACAAGGTCCAAAAGGACCATTTTCAGCAATATTCAAGGTGTTACCTATGGCAACATAATCAAATCGACCATTGAATTGTTGAAACAAGGAAATATCTTGGGCATGCAAAGAAGCGATGGCAAAAAAGAGAACTATAAATCTTATGAAATGAGATGCGTTCAAATTTATTTAGTTGATGAAACTAAGTTAAGATTTATATTTATCGCACCAAACTAAAATGGCTTGTAAAGGTTCTACCGTCTTCGAGTTTTACCTTGAACCAGTAGTCACTGGCGGGCATCTTGGCTCCGTTATAGGTGCCGTTCCATCCAGGGCCTAACGGATCGAGTTCTGCGAGCAGTTTACCAAAACGGTCAAAGATAAAGATGGTTGAGTTGGCCTGGAATTGATTGTTGATGCCCTTGACCTGCCAAAACTCATTGGTTCCATCACCATTTGGCGTAAAGAACTTTGGAAACCCGATGACCGATACCAGTTCTTCGGAAATACCACAATCATTTTTATCCCTTACAAAGACGGTATATAATCCAGGCAGTACATCTTCAAAGATGTTTGAATCCTGATAAGGACCATCGATGTCATCCAATGCATATTCATAATCACCTTCGCCAGAAACCAAAACAGTGATGGAGTTATTGTTTGAAGCATCCCTAACTTCGATATCGTCTATTGTCGCAATATTCGAAGGTAACACGGTAATGGTTCTGTCCTTAAAACAACCGTTAACGTTAGACACTCTAACATTGTAGCTGCCCGGAGCATCAACCTCTATGGTCGCTGTACTTTCGCCAGTAGACCATTCGAACAGGAAATTACTTGGGGACCCATTAAGGATACCAGCATCCAGTATAATAGTATCTGGGAAACCATTGAGGCAGTACAGGGTTTCAAAAGTTGTCTCGGCTTGTGGAAGCTCGTAAACGGTCAGCTCGATTTGGCTAATGCCATAACAGGCATTGGAATTTTCCACACGTGCATAGATCGTTTGATTATAAGGAATGGTATTGGTAAAAGTATTGCCTAGAGGATTGGATTCCACCAGGGCATCCTCATAGGTTTCATAATATTGAAGGTCCAAACCAGCAGGTGCACCAGCCAGAACGATAGCGTTGGAGTCATTGAGGTTAAAGGTGGCGAAACCATCTTCCGTTCCATCATCGTCGCACACAGCAAGGCTGGCATTGTTGGAGGATGTCGTACTGACCTCAAGAGAGACCTCGCTAAAACTCACACAACCGGTCAATGTGTTGGTGACCCTTGCATAGACAATTTGTGGGTTGAAGAAATTATCAAATGCATTTGAATTAATAGGGTTAATATTATTTTGAGCATCTGATTGAGATAGGTGGTAGGTGACATTGGTATTCGGTACATTACTGGTAACTTCGTTGGAAATTTCGTTAAGATTGAAAGTAGTGAACCCTTCGGGAATCCCGTCTTCATCGCATTGTATTAGCGATACGTCATTAGCAATTGGCTTGGCAGCAACGACAATATCAAACGAGGTAAATCCAACACAACCGCTAGTTAAGTCTTCTATTCTAACAAAAATTTCAGTTGGAGTAGCTGTAGTATTTGTGAAAATTGTGGGTAAGGGAGAGGCATCAGCCTCTGCATCTGTTTGTGATAAATGGTAACTAATATTATAGTTAGCACCTAGAATACCATTAATAATCTCCTGTGTTTTCACATCAAAATCGAAACTGGTTTGTCCATTTTGATCATCGCCATCCGAATCATCATCGCAAAGCTCATAAGTAGTTGGTGTATTAAAATTTGAGAGGCCAGTAACATTTACATCCAATGTGTTAATAATGTAACAATTAGTAGTGGTATTTTCAATACGTATAAAAATGGTTTGTGTACTGAAAAAACTGGTAAATATTTCTCCAAGTGGATTTATATTAACATTAGCATCGTTTTCGGTATTGTGATAACTCACCGCAACGTCACTTTGACCATTTATAATATCTTGAGTAAGGGCTGTAAGATCAATTTCGGTTATTAAGTCATCAAATGGCGCAACATTGTCACATAGGTCCAAATCGGGAAGGCTCGTAAGGTTAGGATTTGCTAAAAGTGGATTAGATGGACTCTCAGGAAATGTTGCTGTACCAGTCCATTCTAGTGAAAAGGGGCTATTTCCTACTGGTCTGTCTATAACTAAAAAGTAAGTTTCGCCTGCTAAAACATCTAGATCACTCACGAAACTATCACCGTCTGCACCAGGACCTTCATTAGGGTCTGGGTCGTCAGGACTCATACCTGTTAAATTATTACCCTGACCAGCCGCTTGTGGGTTTGTCGTAGAACATCTTATAGTCTCACCAAGATTGCCACATGTGGCGTTTGGACCAAAAAGGAAAAAATCATAATCCTCTGTAATAGCATTGCTACTGGGTGTTAAGGTAAATGCCAAGGTCCCTGAATTTGCTATAGTGATTTGAAACCATACGCTATTGTTTTCTCCACTACCACAACTACTTAAGCCTTGTACTTCTTCAACACCTTCTCCATTAACATCAAAAACAAAACTAGAATTACCACAAACTGTAATAGCATTAACACAATCATTAGGCTCTTGGCTTTGACAAAATATACCATAACATAAAAAAGCTATAGCTATTAGTTTTTTATTTAGGAATAGATTTGGTTTCAATATTATCGTTTTAAAGAGAAATGGCTTGTAAAGGTTCTACCGTCTTCTAGCTCTACCTTGAACCAGTAGTCACTGGCGGGCATCTTGGCCCCGTTATAGGTACCGTTCCATCCAGGGCCTAACGGATCGAGTTCTGCGAGCAATTTACCAAAACGGTCAAAGATAAAGATGAAGGAGTTGGCCTGGAATTGATTGTTGATGCCCTTGACCTGCCAAAACTCATTGGTTCCATCACCATTTGGAGTAAAGAACTTTGGAAAGCCGATGACCGATACCAGTTCTTCGGAAATACCACAATCATTTTTATCCCTTACAAAGACGGTATATAATCCAGGCAGTACATCTTCAAAGATGTTTGAATCCTGATAAGGACCATCGATGTCATCCAATGCATATTCATAATCACCTTCGCCAGAAACCAAAACAGTGATGGAGTTATTGTTTGAAGCATCCCTAACTTCGATATCGTCTATTGTCGCAATATTCGAAGGTAACACGGTAATGGTTCTGTCCTTAAAACAACCGTTAACGTTAGACACCCTAACATTGTAGCTGCCCGGAGCATCAACCTCTATGGTCGCTGTGCTTTCGCCAGTAGACCATTCGAACAGGAAATTACTTGGGGACCCATTAAGGATACCGGCATTCAGTACAATAGTATCTGGGAAACTATTGAGGCAGTACAGGGTTTCAAAAGTCGTCTCGACTTGTGGAAGCTCGTAAACGGTCAGCTCGATTTGGCTAATGCCATAACAGGCGTTGGAATTTTCCACACGTGCATAGATCGTTTGATTATAAGGAATGGTATTGGTAAAAGTATTGCCTAGAGGATTGGATTCCACCAGGGCATCCTCATAGGTTTCATAATATTTAAGGTCCAAACCAGCAGGTGCACCAGCCAGAACGATAGCGTTGGAGTCATTGAGGTTAAAGGTGGCGAAACCATCCTCGTTTCCATCATCGTCGCACACAGCAAGGCTGGCATTGTTGGAGGATGTCGTACTGACCTCAAGTGAGACCTCGCTAAAACTCACACAACCGGTCAATGTGTTGGTGACCCTTGCATAGACAATTTGTGGGTTGAAGAAATTATCAAATGTATTTGAATTAATAAGGTTAATATTGTTTTCGGCATCTTCAAATGAAAGGTGATAAGTAACGTTTCGATCTTGCTCGTTATTGACAATTTCATCGCTAAACAAGCCAATATTAAAGGTCGTAAACCCTTCGGGAATCCCATCTTCATCGCACTGCACAATAGTAATGTCATTTGCCACTGGTGCATCATTGATGGTAAGCTGAAAACTTCCGGTACTGTAACAATCCGTATTGTTTGTGTTTTCAATCCTAACGAAAATAGTTTCGTTAACCGCTATAGAATTTATGTAAGACAGTGGTAATGGAGATGTATTATCATCCGCATCTTGTTGCGTAGGGTGAAATGTAATACTTGTGCCTGTTTCTGGCTGGGCACCTCTGATATTTGGAATTAAATCGCCCAATTCTATCGATGCAAAACCATCGGTTGGGTCCCCTTCATTATCACAAAATTCAATATTATTAAGTTGGACAATTTGAGGGGTATTAAACACTTCAAGCTGAAACGAAGTCACATCAAAACAATTGGTGTTGTTTATATTATCTACCCTAACGTAAATGGTTTGCGGGTTACTAATGTTAGTATACGGGAAGGTGATTTCATTTTCTAGTGTATTGGCGTCATCCATAGATTCAAAATAGCGCACATTATACTGCGATGCCGATTGCGTGGAAAGTGCTTCACCATTTTTATTGGTAAAGTCAAAATTTTCAAAAATACCATCATTTCCAAAATCATCACAAACAACGACATCAGAAACAGGATTTGCTACGGGAATATCAAAAACTCCAACAACGGCACTACCTTCAATAGGGCAATCGCCATTGTTTGGCTCAATATACACTTCGTAAAACCCTGGAGTGTCAATAAAAAGTTGTGCTTGATTATTTCCTGCAATAGGATTGCCATCAAAAGACCAAGCATAATCGGCACCAGGAATATCATCTGCTTGTAAGGTGTAGCTATCTCCCGTGCAAAGGCGTAATTCTGTGGTACTTATACCGTTTCTTATGATATCTATTTCAGAATTGAATAAGGACTGGATAAATGGTGGTAGGCCAATACGACTTAGATTTTGGTTATTTCCATTGATATCAACGAGTACTCCTTGTTCGTTATAATTTGCTGCTAAACCGTCTAGTTCAGGATTGTTAATGACGCCCAGAAATCTTCCTGTTCCATTTATGTTGGATAAATCAACCTGGGCCCTATAAATTCTTCTATCTATACCTAGCTGCAATGCACCTGCACTGAAAGCGTTAGAGCTATGAATTACTTCCATTGAGTTAGGAATATCTATACTTTCAAGGTCCCATTGTAAAACTTGACTAGGACCATTGCCTTGAATACCCAAGCCAACTGTTGCATAGGCTTTACGGTTTTCAGCTGAAAACTCAACACCATAAGGGCTATTATTATTTTGTGGACTGTATAACTCTACATTATTGGAAACAATACCCGTTTCGTTATCAAAGTCATATAAATATACACCGCCTCCAGCATTTCCACCTGTTGTAGTGGCGAACCCAAAATGTGCTACCAATAATTTTGAGGCGTCAGGAGAGGTTTTGATATAGCCAAGGGCATTACGGCGATAACCCTCGATTGGAACATATGGACCTACTGTTGAAACAACAGGAGTCGTATCAACTCCATTAATATCAACTCTAAAGGAATAAAAGGAGTCACCAAAGTGTGTAATAACCCAAAATGAAGAACAATCTTCAGCACGTACTGCTGTAATTTTTTCTGCACATTTAAATCGAATCTCTAAATCATCGTTGGGATCATATGTTATAAGTGGAATATTTTTTTCAGTGGGTACAACATCACCCAATCCTCCATTGAGTGTCATATCCACTAAGGAATAATTAAAGCCATTATTAAAGCCGTCATCAGCACCTGGAACGGTTCCACCGCTATCATAGTTTCCGTTAAATTGATTAGGATAGACGGATGCGTTGTCATGGTGTGGTTCGTCTACTGTAAAGATATAGTACTGGGTTGGGTTTTCCGGTTTAGGAACGATGACACCTGAGGACGTGCTAGACGGATCACCAAGCAATCCTGTGCCACTAAAATAGTTTCCATTAGGCATAATTTGGTGATTACGGTTCCAAACGGTCTGTCCGTCTGTGTAAAATTGAAGATTTCCATTTTCATCAGAAATAGACGTGCAACCTTCAAGTGTATTAATTTGGCCATCTGTAATACCAGTTACGGTTCCTGTTGTTGCATCAAATCTGAGACCTGCATTACGTCCAAAATACCAGTATGAAGCTTCACTTTGAGCAAAGGTTAGGGCACTAAACAGTACGGTAAATACTAAAAGACAACTCTTTTTCATAACAACTTTGGTGTATACTACATACATCAATACAATATAACAAGGAGAACCCAAAAACTCCCATTCTTTGTATTAAAATATCATAGCAATTGTTACAAAGCTATTATAAATCTCTCTTTTTTAATAATTGATAAGATAAAAAGATGAAAAGTGCAGACCAACCCAATACAATAGCAATTTCGTACCAGTGTACGGCATAATCATAAGCTATGTCGTTACTATCAGGATATTTAGTCATCGCAATACGCTGTATAGGTTGATCTACCAAATTCCACATAGATTGTAACGGCATGAAGTTATGGATCTTCCACGCTACTTCATTACCTACTTTTGAGTTAAAGAACCAAAAGATCAACCATTCAATTAGAAACTGAATGAATAAAAAAGCTAACGCAAATGCCGAACGCTTAAGTAGCATACCAAAGAACAAACATAGACTAAAAAAGCCCACAAGCTTGACAAAATAAGCTAATAAAAACTCGATTTCTCTTATAATGATGGAAGGTTCTGTATAACTGGAGTATATAAGGCCTATGACAAATGATACCAAGGTTATTAATACTGTGGCACATAATGAAAAAAATACGATCGTATAAAATTTGGATAGAATAAACTCTTTTTTACTAAGACCGTCTATCAAATTTTGCTTTAGCGTTTTGTTACTATATTCATTACCAATCATACTCACTACAACTATCGCAAAGAAAAATTTAAACTGAGCGGCAAAAAACGTCGTAACGTGCCAGATCATTGGAAAATTGAAAATACCTAACTCCCCCAATTCTAGAGTAAAAAGACCAAAGAAATTTATTTTTATCGATGACAATACCAATACAGTAAATGGCAAGATAAAAGATACCAATATGAGAATTCTACTGGTCTTATTGAGCCATAATTTTTGTAATTCTAATTTTAAAAGGCGTAACATATATTGATTGGTTAATTATAGTTTATTGATTATTGAATTTCTGACTGAAATAAGGTCAGCAAATCGATGATTAATTTAAGTTATCGGTTAGTTGTAAGAATTGCTCTTCTAAGCTTTCTTTTCGTTTAACAAGATGTGATAACACAATACCTTCGTCAAACATCATTTTGTTAAAGTCTGAAGCTGACATGGGCTCATTTAAAAATGCCGTAATTAATTCTCCTTCAACTTTTAGTTTTCCAAAGTCTGGATTATTCTCTAGTATTTTAAGAAGCTCATCTTGCTTTTCTGTTTTGAGCTCAAAATAGCCATAACTATTTATCATTTCATCAACTCTTCCTGAGTATAATTTTTCACCCTTTCTTAGGACAACGACATGCGAGCATACTTTTTCGACCTCATCCAACAAGTGCGAGGCTAACAAAATCGTTGTACCATTGGCCGCAATTTCTTTAATGATTTTACGTATTTGATGAATCCCTTGTGGATCTAAACCATTTGTAGGTTCGTCCAATATTAAAATCTCAGGATCGTTTAACAAAGCTGAGGCTATAGCTAAACGTTGTTTCATTCCTAAGGAGTAGGTTTTAAATTGATGATTTTTTCTATCTAACAGCCCAACAACTTCCAATTTTTCATCAATTTTACTGTAATCTACCCCCTTTATTCTGCATACCAATTTAAGGTTTTCTGCAGCAGTCATATAAGGATAAAAGTTTGGGCGTTCTATAATAGCTCCGACTTGTTTTAAAGCATCATGGGTGGTGGTATTGCCATCAAACCAATGAAAGTCTCCACTTGTTTTATTAACCACGTTGAGTACAATACCCAAAGTGGTGGATTTTCCACTGCCATTAGGCCCTAAAATACCGTAAACATTTCCCTTATTAATGGTAAAACTTAGATCTTTTACAGCTGTGAGGTAGCCAAATTTCTTTGTGAGATTATTGATTGTTAGAATGGATTGTTCCAAAATTGATTGGTTTTTAATACTGAAACTTCAGTAATGATTGGTTATGTGAATAAGACGAGCGTCTCTAAATTTTGTTACATAAAAATAAAAAAGCACCAAAATAAGGTGCTTTTAATATTCAATTCCAGTTTTCGTCAAAATCTAGATTATCGTAATCGTCTATATCTAGGTCATCATCAAACTCATTAAAATCTAAATCATCATCAGCCTCAAATGTCTTATCTGGCGCTTCATCTGGTATTTGTCCATGAACAAACATAAGGTTGGGGTAATCCGTACCGACTGCTTCATCCACAATTTCTGCTAATTCCACATAAAAGGTCCACATGCTTAAAAAATCATAGACATAGATGAGTTTTGGTGACGCTTCGTGAACCACATCCTTAATAGTGGTCGTACTCATCATCCTAACCTTATTACCACCTTCACTCATATCCATCATAGCGATTTCCTCACCTTGGTTCCACTCGTCATCACTTATGTAAAAAGAAGCCATTTCCATACCATCAAAACCAAAAGATTGGGTAATAATGTTATGTAAGTCTTCCATAGTGTCTGTTTCACGAATTTCTAAATCGCGAAATACATCGTCTTCTGTGTCATTATCTAAAATGACTCTAAATCTATAAATCATGGTACAAATTTAAACTATTTACTAAAACGGTGCAGTGTAAAAACCATACTACTGAGCAAAATAAATGCAACTACCTGATGCAAAACACCTAGCCATACAGGCACTGCTAATAATAGGGTAAGTACACCAAGAAAAAATTGAATCCCAACCACAAGAAGTAGGCTATTGACACCTAATTTCTGCCATTTTGATATCTCCTTGCGCGTGGCCTTGTACCATATCGCCAAAATGAAAATGACGACAACATAAGCCAATGTTCTGTGTATAAACTGTACACCACTTTTACCTTCAATAAAATTGAGATAGGTTGGGTTTTGTTCGGTGTAAACTGTCTCGTGAATAAATTTACCTTCACTCATAAAGGGCCAATGGTTATGAATCCATCCCGCATCTAATCCAGCAACAAAGGCTCCATAAATAATTTGAATGATTAAAACAACTAGTCCCAATCGTATAAAGTTTCTAAGTTTTGTGTCTACAGCTTTTTTATCTGGAAAGATCAAGTCTAAAGCTACCCAAAAAGTATAGGCAAATGTTAAAAACGCTGTCGTTAAATGTGCTGCTAACCTATAATGGCTAACATCCGGACGGTCTACCAAACCGCTCTTAACCATATACCAACCCAAGAAACCTTGAAATCCTCCCATTAAGAGAAGAACAATGGATTTTTTAATTGTGGATTTAGAAAGTTGTTTTCTAATTAAAAAATAAACAAAAGGAACAATGAACACCAATCCAATAAAACGGCCAATGACGCGATGAATCCATTCCCAGAAATAAATATCTTTAAACTCTTCCAAAGACATACCATAGTTTAATTTTTGATATTCTGGATACTGTTTATACAAATCAAAAGCCTCATTCCACTCGATTTCATTCATGGGAGGGATCACACCGGAAATTAGCTTGTAATTTGAGATGGATAAACCAGAATGTGTTAACCTAGTTATACCACCAACAATAACCATTATAAAAATTAGAATGCAACCAGTAAGTAGCCAGTAAATAACGGTTTTATTATCCTTTTTCATTTTTCTTTCTTTTGCAAATTTTTGTTTTAATCTTGAATAGTTAATCCTAATTTTTTTCCTTTTTCGATCATTAAGTTGTAGGCGGCCTCATGTTCGTTTGGGATATCACCCTCAAGAATCGCTTCCTTTATGGCTTCCTTTATGATTCCTATTTCTCTTGAAGGTTTTAAATTAAAGGCTTTCATAATTTCTTCACCAGAAACAGGTGGCTGAAAATTACGAACACGATCACGTTCTTCAACTTCAACGATCTTATCTCTTACCAACTTAAAGTTGTTATGGTACTTTTTGAATTTTTTAGGGTTTTTGGTGGTGATATCCGCCTCACACAAGGTCATTAAATCATCGACATACTCACCTGCGTCAAATACCAAACGCCTTACTGCCGAATCTGTCACCTCACTAGCCAAAACAATTGGACGAGAACTCATGAGTACCATTTTCTGAACAAATTTCATTTTGTCATTTAATGGCATTTTAAGTCGCTTAAATAATTTGTATACCATCTTAGAACCCACAAACTCATGGGCATGAAACGTCCAGCCAATGGTCTTATGGAATTTTTTGGTTGGAGCCTTTCCGATGTCGTGTAAAAGTGCAGCCCAGCGCAACCACAAATTATCTGTTGTTTTGGCAATATTATCAACAACTTCTAGGGTGTGATAAAAATTATCTTTATGACGTTGTCCCTCAATTTCATCAATACCTTTGAGAGCTGTGAGTTCTGGTAATATATAGCCTAAGAGACCAGTTTTTTCGAGCAAGATAAAACCGATGGAAGGTTGTTTGCTTTCAAGAATTTTATGTAATTCCGTAACAATGCGTTCCTTTGATATTATTTTTATTCGGTCTTTATTGGCCGATATGGCTTTTAGGGACTCTTCTTCAATGTCAAAGTTGAGCTGTGTTGCAAACCTAATGGCTCGCATCATTCTCAAGGGATCGTCACTGTAGGTAATATCTGGATCTAGTGGTGTACGGATTACTCCTTGGTCTAAATCCTTTAATCCGTTGAAAGGATCTATCAGATCGCCAAAATCTTCTTCATTAAGGCTTAGAGCTAAAGCATTGATGGTAAAGTCACGCCGATTTTGGTCATCTTCCAAAGTGCCATTTTCAACTATAGGATTTCTGCTGTCTTCGTTATAACTTTCTTTACGCGCACCTACAAACTCTACTTCAATATCTTCATAGCGCAACATGGCTGTACCGTAAGTTTTAAACACCTGTACTTTAGGGTGATTTGGTAAGTTTTTTGAAACTTCTTCTGCCAAGGCAATACCACTTCCAACCGCAACGATATCAATATCTTTAGTACTTTCGCGTTCTAAAAGATAATCTCTTACGTAACCACCAATAACAAAACACTTTAATTGTAGTGCTTCGGCTGATCGAGAAATAACATCAAATATAGGATGCTTAAGTGCGAGTTTATGATTCATTTTTGTGTATTAAAAATGGTTGTGCAAAGATACGACTTACTGTAATTGTTTTAAAATAGAAATAACCTTTAATACATATTAAAAAGTATTGATATTTTTACAGTCTAACTATAACTAATGAATTTTTTTAAAAGAAAATATTACCAGCTACTTTCAAAACTATTAAAGCACTTGCCTAATGCTGATCTTGCTTTTGTAAAAGCACAATATTACCTTAAAAATGGAAAGCAATTGCATCTTGATCCTCCGACAGAGTTTATGGAAAAATTGCAATGGCTAAAGTTCAACTTATATAATGAAGACTACAAGAATTTTGTAGATAAATACGAAGTGAGAGATTTCGTGAAAAATAAAATTGGTAGTAAGTATCTTGTGGATTTCATTGGTATATATGATAACGTAGAGGATATTGCATTTGATCAATTACCCAACCAATTTGCGTTGAAAGGTACCCATGGGTCTGGTTATAATGTTATTGTAGAAGATAAATCTCGAATAGATATTATTAACGTAAAGCAAAGGCTTAATAAATTTCTAAAATTAAATTATTATCACAAGTACAAAGAGCCGATTTACAGAGCTATAAAACCACGAATTTTAGCAGAACATTACTTAGACCAAACCGATAGCGAAAACATTGTTGACTATAAATTTTTCTGTATTCACGGGGAGCCCAAATATGTTTGGACTAAAACTTTCCATAACGGAAAATACAGAAACTGCTATTATGATTTGAACTGGAAAAAGCTTACAGATGATTCTAATTCAAAAAATTTTCTTGAAGAAGAGTTACCAAAGCCAGATAATTTCGATGAACTTGTAGATATAGCCAAAAGACTGTCTAGTGAATTTATTTTTGTTCGTGTTGATCTATATTCTATAAGTGGAAAACCTTATTTTGGTGAACTCACTTTCTTTCCTTGGGCAGCTTTAAAACGTCTTTCTGTTGAACGCTTGAATAAGGAATTGGGTGACCTTATAAAATTACCTATTAAATCTGATGCTTAGCCAATTCGTCGTACATTTTTTTGGAGATAACCTTTTTTGTAAAATTATCTAAAAGATACTGATAGCCATGTTCTGTAAAGGATTTTTGTAGGTCGCTATCTTCAATTAATACTATTACTTTTTCAGCAAAATCTTTGGCATTACCAACTTCTGCGAGTAAACCGGTTTTACCATTAACTACAACTTCTGATATTCCGCCAGCATCCGCCGCCACAATAGGTACTTTACAAGCATAGGACTCTAATAAAACACCGCCTGTCGGCTCATTGTTAGAGGTAAAAAGAAATACATCGAACTCGGGTAAAATCTCAGGAACATCACGTCTAAAGCCCGTGAAAATGATGTGTTCTGTAAGTCCCTTTTCTTCAACATAGTTTTTTATATCCTCTTCTAGGCTGCCTTTACCAACGAGCACATACTTGGCTTTCACTTTATTTTCCTTTACTAATATTTCAACCGTGTCTACCCAAGTATAATGGTCTTTAAAGCCAGTGAATTCGGCAATATTACCTATTATTTTATAATCTTTTGGTATATTGAATTCCCTATGTAATAGACCTGAAGCATTCTGTTTTTTGAATTTATTGACATCTGTAACACTGCCAATAACCGTAAAACGACTATGATCTTTGACGGCAAATTTTAAGGATTCTACCACAGGTTGCGACACACATATAATTTTTTTGATGCCTTTGTAGTTGTATTTCCATTTTCTAAAGAAATTGGTGTCAACACGTTTTATTAGTGTTCTACAAAGTACCAAAGGGACCTTCATTCTAAAAATAAAATGTGCTAAAACTGCCAACGTATGGGCTTTACTACTATGGATAAAAATAACAGTAGCTCTTTTTTCCTCTGCAAGTTTCTTAAATGTTTTGGCGTATGATAAACTGTATTCAGATTTGTAATCAAAGGGAATGACCTGCATACCTTTGCCGGTCGCGACACGCTCTATTTCAGAACCAGATGGGCAGACAATCCACTGATCTTCGACATAGCCTTCAGCTTTAAAAGCCTCGTATAGATAAATGATTTTTTGTTCGTGTCCTCTCCAACCATTGGAGGCGGTAAACTGAATTAAACGCATGTAAGTTTAGTTATGGATTCAAAAGTAAGGATTAAAAATTACTCTGTTTCTGAATGTATAAAATGAGGTCAATTTATTTTATTTCAGATTGAAAACTTTATTTAATCTTGTAAAGACCCAAAGCCTTTTTAAACTTTTTACTCGCTAAAACATAGTTGACATAGCATTTATTTTTAAAGCTTAAATACCTCCATTTGTCATGTGAAATAATCTCGTTGGTGACTTTGTTGTCTATGTGTTCAGACACTTTAAAATTTGCTCTAATTGTCTCCCAGGCTACATTGTCATAGCCATCAAACTCATTGACTTTGTTTTTTTCGTGGATGATTGACATCCATAGACGCTTATCAGCAATTTCTATTCGTCTGGATTCTTTTTTCCACATGTTATGGTCACTAAACCAAACGGTCTTTGGATTATCATTTTTTTCGATAAGACTGATAAAGGGATTAAAAATGTGCTCCTTTTTACCCAGCATAATTTCGGGCGAAATTTGTAGTGAGTAGCCTTTTAAAATGTCAATGGCCATAAAATCTTGTGATTGAAATTGAGATTGAATGGTATCGATATAATCTCTATGAATGCAATCGTCGTTATCTATGCGTGAAGTAATTATATAATCTGAGTCCTTGCTATCTTCAATGATATAATCTTTGATGGAGCTGTGAAAAGCATCCATACCATCTATATAAAATGGCTTAAAATGTGTGTAAGGTTGAAGAAGTTTTTCGATTTCTGATTTAAAATCTTGATCCGTTGTGATATCAAAAAACAAAAGCCATTTAAAATTGGTATTGGATTGATTGGCTACAGATGGCAAACAAAAATTACTGAACAAACCAATACGATGGGTCATCCATTCACGAGTTAAGAGTGTTTCGTTGTTCTTGGTAAATTCCCAATTCTTATTTCTAAGATTAAAACGTGTAATAAGATAATGCTTGTACATAGCCTCTGGTTGAATGTTGGCAAAATTAAAGAATTAAATACCTACTTTTGCAGGTAATTAAAGCTATTTATGTCTGTAAGGATTAAAATTCATAAAAATTCAGAACTCACTAAGCCCTTGATTTTAGAAACACTTAATCGGTTTTCTAAAGAGGGAGAACTCATTGGTACAGGCTATAGAAATGTGATTAAGATCCTGGAAATTGATGGCGTGAAGTATAACATAAAAGGATTTAAAGTCCCTAATGTTATAAATAAAATTGTCTACCGATTTTTTAGAAAAAGTAAAGCTGAGCGTTCTTTTTTGTATGCAGATAAACTTTTGGAGGCAGGAATTTTGACTCCAAGTCCAGAAGCATATGTAGAGTTTACATCGTTATTTGTTTTTGGTAAAAGTTATTACATCAGTAAACAATTGGACTATGATTTTACAATACGTAAACTGATTGACGAGCCACAATGTGAGGATTATGATAATATCTTGAGACAATTTACACAGTTTACGTTTCAGCTGCATGAAAAAGGAATTCATTTTTTAGATCATTCCCCAGGAAACACCCTTATAAAGCAAACATCAGATGGTTATGATTTTTATCTGGTAGACCTGAATCGGATGGAATTTAAAACCTTGTCTTATGATGAGCGTTTGGCCAATTTTGCGCGATTATCCCCAAAGGATTATATGCTAGATATTATAAGTGATGAATATGCAAAACTTATTAACAAACCACATAATGAGTTAAGGGAGCGTATGTATTATTTTTCTGAAAAATTTTCTTCAGGTTTTAAAAAGAAGGAAGCCTTTAAAAAGAAATATTATTTCTGGAGGAAGAAAAAAAGTTAATTACCAGTCTTATAAATTTCTCGTAACTTTGAATATTTCAAAAAGGTAATGTTTGCAGTTTGTACGCAAATAACAAACCCATTAAATCCATCTAAAAATCCAAGTCTTAAAATATAGGACTTAATGAACGCCCAGGTAGGATTCCAGATAATTTTCCATATCGGTGCCGCTTTACCTTTGTCATAATAGGCTTTTGCAGCGATGGTTGAGAAATATTCAGTTTTCTTGTTGAATTCAGAGTAAGTTTGATAGGTCCAATGTAAAATATCACCTTTTAAATGACCGCTCTTAGTTTTACTATCATGAAACTGTACATTATCATGTGGATTAATACCTGTCCATTTCGCCTTGGTTTTATCAAAAACACGCAATTTTTTATTGGGATACCAATCGCTGTATTTTATCCATTGACCACAAAAGTTATTAAACCGGTTGGCATAATACCCATCAAATTTCCAATTGGTCTTTATTTCAATGATGGATTTTTGAAGTGCTTCAGAAAGGGCCTCATCTCCATCCAAAGACACCACATGCTTGTAAGTGGTTTGTTCTAAAGCAAAGTTTTTTTGTTCAATATAGCCTAGAAATTCTTGCTCTATAAAGGTGACATTGAATTTTTTACAAATGGCCTTAGTGTTATCAGTAGAGTAGGAGTCTACTACCACTATTTCATCAACCACATTGACTAAGGATTGTAAACAGCGCTCCATATTCCGTTCTTCATTAAATGTAATAATAACACCAGAGAGTTTTAGCATACTTATCATTTCAGTTTTGTAAAAATAGTATTTTTGTGTTTATGCAATCACCGGTTCAGGCGTCAGTTATTATTAGTACTTACAATCAACCAAAATGGTTAGAATTGGTATTGTATAGCTATGATCTTCAGACGGTCTCTAGTTTTGAGTTGATTATAGCTGATGACGGTTCAGATGAAAGCACGAAAGCTGTTATTGATGCCTTTAAAACCTCTTCAAAATTAAGTGTCACTCACGTTTGGCAAAAGGATGAAGGGTTTCAGAAAACCAAAATCCTTAATAAAGCGATTATGGCATCCAATTCAGACTATCTCATATTTACGGATGGTGACTGTATTGCAAGAAGGGATTTTGTTGAAACACACTTAAAGTTAAAACGACCAAATTGTGCACTTTCGGGTGGTTATTTTAAGTTGTCCGAAACTATTTCCAAAACACTTTCCAAAACAGAAATCAAAAATCAGAAATGTTTTGACGCCAATTGGTTGGTCGCCAAAGGTCAGCCTAAAACGTTTAAGCTTAATAAATTAACAAAGTCTAATATTAAAGCGAAGCTACTTAATGTATTCACACCAACTAAAGCGACGTTTGACGGCATGAACGTGTCTTGCTTTAAAAAAGATATCATTGCTGTCAATGGTTTTGACGAGCGTATGAAGTATGGTGGAGAAGATCGGGAAGTTGGTGAACGCATGATGAATAATGGCATCAAGTTTCTGCAAGTGCGGTATAGTACGATTTGTGTACATTTGCACCACGAAAGACCTTATAAAAACCTTGAATCTGAAAGGAATAACAAGAAGATTCGACAAGAAACAAAAAAGAGTAAATCAACGTATACCGAATTTGGTATCAATAAATAAATTATGGCATTACCTAAAATTACAGTTATTATTGCCACCTATAATAAAACCGATTGGTTAGAAAAAGTGTTGTACGGTTACAGTGTGCAGACTTACAAGGATTTTGACATTATTATTGCAGATGATGGCTCAACCAATGAAACCAAAGAATTAATAGATCGGTTTAAGCGAGATTATCCTGTAGAAATCACACATGCATGGCATGAAGATAAAGGATATAGACGTCAAAAAATATTGAATGAAGCCATTGTTATAGCTAAGCATGACTATATATTATTTACGGATGGCGACTGTATTCCTCGTGAAGATTTTGTTGAAACCCATGCGAAGCAGGCGGAAAAAGGCTATTTTCTATCTGGGGGTTATTGTAAACTACCTATGGATATTAGTGAAGCTATAGCGGAAGATGATATAAAATCCAAACGTTGTTTCGAGGTAAAATGGTTAAAGCAACAAGGAGAATTAGGTGGAAAAAATAAGTTGAAGCTTTCTGCTAAAAACGGTTTAGCCAATTTTCTGGATGTAGTCACACCAACAGGCGCCACATTTAACAATTGTAATTCTTCGGCATGGAAATCTGATTTATTGGCTATAAATGGCTACGATGAACGTATGCAGTATGGTGGACCAGATAGAGAGTTGGGTGAGCGTTTAATCAACAATGGTATTAAAACTAAACAAATACGTTATAAAGCAATTTGTTTGCATCTCGATCATGCTCGTGGCTATAAAACCAAGGAATCCTTAGATAGAAATTTGGCTATACGTGCAACTACAAAAAAGGAAAATAAAAAGTGGACCGAATTCGGTATCAAAAAGGGCTAGTTTTAAAGGTTGTTTAAAAATTTTACCAAGCTGTTTTCAAAATAAGAAGGTTTAAATTTTGAATATAAATCAGAAGCTTTAGATTTTAACTCTTTAGGGTGCTTAACATCTGAATATGGTTGATTGTCAAAATCCTTAAGGTGAACCGAAACGTGTTTTTTACCATCGTCAAACATATTCCAAGCTTCTTTTTTTATCCATGGCGAAAAAATGGTGAATGTTGGAATATGTAAGGCCTTTGCCATATTTATAGCACCGCCCTCGTTGCCAATAAGTGCAGTACAATGATGAGTGATGGCCAGAAAATCTCTCAAACTTTTGCCAAAAACCTCAAAGTAGATGTGTTTTTTAGTTTCAGTTGAGCACAATTCTAAAATTGCTCTGGCATCAGCCTCTTGTTTGGGGATGTAGTTAAATAAAATCTGACATTCCGGTTGCGTTTTTACAAGGGTATCTATCACTGAAGCCATATAATCAAAAGGGTAGGTTTTGTTGGCTCCACTGCCCAAAACTCCAGTCATATACAGTGGTTTGTGGGTTTTAATATGATTTGACTCTAAAAAGGTTATGGCTGCAGCTTTTTCTTCTTCGGTTAGATATATTTTTGGTCTTACAATTTTGGCGGTATCTATTCCTAAAGGTTGCAGTAGTTGCAATCGATTCTCTATAGCTAAGCCTGCGTTGGTATCTGCTTTTGCCTTGTGTTTAAATAAGTGTGAGTACAATAACTTATTTCTGCCTTTATCTATAGAGACTTTAATGTTTGCTTTAGAAAATAATGAGATGATATTACTCGATAACTTAGAGTAGACATCTATAACAACATCATAGTTTTCCTTTCTAAGTTGTCTAGCCAATTTGAAGACTTTTATAATACTCTTTTCATGTTCTGGTGTAAAGAACTGAATTTTATCAATAAAAGGATTTTGATCTATAACAGGAAGGGTATGCGTATTAATGAGATAGTGTAACTCGGCATCAGGATTATGATGTTTAATAGCTTCAAATAAAATGCTTGAAGCTAAAACATCGCCAATCATTTTCTGTTGTATAATTAAAATTTTCATTCTGAAAAGTTAAAATGTACCAAGGTCATTTCACTATTAAAGCACAAAGTTTATCAAACGGCTACACCATACTCGCGTAGAGCATCGTTTAAAGAGGTTTTCTTATCTGTACTTTCTTTGCGTTTACCAATAATTAACGCACATGGTACTTGATAGTCTCCTGCGGCAAACTTTTTGGTATAACTGCCAGGTATTACTACTGAACGCGCAGGAACTTTACCTTTCATTTCAACTGGTTCATCACCTATTACATCTATAATTTTAGTGCTCATCGTTAGCACTACATTAGCACCGAGAACAGCTTCTTTTTCCACATGTACACCTTCAACAACAATACATCGGCTACCTATAAAGGCACCATCTTCAATAATTACAGGTGATGCCTGTAGAGGTTCTAAAACCCCACCAATACCAACACCACCGGAAAGATGTACATTTTTCCCGATCTGTGCACAGCTACCAACAGTCGCCCAGGTATCTACCATGGTGCCTTCATCTACATAAGCACCAATGTTTACATAACTTGGCATCATAATTACACCTTTAGAAATGTAAGCTCCATGTCTTGCAACGGCATGCGGTACCACTCTAATGCCCTTTTCCATATAATTACGTTTTAATGGAATTTTGTCGTGGTACTCAAAAATACCCACTTCGAAGGTTTCCATTTTCTGAATTGGGAAGTAGAGTACTACTGCTTTTTTTACCCATTCGTTTACCTTCCATCCATTTTCGGTCGGTTCTGCAACACGCAGTGTCCCTGCGTCGATAAGGTCAATGACACTTCTTATGGCATCTATGGTAACATGATTGGTTAATAGGGAGCGGTCTTCCCAAGCATTTTCTATAACGGTTTGTAATTGTTTCATCAGTATAAAAATTTTATCAAAGATAAGCTGATAAATAGCCTTGGTAAAATATTTTTTATTCGAATTGTAACGGAATCATCAATGAGGTGTCATAATCCTGTTAAATGCAGCCTAAATTTATTTCATATAAATGTATCTGAGTATTTAATTAATAGCTAATTTAAAAACGCTTCTTTTTATGAAGAAGCGTTTTTTATTACACTATCTTTGCAACCATGGGAAGAATTTTAGCCATAGATTACGGTACAAAACGAACAGGATTAGCGGTCACTGACCCAATGCAAATTATTGCTTCGGGTTTAACAACGGTCGATACAAAGGAACTAATTCAGTATTTAAAAACTTATGTTACCACTGAAGAGGTTGAAAAATTTGTTGTTGGTGAGCCAAAACAGATGGATAACACGGCATCAGAAAGTGAAGTGCATATCCAAAAGTTTTTAGAAAAATTAAGTAAAGAATTTACGAATATTCCCATTGTACGAGTAGATGAACGTTTCACTTCTAAGATGGCGTTTCAAACCATGATAGATAGTGGTTTAAAGAAAAAACAAAGACAAAATAAGGCACTAGTAGATGAAATAAGTGCGACCTTAATATTGCAAAGTTATTTAGCTTCAAATTCTTAAATAAGAATTGTACTTTTGCATCCGAAAACAACGATATTATGATATTACCAATAGTTGCATATGGCGATGCTGTTTTGAAGAAAAAGGCAAAGGAAATTGATAAGGACTATCCTAATCTTAATGACCTCATAGAAAACATGTATGAGACCATGTATGGTGCTTATGGTGTTGGCTTAGCGGCACCACAAGTTGGTTTGCCAATACGTTTGTTTTTAGTAGATACAGAACCATTTTCCGAAGATGAAGATTTGTCCGATAAAGAAAAAGAGCAAATGAAGAATTTTAAGAAGACATTCATCAATGCTCAAATTTTAGAAGAAGAAGGAGATGAATGGGCTTTTAATGAAGGCTGTTTAAGTATACCAGATGTTAGGGAAGATGTTTTTAGAAAGCCAAAAATCAAGATTCAGTATCAAGATGAAAATTTTGAAACACATGTTGAGGAATATGACGGTTTAATTGCCAGAGTTATTCAACATGAATACGATCATATAGAGGGTGTATTATTCACAGATAAACTTTCATCCTTTAAAAAACGTTTGATTAAAGGGAAGTTAACAAACATTTCAAAAGGAAAAATTAAAATAGATTACAAAATGCGTTTTCCTGCAATGAGCAGAAAGCGTTAATACAAAATATATGGGTTTAGATAAGATTTTAGCTATTTCTGGAAAGCCAGGATTATATGAAATTGTAGCACAAACAAGAACAGGAGCCGTTGTACAGTCACTCTTAGACAAAAAAAGAATTACGGTTGGTGCACACAGTAATATTAGTATTTTAAGCGAAATAGCTATATATACTTTAACGGAAGAAATCCCGCTAAGAGATGTTCTTAAAAAGATAAAGGATAAAGAAAATGGAGAGCAAACCTCCATTAGTCATAAGGATGGTAAAGATACTTTAGAAGAATATTTCTTTGAGGTTTTACCAGATTATGATGAAGACCGTGTTTATCCATCAGATATAAAAAAGGTAGTGCAGTGGTACAACTTACTTCACAAAAACAATCTTTTAGACACACTAGAAGCTGAATTAGAGGCTGAATCTTCAGAGGAAGAAGAATAAACTATGTCAAACAAAACCAACCAATTAAAGGCCTTTGAGCGTTTGCTTGTTATTATGGATGAGTTGCGAGAGCAATGTCCTTGGGATAAAAAGCAGACCATGGAGTCGCTTCGCCATCTTACTATTGAAGAAGTATATGAGCTGGGTGATGCCATATTGGAAAATGATTTAGATGAGGTTAAAAAAGAGTTGGGAGATGTGTTATTGCACATTGTATTTTATTCTAAAATTGGTAGTGAAACCAACAACTTTGATATTGCAGATGTCTGTAACAGTATTTGCGATAAGTTAATAGAGCGTCATCCACACATCTATGGTGATGTAAAAGTAGAAAACGAGGAAGAGGTAAAACGTAACTGGGAACAACTAAAACTTAAAGAGGGCAAGAAAAGTGTTTTGGAAGGGGTGCCAAAAAGTTTGCCAGCTATGGTAAAAGCCAATCGCATACAAGATAAAGTGGCTGGTGTTGGTTTTGATTGGGAACAACCCGAACAAGTCTTTGAAAAAGTAGAAGAGGAGCTAGCAGAACTAAAATCTGAGATTGCCAAAGGTGACAAGGATGCTATTGAGAGTGAGTTTGGTGATGTGTTATTTTCAATGATTAATTACGCACGTTTTCTTAGAGTGAATCCCGAAAATGCTTTAGAGCGTACTAACAAGAAATTCATTAAACGCTTTCAATACCTTGAAAGCAAATCGAAAGCGCTGAATAAATCGCTAAAAGATATGACCTTATCTGAAATGGATATTTTTTGGGAAGAGGCAAAGTCCCTTTAATCATTTGAAATTCTGCGATTGTTTCAGAATTTAATATCTATAATGTTAAAATTCCCTAAAAACAAAATCACAAACATCTAAACCGAAATTTCCCACGTAAATAAAGAATATAAAAGCGAAAGTTTTTATAGTCTTAATAAAAATCTTAATTATTTTTAAGCGGTTGTAATTAAGGTTAATTTAGTTTAGTTAGGGCAAAACCCATCTGTTAGTATCAGATGGGTTTTGGTTTTTTAAATATTTGAGTGAGGTTTATTCTACTTCACCTTTGTTTTTAATCTTTTTCCCAATGGCATAGCTTACCATGGCAATTAAACCCGATATTACAACAGATGTCCAATCTATACCTGAATTTGGGTTTTTCATAAGTATAGTATAGGTAATATAAGCCGCCGTTGGAAAAGCAATAATGAAGTTTCCTAATAGTTTGTTGTCCATAAATTAACTATACATCTCGCGTACCTTAGTTAACTTGGCTTTCCAGGTGTCTAGTTCTTTTTTATGCTTATCTATATTTTTATGTACATCCTTAACCAAGGGATTGTCTGAGTCTACATTAGTAAAGAACTGTAAATTATTCTCCAATTGGGTGATTTCAGATTTCACTTCTCCTATTTTTTTACGGATAAAGTTTTGTTCGTTATCTAAAAGTCTGGTATCCTCATCGTTGTTGGCCAAGTTTTCAAGTTTACTTTCAAACTTTACCATTTCCAATTTAGACTTTTCCATTTTTAGTTTATCAAACGCCTCGTCGATAGCTTTATAAAACTTCCCGTCTATATAACGCTTATTTTGTGGTACATGGCCAATGGCTTTCCAATCGGCAATTCTAGTTTTTAGAGTTTCCACATCTGCATTGTTGTCACCCGATAGTTTTAAAGAATTGAGTTCTTCAAGCAGCTTTACCTTTTTATCAAACGCATCGTACAAGTGCTGGTTTTTCTCCTTCCGTTGAGCGTGCATTCTGTCAAAATAGTGATTGCAAGCGTTTTTAAATTGCTTCCAGATTTTGTCACTATCGCGTCTTGGTACGTGACCAATTTTCTTCCAATCACTTTGAATTTTTTTCATTAAAGGAGTTACCACGGCAAAATCATCACTGTCCTTGTTCTCTTCGGCGATTTTTATTAGCTCTTTCTTCTTTTGTAGATTTTCGTATTGGTCTTTCTTTAGATCTTTGTAAAACTTGTTTTTGCCTCGATTAAAAGTTCTTACCGCGTCCTTAAATTTTGCCCAAGTCGCTTCATTGACCTTTAAAGGTACTTTACCAGCATTGAAAAAGGATTCGCGTAACGCTTCGACCTCCTTTATCTTTTTTTGCCAGGCACCGTGAGAATTAGCTTTATCTTCTCCAATATCTTGGATTTTAGCTATAATTTCCTCTTTCTTTTCTAGATTTTTTTCATAAGCTTTATCTAAATCGGCATAATAGGCCTGTCGCTTATCATGTATGGTTTTTGTAGCATTACTAAATCGCTCCCAAATCTCTTCTCTATGTTCTTTAGCAACAGGGCCTAGCTCTTCTTTCCAGAGTTTATGAAGGACTTGTAATTCCCTAAATGCACGATTGACGTTCTCGTCTTTGGCAAGTTCCTCGGCACGTTCTATGATTTTTAGTTTTTGCTCATAGTTGTGCTTAAAGTCCATGTCTCGCAAATCGTTGTTAAGATGCAAGAAATCGTAAAAGCGTTCTACATGATGATGGTAGGTGTTCCAGGCGTTGTTATACTTATCTCTTGGAATAGGACCTGCATTACGCCATTTTTCTTGAAGTTCTTTGAAGGTTTTATAAGTCGTACCCATATTTTCCTCCACAGAAAGAAGTCCTTTAATTTCTTCTATAATTGCTAACCTGTTTTCTAAGTTTTGTTTCAGGTTTTGCTCACGTTCTTTATAATACGCGCTGATGGATTGTTTGTAGTCTTTATAGAGCTGACTGAACAGTTTTTTAGTATCGTTAGTGTAGTAAAAATCTATTTCATTACCTCCCTCTTCTAAAAACTCTTCTTTTTTCTCTTCTAATAATTCACTGAACTTTGCATTGAATTCAGCTTTTATTTCATTGACTTGCTTTGAAATGGTTTGAATTTTGTGATGCTTTAAAAGTCTATTGAGCTCTTCAGCTAAAGCTTGCATAGACATAGCATGGTAGTCTTTTTCCTCTACGTCATGGCGCTCGGCATTAGATTCATCTTCTGCATCCTCGGCATTTGAAGCCTCAATTTCAGAATGGGCTTCACTATCTTTTTCGTTACTCGTAGATACGTCAGTAATCTTGGACCCTTTATCTCCTTCCGTCTTATTTTCTACCTCAGGAGATATGTCTTCTTTAGGATTAGATACTTTAGTTTCTACTTCTTTTTTTCCGTCTGCATCTTGCAGGTTATCATTCTCAGACATAAGTCAAATTATTTTAAGAGGTTAAAGATACTAACAACTCCCTTAAATACAAAGGAATTACAGTATCTTGAATTCATGGCGGCAGAATTGGTGGTAGTTAAGTTTTTTAGGAAGGTTTAGTTGATTAGGCGCCCAATTTGATGCGCCATGTTATTTGTTCCATATTTCCCAAGCTTTGTCTGCTTGCAGCTTTAGCATTTCTGAGCCATTAATGGTTATAGCTCCCTTAACATCTCCACAACTTAAGAATTTGGTTTGTTCAGGATTATAAACCAAATCATATAAAATGTGCTTTTTGGTAATGGCATCGTAGGGTAGGTCTGGACATTCGTTAACATTAGGGAACGTGCCTATTGGAGTACAATTAATAATGATAGTGTATGTTGAAATTATATCTGCAGTTAGGTCTGAATATAGGAACTTCACCCCTTTTTTTTCAGATCGCGATACATAATCGTACTGAATTTTTAATTTTTTAAGTGCATAAGCGATAGCTTTAGAAGCTCCACCTGTTCCTAAAATTAAAGCACGCGTATGATGTTTTTTTAGGTGTGGTTGTAATGAATTTTTAAAGCCATAATAATCTGTATTATAACCAATAAGCTTTTGATAACGTGTGATTTTTATGGTGTTTACGGCACCTATCTTTTTTGCTTTTTTACTTAGATCGTCTAATATGGGTATAACGGTTTCCTTATAAGGAATGGTGACATTAAGGCCTTTTAGATTTGGTGTATTTTTAATAATATCCTCAAGATCTTCAATAGATTCTAGATCGAAATTAACATAAGTGTAAGGAAGTTCTTCTTTCTTGAATTTTGAGGCAAAATAGCCCCTAGAAAATGAATAGGAAATATTCTTTCCTATTAACCCAAATTTAAGCTTTGATTTGTCTTGTTTGTTGTCCATACCATTCTAATCCCAAAACAATTAGGATTCCTAAGCCAATATAAGCAATTGCAATGTAAGTTTCTGTAGTGGCCTCAGGGAAAAAACGTTTATAATTTGCAATAACTTGTTTACCAGTAGAATCTAAAATATAGCTACCATCTATACTGGTTTTGTAAATGGTTTCTTTCCATGGCCAAACCACACCAAGCGACCCAATAATAAATCCTACGATAGTTGCGAGTGTAATGTTTTTGTAGTGATGCAATATGTAGTTTAATATATGTGAAAATGTCACTAATCCTGTCACAGAGCCTAAGGTAAAAACACCGAGAACCTTGAGCATACGTATTCTGGCTTCGTTTTTAATAAACTCGAAATTACCTGTAAAAATATCTGAAAGTGTATCATATAGCGCATTGACCGAATCTACTAAGAGAAGTACATAGTTTCCAAGTAGGATTAAAATAAAAGAACCCGAAAAACCTGGAAGTGTCATGCCAGAAACACTAATTATACCGCAAAAAAATACAAACCATAGATTGTCATTCTCTGTTGCGGGATCTAAGAAACTAATGCTTATACCAACAATAGTACCCAGAATCAATGCCGTAATGGTTTTACTGTTCCAAGCTTTAAAATCTTTACTTATATAATAGATTGAGCCTAAAATCATACCGAAAAATGCACTCCAAACATAGAGTTCATAGTTAATTATAAGATAGTCTAAAATCTTAGAAACACTAAAATAGCTCACAACCATTCCCAAGAATAAAAGACCTAAAAATTTACCGTTGATATATTGGTAGAAACTCTTAAAACGACCGTTGAATAAAAGTTTAAAAGCTGTATTATTTACACGTTGAAGCGAATAAATGAATTCTTCATAAAACCCAGCTACAAATGCAACTACACCTCCAGATACACCTGGTACTTTATTTGCAGCTCCCATTGCCAGTCCTTTTACGACCAAAAAAACACGATCCTTAAAAGTTCTGGTGCTTTGCATTAGACTTTATTTTTTTGACTACCTAACCCTTCTAAAATTAAAATCGTAGCAAACCCTACGACTACAAAGATAATTGCCAATACGATTTGATTATCACCATCGTAAGAGGATGGTAAAATGCTTTGGTCTAACAAAACGACTTCATCACCTTCAGAATTCACTCTGGTCTTTAAGATCTTTTTCCAAGGCCAAATTTTATTAAGTGAACCTACCATAAAACCGGTAAGGATGGCTAGGGTTAGATTTTTTTGATGTTTAAACATCCAATTGAGTGCTTTGGAAAAGACTTTTAAACCTATTACGGCACCAATTGCCAACAGCACAAACTTTAAAAGGGCATCTTTAAATAAGTCCATGTTACCGGTAAAAAGCCCATCTCTAAGGTTATTTATGGTGTCAATAGCGGTTTGATACGCCCCCAAAATAAGTAAAATGAATGCACCTGATACACCTGGAAGTATCATGGCAATGATGGCAATAAATCCACAGAACAACAAGTAAAAAGGACTATCTGGAGATGCAAAAGGTTCTGCTAAAGTAATGTAATAAGAAATGGCAGAGGTTAAAATTATAGCGATGATAATTTTTGGAGACCAACCTTTAATTTGTTTGGCAATGTAAATAATGCTTGCTAGAACTAAACCAAAAAAGAACGACCATAGTAGAATGGGTTCGTTATGTAAAAGCCATTTTATGAGTTTGGCTAATGACAAAATACTAATGGCAATTCCTGAAAAAAGTGCCAATAAGAAAGAACCGTTGATAGATTTCCAAGCGGTTTTAAAACCTTCCTTTTTCCAAACCTTAAAAACACCTAGATTGATTTTATCTATGCTTTCAATAAGTTCTTCGTAGATACCGGAAATAAAGGCTATCGTACCACCAGAAACACCAGGAACTACATCTGCAGCTCCCATGGCTATACCTTTAAAAGTTATTATGAGATAGTCTAAAAAACGTCTATGCATTTCTTTTTTAATAAGAAATGCTAAGGTATGGATTTTTTTAGTCGGAAGTCTTTTTTGCCTGTGAAATTATAGCCTTCACCATTGGTCTATCACTTAGCATAGGAAATAGTTCTGAGATAATAAAACTATAATCTATATTCAGTCTTAAGGCATTTTTTAAATGAAAACGACCTTTTTCACTTTGCTGTGTTGTAAAATATAATCCGCCAAGTCTGTACTCAATCTCTGGATGTTCTGGATAAAATTCTGCCGCTTGAAGAAGGTTGTATATTGAAGCATCATGTTCTCCCAAAGCAATTAAAATATCCGAACGGTCTAACCAAGTATCCAGTTCGTAATTACCGAGCTCTAAAGTGCGTTTATAACCTATTTCTGCTTCTTCAAGAAAGTTTAATCGCTTATTAATGGTGGCGTAAAGTTTCCAGTATAAAACATTCTCACCATCTATATTCACAGCTTTATTAATAAACTTAAGCGCTTTATGATAGTCTAAGCGTTTCATGTAAAACTTGGTAATGGCAATCCAACCTTTATCTAATAATGCGTCGTCTTTAATGGTCTTGTTAAAGAATTGTAAGGCCATGTCATCTTGCCCAAGTTTTTCGTAACAGTGTCCTATTCTTAATAAAGCAAATGAAGTGGGTTCGTCAAGCGCTAGAGTAACTTTATAGTTTTCTATAGCTTCTTCATAATGTTTAAGCTTTTCTAAAACTTTCCCTTTTTCTATGTAAGCACCTACAAATGTATCGTCTGAGATTATGGCAAAATCGAATGCGGCATTGGCCTTTGCATAATCCTTAATTGCAAAATATTGACGTCCCAGTTGATGCCAAGCCACTTCGCAATACGGATGGGAATCCAGAAAATTATTGAGATAGCTTATGGCTTCCTCATTTTGATTTAAAAAATCATAACAGTACACGATATTATGCAATGCTGAATAATCAGACGTGTCACTCTCTAAACACTTTTTAAAATAAATGACAGCATTTTCAAACTGATCTAAAAATAAGTACTCCATACCAACCAAAGCGTAAAGATCGGCATCTTCTTCAGGTTCAGAGGATAAATCAATAGCGATTAAGAGCGTTTCTATGGCTTTTTCGTGTTTATCTTGTTTAGAAAGCACATTGGCTTTTTGAATATATATTTCTTCATTGTTGGGTTCAATCTCATGAAGCATATCTAAAATATCATCAGCTTCTGAAAATTTATTTTCAATGACTAGAATCTCTACTTGGAATAATCTTAGGTTGATAGAGGTAGGATGTTGCTCTAAGCCAAGTTTGATTGCACGTTTGGCTAGAGCTATTTTTCCATTTTCGAGATAGTGGTGAATGATGTTTTCAAATTCATTTGAATCAAAAAACAAAATATCATTTGTTTTTAGCATGGATTCAAATCTTGTAAGCGGATAGTTTTCGTCTTCGTGACTATAATTCATAAGCGGTTTTAAGATTCACTAATCTAAATTACAGTTATCATCCAAAGGTCGTAATGAATTATATTTTTGTTTTTAACAAATTAATTAACATTGATTTAAGTATTTTTACATTCTTGTTAGTAGTTGAAATTCATTAAGTTATAGTAAAAAGTATTGATTATAACTTGTCCAGAATTGAAGTGATGACTTTACAACCCTTGATAATTTCTTCGTTTGAAATGGTAAGCGGAGGTGTAATTCTAATGGCCTTTGGTTCAAAAAGTAGCCAAAATAAAATGAGCCCTTCGTCTTGAGCTTTTAGAATAACATGATTAGTTATATCAGGGTTATCAACCATTGCAGCAAGCATTAATCCTTTACCTCTAATCTCTTTAATATGTTTGTGATTAAGATGGGTTCTGATTAATTGTTCTTTTTCTAAAGCTTCTGCCATGAGATTGGAGCTGGTAACTTCTTTTAAAGTTGCTAAAGCTGCTGCTGCGATAACAGGGTTACCTCCAAATGTTGTGATATGTCCTAACTTAGGGTTGTTACTCAAGGTCTGCATCATGTCCTCAGAAGCCGTAAAGGCACCAATAGGCAAGCCACCTCCAAGACCTTTTCCTGTAACCACAATATCAGGTTGACAATTATAGTTTTCAAAACCAAAGAGCTTTCCTGTTCTTCCTATTCCTGGCTGAATTTCATCTAAAATGAAGACAGCACCAACGTCATTACACCGTTTTTGTACTTTTTGAAGATAATTGTTTTGTGGTACAATAAATCCGGCTCCACCTTGTATAGTTTCTAAAATTACAGCTGCTGTTTTATTGGTGATTTGATCTAAATCTTTTTCAGAATTAAAAGCAATATATTTAATATCAGGAATTAAAGGTAAAAACGGTGCTCTACGTTCTTCGTAATCCATGAGACTTAAAGATCCCATGGTATTGCCATGATAGGCATTTTTAGCAGCAATAATTTCTGTCCTCCCCGTATAGCGTCTCGCAAGCTTTAGACTGCCTTCTATGGCTTCTGTACCAGAATTTACAAGATAGGTGGTCTCTAATGGACTAGGTAAATATTTAGCCAAAAGTTTTGTAAGTTCCAATGCAGGCTTTTGAATATACTCACCATAAACCATGACATGAAGATAATCATCTAGCTGTGATTTTGCGGCATTAACCACTTTGGGATGTGTATGTCCAAGCGTACATGCCGAAACGCCTGCGACGAAATCTAAATAAGCCTTTCCCGTGTTGTCATATATATAAGAACCTTTGGCATGGCTAACTTCCATGGCTAAAGGATGAGGTGTAGTCTGTGCCTGATATTTAAAAAACGCATTCTTCAATTATTCTTCCCCTTTAACTTTAAGTTTTTTCTTCTCCTCTGAAATCTCGGTAGGTTTGTCTTTAGGTGTCCATTCCACTTTCGGTTGTGTGGTTTGTTCTTTCTTAGGCTTTAAATCTTCTTTTGGGTCTTTTTCTTCATCCTCCTGTGGAAGATTTTGTGCTGCCCTGTTCGGTTTGTTTGGGGTTGCCTTTCCAGCTTGCTCAAGACGTTCTGCAACGCTGTCGTCTATAAAATCTTCTGGTGGAACATAGTCCTCAAGCCCTGAAATTTTTGGCAATACCAACGGCGGATCATCTTTGAATAAATCGTCTACAGAAGTTGGTCGCTCTTCTCCACGCCAATCAAACCCTCTGAGGCGTCTCGCATTTCTTGGAAAATCAGGTTCTGGAAAAATATTACCATCAATCTGATTGATAAACCGTACTTCTTCAATAGCCTGTTCTATAATTTGAATATTAATACTACCGGATTTTGATTTCTGAATACCAATGAGTTCGTTGGCTTCATTTCGCATATATCTAATGGTTTCGGCATTTTTAATGATGTCTACATTATAGAGTTCATTATCTTTAAACAAGCCGATAAGCCGTTGACCTTTTATCTGATTATAACCATCTTCACTAATTGTGTCCTTGCTCACTAAAAAGGCGTTGTTAAATACTTTTAAAGAATCTAGTTTTTCAGTTTCAGTGTTAGAAATTAAGTGAATGGTATCACCAGTCATTTGATTGCCTAAATTCCATAATACAGGTTTTCTGGCAATTGCAAATGCATCGGTAGAGCTAAATCTTTTTAAATTGATGAGTTCCGTTAACCCTTTTTTATGGTTTACATGGATAGAATCTGCCTTTCCTGCCAAATCACTCTTGTAAAGTTTGGCATTATAGTAGGCTCTTGTAATTCTGTTGTCTTCTTTTCCGGTAACCATCAAGGTATCTGCATGCAGATACACTGAATCTTTTTCCTGAACAGTGATTGCTAATGCGCGTTTAGTGATAAAAACGGAATCCTTATCGCGCCAAACTTCGGCATAATGCCCTTTTACAATACTATTATTTAAAGTGTCTGTAACGGTAATATTGTTAGTGGCAGAGGCAAAACTGCGATTTCGGTCAAAGTAAATGCTATCTCCCTCAACGGTCCTGTTATCGTAATTTATTTTAGAGTTACGTTGAAAATAACCTGTATTGGCATTCGTATCATAGAAACCACGTTCCGTGTAAATATGACTTTCTTCACCAACAATGGTTGACGGTCCAAACAAATAAGCGTGACCATTATCGGGAAAAAAATCGAGACGCTCGGTATTTAAGGTATAATCAGGATTTACAAGAACTACATCTTTTGTAAACTGGTACTTTTTAGCATTCATATAATAACGACCAATCTGGCTGGTAATGGTACCTGACGAGTCCCTCACCACCTTGCCACTCGTATCATAATAAGCCAGCTGCCGAGTTCTGTCAAAGTAAAGTTTATCAGTTGTTAAAACCGAATTGGGCTCGGTTAATACAACATCACCCTTGGCTACGGCAATTTCTGTTTTGCCACTGTAGTCAATGTATTTGGCAACCATGGAAATGGAGTCGCCTTGCTTCATGTTAACATTACTAAATGCTTCGATATAGTCTTGGTCTTGATAGTACACGGCCTTGTCACACCATAGATTTACACCTTTATGAATAAAGTGTACTTGCTGGGATTCATCACGTAGAAAAATTAATGCACCATCTTCAATTTCTGGGTCAGAGGCTGCAATACCAGCATACTCAATGGTTATTTTTTGTTTTTCCTGAGCAAAACTAAATGGAGAAAGGAAAATTGAAATGATGAAAAGTAGATTCTTTAAAGGATTCAAAGCTGTATGTTTATTAAAAAGTAACACTTATCAATCAGCTTTATTATGGGTTAACAGTTTTTTTAACGTTGTTCAGCTTGTCCTCAAAGTTAATTGAAAACTTTAAATCTTTTGGGACATTCAATTTTTTTCTTAGTAATTTGAATTGTTCTAAAGTATAAAAAGGAACTTTATCATAGCTACCATTCCTAACTTCTTCTATATATATGATATGATAGTAAATTTTATCATTAAACTGTTCTGGGCGACTTTTAACTATGATAAACTCATCATTATAACCAACCTTTAAAATTGTTCTATCCACTAATGTATAAGAAATATTATGTTCCCTATCTGAATAGTTTAGTTCTGTTTCTTCGTAAGAACCATTTGCAAAAAGCCAAAAATCATCTACTAATTCATGTTCTACTAGTCCAACTCCAAATAGACAGGATGTTAAATTAAGAAAGAATAAAAATGCGATAATCGCTTGTAATCGTTGCATAGTGTGCCCTTAAAGTACCTTTCTTTCGATAGTTTGCTTACGGTCTGGACCAACAGATACGATCGTAATAGGTATATTAAGTTCGTTTTCTAAAAAGACAACATAATCATTAAAGGCTTTTGGTAGCTCCGATGCATCGGTCATTCCAGTTAAATCTTCCGACCATCCATTAACCTCAGTATAAATTGGAGTGACGTTTTCTTCCTCGATATTGTAAGGCAAGTGTGTAATTGTTTCACCTTTATAGTTGTAAGCCGTGCATACTTTTAAAGTCTTAAAGCCAGAGAGTACATCTCCTTTCATCATGATTAATTGTGTAACTCCATTAATCTGACAAGCATAACGTAGCGCTACCAAATCTAACCAGCCACAGCGTCTAGGTCTTCCAGTGGTTGCACCAAATTCATGACCAACACGTGCCATGGTTTCACCTGCTTCATCAAACAATTCCGTTGGAAAAGGACCAGAGCCAACACGTGTTGTATAAGCTTTAAATATTCCGAAAACATCACCGATTTGATTGGGTGCTACACCTAAACCTGTACATGCACCAGCAGCCGTAGTGTTAGATGAGGTTACAAATGGATACGTACCAAAATCGATATCTAAAAGAGATCCTTGTGCACCTTCCGCTAAGATTGATTTTCCAGCTTGTTGTGCTTGGTGTACATATTCTTCAGAATCGATAAACTTTAAGGTTTTAAGGGTCTCGATGGCATCAAAGAATTCTGCTTCAAGTTCTTTTAAGTTATATTGTATATCAACATTATAGAAGTCAATCATGGCTTCATGCTTGTCTGCCAAGGTACGGTATTTATCCTTCCAATTGGCCAATTCTACATCACCAACTCTAATTCCGTTTCTTCCGGTTTTATCCATATAAGTTGGACCGATACCTTTCAATGTAGAACCTATCTTTGCTTTTCCTTTCGAAGCTTCACTTGCAGCATCCAATAAGCGATGCGTAGGTAAAATGATATGTGCCTTGCGCGAGATGCAGAGGGATGTTTTATAATCAACATTTTGTTCATCTAACTTATTTAACTCCTTTTTAAAAATCACAGGATCTATAACCACTCCGTTTCCTACTAGATTCACGGTATTGTCATGAAAAATCCCAGAAGGAATAGTGTGCAACACATGCTTTCTACCGTTAAACACTAGTGTATGACCCGCGTTTGGGCCACCTTGAAAGCGTGCAATAATATCGTATTTAGAGGTGAATACGTCGACAATTTTCCCTTTGCCTTCATCTCCCCATTGTAATCCAAGTAGTAAATCTACTGCCATTTTTTAAATTAGTTAGTCGTCTTTTTTACGATTGCCGTAAAAGTATAGTGAATGATTAGTTATTTCAATATCAAAAACCTCCTCGATAGTTTTTTTAATGGATTGAATGCGAGGATCACAGAATTCTATAACTTCACCAGTATCGGTAAGAATCACATGGTCGTGTTGCTTATCAAAATATGACTTTTCATAGTGAGCTTGGTTTTGCCCAAATTGATGTTTTCTAACCAAGTTGCATTCTAATAGTAATTCTATGGTATTGTAAAGTGTAGCCCTACTTACCCGATAGTTTTTGTTTTTCATTTTAATATAGAGTGATTCTATGTCAAAATGTTCTTGACTATCATAAATTTCCTGAAGTATAGCATAGCGTTCAGGTGTTTTACGATGACCTTTATCTTCAAGGAACTGGGTAAAAACGCGTTTTACAATTTCCTGATTACTTTCTTCTGTAGTTGCATTCATAATTAAGCTGCAAATTTACGTAAAAATATAGGATATGGTTGATTTAATTTGATATTAAAACCGAAAGAAATGAACAAGTTTTCAATACTTTTTTTATGTTGTAAATCATACCCTTATGACCTTGTCTATACCGTTGATTTTTTTTAGTTTGTCTATAAGGTTTTTTAACATGGTTTGGTTTTTAACTTCCACGGTAATATCTCCATTAAAAATTCCATCGTCACTAGAAAAACTAATACTTTTCATATTAACGTGTAAGTTCTCCGAAATCAGTTTTGTAATGTCATTTACCAAACCAAGATTGTCTATTCCTGAAAGCTTAATGTGTGAGGTATATGTGCGTTGCGTTGAATCTATCCATTTTGCAGACATTATTCTGTAAGCATAATTAGACTGAAGACTTACAGCATTTGGACAGTTCTTTTTATGCACTTTAATACCATCGTTTATGGTTACAAATCCAAATACTTGATCACCAGGTATTGGGTTACAGCAATTAGCTAAAGTATAGTTAAGCCGTTCTTCTTCCTTTCCAAAGACCAACATGTCGTATTTAGAGGTAATTTCATCTTTGTCAATGTCTTTAGGAACGTCAGGTTTACGGATTCTGCTTTTTATATAACTCATAAATGCATTACTTCTAGAAGATGCAAACGCTTTGAGTTTAGTATTATCTATGGTTCCAATACCTACGCGGTAGAATAAATCTAAAGATGTTTTAAGCTTAAAGTAATTAACTAACTCATTTACGGATTTTTCATTCAAGGTAATTTTAAGCTGTTTTAACTTACGTCTTAAAATTTCCTTACCTTCCTCTGCAATTTCTTTGGTGTGTGCATTTAATGCCGATTTAATTTTACTCCGTGCCCTGGCAGTAGTGGCATAATCTAACCAGTTGGCATTGGGTTTAGCATTGTCCGAAGTTAGGATCTCTACTCGGTCACCACTTTGAAGCTCATGACTAAGTGGCACTAGTTTTCCGTTGACTTTGGCGCCACGGGTTTTCATTCCAACTTCAGTGTGAATACTAAATGCAAAGTCGAGAGGAGTAGCACCTTTTGGTAAGGATTTTAAATCTCCCTTTGGGGAGAACACAAAGATTTCTTTAGAATACAGATTGAGTTTGAACTGCTCCACAAAATCTACGGCATCCGTTTCATTGCTTTCTAAGGCTTCTTGTAGCTTATTGATCCATAAGTCTAGATTATCTTCCTTGTCGTTAGCATTTTTGTATTTGTAATGAGCTGCATAACCTTTTTCGGCAATTTCATTCATTCGTTCACTACGTATCTGAACTTCTACCCAACGGCTTTTTGGTCCGACAACGGTAATGTGCAGCGCTTCATAACCAGTTGACTTTGGGGATGAAATCCAGTCTCGTAATCGGATGGGATTAGGTGTAAAGTGATCGGTTACGATAGAATATATCTTCCAGGCCAAAAACTTTTCATTGGCTAAGTCTGATTTGTAAATTATTCTCACCGCAAACTTATCGTAGACTTCATCAAACGAAACACCTTGTTTAACCATTTTTCGTCTAATACTGAAAATGGATTTAGGTCGCCCTTTAATTTCGTAGTTAAGGCCTTCTTTATTTAATGACTTTTCAATCACTTTAGAAAATGCTTTGATATAGGCGTCTTGTTCTTCCTTGCTTTCTTGCATTTTTTCCGCGATGTCGTTATAGACCTCTGGTTCTGTATATTTTAAGCCTAAATCTTCAAGTTCTGTTTTAATATTGTAAAGTCCAATTCTGTGTGCAAGCGGTGCGTAAATGTACAGGGTTTCAGAGGCAATTTTCACCTGTTTATCATCCCGCATAGAATCCATGGTTTGCATATTGTGCAAACGGTCTGCAATTTTTATAATGATAACACGGACATCTTCATTGAGTGTGAGTAACATTTTTCTAAAGTTCTCCGCTTGCAGGGAAACATCCATATCTTTTTTAAGGGAAGATATTTTGGTCAGGCCATCCACAATGAGAGCTACTGTTTCACCAAAAAGGCGCTCTATATCTGCAATTGTATAATCTGGATTATCCTCAACAACATCATGAAGTAAAGCCGCAGCAATGGAAGTAGCATCTAAGCCTATTTCTTGTGCAACAATTTTCGCCACAGCTATAGGGTGAAAGATATAAGCTTCACCCGATTTTCGACGCTGATTTTTGTGTGCGTCTAAAGCAACCTCAAAAGCATGACGAATCATTTTTTTATCATCTTTGCTAAGGGTCTGGTAGCTCACTCTCAGTAACTCTTTGTAAGCTTTGGCAATGGCTGCATTTTCTTTTTCAATATCTACTTCCGTCATAACAACTAAAGTAAACAAACTCCATGAGATAAGCAATGATGACTTTTATGAAAATTAATCAATAATATTAACCTATAACAAATTGAAGTAAGCTATTTTCTCTTTGCTTATTAAGCTTTGTCATCAATATCGTCTTCATATGCTTCGAATATCTCTTCCTCTGTTAATTCGGGATAATGATTCTCTTTTTGTTTTTTATGCGCGAGATAAATATTGTAGAACATAAAGTAAAGATATGCCGCAAAAATAAGCGCTCCAATAAATAAAAATCCTCTATTCATGATGTTCGTCTTTGTCTAATTGCAATTGCGAATAATAATATTGTTGCTGGCCAATGTGCAGAGTATTCAGCCTCGTCTTTCATACCGTATAATCCTAAGCCAACCGAGTATAACAGGCATATAAAGGCTAGGATCACAGGATACCATTTTAAGATAAATTTTTTCATTTTTATTATTTGTTTAATGTTTGAAACAAAAACTTAAACAAAATATAAATGAATTCCTAACTTAGTGAGGTGTTATTAAAAGATCTTAGGAAATATTAACAGGTTACCAGTATTTCGTTAGGAAGCTTTAACATATAGTTAAAGGTTTAGTATAGTTTTTCTCGTTTTTCAAAGATACGAACGGAAAGGTTTTAATTATTTTGATAAGTTCTTTACCCTTTGCAACAATGTAGGATGTGAATAATGCATAAACACATAGGCTTTGTGCGGTGTAAGATTGCTTAAGCTATTTTTAGAGAGCTTTTTTAAAGAGGTTATTAATGGCTGAGCTTTATAGGTGTTTTTGGCATAGTCGTCGGCCTGGTACTCAAAAACTCGCGAGACATAATTCATTAGTAGACCCGTGACTTCCGAAATGGGTGAGTAGAGCAGTCCAAAGGCAATCAAACCTACATGGAAGCTTTGTTTTTCTACACCAATGGCATTTGACAACAACGGATTGGAAATAAAGATTGATAAAATATAAAGCGTCAAGCCGGTTAAGAGAACAGAGGAGATTAAATTAAAAATAATGTGTTTGCGTTTATAATGCCCAACTTCATGTGCTAAAACTGCAACAATTTCGTCATCTTCTAAATCATTCACCAAGGTATCGTAGAGGGTGACGCGTTTTTCACTTCCAAAACCAGAGAAATAGGCATTGGCTTTTGTACTGCGTTTAGAGCCATCAATGACAAAAATTTTATTCAGACTAAACCCAACGGATTCTGCATAATCGGAAATTTTATTGCGTAATTCTCCATCTTCTAAAGGGGTTTGTTTATTGAACATTGGTACAATTAGCCGTGAATAAAACATATTCATAAAAACAGTGAATATGGTTACGATTACCCAGGCATATAACCAAAAATAGTTTTGTGTAAGCTGGTAAAACCAAATTATCAATGCGATGATTCCACCACCAAGTACAGCCATCATCAGTAGTCCTTTGAGTTTATCTAAAATGAAGGTTTTTTTGGTGGTTTTGTTGAAGCCAAATTTTTCTTCAATCGCAAAGGTTTTGTAATATGCAAAAGGCGTGGTGATTATATCGCTGGCAAACATAATAATGCCGAAGAAAATTAAGCCGACAATAATTGGGTTATTGGAATAACTTCTGGCTATATTATCAACGTATTCAAAACCATCTAAAAATAGAAAGCCTAAGGTTAGCACCAATGAAAATAAAGAAGACCAAATTCCGAACTTATAGTTAATGGCTTTGTAGGCTTGAGATTTTCTATACTCATCTTCATCATATACATCACTTAATTCATCAGGAATAGCATCCTTAAAATGTTTGGCATTTAAAGCATCAAGAATTTTATCCTTAATAAAATTAATGAGGATAATGGCTACGATGATGTAAAAAAGGGTTTGTGCGGTCATGTAATCTCTTAAGGTTATAATTTCTTCACTTCGAGTGAAATTCCTTTCTTAGGCATTTTTTATGGAGAAGCTTTTTTATCTTATTAAGGTTCTCGATATAATTTTCTCGTCCTTCGAAAATCACTCGAACTGACATCGTTAATTTTATTTAAAGTCTCGTTGTCTTTTTGCTTCAAAAATAAGAATTCCTGCGGCAACAGAAACGTTCATAGAATCAATAATCCCTTGCATAGGTATACTAATATTTTGCGTTGCGGCATCACGCCAGGCTTGTGTTAAACCTGTGGCTTCCGTACCAACAACAATGGCCGTTGGTAGCGTGTAATCCTGCGTATTATAAGGTTCTGAATCTTGAAGAATTGCCGAATAAATATTGAAATGATAATGCTTTAAAAATTCGATGGCTTCTGTAGTGTTCGCCATAGCAATTTGAGTCGTAAAGACACAACCTACACTTGATCGAATAATATTTGGGTTGTACAAGTCTGATTTAGGATTGGCAATAATTACGGCATCGACATTGGCAGCATCTGCAGTTCTTAATAAGGCACCTACATTACCAGGTTTTTCTGGTGCTTCGGCCACTAAAATTAATGGGTTTTTGTTACTGAGTTTTAAGTCTTCGAGCAGATGCCTTTTACTTTTTACAACAGCAATAACACCTTCTGTCGTGTCGCGATGTGCCAATTTTTGAAATACTTCTTGTGATATTTCAATGATCTCAATACCATATCGAGACATGGCCTTGGCTTCACTTTCAGAAAACAAATCAGGATAAAACAACAACGTTTCAATTTGATAACCACCCTTTATGGCAAGGGAAAGTTCACGTTTGCCTTCAATTAAAAACTGTCCAGTTTTTTTACGTTGTCTGGACTTTTCTTTTAATTGAACGAAGTGTTTAATCAATGGATTTTGTGGACTTGTGATTTGTTTTATCATAGTTGAAGCAAAAGTACTTTAAATTTAGTCTTATTGTAAATTCTAAAACAGCAAATAATAAACAAACAATAAAAAGTACAGGTCTTTATTGTATGCATTAGAATGACCCGCAAACCATGAAGTATAAATAGAAAAAAGCGAGCTATTTAGCTCGCTTTTTAAAATTTTAATTTTCTTTAATTCCGTATTTCTCTGAGTAGCGTTTCCAAAGTTCAGTCTGGTGTGTTTCTAGACTGATATTTCTACCATCAATAAACGCATGTGTTAATTTGTTGGTTCGCATATCCAAAGCATCACCTTCACTTATAAATAGTGTGGCGCTCTTTCCAACTTGCAGACTGCCGTACATATCATCAATTCCCATGATTTTAGCAGGATTTAAAGTTATTAACTGCAATGCTTGTTCTTTGTTTAGACCGTGTGCTACAGTGGTACCTGCATAAAAAGGCAAGTTTCTAGAATTCATGCGTTCCATTTGACCGCTAGTTTCTAAAGATACTAAAACACCTGCATCTACTAATTCCTTGGCTTGTTTAAATGTGTAATCGTAATCGTCATCTTCCAATTCTGGCAAGGAGTGTACACGTTTCAGCATGACAGAAACCTTATTTTGTTTCAGTAAATCAGCAACATCACTCGCTTGATAACCTCCAACAATAGTCATTTTAGTTATACCTTGGGCTTTTGCAAAGTTAACGGCATCTGTTATGCTTTTAGCATCATCTGCATTGATATATAAATGTTTAATACCTGTAAATAAATCTCCCATAGCTTCAAACTGAAGGTGTTTTTTTGTTTTATTTCCGCTATTGTAGGCCTTAGCTTCATTAAAATAATCCGTAAGTTCTTTTACCTGTTTATCATAGTTTTTGTTTGGTTTAAGACCAGGATCTTCACCAAGCCACCAGCGTCCTCTACTAAAACTATTTGGCCAATTAATGTGAATGCCATCGTCTGTTTTAACGGCTGCGTCTTCCCAGTTCCAGGCATCGTATTGCACAATAGAAGATGTTCCTGTAATACGTCCTCCACGAGGGACAACCTGACCTAACAAAACACCATTTGGGCGCATCGATTCAACCACTTTAGACTCAGCATTGTAAGCAATAATACTGCGCACATGAGGATTAAATGTTCCCATTTCCGAAAGGTCATTAGATGCTTTTACGGCATCAACTTCAACTAATCCTAATGTTCCGTTAGATACTATAAAACCAGGATAAACGTGTTTGCCTCGTGCATCGATAATGTCCATGGCTTGTCTGGTGAGTGGAGTGGAAGCTTCGGGTCCAATCGTTGTAATTTTCCCATTGCTCACTACTATAATGCTATTTTCAATGACCTCACCATTACCAATATGAGCGGTCGCTCCGATAATGGCAAAATCCTTGACTTGCTCTGGTGCAGGTGTTTGCTGTGCAAAACTAAAAGTCACACACAGCACTAATAGAATCGTATTTATATGTTTTAATGTTTTCATTTTAATTGGTTTTAAAAGGGTTGATGTGCTTAGTGACCTGAATCCATGGAGTCGCAATGCAGCAATTCTTTTTCTTTCTTCTTAATAGGTTGTGTTTTTAACCCTTTGTTTTTTTCTTGAAGCATAAGATTAATTAATTCGCTTTTTTCCTTTTTAATTGCTTCTCGCATTTGCTTATCGCGCTCTAGGTCGAAGTATGTCACACCTTCAATAATTGTCTTTTCTGCCTTAGTGTAAACGGAAAGTGGGTGGTCTGACCATAAAACCACATCAGCATCTTTTCCTTCTTTAAGACTACCAACTCTATCATCTAAATGCAATAATTTAGCAGGATTCAAAGTCACGAATTTTAAGGCCTCTTCTTCACTGATGCCTCCGTATTTAACGGACTTTGCTGCTTCTTGATTTAAACGACGCGACATTTCGGCATCATCACTATTAATAGCTGTAACCACACCAGCTTTGTGCATGATTGCAGCATTGTAAGGTATGGCGTCATTAACTTCATATTTATAAGCCCACCAATCACTAAAAGTAGAACCACCAACACCATGGTCTTTCATTTTATCAGCAACTTTGTAACCTTCCAGAATATGGGTGAACGTGTTAATGTTAAAGTTGAATTGTTCTGCAACCTTCATCAACATGTTGATTTCGCTTTGTACGTACGAGTGACACGATATGAAGCGTTCTTTATTCAGAATTTCAGCCAGTACCTCCATTTCAGCATCCTTTCTATATGGTTTTCCGCTTTTTTTAGCTTCGTCGTAAGCTTTTGCTCTGGTAAAGTAGTCTATGAAAACTTGTTCTACTCCCATACGCGATTGAGGGAAACGTTCATTTCTGCTGACTCGTGTTTGTTTTACATTTTCTCCCAATGCAAACTTTATAAACTTAGGAGAATTGTCATAGATAAGATTTTCGGCAGCTTCACCCCATTTTAATTTTATTATTGCGGAACGACCACCAATGGGGTTGGCAGAACCATGTAAAATTTGAATGGATGTAACACCACCTGCAAGATTTCGATAAATATTAATGTCTTCATCATCTATAACATCCTCTATGGTTACTTCTGCTGAAGAATTCTGTCCGCCTTCGTTAATAGAAGCTGCAGCAATATGAGAGTGTTCGTCAATAATTCCAGCAGTGATATGTTTCCCAGTAGCATCAATAACCTTTGCGTTTTTATCTGAGAGGTTTTTACCGATTTTTGAAATTTTACCGTTTTTAATTAGAAGGTCCGTATTTTCTAAAATACCATCATCTTCGTTCGTCCAAATCGTGGCGTTTTTAAATAATAACGTTTCGGATTTTGGTTTTTCCGTAAAGCCAAATGCAAGGTTAGGATAGGTAATAGGATACATCGTTGCCTCTTCTGATTTAGAATCTGTCTTCCCTTTTTCTTTTGAGTCTCCTTCCTGGTTTGTTTTGGTTTTGTTGGCGTAAAAGGAGAGTTCATTTCCGTTTGGCATTATAGCTTTACCATTTAGGGTACTATTATTGGCCGTATTGGCGACAATCCTAACATACTCCTTTTTAGTACTATCTGCAGTTTTAAAGGTGAGGTTTATCCAATCGTTGGTATAACTCAGTTTAGAGCCCAAGCTATTATCATTACTCTCTAGTTTAGCAGCAGGTTTACTCGTGCTATTTGAAATGGTTAGTTTATAATCTTCTCCTGCCAATTTAAAGTTGTAATCTCCATCTATATCTTTGGTATTCATATCTTCTATGATATGAGCATTTCCTTGCACCCAATTTTCGAACAACTTGGTTTTTTTGTCAAAAATATCACCTGAGGTAATTAAAAAGTTAGCATAGCTGCCCGCCTTGAGGGTTCCTAAAACATCAGATTTCCCCAACAATTTAGCAGGAACCGTTGTTAAGGCTTCCAGAGCTTTTTCTTTTGAAAGTCCGCTTTCAATGGCTTTCATTAAATTAGATTTAAACGATTTTTTTGACTTTAAACCATGTGTAGTTAAGGCAAATTGAATACCGTTTTCTGCTAGCAATCTTGGATTATGCGGTTCCTGATTCCATGAACGCATGTCTCCTAAAGCGAGGGTAGAAGCCAAATGTGCATTTTCTACATCATAAGCCATTCTAAAATCTAAAGGAAGAATGATGGTTGCATTGGTAGCCTTCACTTCATTTATACGTTCATATTCGTCACCACCACCAACAATGGTGTATTGTACATTAGAGTCGTCACCAACTTTATCAGCTCTTAATAAATTCGCGCGACTTCCGGCTTCAAAAATCTGTAAAAGTCCTGTATTGTTGTTCAAAGCTTCTAATGATAAATCTTTAGTATCTATATTACCATCAGCATACCATTTGGCATCACTATACATTTGTCGTAATAAAGCCATACTTCCCATAATTGAAGAAGGGTAGGACTGACGCGATGTTACGCTTTTACTAAACGAAAAATGCTGTGAGGTCTTACCATCAACTACTCGAAGTGCATTATCAGCCTCATTGTTAAGAGCAATAAGAGCACCAGTACCTCTAACGATTCCATCAGGCATGTGCGTGTTAACTACACCAAAACCAAGCTGATGCATTTCGGATGCTGATTTTCCGTCGTATTTAAAACTTGCCATAACATCCTGTTCTGGCATGACATGGTCGTTCCAATAAAAGCCGCTTCTACTGGCACCATATCTTGGACCATCACCACCGCGTTCAGGTTTTTTTACACCAAAAGAGGTGTAAATGTCTATAAAGGATGGGTAGATGGTTTTTCCCGAAGCATCAATAGTGGTTGTGTTATTAGGAATGTTTACCGATGTGCCCACATTGACTACTTTACCGTCTTTAATTAGTAAGGTTGCATTGTTTAATACCTCGGTTGGAGATACGTAAATTGTTGCATTTGTAAGCGCCGTGTAGTTAGAGTTTTTAGATTTTACACCTGTATTACTAGGAAAGTAATCTTGCGCAAAGAGCGTAAAACTGCACATAAGCATGAGCAGTCGTAAAAATACTTTTGTCATAAAATGGTTAGTTAATTAAGATTTCTAAAGATAGAGATTAAAGGCTATTCTATAAATTATATTAAGATTTTTTAACGTTTACAGTGGCTGATTGTCAAAGTAGTTCACCAATAGAGCCACAACATAGCTATAGCTTTTCATACCAGCAGATTGGTTATTGGCTTTAAGAAAATTATCAAAGGTTTTTTCAAAAACTGGCTCAATCGGATTTTCGTAAGATCTCCAAAATTTCTGAACTTCTTCATAATTTTTTAAAATCCCTTTATTGACTGTTGGAAGGATTTCGTAATACAAGGCTTTGTCACGTTTAAATATCTCAACAAGACAATAGCGCAACCCAAAGGTATAACCAGAATATTTAAAATATAAATCCTCATTATGTATCGCTGCTAAACATCCAATAAAATTGGCTTCGTTTTCTGCAGCATAACCTAATTGATGGGCAACTTCGTGACAGGAGGTTGTAGGAAATTTGTAAGTTGGAATTAAGCCATCGACTTGTGCTTCGTTGGTAAAAGGATTAAGATAACCAGAAAACCCCATGTAAGTTAATGGAACACTATAAATTGATTTTTTGATACTTACAGGGTTATATTTAAGATGCGGGTAATGTTCAGCCAAAGACGTATAACCGTCTTTTACCATATCAAAAACTTCAGATTTTGTAAATGGCATATCCACCTTTGCCGAGTCGTTTGGAGCTAATTGACGATGAATTGTATTTGATTTTTGAATCAAGCGCTCAGTGAAACTCAACAATTGCTCTGTTGAATATTCAGCCTCAAGATCTAGTGATTTATACAGCGGAAGTCTGTAGTAGTTAAGCGCCCACAATAGATGAAACGCAAAATAAGCTAAGGACAACGTTGCAAAAACATCAAGGAACCAATTTAAGGTGTCCTTATAAATTCGTTTTCGGTTGACAATCATCCAACGAATTACATAAATACTTAACAACGTATACAACAGATCACCAACTGAAAGAGGTATCCAGCCAAAGGTATAACGCATTAACTTGGACGTGAATACATATATGCCATGACTGTAAAATTGCTCAACAAATTCAGGGAATTGCTTTAAGATTTGAATAGCAACAATCTGAACAATCAGGAAAAGAGCAATAAAGAGTTTTTTGTTTTTCAGCATGAATCAAAAATAGGAAATAGTTTTAGTTTGGTTACTTTTGTAAATAGTAAAAATAAAGATTATGAGTCAAGATATAAGAAGCCTTGAGCCAAAGGCACTTTGGAACAAATTTGCGGATTTAAATGCCGTGCCACGTCCTTCAAAAAAGGAAGAACGTGTTATAAAATTCATGACCAATTTTGGTGAAGGATTAGGACTGGAAACTATAGAAGACGAGGTAGGTAATGTCATCATTAGAAAACCCGCAACTAAAGGCATGGAAGACCGAAAACCTATTGTAATGCAATCGCATTTAGATATGGTACACCAAAAAAATAATGATACGGTGTTCGATTTTGATACACAAGGTATAGATATGTTTGTAGATGGAGATTGGGTTAAAGCAAAAGGCACAACACTTGGTGCAGATAACGGTCTTGGTGTGGCGACGATTATGGCTATTTTAGAAAGTGATACTATTGCACATCCAGACCTAGAGGCCTTGTTTACTATAGATGAGGAAACAGGCATGACAGGAGCTATGGGCTTAAAGGGAGGCTTGCTTAAAGGTGAAATCCTATTGAATTTAGATACCGAAGAGGACGATGAAATTGGTGTGGGCTGTGCTGGTGGTATAGATGTAACCGCTACAGGATCATACAATCAAGAACCTATAACAAACGAGGATTATAAAGCTTATACTATTGAAGTGAAGGGCTTACAAGGAGGGCATTCTGGTATGCAGATTCATGAAGGTTTAGGTAATGCCAATAAAATTATGAATCGTTTGCTCTATGCTGTTGTTGAAGATATTAAGGTTGCTGAGATAGATGGTGGTAGTTTAAGAAATGCTATACCAAGAGAGAGTGTAGCCACAGTGGTTTTAAAATCTCATAAAGAGGCGATGATATTGGAGGTTTTAGGAGCTTTATCCAAAACCATTAAGAAGGAATATAAAACCATGGAGCCTGACTTAAAAATGGTTTTTAAGGAAACTGATTTACCCAAAAGCGCAATGCCATACGAAGCACAAACACAACTACTCAAAGCGCTGTATGCAGCACACAATGGAGTGTACAGAATGAGCGCGGATATTAAGGATTTGGTGGAAACCTCTAACAATATCGCTCGAGTGATTGTTAAAGATGGTCATATCAAAGTAGGATGCTTAACACGTAGTTCTGTAGAATCCTCTAAAATGGACTTAGCCAATGCGTTAAAAGCTACGTTTGAATTAGCTGGTTGTGAGGTGGAATTCTCAGGTAGTTATCCTGGTTGGGCACCAAACATGGATTCTACAATATTGAAAGTCATGGTACCAATTTATGAACAACTAAACAATGGTAAAAAACCGCATGTAGCAGCTTGCCATGCTGGTTTGGAATGTGGTATCCTTGGACAGAATTATCCAGATATGGACATGATTAGTTTTGGACCTAACATCAAAGGAGCACACTCACCAGATGAACGCGCTCAGATTTCTTCAGCCCAGAAATATTGGGAGTTTGTTTTAGAAATTTTGAAAAACATTCCGAAGAAAGATTAAACAAAGACATGCTCAAACTTCTGCTTGTTAATAGACAGTAGTTTAGCATTATGTTATTATAAGGAATAAAAAAAGGCAGCTAAACAGCTGCCTTTTTTATTTTTTATAAGTTGGTTGCCTACTCAGCAATACCTGCGATTTCTATATCAAAAACCAAGTTTGTTTTTGGTGGGATTAAAGGTGCTCTACCAGAATCACCATAGCCTAAATAATAAGGAATAAATACTCTGGCTTTATCTCCAACTTTCATATTTAACATGGCTTCTCTAAAACCTGCAACTAAACCAGCACTTTCATTATATGGCATTGTGAAAGGAGCATATTGTCCAGCTTTATCTTGTCTTTCATCATATTTACCGTTCTTTTCGGCAACTTCTTTCCAAGTGGTCCAAAATAATGTACCGTCTTCAAAATATCCTGCACAGTCAATTTTAACCTTTTGGGCAGGTGTTGGTTTTACACCATTGCTTTCATGTGTAAAAATCATGGCCATTCCTGTAGGCGAATCAATGCGACGACCATCCATAGACTCATTTTTCTTTAACCACTCCTCTTTGGCGAGTTTTGCTTTTTCCTCTGCTAGTTTTTTGGCTTCCTGCTTAATTCGATTAAATTCTGCCTCTACTTTTGGCATGCCTTCTTCAAACACTTTTGGTGCATCAAAAAACTTGGCATCTTTTCCTACTCTTATAATATTTAAATCTGTAATGATGACATCTTCAATTGGTTTGTGGTTTCTTCTTGCAGGATCTATGACCTTAACATTAGAGATTGAATCTTGTACATCTAATCCTTTTACCAGTTTTCCAAAAACCGAATGACAGCTAACTCTTGGTTGATCACAAGGTTTTAAATTTCCTTCGGCATCAAAGAAATCTAAGCGTTCTATGGGAACCTCAGTAATAAAAAACTGACTTCCATTGGTATTAATGTTACCGCCGTTGGCCATAGATAATATACCTGGTGCATCATGTGAATATTTTTTGCTGAAGTCTGCGGCAAATTTGTACCCAGGATCTCCAGCGCCTGTTGCAGTTGGATCTCCACCTTGAATCATAAACTTGTCAATTACTCTATGGAAGGTTATACTGTCGTAGTATGGCTTTCCTTTGTATTCTTCTGATACCATTGGGTGTGTGCCCTCCGCCAGAGCTACAAAGTTGGCGACAGTCACAGGCACGTCCTTGTAATACAATTCGGCGAGCATCGTCCCTTTGTTGGTAATAATTTCTGCATAAATCCCATCTTCTAAGTCAGGATATTTTTCTTGGCATGAGCTATTTGCCAAAACAACCAATAAAACTAAGGCTGTAAGTACTTTTTTAATCATTTTCTTGGGTTATCGTGTTTAAGGTTACTTCACAAATTAAAGGAATATTGGTTCCTATTCTATTTTCATCACCATAATAGCCGTATGCTTTTTGTGATGGGAAAATAAATGTTATGTTATCGCCTGGTGTCATCAGTTTTAAACCTTCGCGCAAACCGGTGAATAATTCTTGCTTATCCATTACATAGGTCTTTTGTGCCATGGCATAAATTTCATTTCCACTAAGATCAGACACGTTGTATTCAAAATTTACAATATCACCAAAATCGGGCTGAATCGTATCATTTTCGGCTTTGGTATTGTAGAAGTACCAAAACCCACTTTCTGAGGCAATATAATCCTTGTCAGGATTATTTTTTATTATGGTTTGAATAAGTTCTTGTTCTTTTTCGTTCAGTTTTTTGTTACGTGCTGCTGACTCCTTAAGGAACGAGCCAGACTGAACTGTTTCGGGCATTCTTGCTTCTGGCGATTTACAACTGACCAGAAGAAAAGCCACAATTACTATGTAGAGTAGGTGTTTCATTATTGGGACAATTCATTTTTATATTGTGGTAATATACTAATAAATTTTTCAACGGTAATTTGTAGGTTCTCTTCACTACGTCCACCAGCAGCATTGGTGTGGCCTCCACCATTAAAATGAGCTCTCGAAAATGCATTGACAGAAAAAGTCCCTTTACTACGTAACGACACTTTTACAATCCCTTCTTGTTCATTTTCTATAAAAATAGCTGCAAAAATGATGTCTTTTAAGGATAAGCCATAATTAACAAAGCCTTCAGTATCTCCTTTTTTAAAGTTGAATTCATCCAACTCAGCTTGTGATAAAGTAATGTAGGCGGTACACAATTCTGGTATGACCTTAAGATTTTGAAGCGCTCTGCCTAAAAGTTGCAAACGACTGTAACTATTAGTATCGTATACCTGGTTGTGAATTTCTGAATTTTTTGCACCTCTTTCCATTAAGTCACCAACCACGTGGTGCGTTCTGCTTGTGGTAGATGGAAAACGAAACGAACCAGTATCAGTCATAATACCTGTATATAGACAAGTAGCAATTTCGCTATTGATGTTATCTAAATCGCCTAATAGTTCTATAAAATTATAAACCATCTCGCAGGTTGAGGACATGCTAACGTCAGAGTAGGTGTACTTGGCATAAGTGTCTGGTTGTTGGTGGTGGTCTATCATAATTTTAGTAGCAGATGACTGCTCTAAGGATGTTGCCATATCACCAGTACGATGCAGAGCATTAAAGTCTAAGGTAAAAATAAGTTGGGCTTTGTGGATTAACGCTTCACAGGCTTCCTGTTGTGATTCGAAGATTAAAACCTCATCATTTCCAGGTAACCACTTTAAAAAATCCGGGTAATCGTTAGGTGCAACAACGGTCGCTCGATGGCTGTAAGCCTTTAAATAATGGTATAATGCCAAAGTAGAACCTACAGCATCGCCATCAGGATTTTTATGTGGTACAATCACAATGTCTTGCGGTGTTCCTAAAAGTGTTTTTATTTCTGAAATCTGCGCTTTAATCATAGGAAGCGAATTTACAATTTTTAGGGTTTTTGTAAATGTTTTTAATATGAAATTAAGAATCGTACTCAATCCTATCTGCTTAAGATTTACAGGTCGTGTCACTTCGGATGATTCTGCGATGATAGGTTGGCTACACAAATTTTATTTGACATCACAACTATAATTCACTCGAACTTACCAAAGACTTTGTTAATTTATCATTAAACATTAGCCATTAATTAAGGCCGTGGCTTGATAAATTAAAGAAATGCATTACTTTTGCACCCAATTAAAAAATTACAAATGGCAACGAATAGAACGTTTACAATGTTAAAGCCAGATGCTGTTGAAAAAGGACACATTGGCGCAATATTAGAAAAAATTACCGCTTCAGGATTTAAAATCGTAGCAATGAAATTAACGCAAATGACCAAGGCAGATGCTGAGGAGTTTTATGGTATCCACAAGGAACGTCCATTTTTTGGTGAATTGGTGGAGTACATGACTCGTGGCCCAATCGTTGCAGCGATTTTAGAAAAAGACAATGCTGTTGAGGATTTTAGAACCTTAATTGGTGCTACAAATCCTGCAGATGCTGCAGAAGGCACAATCCGTAAGTTATATGCATCTTCTATTGGTGAAAATGCTGTACACGGTAGTGATAGTGATGAAAACGCTGCTATTGAAGGTGCGTTCCACTTTGCTGGTAGAGAGATGTTTTAGAAAACATATCATATAAAATTGAAAAGACCATCTGTTAGGATGGTCTTTTTTTTATTTCTAGGATTGGGTGATTGAGCTATTATTGAAGTTGTCAATCATTTTTTTCTTTACCAAATATGTATGGTTTCAGTGAATTCCGAATCGCCAGTTACCATTAGTATCAGTTTAGAAGGCACAAAACTTTTTCCTTTGTATTCAGGGATGGCTTCAAAACCTAATTGTTTACCCTCTTCAAGCAAGTCTCCAACCATATTGTCGAATTGATTTTTAAATTCTTTAACAAACTCTGGTACATACAGCGTATTTTCAGGGCTGTCTTCACCCCCAAACTCCGGCGGCATCATATAAATTTTAGTCAAGCTCCCTTTTTTATATAAGTCAATGGCCTTTTCAATACTATTTATGTCACTGAAATCAGGTCCATTTTCTACGTCTTGGGAAAATGATAGGAGCGTAAATAGCAATACAAAAAAAGTTAAGAGTGTTTTTTTCATGAGCAATTTCGTTTTTATAAGTCTTGTTCACCAACTTATAATGGTTTCGTTTAAGTTTAGTATGCATTCAACTAACTAATGTAGTAAATAAATCGAAAATAAAATATGTCGAAAAAAGTTTTTGTACCCTACTTATACATTAATTAGTTTTATAAGGTTACCAATTGTCCATCCATGGGAATGATTAATTGAGCTTCATCAATTCCTTGTTCATTAGCTAGTTGTCTTAATGAATTTCTTGTGACTCTACAGTGGTCTAAACTTTCTAAATGAACTGCAACAATTTTTGCGTTATCTGAATGTTTTGCAAGTAAAATTGTTTCTTCCTCATTCATTAGAATCGGATGATTTTCGAAACCAGGCATTATGGCTCCACCTGAATTTGTGATAATGATATCTGGTTTAAAAGTGTTTAATGCGGTCTTTACTTCCTCACACCAAATGCTGTCGCCAACGATATATACGGTAGGTTCATTATTGGCTTGTAACACAAATCCAGAAACGTTTCCCATTTGCGCTAATACTTCTCCACTTCCATGTTTTCCAGACGTTCTCGTTAGGCTTATCGTTTCAAAAGTTGTTCTCGTTTCCACCACTTCCGTATTAACAAATTTTGCTTTTTGCATATATTCTTTGTCAGAGGGCTGGCAAAATAATTTTATGTCTTTTGGCAGTTTTTCCCTTGCTAAAGCATCAAAATGGTCAGGATGCGTATGGGTAACGATTACAAAATCTAAATCACGTAAGATATTGTCTATTGAAACTGTGAGGTTAACAATAGGATTTCTTTCGATTCCTGCGAATGATTCTATTGCGCCTTTTTTTGAAAACATGGGATCAATCAAAATGGTTTTTCCTGCGTACGTAATTTTGATAGTTGCGTTGCGAATGAGTTGTATGTCCATTAATGTATTATAATTTGGATTTGGTTATGTTAAATCCAAGAGGATTTTACATCACAAATCGAAGATAGCGAATTTGCGAGGAATTCCCACGAGGACATTTTACAACCGCCTGCTTAATGCGTAATTGTGATGCACTTTATCGCTTTTAGCTTTTTAGATAGCTACAATTTATTTTTGCGACTTCGCGAACAGTGCTACGAACGTCAGTATGGAAGCTATTAAGTCGCAAAAGATACTTGTATACATCAAATAGGAAACGTAAAGGATACGCTTATGGTCCAAGAATGCAATAGCACCATCTAAATACATGACTGCAAATAAAAGAATAAGAATCCCGACGACAATGTATCCTGTTTTTCTTTTTTCGGTGGCACTTCTAATTTTTTTGATTTTTAGTGTGTACCAAATAATTAATAGGAGCCGAACTAAAATGGCTAAAGAAATTCCAATAACAGCACCAGAATTGTATTCGTTTGGTAAAGTTTTAGTGTAAACTCCTGGAATAATTATGATCATTAATAGGATAGAGAGTAATAACATGATAACTGCTGTCATTAAAATCCTTTCTTTTCTCTGTGTTATTTTCATATCGTTAGTTTATTAAGATATGGACATTTGGCAAAAATGCTGTAGAACGGATTTATATAATTGTTAGTTACCGTTTTTAAACCCATTCCACATTTAGTTTTTCCAATTCTGAATTTAATTCAGTGAGTGCACTAGATTCAATTAGCTGGGTGTTAATGGTCAATTCTTCGTTGTCTGTTTTGATGATATAATCTCCAGCAAATTTCTTAATCTGTTTTATTTCGGTCATTTTTAGTTTTTTTCCGAAAGGACCATTTACATTTATAATTCCGTTTTCAACAGTCAGATATTTAAAACTCTTTTGATAGACGTAAAGCCCTAAGTACATCAGGGAAATAAAAATCCAACCGTAATCCGTCCAATTGGGTTCTTCCTTCCCAAATACGCCTAAAGAAAACCAAACCAGCCAAATTAGACCTAAAATCAAATTTACATTTAAGTGTCTTCTTTTATACGCTACTTTCATTTTTCAAATATTTTAATAAAGTGTGCATACTGTTCGTTGGTTAAAACTTTGAAGTTTTTGGCCGTACTGAAGTATGGTAGTTATTGGACAATTGGTGTTTTAATATAAACAATTATGTATTTGGTCTTTCTGGGATATAAACAACATCGACTTCTAAATTATTTCCATATTTTACTATGATAGAGCATAATACAGAAACTCTTTCACCATTGTGGGTAGCTGGTTTCATTTTAGGCATTTTTCTGAGCACTCTTAAGATTTCTGCCTGAACGATTACTTCTGAATCTCTCACCTTCATGCCAGTTAAATTTCCGTTTTCGTTGATTATAAAAAATGCTTCTACCATTTTTGGTTCTGAAAGATTTAAATCTTTAGATACACTTAAGTTAAATTCTCGCACAATAAATGTCGATACTTTATTATTAAAACATTCTCTTGTTTCTTGTTTTGAGAGATCTTCACAACCATCAAATACTGGCGTAATTTCTACATCTTTTAATATCATACCATCGTCAGTAGTATACATGGCCAAACCGTCCTCATGCGAAACAATGCTGCATAAACTTAATAAAGCCTGTTCTTCTGCTTCTGTCATATTTCCTTGTGCCATCACTTGTTCTTGAACAGCATTTATTTTCATTATTAAATCACTTTCTGTATTCGGGAACACCTTGGGTTCTTTCTTACAAGACAGGGCGGCTAAAGCACTTAAAATAACTGATATGGTTATTGTATATTGGTTTACGAAAAATGTCTTCTCTTTGAATCGGTTGGTCATTGGTTTTTATTTTTTGTCTGTTGCTGATGGTTTTTTACAAATTGTTTGAATTTGTTTTATTGATTTTAATCCCAAAGTATCCATTGATTATATAAAGGCACATTACTAGCAACATTGCTTTTTGAGCTGTTGATGAATCAATAATATTTACAAACCCTCCAAAAAATGAAATTAGGGCTAACGTTGATAATATTATTGCTAATACCCTTAACCAATTACTTAAGATACGAGCTTTCCAATGCAGGATTAAATATCCAACTAAGCTAACCATCATTCCGTAATTGACCAATTGATGTGCTCCCTTGCCAATTAATGTTCCAAATTCAAAAGGAGCATTTGGTGTAATTCCAATACTTAGCGGCATAGCCATAGCAAAAAATAATTGACCAACACCAATGATTACAAAGCCAGGATTTTTAAAATATTTTGAAAACAAAAAAGATGAAATGGACAATAAAGTTGTCATAAGTAATTCCGATTTCCACTGATAATCATAGATGCTCCAATTTTGAGTGATGTAATCATATCTCTCTGGGCCAATTGGAGGTGCATCCTTCAAAACAACCATATAAAAAAAACCGATAACTAGCAGATAAAAAGAAGCAATGCTCCATAAAAGTTTAGCCGTCTTCATAAAACTTAGTATTTAAAATTAGTGCCAAAGATTTTGTGTAAGATTAGTCAGATAGGTCACACTTTACTAATCTTCTTTACTTACCGAAATCAAATACTTCAACATAAGTTCATCAGCTTTCTTAAATTTTTCCATAAAATTTGCACCTTCAATCTCATCAATATTTTGAAGCGTTAAATTGTTGCCAAATGCATTTTTTAAAGCATCCATGTTTTTTTGTGTTGGATCATTCTCTGCGTAGTATTGCTTTATTCTGTTTTGTAGTTCTTTGTCTGCGTAAAGATTATCAAAGTATTTTTTGGCCATTTCATTAGGGATGAACGAATTATTTGGTTGTAAGTAATTAAGTAAACTTAAATTCATCTTGACAATATTCATCTCTTCCGAGTAAGGCCAATAAAGCGGTATGTCAATTTTCTTTGATTCATCTGTGTAAAATATCGGTTCATAATCGTAAGAGGGCATAACAATATCTGGTGCACGATCACCTAAATCCATTGCTGCATAAGAACAATAGTACATAAACTCTTTTATTTCATCGTTGTGAATGGGCACAGTCTTATACATACTATTATCGCTAACAACTATGGCATCAACTCTATTAGGGTGATTTTCGGCAAGATAAAACATGACCTGTGGTGCAGTAGTTCGGCCAATAAAAGTGGCACGATCAATCTTCATTTCATCCATAAAGGCCATAATATCTTTAGCAATATTTTCTACATTATAAATGTCATCACCTTCTTTATCAGAATTTCCATAACCTCTATAAATGGGTGAATAAACTCGGTAATGCTCCGATGCCTTAGAGAGAATGTCTCTCCATGCTACATAATTTTGGAAATAGCTGAGATTGTACTTTAATGCAGAAGCATTATGGACTCCTTGAATATGTATAAGTACATTTCCTTTGCCCCCAAAATCCATGTATTCCATATGCATTCTTGAAGTCTGTATCATTTTGGCTTCAAAGCCTTCAGAATCTGAGTTGGTTCCTGAGTCTTGTCCATAGGATATAAATAGAAATAGGCATAATATGGTAGTTAATAATGATTTCATATCAAGACTGTTTTAAATTGAACACAATGCAAATATGTATTTTTGAATGCTATGATTTTTCACTACATCCTAAAGATAGCGAATAAGATTCAATTTCCGATTAGAACACAAGCACGAAGTGTACAGTCGTTTGAGTAAATTAACCACAATGAATTGCAGCCATAGTTGGCATTCGTTTTTCATTCTTCCGGATGGGCCTTAATCTTTAATCCATAAAATGCATTGATCAGGTATAGTATATTCACCAAGGGTGCAACAATCATTGCCTGTTGCCATGTCATAAAGCCGGCAAAAACAATTGAGAAAATGATTGCCATGAACCCCGAGATTGCATATGCCAGGACTCGTAACCATGCTTTAAGGTATTTATCTTTTAAATATAATAGGAATAGACCTCCAAATAAAACCAGATTGCCAAAAACAAAAACTACAGTTGCTATTTCATTGGCCATTTCTGCAATTTCAAGAGGCGTATTTCTATAGCCACCCAACATTACAGGGTAAGTCATTAAGGTAATCAACTGCCCAACAGAAACTATTACCCAACTAAGCTTGCGGGTATTCAGTGCGAAATAAAATGCACTTACAGTTATTAAGGCCATTAGAAGAAATTCAGCCTTCCACATCCCACCATAGGCAGCCCAGTTATCATTCAAATATTGATAGCGCTCTGCGACGTTTTCAGGTGCCTTACTTTGTAAATAAACATAATAACCAATAACAAAATTGATGAGCAAGGTACCTGCAGACCAAAATAACTTAGCTAGTTTCATATCTCTTTGTTTAATTAAATTAATTAGTTGGTAATATCCTTAAACAAGTATAGGTTATTTTTTTAAAGGATTGGTAGTGTCAGAAGCCAGAATCTTAGTGCTAAAAGCTAATTCAAACTTTCCGAAAATCTAAAGACGGTAATGTATTGAAGTAGTTCTTGTAGGCCGAAGAGAAGTTTGACGGGTGCGAATAATCCAATTCATAGCTTAACTCAACAGGGGTTTTGTTTCCCATTCTAAGCTCATTTCTGGCATATTCCATTTTAATCTTAAAGTGATACTGATGGGGGGCTCGACCAAAAAATTGTTTAAATGAAACTTTAAATTTTGAAGGGCTCATTTTTGCGATCATTGCCAACTCTTTAATGGAGGGAATATTTCTTGAAAGGTGGTTCTTTAAAAGTTCTGAAGCGACTAAGAGATTATTAATATCCTCATTGTGTAATGCAATAACATTTGATTTGGACGAATTGTATTTAATTTTGTTAAAAAGATGCTCAATAACCTCCAAAATTAGCACATGGCATTTAAGCTTATTGTTCATAGCTTTTATGGCCGCTCGAATTTTATTTTCGATTCCGTATTCCATATCCTCATAAACTAAAAGTTGACCATCTTTAATAAATGGCGATTCGTAGTAATTATCCAGAAAGTGTTTCGGAATCCTAATGGATGCGAGTTCTGACCGATGTCCCATCGGAAAATTAGTTTTTATCTCTATCCCAGGACAGTACAATAATATTCCCGCTGGAACAAACCTATGATTTACCATTGGTTGATTCGTTGTTTTTTTCAATTGCATGTCTGCCCCAATATTCATATGAATGAGGTACCACTCACTATTTTTAGAGTTTGTGCTGGTCATATATACAGGGGTGTTATGTTCAATAGGCTCAAAATGATAAAACTCGGTATGGTCAGGAAACTTTATCAGTTTGATTTTATCATAAGAATACCCTGAATCCTTTTCGAAATTGTCCGAATTAACAACGCGTCGAAATTGTTCCTTTAAGTCTCGTCCAATATCTAAGGTAATCTTCAAGTTTGGATATTTTATTATTGCATTTCGAATGCCATTAATTGGATATACTTATGACGAATTATTTTTTGATTGATTTTAGATTGTAACTATGGTATTAGTAGACATACAGCGCTTTAAATTACTGATTTTTAAATGAATTTTAAAAAAAAATACAATTCGTCATTAAAAAGTGACAATTCAGTAAGTGCTATTTTAAAACTTCAATATAACCTAAGATATTTGCACTGTAATCATAACATAGCAATCAAACATTATGCACAACCTAGTAAAAATTGCCACCGCTATCATATTAAGTATCATGTCTTCTAATGTGTATGCACAGGAAACTTTTAATTTAACTGTTAAGATTGAAGATGCTGATAGTAACGATGGTCAAATATTTGTTTCAGTATACAATACAGCAGCAAATTTTTTAGATACCTCTTATAAAGGGGCAATCTCTAAGATTACCAATAACGGCTGTGTTGTCACGTTTGAAGGTTTGCCAAAAGGAACTTACGCCGTTTCTACTTTTCATGATGAAAATGATAACGGTAAGTTAGATACCAATTTTATAGGTATACCTAAAGAGGACTATGGATGTTCTAACGGGGCTAAAGGCATCATTATGGGACCACCAAAGTGGAAAGATGCCAAATTTGAATTACAAACAGATCAAACAATAACAATCACACTTTAATTATGAAGAATTTAATATTTATCGCATTCTTGGTCATTACAGGACTTGCACCAGCACAAACTAATTTTGAAAATGGTATGTCTAAAGCTTTTGAACTTTGGGAAGCTGGGAAATGGGATGAAGCTGAAAATATGTTTGAGCGCATTGCCAAAGCTGAGGAAGATGAGTGGTTGCCTAACTACTACATTGCTCAGATGAATAGTCTAAAAAGCTGGAACGAAAAGGACGAAACCGTTTTAAAAGCACAACTGGACAAAGCACAAAGACATTTGGATATTGCCATGAGTAAAAGCGAGGATAATGCCGAGATAATGATAATGCAGGCTCAGGTGTATACCAATTGGGTGGCTTACGATGGTGCTACCTACGGTATGAAATATGCTGGAAAAGTAACAGAACTTTATGCTAAGGCATTGGAATTGGCACCAACAAATCCAAGAGCTGCATTTTGTAAGGCAGATTGGGGAATGGGAAGTGCTAGATATTTTGGAAAGGACACCACTCCATTTTGCAAAGATATTGAAGCATCAATAGAACTTTTTGATACCTTTAAACCAAAGAGTGATTTTCATCCTAATTGGGGAAAAAAGCGTGCCGAGCAAGTTTTAGCTGCATGTAAGGAGTAAATTATTTAATCAGTTAGTAATAATACATGAAACGATTCATTAAAACGGTAGTATCTGGTATCCTTGTTGGTATTGTGATTATGATAGTAGATCAGTCTATACGCTATTTCACAGGGTTGGATATTGAGTTAGATGAAAGGTTTTACCGCACGTTTGCTTACTATATTATATATTCCGTACCACTGAGTTTGGTAAACTCTTACTTTTTTGAATACATCAATGATGTGGTGGTTTGGCATCGCTATAAAAAGTTCAGGTTGGCTTTTGGTTTTTTTGGGTCCGTAATCATCACATTAATAACCATATTCTTCATAAGAGCCTTTATTGAAATTGTACTTGAAGGGGAATCTTGGGCAGAGTTTGTCAACACGGAGAGAACAGCGTTTTATTTAAGTGCATTGCTCATTACCCTGGTGATCTCTTTATTTTTTCATGCTGTTTATTATTATAGGGAATTACAAAAAACCAAGGTCAAGGAGCAAAAAGTAATCGCTGGTGCGGCAAGTGCAAGGTTTGATGCTTTAAAAAATCAGTTAGACCCTCATTTCTTGTTTAATAGCCTTAACGTATTAACAAGCTTAATTGAAGAAAATCCACAGAATGCCCAAAAGTTTACAACAGCTCTATCTAAAGTGTATCGTTATGTTTTAGAACAAAAAAACAAGGAACTAGTAACCATTGATGAAGAATTGGATTTTGCCAGAACATATATGTCCTTATTAAAAATGCGATTTGAGGATAGCATCATTTTTGAAATACCAGATAAAGCTTCCAATCCTGAAAGCAAGGTGGTGCCCTTGTCGTTGCAGTTACTTCTGGAAAATGCCGTTAAGCATAATATGGTCACCTCGAGTAAGCCATTACACATTAAAATATATGAAGATGGCAACCACTTAGTGGTGTTAAACAATCTTCAACCAAAACAAATTGTAAAGAAGAGCAGTGGTGTGGGTCTAGAAAATATAAAGCAACGCTACCAGCTTCTTACAGAACGAAAAGTTTACATCAATCAAAGAGAGAAGGATTTTGCTGTGGCAATTCCAATGCTCACAAAACAAGTATCAATCATGAGAACCGCACAAAAATCAAAAGAGCGTCTTAACGACGATTATGTAAGGGCTCGTAAGCGCGTCGATGAGCTCAAAGGCTTTTACTACAGCCTTATATCCTATTTTTTAGTGATACCATTTTTAATCTTTATATGGTACAGATATTCGCAACATACCATTCAATGGTTTTGGTTTCCAGTGTTTGGATGGGGTATAAGCTTAATATTTCAAGCTTACCGTGTTTATGTAGATAACGGAGCTTTAGGTGCTAAGTGGGAAGAGCGTAAAATACAGGAATATATGCGTGAAGAAGATGAAAAAAACCGTTGGAACTAAAATTATGAAGTTATGAACGATCAAAATTTAAATTACATAAGAGCCAAACGCAGAGTAGAAAAGGAAAAAGGGTTTTACACCCACCTTATAATATATTTAATGGTGAATACCATACTTACTTTTATTAAGGTATGGGGTGATTTTAATAGCTGGGATAGCTTTGTCAATGAGTTTTTATCTATTGATGTGCTAAGTTCCTGGACCATTTGGGGAGTCTTTTTAATATTACATTTTATATCCTTTAAGTATGGAACCCAATGGGAAGAACGGAAGATTCAAGAATACATGAATGAAGAGTTATTTGATGATTCAAAGTAAAAAATAACGTTATGGAAAAATATAGTTTAGAGCCTTACAAAGATAAGGATGAGGTTTCAGATTTTAGAAAAGAAGAGGCCTATTTAAAAGCCAAAAAAAAGGTAGATGCCTTAATTGGATTTTATTGGCATTTAGCGGTATATATCGTAGTCAATATATTTCTGATCCTATTAATTGGATTAAACTCAGGTCAAGGTTTTACAGGTTTCGGGACTTATGCTACAGCTCTTTTTTGGGGTATTGGTTTAGCGTTTCACTTTTTAGGTGTGTTTGGACCGGATTTCCTTTTTGGAAAAAACTGGGAGAAGCGAAAAATCCAAGAATTTATGGATAAGGACGATCGTAATTGGGAGTGATACTATAGATAGTGAACGATAAAAATAAATTCATGGAATCTGACAATTCAAAGGAGCAACAATTGCTAGAAGCTAAGAAGCATATAAGACGTGTAAAATTATTTTACATTCATTTAGCTGGCTATCTTGTTGTTGTAGCGTTACTGCTTTACAACCTATATATAGTTGAAGGTACTTACACGCATACAATTATAAGTCTAAACCTTTCTGTATTGCTACTCTGGACAGTAGCAATGTTTATAAATTACTGGAGAGTTTTTAAAGAGCGAAAGATGTTTAATAAAAGCTGGGAGAACAAAAAGATTAAGTCTTACTTAGATAAAAAGGATATTGAAGAAACAAAAATGTGGGAATAAAATAACCATAAAAAATTGAAATTTTAAGATGAACGTAATTATTATAGAAGACGAAAAACCTTCGGCAAGACGATTACAACGCATGCTAACAATCTTAGGCATGGACGCAGACACTATGTTACATTCGGTAGAAGAATCGTTGGAGTGGTTTCAGAATAATGAACATCCTGATTTAATTTTTTTAGATATTCAATTAAGTGATGGTTTATCTTTTGAGATTTTTGAAGCGATTGATATTAATTCTGCGGTTATATTCACAACAGCATATGACGAGTATGCACTACAGGCCTTTAAGCTTAATAGTATCGATTATCTTTTAAAACCAATTGATGAAGATGATCTTAGAAAGGCGGTTGAAAAATATAAAGAACGAGCTCCGCAACACAAGCCAGTAACCTTAGATTTTAATGATATTAAAAAGTTATTGGTGAATCCTATTGAGCGCGAGTATAAAAAGCGCTTTTCTGTTAAGGTGGGCCAACACCTAAAACTCATAAATATTGAAGACATTGAATGTATTTACAGTGAAAATAAAGGCACTTATGCGCATACCAATGAGGGTAGAAATTACCTATTAGACATGACTTTGGATCAGCTTGAAGATGAGTTAGAGCCCGATGTGTTCTTCAGGGTAAGCAGAAAGTTTTACGTTAATATCAATGCTATTAAAGACATTATAAGCTATACAAATTCCAGATTACAGATTAAGCTGCATCGTTATAACGAGCAAGAGGTTATTGTGGCTAGAGAGCGCGTGAAGGATTTTAAAAACTGGTTAGAGTAGATTTAATCGTCCTCTATCCTGTTTTCATCAAAAGCCGAGGGTAACAACTTAGGGATGAACTTCACAAACAACGGAAGTAAAATCATACCACCTGGTAACATAAAGATAGCCAAACTTGGAATGGATTTAAATATGTCCAATAACTGCGATTGAATTTTCTTTTGTTCCTCGTCGGTTAAATTGCGCTGAGTAGATTGGGCTAATAACGCCATAGCTTCTTTGCTTTCAGACAATTCCCTAATCAGCCGCTTGCTATTGCGTTTTATGAGTTTGGAGACGACTTTACTACTGTTATCATAAAAACTTTGCGCCAAGTTCTTAGACCGCAAAAAAGCAACATCATCTTTGTGCGTTTCGTAAAACACGTTAATGTCCTCTACGGATTTTGACATAACCTCGGAATCTAATTGCAAATCGGTTTTAAGTTGGTCCAAAAATTCCAGTTCCTCTGCATCAATTATCTTATCAGACCATAAGGCCATACAAACCAAATCAACCAGATAAAGTTTCTCTAAAGGTTCCGATATAAAGTTAATGGCGTCAGTATAGGAAGGTAATTCGGAATTTTTATGACGTACCGAGTCTTCGAAAAGCCTTATGAGGTTAGTGTCGTACTCCGATTTTTGGGTTTTAGAATCTATAGCCGAAAAGACTATGGTCTCTAAGGCAGACTCAATATTAATAACGTAGTTTCTAATTTTGTTTTCATGTTTTAAAAACCGTTGATACCCTAAAATATCCACAAACAGTAAGGCGTTTATTAAAAAATAATTAAACGTCTTGGTAATAAGATTATCATCAATGTAGATGCGCTTATGGATGAGTTTTTCTAATAAACTTTCAGAGGATTTATCACCAAATAAGTCTTCAAAGAAGGAGCGTTTGTTATTGCTTATGGATTTGTAATACCTTATGAGATGTTCTGTGAAATTCTCATTGGTATTTTGCTTTTTATATATAAAATAAAAGGTAAGGAGTAGATTGATTTTGCAGCGTTCTTCATCTGTAAAATCGTTATTTTTATAATTATCTGGCAATACGTCAACATTACTTCCGTAAACGAATCCTGTTTCCTTTAGCTTTTGATAAAACGTAGTCGTGTCAGTCTGAATATCATCCCATTCAGATACTTCAGAGAGTAGTTTTTTTATCCAGCCATTTGCAGATGGGTTCATGGTAATCCTATTATGATATAAATATACTTTTTATCTATAAAAAACAGTCACTTTCCAAGCTTTTTGAAAAAATATAAAACCGCCTCTTGCATTTTTCCGTAGGTAGGATAGAGACACAATAATTAACAAAATCTCAAAATTATGAAGAAAACAAAAATTTTTTTAGCAACAGCAATCGCAGGGATTGTAACATTGGTTGCTATCGCAGCAGATCATATTGATGCTCCTGCAGTTCAAGGTGGTACTAGTGATATCACGGATTTCTATGCCTTTCAAGGTGAAAATACATCGAATATTGCCTTTGTAGCAAACGTTCAGGGACTTTTAGGTCCAGGTAACGATACTCAGAATGCAACTTTTGATGAAAATGTATTAATTGAGTTTAATATCGATAATACAGGTGATAGCGTTGAGGATCTTGTCATACAGGCCATACCAAGAGATGGTAAAATGTATGTATTTGGACCAATATCACCAACTCAAACAGGTTTAAACAGTACCATTGCCAGTAATGCAGCCAATCAGCTTTCAGTAGATATTACGGCTTACGGAGAATCCGCTATTGTAGAGAGCTCTGCTGGGATGATGGCTTTTGCCGGACCTAGAGATGATCCATTTTTTATGGATTTTGCCCAATATGGACAAATTATAGCCGGTAATGCTACAAGTTTTAATAACCCAGGAGCAGATACGTTTGCGGGTACAAATGTACTGTCTGTTGTCGTTGAGGTACCAAAATCTATGATTGGTGGCACAGGAACAATAAACACTTGGGTAGAAGCTAAAAGAAGACAATAATCTAATTTTTAAAACAATAAATGATGAGAATTAATAATATAAAACAGTTTGCTATTGCAATTTTAATCGCTTCAGTAGTATTTAATTGTAATAACGATGATGATAATATGGGCTCTCAGCCTATGGGACCTGATTTTTCAGGAACCTATGCACAACAAGACCAAATGGGACGACCAGCAGTAAATACGGTCTTTGTTTCTTCAGGTATGAAGGATGCTTTTAATACAACTATTCCGTCACAGCAGGGAGCAGCTTTTCAGACCATGTTTCAGAATAATTTAGAAGCATTGAGTCCTGCTTATGCAAACCCTGGCGATACTAATGCTTTAGGTCTAGATGCGGCTACTTTTACAGGTTTGCTAGCAACAGACGTTCTAAACGTTTCCTTGGACGGAACAACGACGTTTTTTGACGGTACTAATGTTTTAACTGGTAGAGCACTGGCCGATGATGTTATAACCGTTGAGCTGTTGCTCATCTTTGGAGGTGAGGATTTCTCTGAGAACCCAGGATTATCTAACGATAATGTAGATGCTAACGATAAAGCTTTTTTATCGTCTTTCCCTTATTTGGCCTCGCCTTGGTAAGATACAGAACCCAATTCCTGAAGTAGATTAAAGTCTACTTCAGGATTTTTTTTAAACACTAAAAAACACAAAACCATGATACTAAAAAAGACCTTTCCCCTCATACTATTATTGCTATTGTTTAACTGTGGAAAAGCTACGGTAACAAAGAGTGAAGATTATAGCACTTATTTAAATGAAGCAGTTGATAAATCTGCTCTTATAGCCGATACAGAAATTTGGACAAGTAAGCTTAATGCCAATCCAAACCAGTATCCCTACTTGATAAAACGAGCATCTGGGTATACTGCAATTTTTGACGCTACTGGTGATATTGATTTCTTGATTAAAGCTGAGAATGATCTTAAACATGCTATTGAAGTTACTAAAGGGAAAACCACATCATATTTAAGAAGTTTAGCTTCAAATTATATTTCCCAGCATCGTTTTAAAGAAGCCTTAGGTTTATTGCAACAGGCAGAAAAAAATGGTGATAAACTAAAAGGCACCGAAAAAATGCTATTTGATGTTCATTTGGAATTAGGAAATTATTTTGCTGCTAAATCGTATTTAAATAGTTTTAAAAACACATCCGATTTTGATTATTTAATCCGTTTAGCAAAATGGGAAGACCATAACGGTAATTTAGATCAAGCGATTATTCAAATGGAAAAGGCGAAAGCTATAGCAGAAGCCTCTAACCTAAAAAGTTTGAAACAATGGTCCTATACCAATCTAGGAGACTTTTATGGGCATGCTGGTGAAATAGAAAAATCCTACATGTATTACCTGAAAGCTTTAGAATTGGATTCAACAGATGCCCATGCCAAAAAGGGAATTGCATGGATAGCGTTTTCTTATGAAAATCATCCTAAAATTGCGTTGAAAATTTTAGAACAGATCTCTACATATTACAAAGCGCCAGATTATCTATTGCTTAAAGCTGAAATCGCAAATTATATGCAAAATAATAAATTAAAAGATGAAGCTATTGCGGACTATAATAAAATGGTTCGGAACAGTAATTATGGTGATATGTACAACGCCTATAATGTCTTATTATATGCAGAAAACATGATGTTACCTGAACATGCCCTTGAAATTGCAAAAATAGAGGTAGAGAATAGACCTACACCACAATCTTACGATTTATTAGCATGGAGTTATTTTAAAAAGGGAGACGTTGAAAAGGCAAACTCCATTATTGAAAACTATGTAGATGGTCAATCGTCAGAGCCAACCGTTTTATACCATATTGCTGAAATATATAAAGCAGCTGGGAAGACGGACTTAGTTTCAGATTTAAAAAATGAACTGGTAGCCAGTATTTATGAACTTGGACCAAATATGGCATCAAAAATAAACCAACTATAATGATGAGAAAACTATCCATGCTAATCGTTTTAGCGAGTTGTTTTGTATATGTTGCAAAAGCACAGTCAACTAGAGGTGTGGTGTCTAACCAGCTTAATCAACCCCTTGAAGCAGCTTATGTTTATAATATTAATTCAGAATCACATGCCCACACTTCAGAAAATGGTGTATTTGTTATCAATGACACCAAGGTAGGTGACTCATTAAGGGTTGGACTCTTAGGTTATGAAACTAAAATAGTTACCATTACAAATACCAAGAGTTTGAGTATCATTTTAGAAGAAAAAGTATTTCAGCTCGATGAGATGGTAATTAGAGAAGAGCTTAATCCAGTGAGTACAATTACGAGGTTAGATCTTAATGTAACACCAGTTAATTCCTCACAAGAAGTTTTAAGAAAAGTACCAGGATTATTTATTGGTCAACATGCCGGAGGAGGAAAAGCAGAACAAATCTTTCTTCGTGGTTTTGATGTAGATCACGGCACCGATGTGACCATTGGAGTAGATGGTATGCCTGTAAATATGGTTTCTCATGCTCATGGACAAGGCTATAGCGATTTACACTTTGTAATTCCCGAGACTGTAAACAAAATTGATTTTGGAAAAGGGGCATATTATGCTTCAGAAGGTGATTTTAATACTGCAGGCTATGTAAATTTTAAAACAAAAGATTTTATAGGTGAAAGTAGTGTGTCGTTGTCATTAGGCCAATTTAATACTTTGAGAACAGTTGGGTTATTTGATTTATTAGAAAATTCAAAAAGTCAAAATGCATATATCGCCATGGAATTTATAGGTACTGATGGCCCATTTGATTCTCCTCAAAATTTTAACCGACTGAATCTATTCGGAAAATACGTCATGTATTCCCCAGAAAATAATAGGGTAACACTATCGGCATCACACTTTACCAGCCGATGGGATGCTTCAGGGCAAATACCGCAGCGTGAAGTAGATAATGGTAATGTCACTCGTTTTGGAGCTATTGATGATACTGAAGGTGGCGAAACAGAGCGTACCAATATAAATGTAGCTTATGATAAATACATATCAGATCAGACAAAACTTAAAGCTAATGCCTTTTACTCTCATTATGCTTTCGAGCTCTATTCTAATTTTACATTCTTTTTAGAAGACCCATTGAACGGGGATCAAATAAAACAAAAGGAAGATCGACAGATTTTTGGTGTGAATGCCGCATTAAACCATTCTACTTACTTCGGAGATACAGAATTAAATTTAACTGCGGGTTTTGGATTAAGACATGACATTATCGATGATGTAGAATTGTCTAGAACATTAAATCGAACCACGACCTTAGAAACTATTCAATTAGGCGATATTAATCAGACCAACATGAATGCCTTTGTTAATGCCGATTTTGATTTTGGCAAATTTAGGGTTGCTCCAGCCTTACGTTTGGACTACTTTAAATTTATGTATAATGATGCGTTACAAACAAATTACGAGACGCAATCAGAAACAAAAGCCATAGTTAGTCCGAAGTTAAATTTTTACTATAATGCCAAGGATAACCTACAACTTTACTTAAAATCAGGATTAGGATTTCATTCTAATGATGCCAGAGTGGTAGTCGCTAACAGTGGAGAAGATATTTTACCGCGCTCTTATGGTATGGATTTAGGTACCGTTTGGAAACCATTTCCAAAACTAGTTGTTAATTCTGCGTTGTGGTATTTATTCTTAGAGCAAGAGTTTGTATATGTTGGGGATGCTGGTGTAGTGGAACCAAGTGGTAAAACCCGGCGTTATGGTTTGGATTTAGGCCTGAGATATCAGATTAACGATTGGTTGTTTTTAGATTCTGATGCGACTTACACAAATGCTCGAAGTATTGATGAACCGGAGGGTGAAGACTTCATACCACTGGCTCCAGACTTTACTTTTACAGGTGGGTTGTCAATTGACGATTTCAACGGTTTTTCTGGTGGTTTGCGCTTGAGGTATTTGGATGATAGACCAGCTAACGAAGATAATTCAATTGTTGCTGAAGGTTATTTTGTGACTGACTTTAACATCAATTACAGAATGAAAAATGTTACTCTTGGGCTAATGGTAGAAAATTTATTCGATGTGGATTGGAACGAAACTCAATTTGCTACAGAATCTCGTCTGCAAAATGAAGCAGAGTCGGTGGAAGAAATACATTTTACTCCAGGAACTCCTTTCTTTATAAGAGGTATAGTGACTTATAATTTTTAGGTTTCAACCCTTAATTTGTGGGGAAGCGAATTAAGTTTGGTTGATTGGTTGCTAACAAAAAGGGTTAGCTGAGGATTACAGTTGGCCTGTATCATAAGGGATTTTGATACGTTTTTGAGTTTTTTTGTTAGTGGAAACACCCACATTTTTGTGGGTGTTTTATTTTTATTTAAACGGATAAGATTACGTCTATCTTATAAAATTATGAAATAAGGGGTTCACTTTAGTGAACATTACCACCTTGTTACACACGGAATTTATATCTATTCTTAGATAAAAGAACTTAATTACTTGTTTCCCATCAAGGTAATCTGCTTTCCAAAGACAGCAGCTACACCAGCTGCCAAACCGCCTATAATACCTGTGACGAGCATTAAAAGATAAGGGTTTCCACTAAGGGGTAAAAGTACAGCAATACGTTTGGCCAACGTGTAATCATTACCACTACTTAGTATAAAACTGTAAACCGCCCAAAATATAAGAATCGCAAAAAAGGGTACAAAAAACACCGCTGCTCGTTTAAGAGGTATGAATAATGCCGTGGCTAAAGCTGCGGTCATTACTGACCACCATGGCATAACAAATGACAATAAAAATGCCAATAAAATCGTTGCGAAAAAGTTGGTGATAATTTTAGTCATTGTTAGTCGGTGTTAAAGTTTGTGTACCAATAATAGCTTCGGTAGCCTTATTGGATTGCATAAAATAAAGATGGTGATACTTCCCAGCAGCCCAATCGTCTATAAAATTATCATAGTATTTACTTCCAGGATTCCCGGATTGTCCACCAGGATAAATACCAATGGCTGTTGGTGGTGATGACATCTCAACAATCATTCTCCAGGATGGTCCATGATTTTCCGCTGTGGCGTTAACTATATTCCGATCTCCTCCAATAGGAATGTCAAAGCGTGAAAAGGCCGGTAAGGCTTGCAATAAGTGACCAGCATAAGTAGCTTTGTATTTTAGCCAGGTGTAGTCTCCTTTTTCTTCTCTAATTTCTATTAGTCGCTTTGCAGCCTCCTTAAATGCAATTAAAAATAAATCCTCTGCTGTTTCAGTTTTATCCTCTGTTTCTTTGATGTCCATGAACTTATGGTTACCGTGGTTTTTTAAGAGGTATATGGTTTGGTAAGTAAATGGTGCTGTTAGAGCTATGTCCTCAATATCAAATTCATCCCAAACTAAGTTGTACAGTTTACCATACCATTGTCTAAAAATACTTGGGCCAACCTCATTAATGTCGTTATTAAATGTCCATGCTTTTATTTCGTCATAAATTGCCATTTCTTCTTCCGATAGGGAAGAGGCATCCATGTGGGCAAGCATGTAAGGCACAATTTCAGCAGCTTTAAGATTGTAATTATTATTGTGTAAATCTTTAAAATCTTCAATATCAAATTTTTCTTTTGAATTAAAGTAATCATTTATCACTCTATTTCTGTAGGTCTCATAACCATCATTAAATACAAAATAAGGATAGTTTTCATCCACGGGATGCTGATTGGCTGAACTTACGAAACCGCGGTCAGGATTTTTGGTATGGGCATTAAACGGTTGAGGTATGTAGCTTTGCCAATCATTTTCGGGATTGCTACCATCCATTAAGAATTTACCCTGTCCTTCCCATTTATTAGGGAATTTACCTTGAATCCAAAGGGCAATGTCTCCCTCAGTTGAAGCAAAAACAAAGTTTTGTGCTGGTGCATTCCAATGTTTTAAAGCTTTTACATAATCATCATAGTTCTTAGCCTTGTTTAATTCTATAAATGTACGTTGATTATTACCTCCATCATGACCAATCCATCTCATGGCATAGCCAGCTAACTTGTTGTCTCCTCTAAAATTTTTATCAAATACCACGGGACCATGATGCGTGTACAATACCGAATCTTTATAATTTTTCTTGCCTTTTATTTTAATATCCTCTACTCTTACTTTAACATCTCTCCAGATGCCGTCATATCTGTATTTTGTGCGGTCTTTATTAAACTCTACTTTGTACCAATCAATCACATCCCTGGTAGCATTGGTTTCTCCCCAGGCAATATGTTCATTAAAGCCTGAAATAACACTTAATGCTCCAGGAATTGTGGCACCAAAAGCATTATGATGAGGTGTGCTAAGCTGCATGACAAACCAAATTGATGGTAGATTTAGACCTAAATGTGGATCATTTGCCAATATCGGATTTCCTGTCGCCGATTTAGCTCCAGATACCGCCCAGTTATTACTACCGTTGTCTGGATTGGGTTTTGATATGGTTTCTGAAATCGTGTCTAATATCGCCATACTTTCTGGTAAAGCGGTTTGTGGGACGTCTATGAAATCCCAATTGGTTTCCTTAGGAATTACAGGATCTGTAATGTCAAAAAAATCAGGAAAAAGAAAATCAAAATTTTCTTTTCCAAACAAGCGCAAAGCATTGGTGTACTCCAAATCCTCGTCTCCACCTGCCAACATTTTGGTCATATACATTAACAGTAATGCCGTTTTTTTAGGTGACCAAGCTTCTGGCTTATAGTCTAATAATTTATATTCCACAGGATAATCTTCGGACTTTAGTTGGTTGATGTAAGCATTAACACCATCCGCATAATCTTGGATATAACCCAAAGTCTCTTTATCGTTTTCCTCCATATATGCGATAGCTTGGTCTGCACCGTACCCCATACCTCTACGACGCTCTGTACGGTCGTAATCCAAAGCTTTTTCACCAATGATTTCAGACAAGCGTCCTGCCGCAGCGTAGGTTTGAAACTCTAATTGCCATAACCTGTGTTTCGCTGTTAAATAGCCTTGTGCTTTATAAAGATCACTTTCATTTTGTGCAAACACATGTGGAATCAATTGCTCATCATAATGGACAGTAACGATGTCTTTTAATCCTGGCAGGTTAATCTGGCCTGTAACAATTTCGTCAGTTTCATTTTGCCATATTCCTGAATAGGGATTCAAAAATTTACCGATGGGTGGTATAGAACCTAGTTTTGTATTGAGTATAAAAAAAAGCCCTATGGTTAGGACAAAGGAGACGATGAGTTTAGTGTATTTCATTAAGTCAAAAATTGGTGCTTTAAAAGTACCAAATATTATTCTAAAGTTATAGTGTCTATTAAAAGTTTGAAATCTTCAGCTTTCTTGTTTCCGATTAAAAATGCGATTTCTTCCATCTGATCTCCCTTAAAGTTAGGAATATCTATTCGGTATCCTCTAAATGATGCATACATGTCGGCAAAAGGAATTTTTACCGTCTGCCATTTACCAGTAGTTTCAAACTTGAAGATATAGGAATAGCGATTGTATCGGCTATCTTTAACCCTAAATTGATAGGTTTTACCATCTCCTTTAATACGAATCTTAAAGCAGGAATAGTTAGATGAATCTATAGTTTCAAAATCATAACGAATCGAAGAAAACCCTCCATTATTTTCTAATGAGATATGACCATAATATTCGCCATGGCCGTCTTCATTAATTTTGATATGACCATCAGATTGCCCACCCATGACAATATCGTCTAATATTTGCCAATTGTCTAAAGGATTATCCGTACTAAATTGATATAAGGTCAAAGGTTGTTGTATAAACATGAGGAAAAGAAATGGATACAGTTTTAACATTGCTTTTTTATTAAAGTTACAAAATGTTAAAATGATTGTTTTTAGAATTTAGAAAACTTTAATGCTTTAATCAACGGAGCACCAATTTTTTTACAATCTCCTTACCAATGGATTCGTTAAGCATTTTCACGATTTTCTCGTTACCGTAACTCAACTCTTCCCTCAGCACACTAGAGCTAAGTTGCACATAGAGCGTTTCATTTTTGAGTTCTATGGCAGTGGTATAGTTATTGACACCATTACCCATAAGGTTTGCCCAGGCTTCGCGCACATTGACTTTATTTAAACCAGTTTCTAAATTATTGGTCTGCACAAACTCTTTTAGAATGTCCTCAATAGATCGATTATCATTGTTGCGCTTTGCCATTAGTATTACATCATTTTTTAGTCAACATCTAATTGAATAGGTATATAACGTTTATATAAATATACGTCCTTATTTTCATTACGCACCTTTAAATGGGTTTCTGAAGCTTCTAGAACAGTTTCTTTCCATTTTGAATAAGGTGTGCTGTAATAAAGAACTAAATTATCATTTTCTAGTTTTGCTATTATTTTTTCGGCATCATCCGAAGTGAAATATGTGTCGTTGATACCTGGTTTTAGTTTCTTTCTAAATCCTTGTAGACTGTCATTGACATTTATGTAATCTATCGTTTCGTTAAATTGGTATTGCTTTTTAGTTCCATTACTTAATGTTACTTCCTCTATTTCCCAATAGCCGTTAAGGTGTTCTAAATAATGCTCAGGATTATTGGAACAACTAACCATTAGTAGTAAGGTTATAAAAAGCAATTTTCTCATAGTTTATATAGCTTGTAAGATTGATGGATTTGTTTAACAATGGTTTCCGTGCGGTCAGCATGGGTATCACTGATAAAAATTTGACCAAAATGATCATCATCCACTAGGCTAACAATTTGTGCAACACGGTTTTCATCCAATTTATCAAAGATATCATCTAAAAGTAAAATAGGAGAGACACCACTTTGTTTTTTAATAAAATCGAACTGTGCCAATTTAAGAGCAATTAAAAATGATTTTTGTTGCCCTTGACTACCAAATTTTTTTATTGGAAACTCATCAATGGTAAAGACTAGATCATCTTTGTGAGAACCAACACTAGTGTATTGTAAGGCCTTGTCCTTGTTGAGGTTGCTTTTTAATAATGAAAGCAAATTACCATCAAACAAATCGCTTTTGTATTTTAGGTCTATGGCTTCTTTGCTCTGACTAATAGCTTCGTATCTATCCTTAAAAATAGGAATGAAAATTTTTAAAAAAGCATTCCGTTTTTCAAAAATTTCTGTACCATAAGTATTTAGCTGTTCGTTGTAAATCGCTAAAGTATCTGCATTAAAGGTATTGTTGAGGGCAAAGAACTTTAACAAGGCATTACGTTGCGACAATATTTTATTGTAGGCAATAAGAGCCGTTAAATAAGGTTTATCACTTTGTGAAATCACACTATCTATAAATTTACGTCGCGTATCACTACCCTCAATAATTAAATCCCTATCGGCAGGTGATATAATAACCAACGGAATAAAGCCTACATGATCACTAAACTTGTCATAGGCCTTACCATTTCGTTTTATGATTTTTTTCTGCCCCTTTTTGAGAGACACAATAATTTTTTCTTTTCGTTCGTTTTTAGTGAAATGGCCATCCACAACAAAGAAGTCGCTTCCGTGCTTTATATTCTGCAGAGCGATAGGGTTAAAATAGCTTTTACCATATGCTAAATGGTATATGGCATCTAGGGCATTTGTTTTTCCTACTCCGTTGGCACCGACGAAACAATTTATTTTACTGTCAAAATCAAAAACCTGGCTTTCAAAATTCTTGTAATTTACTAAAGAGAGGGTATTTAGTATCATAAAAAATAGATGTCCTTTGCTTGAATCTAGTAGCTTTATAATGTAATGAATATTCTCGCAAATTATTGAAAAATAACAAATAATTTGGCTTTTAAATCCCAATAAAAATTTTATTTTTGCGCACGCATTAATAGACAAGATATGGCAACGTACAAGAAAAGAGGCTATAAACCAAAAACCAAAAAAGAAAAGGAAGAAGTTGTAGAAGAAAACTCAACAACAGCAGAGGTATTTAATACCTTAGATGAGGGTGCTTCGAAAACAGAAGAGTGGTTTATTAAAAATCAAAACTACATAGTTGGTTTTATTGCAGTTGCAGCTGTTTTAGTATTAGGTTATTTAGGGTATAACAAATATGTGGCAGAACCTCAGGAAAAAGAGGCCATGAACGAGATGTATACCGCAAAGAAATATTTTGAAGATGCTGCAAATGGCATTTCTTCAGATTCATTGTATACCATGGCGCTAAATGGCGGTGAAGGAAAATATGGTATGTTAGATATTATTAATGAATACAGCGGAACACCTGCTGCCAATTTGGCTAATTATTATGCAGGTATGGCCTATTTAAATCTAAAGGACTATCAAAATGCCATTGAACACTTAAGCGATTTTTCTAGTGACGATAAAATGTTAGGTCCTATAGCTAAGGGTGGGATTGGAGATGCTTTTGTTCAGCTAGAGCAATTGCCTGAAGCACTTGAATATTACGAAAAAGCGTTTAAAGCTAATATCAATGATTATACCACACCAATGTATTTGTTGAAGGCGGCGAGAGTTGCTATAGATTTAGATCAAAACCAAAAAGCGTTAGATTATCTAAATAGAATTGAGACTGAATTTGACAGTTCTACAGAAGCAGATCAAGTTGATGTTTTAATTGGTATGGCTCAGGCTAAACTTTAAGAATGGCAACTGAAAATCACAATTTATCACATTACGATAAAGCAACAATCCCAAACGCGAAAGACTTTCGGTTTGGGATTGTTGTTTCAGAGTGGAATAACAATATTACAGAAGGGCTCTGGCAAGGTGCTTTTGACGCCTTGACAGATTGTGGTGCACTGAAAGAAAATATAGTGCGTTGGAATGTGCCAGGAACATTTGAATTGACCTATGGGGCCGCACGACTATCTAAAAGCATCTATGCTCAATCAGGTATGCTAGACGCCATCATTGTGATTGGCTGTGTTATTCGAGGTGAAACAAAGCACTTCGATTTTGTTTGTGAAGGGGTTACTCAAGGCATTAAAGATCTTAATTTATCAGGAGATATACCTGTTATTTTTTGTGTGTTGACAGATAATAATATGCAGCAATCTATTGATCGTTCTGGCGGTAAGCACGGAAATAAGGGTACCGAAGCTGCCATAGCTGCCATAAAAATGGCGGCCCTAAGAAGAGATACCAAATAAATGAGGGGTCGCTAACCAGGACAAACGCTTGTTTGTGCCTCATTTTTTAAATTTCAAACAGATAGTAAGGCGCTAAGGTCTTGCTTCCAAGTTCAAAGTGGCATCTTTTTTGTTGATAATTTTAAGGAATCATTAGGCAATATTTCCTTGTATTTTAAGTACTTTTGAGACTATCAAGCGTTTAATTTACAAGCCAACTTGTTTAATCAAAGAAAAAATAAGCGGTTCAATTATAAACCACGTTTTCAGGATTCTACGACCGATAACCATCGGAATGAGTCGAAAGACGACTTGGGGCGCAAGTGGAATGAATTGAAAGGGAATACCAAGCGAAAATCAAATAAATTGTTTTCCTTACCCTCTTTAATCATTATGCTTATTGCACTTTTTATTTTAATGTATGTCTTAGAAGGATATATAAAATAGTGATATTATGGGATTAATGAAATTGAAAAAGAATCGAAAATATAATTATAAGCCTAGATTTTACAAAGGGGATGGTAGTCCATACGAAGTAAAACACAAGTTTGATGACTACCGAAAAACGGTAAACCCACCAAAAGGGATTAAGGGAAAATGGAATGCTGCCCTAGACGAATACCAAAATGATAGAGATGAACGTGTAAACAAACGTGTTTTTATCATCGCAGGTATCTTGATCCTTTTGTTTTTGTTATTCATAGGATTCGATTTATCTATCTTCTTCCCACAAAGCTAATGACAGATATCATTCAACTTTTACCAGACCATGTTGCCAACCAAATTGCAGCTGGTGAGGTGGTGCAGCGTCCTGCCTCAGTAGTCAAGGAACTCCTCGAAAATGCCATTGATGCTGGTGCAGATGAAATTAAGCTTGTGATAAAAGATGCTGGTAAAACCTTGGTTCAAGTTATCGATAATGGTAAGGGCATGAGTGTTACCGACGCGCGTTTGAGTTTTGAGCGTCATGCAACTTCCAAAATAAAAACAGCAGAAGATTTATTCCAACTCAACACAAAAGGATTTAGAGGCGAAGCCTTGGCAAGTATTGCTGCCATTGCCCATGTGGACTTAAAAACCAAAAGACCTGTTGATGAGCTAGGTACAGCCATAGAAATAGAAGGCAGTACGGTAAAATCACAAGACATTGCGGTCACACCGACTGGTACTTCAGTAGCCGTTAAGAATTTGTTTTTTAATATTCCAGCAAGACGTAATTTCCTAAAGTCAGACACCGTAGAGTTAAGACATATCACAGACGAATTTCATCGTGTTGCCTTAGCACATCCCAATATTGCTTTTGCATTTTATCATAATGGAAGTGAACTTTTTAACCTTCCTAAAGAAAATTACAGGCAACGTGTTGTGCATATTTTTGGAAATAAAACCAATGAAAAATTGGTGCCTGTTGAAGAAGAGACAGAAGTATTAAAGATTTCAGGATTTGTAGGTAAGCCAGAATACTCAAAAAAAACACGTTCAGAGCAGTTCTTTTTTGTAAATCAACGTTTTATAAAAAGCCCCTATTTAAACCATGCTATCAGTGCAGCGTTTGAAGGCTTGTTAAAAGATGGTTACCATCCGAGTTATTTTTTAAATCTTAGTGTAGATCCAAAGACCATAGATATAAATATTCATCCTACCAAAACCGAAATTAAGTTTGATGATGAACATACCTTGTATGCTATTTTAAGGTCCGCAGTAAAACATAGTTTAGGGCAATTTAATATAGCACCTGTTTTAGATTTTGAACAACAAAGTGACTTTAATACACCTTACAGTTACAAGAATAAGGCTGGAAAAACACCAACAATTGAGGTTGACCAAAGTTTTAATCCATTTGCAGACGATTCTGGGTCATCTAAATCTGTTGATAGCAGAACAAATTATAAATCGCCACCGACTGCTAATTGGGAAAGTTTGTACGTAGGTTTAGAGTCTAAAAGTAATAATGGACAAAGAGATGAGGTGGATTTTAATTTTGAACAAGATCATAACACTGAAACCATTTTTAGTGATACCTCAGTTGAAACCAGTAAGACCACCTTTCAGCTCCAACAAAAATATATTGTTAGTACCCTAAAATCGGGTATGTTAATTATAGACCAAAATCGTGCACATCAACGGGTGTTGTATGAGAATTTTTTAAAACATATGACCATTAAAGAGGCAACAAGTCAGCAACTCTTATTTCCGTTAGAATTAGGTTTTACACCCAATGAACTTAAAATTATAATGGATTTACGGGAAGATTTAGAGCATACAGGATTTGTGTTTTCAAACGTTACAAAGGAAACGCTTACAGTTACAGGTGTTCCTGTTGGAGTGCCAGAAAGTGAGGTTTCTATAATATTAGAGCAGTTAATTAGCGATGTTGAGCATGATGTACCGGATGCTAATTTTAGTGCAGCGGATTTATTAGCCAAATCTATGGCTAAAAGTTTGGCCATTAAAAACGGACAAACTTTAAAGAATACAGAACAAGAGCATTTGGTAAACAGTTTATTTGCCTGCAAGGAACCTAATGTATCACCAACCAACAGACCAACATTTATAACCATGTCTACTGATGACATTGAAAAGAAATTTGTATAGCATATGAGAATAGGAATAACAGATGCAGTTAAACACCTCATTATTATTAATGTAATAATGTTCATTGGAACAATAACCATTGGTGGAGGCCAACTGTTTAACACCTTATTTACAATGTATTTCCCAACCAACGATTTGTTCCAGCCTTGGCAAGTACTTACTCATATGTTTATGCATGGAGGGCCAACACACCTACTTTTTAATATGTTTGCACTTTGGATGTTTGGCACACCCGTAGAGCAAAGGTTAGGAACAAAGAAGTTTCTTTTTATATATTTCTCTGCAGGATTTGGGGCGCTACTTTTTCAATTAGGGTATTACTATTTTGATTTTATACCTGCTATGCAAACAGTTTCTGAATTAGGATTGGATAAAACGCTTATAAACCAAATTATAAATATAGATGCCTTAGATGGCAATTATATAAGAGGTGAAATCTTAAAACAAAAGATGATTCCATTGCTTAATGAGTACAGTTATACTACGAATATTAATGAACAGCAGTTTAAAGCACTTTTTGATTTAAATGTAATTAATAGAAGTGCTATGGTTGGTGCTTCAGGATGTATAATGGGAATTTTGGCAGCATTTGGAATGATGAATCCTAATGCTAAATTGATGCTGATTTTTTTACCAATACCAATTAAAGCTAAATATTTTATACCTGGTTTGATTATATTGGATGTCATTTCAGCATTTACAGGTCAGTCTTTCTTCAGTCCTAGTAATACTGCATATATGGCTCATGTTGGTGGTGCTATTATTGGTTTTCTCATTATGTGGTATTGGAAAAAAAATAGTATGGATAAATACCGTTGGAATTAGGAATGACAACCATTGAAAGTTTAAAATATCGTTACAACAACCTTGATGTTTTTGGTAAAATTATTACCATAAATGCGGTTGTATTTATCATAGACGTTATCCTGACAAGTCTTTTTAGACTTAACGTGGTAAAATACTTTGTCTTGCCTGCTAATTTTGGTGATTTTATCACTCAACCATGGTCCATTTTAACGTATGGGTTTCTGCATAGTGGTTTTTTTCATTTATTGTTTAATATGCTGTTTTTGTTCTACCTATCTCGCGTAGCATCCAACCTTTTTAGAACCAAAATGGTGTTAAATATCTATCTTCTTGGTATTCTTGCTGGTGGTATGGCATATTTGGGGGTTTCAAATATAGATCCGACTAATTTTTTTGGAACCAAAAATGGTATAATGGTCGGTGCCTCTGCAGGTGTAAGTGCGTTATTAATGTTCGTTGCTGTTTATATGCCAAATTCTGAGATTAGATTATTCAATACGTTCAATGTCAGATGGATGCATATCGCGATTTTCTTTGTGGCCATGGATGTGTTTCGATTGTTGCTTGGGATTAATCAAGGTGGCTACGTTGCGCATGTTGGTGGCTATATTTTAGGCTATTACTACGCCAAACAACTTGTTAAAGGTAAGGATATTGGACTTGGATTTGAGCGTATGATGGATTCCTTTGCAAGTTGGTTTAAACCAAAATCTAATTTAAAAACCGTGCATAGATCTAAACGATCGGCCAGTAAAAGAGCATCAAAATCCAAATCTTCAGAGAAAAACGATAAGCAAAAAAAGATTGACGCCATTTTAGACAAAATAAGTAAAAGTGGCTATGAGAGTTTAACATCAGAAGAAAAAGCTTTTCTTTTTGATGCCAGTAAAGACAACTAAGGGACATGAAAAAGTTAAGCTTATTTAATAAATTTATTTTTGTTGTCAATTCCCTTGCCGCATTTTTTTTATTGATTTCTTACTTATTGCCTTATGTTCCCCCTAAAAGTTTTGCCACCTTATCCGTATTAAGTTTAGGTGTACCTCTTTTAATTTTACTGAATATTGTATTTTTTCTCTATTGGTTATTACAATTAAAAAAACAGATGCTATTATCTTTAGTAGTGCTAGTTTTGGGTTGGAACTATTTAGGGGCACTTTATAAATTTTCATCTTCAGAACCTATTGAAGAATCTGGAAATGTTTCAGTTATGTCTTTCAATGTGAGGTTATTCAATAAATATAATTGGAAACCAAACAAAACTACCAGAGAAGATATATTGGATTTTTTCCATAAGGAATCGCCAGATATTATTTGCATTCAAGAATACACCAGAGGTACACCAATCAATCTAGAAGGCTATACCGATTATAATGGTCGATACACCAAAAATGCTAAAGGTGGTCACACTATTTTTACAAAGTTTCCGATAGTAAATTCAGGATCTTTAGAGTTTACCAACACAGACAATAATGCCATTTTTGTAGATATTGTTAAAGACAAGGATACGGTTAGAATCTATAATGTGCACTTGCAATCGGCAAAAATTAATACGGAGATGGACTATTTAAATAGTCAATATTCGCGAGATGTATTTTTAGAGCGTGTAAAAGCAGCATTTAAAGCTCAGCAATCACAGGTTGAACTGTTTTTAGAGCATAAATCCAAATGTCCTTATAAAATTATTGTTGCTGGCGATTTTAATAATACAGCATATTCATATAGTTATAAGGAAATTTTAGGGGATGATTTAAAGGATGCCTTTGAGAAAGCTGGACACGGTTTTGGTAAATCCTTCGACTTTAAGTTTTTTCCGCTACGAATCGATTTTGTTTTAGCAGATAAACGTTTAAAGATTAATGGTTTTAAAACCTATAATGATATAAGTCTATCCGATCATTTTCCTATTAAAGCCACCTTGAATTTAAATCAATAAACAATCTGCACCATCTGAGAATATATGGGCTAAGAGTCCCACCGCGAAAACTCGAGTTGTTTTTGGAACTAGCATAAAGGCATACACTGTAATTGCAAAATAACTGTGAAGCGGATGAAAATTAATACTACAGCGCTTAGAATCAAAAATTGGATTGGCCAATAGGTGATCTAAATCTATAAGAAAGGCAGCAAGCATTATCAAATACATTTTTAACCAGTGCTTTCTAAAGCAAATAAGAGCAATTACTAATGGTAAACCAAAATGAAGACCGTAATGGACGCTAAATCTTAGCATAATTCTAAGTTTTGACGCATTAAATATAATTCTGCATTGGGTCCTTCATTAAAGAGTAGATCCAAAATGCTCAGGTTTGATATAAATCCATGCTTTTCAGAAAAAACTTGCGTGTAATACTCCAAATTTTTAGCTTCAAAATTTCGATGTACCAATGATCTGCAGTCTTTTTTGGATTTGGGTTCTTTTTCAAAATGTGTTGTTTTAGATATCGATATGTCCATCTGGAGACTATCAACCAGAATTTCAATACATTTTAAGTTTAAATCGAGGATATAGTCAAACTGGGTTTGAAAAAGCGGCATTAAATCATCTATATAAAATTCAAAAAATGGAGACATGCTATAAGCCGACTCTAGCGACTTTAGATGTTGTAATTGCCAATTATCTTCATTAGCAATTTTAACATCCTTATATAACTGTCGGTTCTTTTGAGAATACCGTACCGGTACTGTAAGGGCTAGTTTGCCATTAGCACCATAAATTTCCGTACGATTTCTATACGATTGTTTTTGATAATTGTCACAAAACTCCAAATAAACCGTATCCGAATTTATCGCAGCTACGAAGTGTGCTACGTTTGGAAAGTATGTTGGATGCAAAAGACAATCCATACGAGTGGACTTTAAGATGTTGAAGCCTTCTTTTTCTTACGCCACTTAGTAAAACCATAAATACCTAAAACCACCACTAAAAATGGAATCAAATAAGAGGTGCGTTCTCCAGATCCACTCACTGTTGTGAAAACTCTATCCCAACGGAACTTCCAGTTTTTCATACCATCCATTAAACCATCTATACTCATCCAAATAAAAACGGGCTTACCAAAAATGTGATTATAGGGTACAAAACCCCAATATCTGCTGTCGATAGAGTTGTTTCGGTTGTCTCCCATCATCCAATAATAATCTTGTTTAAAGGTATAAGAGGTAGCTGGCTCATCGTTAATAAAAATCTGATCACCTCTGGTTACAACTTTATTGCCTTCATATTCACCGATAGCACGTTTGTATAATGCAATATTCTCAGGGTTCAATGATACAGTTGCGCCAGCTTTCGGAATCCAAATAGGACCAAAGAAATCTGTGTTCCAATCGTTGTGATATGCATCTCTAGGAAAAACATTTCCAGAAATGCCCCTTTCTTGAGTAAGTCGTTCTACACTTGCAACATTAGGCTGGATTCTTAGCTTGTTAACGGCTTCATCTGATGCGGCGTAAATTATAAATGAGCCGTCTTCAGGATTATAGCGAAACCCATCATCAATATCGGCTTTATCTAACATATTATAAAACAGATGTTCTTCACCCGCTGTAGAAATTGACTTCTTTAGCGTCAATTTATAAGTAAACTGTAAATGTGATCTTGGAGGTAATACATTCTGTTTCCCATTTATATACACGTAACCTTCTCTTATTTCTAAAGTGTCGCCTGGTACACCAACGCAGCGTTTGACCAGATTGGTTTTTTTATCTATGGGTTTATAGTAGTTACGGTCCGGATTAAAGTCGTTCATGTCTAGCAGCGTGTCTGCAGGCTGATTAAAAACAACGATATCGTTACGCTCTACATTTTCAAAACCGGGAAGTCTAAAATAGGGTAATTGCAGTTTGTTTTTCCATGATGTTTTTCGAGCTTCAAAATTATCATCAAATAAATACGATTTAATACCTAATTTAGGAATGGTATCATGAACCATAGGTGCTGCTACAGTAGTCATAGGGCCTCTTGCGCCATAATGAATTTTACTCACAATAAGAAAATCTCCCACTAAAAGTGACTTTTCTAAAGAGGATGAAGGAATTACAAACGGTTGAAAAAAGTATGTATGTACAATTGTTGCTGCCACAATAGCAAATAGGATAGAGGTGATCCATTCGCCCGCTGTGGTTTTTGGTTTAAGTTGCCTGTTTTCTATAAACTTTACATCCTCAACATAGTTTAAATAATAGAGGTAAAACCCAAGGGTTACGATACAGATTAATGCATCTAACTTAGTGTCCTTACCAAATGCTCTTGCTGTTTCTACCCATGCAGCAGGAATCATAATAAGGTTAACAATAGGCAAAAACATGAGAATTACCCACCACCATGGACGCGTTATTATCTTCATTAAAATGACTGCATTGTAAACTGGTACAAAAGCTTCCCAGGCTTTGCGACCTGCCTTAACATATAGTTTCCATGTGCCTAAGCCATGAATTAGTTGTATAATCAATAAAAAAATAAACCACTCTGTCCAAGTCATGATGCTATGTTTAGTCTAGTAGGTTGAAAAATATTTTAATTAGTTTCATTTGATGGGCAAATTAACCAATGTTTAACACATCTCGCATAGTGAAAACGCCCTTTTTGTCTTTGATCCACTCTGCGGCAATTACAGCTCCCATAGCAAACCCTTGTCTGCTATGAGCAGTATGCTTAATGCTAATGGAATCTATATCAGAATTATAGGTCACTTTATGTGTGCCAGGTACTTCAGGAATGCGTTTGGCTTCAATATGGATTTCATCAGCAAATGGTTGTTCTAATGTCCACCATTTGTATCTAGTATTTTCAATAATTTGTTCTGCTAAGGTTATTGCGGTACCACTAGGTGCATCCAATTTTTTTGTATGATGAATTTCTTCAATTTCAGTGCTGTAGCCGTCCACAGTGGCCATAAGTTGACTTAATTTTTTGTTGATTTCAAAAAAGATATTTACACCTAGACTAAAATTAGAAGCATATAAAAACGTACCATTTTTAGAATGGCAATAGTCACTAACCTCATTGTATTGATCAAGCCAACCGGTTGTGCCAGATATAACAGGTACACCCGAATCCAGTGCCTTTTTTATATTGGCAACAGCTGCCGTTGGGATACTAAAATCTATAGCTACATCTGTATTTGAAAAATCGAAATCCTCTGTAGCGTTGGAAATCTTTAAAACAATAGTATGGTTACGTTCTAAGGCAATTGCTTCTATACTTTTTCCCATTCTGCCATAACCAAGTAACGCTATATTCATTAGAACTTGAAGTTTAATGTTAAACCTAAATCAGTAGAATTTTCTAGTTGATTGTATTGATAATGTGGACTCAAAGTGAGGTTTTCATCAACATTAAATTGTAAAAGATGGGCATCTACATTAGCATCGATGATATTTAACGCATAGAGTCCTATGGTCACTAAAAGTGAAACTTCCTTATTACGCCTAAATTGTTGTTGTGCTCTTATGAGGCCATCATCTGAAACCACACCAAAAAATTCATCATCTGTAAATCCTGCTAACCGTCTTTTGTAGGCATCTCTATAGCGGTCAAATTGCCTGTCGTTTCTCAAATAAAAGTAAACACCTGTACCAATAGCACCCCAAACAATTGGAATTTTCCAATATCTCTTATTGTAAAACTGACCAGCACCTGGTAAAATCGCCGAGTAGAATGCAGCTTTAGACGGTCTTAGGGGATCGATTTCTTTTCTTTCAATGAGCTTACTGTCTATTAATACAGGCTCATCCTCTAAGGTAACACTCAGACTATCACCTTCTTTTTGTGCAAATGAAAATGATATTAAAAGGATGGATAGGAAACCAAAAAAGAGCTGTTTATTTGGCACGTTGCACTAGTTTTTTAATCCTGTTGAAATCCTCTTCAGAATGAAAAGGAATGGTAATCTTTCCACTTCCATTTTTCCCAAGCTTAACATCAATCTTATGACCGAAATATTCAGAAAAATCTTTAATCCCTTTTTTGATGTATTTAGGAACTTCCATATTGTCTTTTTCTGCTTTAGGTTCTTCCTGTTTGTGTAGGTTTTTAACAAGTTGCTCTGTAGCTCTTACGGAAAGTTTCTGGCTTATAATTTTTTCATAAACCTCGAGTTGGTCAATTGGATTTTCAATATTAACCATAGCTCTACCATGACCCATGGAAATAAAACCATCTCGCATTCCCGTTTGGATAATAGGATCTAGCTTTAATAGACGTAAGTAATTGGCAATAGTCGAACGCTTTTTACCCACACGTTCACTCATTTGCTCTTGGGTAAGATTAATCTCGTCAATCAAACGTTGGTAGGACAAAGCAATTTCAATGGGATCTAAATCCTGTCTTTGAATATTTTCTACCAAGGCCATTTCTAAAGACTCCTGGTCATTGGCAATTCTGATATAAGCAGGTATAGTTTCTAATCCTATTAGTTTAGAAGCTCTAAAACGACGTTCACCAGAAACCAATTGGTAGTTGTTAAACGCTAATTTTCTAACCGTAATAGGTTGAATAACACCTAATTCTCTAATAGAAGATGCTAATTCTCTTAGCGACTCTTCGTTAAAGTTAGTTCTCGGTTGAAACGGATTAACCTCAATACTATCAATATCGAGTTCTACAATATTACCTACTACCTTATCTGCATTTTTGTCCTCAGCAGACTTGATATCGTTATCAGGATCTTTGAGTAATGCAGAAAGCCCACGTCCTAAAGCCTGTTTTTTTGTTGCCTTCGCCATTAAAATTCATTTTTCTTTATAAGCTCTTTCGCCAAACTTAAATAGTTGGCCGCGCCTTTACTGCTTACATCATAATTAATAATGCTTTCCCCATAACTAGGCGCTTCACCAAGTCTAACATTACGTTGAATGATAGTTTCAAATACCATATCGCTAAAGTGCTTTTGTACTTCTTCTACAACTTGATTCGATAAGCGCAAGCGCGAATCGAACATGGTGAGTAGCATACCTTCAATATCTAACGCTTGGTTATGTATCTTTTGTACACTTTTAATAGTATTTAACAATTTCCCTAAACCTTCCAAGGCAAAATACTCGCATTGGATAGGAATGATCACTGAATCTGAAGCTGTTAAAGCATTCAAAGTTAATAATCCTAATGAAGGTGCACAGTCAATCAATATATAATCGTATTCAGATTTTAAATCCGAAATAGCTTGTCTAAGCATGTATTCGCGTTCATCTTTGTCCACAAGTTCTATTTCAATAGCAACAAGGTCAATATGTGCTGGAATCACATCAACGTTCGGAGCATTAGAAGCGATAATGGCTTCTTTAGCTGTTTTTGTATGTTCTAAAACCTGATACGACCCAAATTCTACAGCATCTACATCAATGCCTAAACCAGAACTTGCGTTCGCTTGTGGATCTGCGTCTATAAGTAGGACTTTCTTCTCTAGGGCACCTAAAGAAGCTGCTAAGTTTACTGAGGTTGTTGTTTTACCAACACCACCTTTTTGATTAGCAATAGCAATGATTTTACCCATTAAATGATTTGGTTTATTAAGGGTTTAAAAATACAATTTATTATGGGTTTTGAAAATTGAAGTTGTTAACAGTTTTACTTTTTGTTGATCGGTACTATTTTTAATCTTTTTCACCTTGTATTCTGAGTTAGCCGACTGAGAACTAAATAATTGTGAAACTTTAATTGTCAGTTTTTTAACACAATTTTAAAATCTTAATATTTAACTTTAGCCTAACCATTAAATTAATCAAAAATATGAAAACTAATTTTCGCACTGCATTAGTGCTGGCTCTGACTTTGCTGCTTTCAGTATTGGTAGAGGCGCAGCCAAGACAAACCGCTTCGGTAGAAGGTATCACTGAGTACAAATTGGATAACGGACTTAAAGTCCTATTATTCCCAGATAACTCTTCACAAACTATTACAGTAAACATTACTTACAAAGTAGGTTCGAGACATGAAGGTTATGGGGAAAAGGGAATGGCACACTTGTTAGAACATTTGGTGTTTAAAGGAACGCCAAACCACCCGGACATTCCGAAGGAGCTCACAGCTCGTGGAGCTAGACCAAATGGTACTACTTGGTATGACCGAACCAATTATTTTGAAACCTTTAATGCCACAGAAGATAATCTAGATTGGGCTTTGGATTTAGAGGCCGATCGCATGGTAAATTCTTACATCGCTAAAAAAGATTTAGATTCTGAATTTTCGGTGGTTAGAAATGAGTTTGAATCAGGTGAAAATTCACCAACCAGTGTGTTGATGCAAAAAGTGATTAGTTCTGCATTTTTATGGCATAATTATGGGCAATCTACTATTGGTAACAAGTCTGATATAGAGCGTGTGCCAATTGAAAATTTAAAAGCGTTCTATAAAAAATATTACAGACCAGACAATGCCGTTTTAATGGTAACAGGAAAATTTGATACCGATAAAACCTTGGCTTTAATTGAAAAGAAATTTGGAAGTATTAAAAATCCAGACACCCCTTTAAAGGATGTGCCAACAATTGAGCCACCACAAGACGGTGAAAAGCGTGTAGAGTTGAGCAGGGTAGGTGATTTACAGTTGGTATCTGCATTATATCACACACCAGCAGGATCACATGTAGATTATGCGCCTTTAGCACTTGTGGAAAATATCTTAACAGATCAACCATCTGGTCGTTTGTATAAAGCCTTGGTAGAAAGTAATAAGGCATCTTCAATTTGGAGCTTTTCGCCATTTACCAAAGAACCAGGATTTATGTATTTTAATGTCGATGTGCCTTCGGATAAATCATTAGCTGATGCTGAGGCTACCTTGTTGGAGATTTTTGATGGGCTTAAAGATAATCCAATTACCGAAGAAGAGTTAAAACGTGCTAAAGCCAACTTAGGTAAGCAAATGGATCAGATGATGCGCAACTCTTCATTCCTAGGAACTTACACCAGTGAATTTATAGGTGCTGGAGATTGGAGATTAATGTTTATCCATAGAGACCGTGTAGAAGCTGCCACACTAGAGCAAGTCAATGAGGTTTTAAGCAACTATTTCATAAAGACCAATAGAACGGTTGGTAATTTTATCCCAACAAAGCAACCAATGCGTATCGAAATTCCTCACACTGAAGGTTTGGAAGCCTTGGTGACTAACTATAAAGGTAAGGAGGCCATGAGTGTTGGTGAGGCTTTTGATGTCTCTTATGCCAATATTCAATCGCATTTAGATTCTGGTGTTATTGGTGAAACAGGTATTGAGTACGGCTTCATCAAAAAAGACAATAGAGGTGAAACGGTAAACGTGAATTTCACCTTTAGAAATGGTAGTGTTGATGATTTAATGGATAAGGGAATGGTGGCGAGTTATACGGCCAGAATGCTCAATAAAGGTACTAAAAGTAAATCTAGACAGGACATAGAAGACAAGTTGAGCGAACTTAAATCTAGTGTTTTCTTCAGTGGTAACAACGGTAGAACTTATGCATACGTTACTTCGACAAAAGAGCATTTAATGGAAACTCTGGACTTAATGACCGAAATGTTAAAAACACCAGCATTCAGTCAAGAAGAGTTAGATAAATTAAAAACTCAGGATATAGCTAACATTGAGCGCAACAAAACCGAACCGCAGTATTTGGTGCAAAAGCGTTTGGGTGAAATTAATCAGACTTATCCGAAAGGACATCCGTTGTACAATATGTCCATGGAAGAAGAGCTTGCAGCGATTAATGACGTGACGGTTGAAGCTATGCAAGCGTATTATGATGATTTTTATGGAATCTCTAACAACGCAACTTTAGTGGCTATTGGTAATATAGACGAAGCGGCGCTTAAAGGCTACTTCGAAAAAGAGTATGCCGATTTTAAATCAGAGTTGCCTTATTCTGAAATTAAAGATCCGTTTAAACCAAACAATCCTGCTAACGAGAAAATAAAAACTCCAGATAAGAAAAACGCTTTTACGCTTGGTTTCTTAAATTTTGAATGTAGCCAGTACGATGAGGATTATGCAGCTCTACAAGTTGCAGGTTCTGTATTTGGTGGAGGATTCTTAAACTCTCGAATTGCTACAAGATTACGCCAGCAAGACGGTGTAAGCTATGGAGCAGGTGGAGGAGTTAATGTAGATGGTGATAAGGAAGATAAAAATTCCGGTATGTACATCTATGCTATTTATGCACCAGAAAACGAAGCCAAAGTTCAAAAAGGATTTGAAGAGGAAATAGCACGTTTTATTAAAGATGGTATTACACAACAAGAATTAGATGATGCAGTAGCTGGTTGGGTGCAGGCACAAAGCGTTTCTAGAGCAAAGGATAATGAATTGGCAAGTACCATTAATAATAACCTTTATTACGATAGGGATATGATGTTCCAAAAGAATATCGAGGAAAAGGTGAAGAGTCTTACAGTTGAAGATGTTAATAAGGTGATTAAAACTTATTTTAAAGATATGGAAGAGTGGACTGTTGTTAATGGAGGAGATTTTAAAGAGTATGAGATAAAGAAAGACGATAAAGTTGAAGATTAATTAGCCAAACTAGCAACAAAAAAGCCCTTCAATCGAAGGGCTTTTTTTATTAATTATTATAGTATCTATTCAATCAAAATCTCTAAAATTTTAATAGCAGCATCACTGATTTTAGTTCCAGGTCCAAATACAGCGACTGCACCAGCATCGAATAGATATTGGTAATCTTGTTTTGGTATCACACCACCAACAATGACCATGATATCTTCTCTACCGTAGTTTTTTAATTCTTCAATAACTTGAGGTACTAAAGTTTTATGACCGGCCGCTAATGAAGATACACCTAAAATGTGCACATCATTTTCTACGGCTTGCTTGGCAGCTTCTTTTGGGGTCTGGAATAATGGGCCAATATCCACATCGAAACCAACATCGGCATAACCTGTTGCCACAACTTTAGCACCTCTATCGTGGCCATCCTGTCCCATTTTTGCAATCATAATTCGTGGTCTACGACCATCTTGTTCTGCAAATCGGTCTGCTAGTTCTCTGGCCTTTTTAAAGCTTTCGTCGTCTTTTATTTCTTTGCTATACACTCCGCTAAATGATTTTATTTGTGCCTTGTAACGTCCAAACTCTGCTTCCAAAGCATCACTGATTTCACCCAAAGTTGCACGTTTTCTTGCGGCATCTACGGCTAAAGCTAATAAATTTTCTTCACCAGATTTTGCGGCAGCTGTTAATTTAGCCAACGCTTCATCAACGGCTTTGGTATTTCTTGTGCTTTTAATGCGCTTAAGACGCTCTATTTGTTGGGTTCTAACGGTTTGGTTATCTACTTCTAGAGTTTGGATTGGGTCTTCTTGTTCTAAACGATATTTATTGACACCAACAATAATGTCTTGTCCAGAATCAATACGTGCTTGTTTACGAGCAGCAGCTTCTTCAATACGTAACTTCGGAATTCCGGCTTCAATGGCCTTGGTCATGCCGCCCAATTCTTCAATTTCTTGGATATGCTCCCAAGCTTTATTGGCAATCTCATGCGTAAGCGATTCAACATAATAACTTCCAGCCCAAGGGTCTACTGTTTTGGTGATGTACGTCTCTTCTTGAAGATATATCTGTGTGTTACGAGCAATACGTGCAGAAAAATCCGTTGGTAAGGCGATAGCTTCATCCAAGGCATTGGTGTGCAAACTCTGTGTACCACCAAAAGCGGCAGCGGCGGCTTCAATACAAGTTCTAGCCACATTGTTAAATGGGTCTTGTTCGGTTAAACTCCAGCCTGAGGTTTGTGAGTGCGTTCTCAGTGCTAATGATTTTTCATTTTTAGGGTTAAATTGTTTCACGAGCTTTGCCCAAAGCATACGAGCCGCTCGCATTTTGGCAATTTCCATAAAATGATTCATGCCAATAGCCCAAAAGAAGGATAAACGCGGAGCAAAAGTATCTATATCCATTCCTGCTTCTAATCCTTTTCTAATATACTCTAAACCGTCAGCTAAGGTATATGCTAGTTCAATATCGCAGGTAGCACCAGCTTCTTGCATATGATAGCCTGAAATACTGATACTGTTAAACTTTGGCATGTTTTGACTGGTATATTCAAAAATATCTGAAATGATTTTCATTGATGGAGTCGGTGGATAGATATAGGTATTACGCACCATAAACTCTTTGAGAATATCATTTTGAATGGTTCCTGCGAGTTGTTCTGGTTTTACCCCTTGTTCCTCGGCAGCGACAATATAAAATGCCATAATAGGTAAAACGGCACCATTCATGGTCATGGACACTGACATTTTATCTAATGGGATTTGGTCGAAGAGAATCTTCATGTCTTCAACCGAATCTATGGCTACACCCGCTTTACCAACATCGCCAACCACGCGTTCATGGTCTGAGTCATAACCTCTATGCGTTGCTAAATCAAAAGCGACCGAAAGCCCTTTTTGCCCTGCAGCAAGATTTCGTCTGTAAAAGGCGTTACTTTCTTCAGCAGTAGAAAATCCAGCATACTGCCTAATCGTCCAAGGTCTACGCACATACATGGTAGAGTAGGGTCCACGAAGATTTGGTGCAATACCAGCTACAAAATCTAAGTGGTCTAGTTGTTTGATGTCGTCTGAAGCGTAATTTGATTTTACCGTAATGTTTTCGGCAGTTAAAAACCCATCATTCGTTTTTTGCTGTTTGTCCTGAACTTTATTTTGCAATGTAATATGTTGAAGTGCTCTGCGTGTCATATAATCATTTTTTCTAAAAAGAGGTCAAAATTAATCTGAAAAGGAGCCATGAGATTAATGAGTACCGTTTTGTTGTTTGAGGATATAAAATAAACGTGTTGAAACGCCTGTTGGTTTAGTTTTAAGTTCTCAAGTTTAAAAATAGCCTTGAATACTTGAGCCTTTCCATTGTCATTGTGCTTGGCTGTGATTTTTGTAAACTTCAAATCGGTTACTTCAGAAGCTTTAGCCTGATTTTGCCTAACAATCCCTAAAATGAACTTAGCGTCTTGACGGCTAATTGGCTGATATGGAACAGTATTGATTGTGTAGGTAGCATTTACTGTGTTATCAAAAAAAACATAGTGATTACCTTCCATTTCTCGGATATGTCTAAACCGAGTTCGTTCTATTTCTAAATCCTTGCTGTCAGTGACCAAAGAATCCAATAACTTTAAATAATCGATAGATGAATATTTTTTAAATGTTTTTGGCAAAAAGATTTTAATACCATCATCGCTCAAAAAATGAGTTTGTCCGTCAATTGCTTCAATGTCATTAATTTCAGTCCAATTGTATATTTCCTTGGCAACTTCGAGACAGGATGTTAGTGTAATGAAAAAAACACTTAAAACAAGTACTATAGATTTTCTCAATACCATGTTTTATTCTTCTTTTAATCTTTTGATTTCCAATTTTTCAGATAGTCGTTTCTCAATTATTGGTTCAATTAGTGTTTTTCGTTTTTCAATTTTTAAAAAGGGACTTATTTCTAAGTCGTTTTTCATTTGATCGGCTGGATTTGGGTGCTTGTTAGTACCTAAGAGGATTAACTTTTCAGCATCAAAATCAGCTTGTTCTTTATCAGCGCTTTCTTTTATTTTTCGCTGAATGGTACCTTCTTTTAGCTGGCTTAAGAAGCCTCCGTTGTTTTCAATATCCTTAAAAAGTGCCAATGCTTTTTCGCCTAATTGTTTGGTCAAACTTTCAATGTAATAGGCGCCATCAGCAGGATTGTTAACCTTATCAAAGTAGCTTTCATTTTTAAGGACTAACAATTGATTACGAGCGATACGATTTCCAAACTCATTAGGCTTATGATAAAGGCTATCATAGGGTAAGTTGGCAATTATATTAGCACCTCCTAAAACGGCACTCATACACTCTGTTGTGGTACGCAACATATTAACATTGTAATCGTAAATCGTTTTATTGCGCTTGCTTGGTAATGCAACAATTCTACAATTGGTATTAAAACCATATTCCGAAGCCAATGTTTGCCATAGTTGTCTAAGTGCTCTGAGTTTAGCGATTTCGAAAAAATAATTTGAGCCTATTGCTGCGTTAAATGTGATGTCTATGGATTCCTTAATTTCACTTGAAATTCCATCGAGATGATTTAAGTATTCATTGGCATGTGCTAAAGCATAAGCTAGCTGTTGAACGCAATTGGCACCAGCGTTTTGGTATAAACTTGTATCTATGGAAAAGTGTTTGGACACTTTTAAAATGGTATCAAATTGAGTATGGTCTTCCTTTAAGTTGGTATACCAATTTCCTGTTTTGGCTAAATGCCCTATGATATCTGTATGGATGTTTACTTGGGATCCTTCAGCTGCATTTAGAATATGAGAATTCACTTTATTTATAAATGTGCTAGAGAGGAAATCACATTGTATTTCAACAGGAACTAATGTTAAATCTATATTTTGAAATAAGTCCTCAACTGAAATCGTCTCAGAAATAATGTTGAAAATAATACTCTCAGCACCTCTCGTAATGGCATCGATGGCATTTGCATTTGCTTCCTTGGCATCAGTTACCTCAATACCTTGAGAAATTTTCCATTGAGAAGTTTGGCTAGCTAAAGGTTCTGGTAAATTTTCAAACTCGTCAGAATGGTAAAATGGTTTTACGTCTATACCTTCATTGGTGTGCCAAATTAAGGTGTCGTTGTAATCCGCACCTTTAAGGTCTACTTGTATCTTTTGTTTCCATACTTTGGAGGAGACACCATCAAAGTCTTTAAATAAGGATTTAGTCATCTTTATCTTGTTTAGCTATACTGTCTTCGTACTCTATAATGAAAATGTCTTCGTTCGCTTTTTTCATATAGTAATTCTCACGAGCCGCACGTTCAGTTCCTTCTTCCGTACTCAATTCTTTTATAGCTTTGTTATCTTTTACTATTTCGTTTTTGTAATGTTCTTTTTGGTATTCTAGTTCTTCAATTTCTTTATTGAGTTCGTTGTGAAATAATAAAGAGTGTGCGTCAAAAAATAACATCCATATAACAAATACCAAAAGCACTAGAATATAAATATTCTTGAATGGTTTTAAGTATCGGTTATTAAATATTTTCATTGCAGGCGTTCATTTATAATGGTTTTAACGATATCTACAGCAACTGTGTTGTACTTATTGTTTGGGATAATGATATCTGCATATTCCTTCATGGGTTCTATAAATTGTTGATGCATTGGTTTTAAGGTTGTCTGGTACCTAGTCAGTACTTCGTCAATATCACGACCACGTTCTGTTATATCTCTCTTCAAACGGCGTATAAGGCGTTCGTCCGAGTCAGCATGCACAAATATTTTAATATCAAATAATTCTCTAATTTCAGGATGCGATAAAATAAGAATACCCTCAACAATCATCACTTTTCTTGGTTTCGTTACGATGACATCTCCAGTCCGGTTATGCTTTACGAAAGAATATACAGGTTGATTGATGGATTGGCCTTTTTTGAGATCTTTGAGATGTTTTTCTAGTAACTCAAAATCAATGGATCGTGGATGGTCAAAATTTATTTTAACCCTTTCTTCAAAACTCAAATGAGAGGTATCTTTGTAATAAGAATCTTGAGAGATGACGCCAACTTCACCTTCAGGAAGTTCTTTTAGAATTGTATTAACAACTGTGGTTTTTCCACATCCAGTTCCGCCACCAATTCCAATTATAAGCATTGTAAAATTATAGATTTAGTTAGTTGTACAAAGTTAGCTAATTAAGCCTAGTTTTTAATGATTTTTGTCACATCTTCCGAAGTCACAAAATTACCATAGTTATTTCCCCAACTGTGGTTAATGTAGTTTAAAACGTCCGCAACTTCCTTATCGGTCAAACCTAAAGGACTCATGACGCTATTGTAAGTTATCCCATTAACAGCAATTTCCCCTGACATACCATTTTTTATGCCTTTTATACTGGCTTTCTGATTGTCTCTTAAATAGTCTGACTGAGCCAATGGCGGAAATACTTTTACTGCACCTTTGCCATTGGGCATATGACAAGTAATGCATAATTTTTCATAGACTATTTTTCCACGTTCGTAGCTTTCCTTTTGTTGTGGGTCTAAAGTCGGACTCTCTTTTTTTACTGAATAGTCAGCATCATTATTTTTCTTCTGTCCCGAATTACAAGACACCGCAAAAAAAACAATAACTAAAAGTTTATAAAGCCTGCTCATTGCCTTAATAATTTTACAATTCCTAAATTTTCTACTCCGACGTAAATGTAACCGTCTGGTCCTTGTTCTATAGATCTCACCCTGCCAATACCATCTAACAAGCGCTCTTCTTTAGTGACTTTTCCGTTTTTTATAGTACACATGTCCAAATACTGAAATTTTAACGAGCCAACCAATAAGTTTCCGTTCCAATCTCCATATTTGTCACTATTGATAAAAGCCATTCCACTTGGTGCTATAGACGGATCCCAATAATGAAGAGGCTGCTCCATGCCTTCTTTTTCCGTGATATCTGTAAATTTTGTACCACTATAGTTGACACCGTAACTAATTACAGGCCACCCATAATTCTTACCTGGTTTAATGATATTTATTTCGTCACCACCTTTAGGGCCGTGCTCGTGTGTCCAAATTTCATTAGTTTTAGGATGAAGGGTCATGCCTTGTGGATTTCTGTGGCCATAAGAGTAGATGGCTTTTTTGGCATTAGAAACCTTGTGGAACGGATTATCATCAGGGATTGTGCCATCGGCATTAATACGATATACCTTGCCGCAATCTCTGGTGATATCTTGTGGATTTTCGTCTCGATTTCCGCGATCACCAATGGTAAAAAACAAATAACCCTCTTTATCAAACAGAAGACGTGAACCAAAATGTTGTCCTTTTTGAGAATTGGGTTCTGCTTTGTAGAGTACTTTCCAATTGGTTAGCGTCATATTATTAAATTCAGCAGAAGCTATAGTGGTATTGCCACCTTCGCCTTCACCAAGAGAGGATGCATAAGAAAAATAGATGAGATGGTTGTCTTTGTAATTGGGATGAAGTGTAATGTCTAAAAATCCTCCTTGCCCTCTTACATATATTTCTGGGACACCTGAAATTTCAGTTTTAGTCCCATTTTTAAAATGAATCAATTGTCCAACTTTTTCTGTAATTAACATAGCTCCATCGGGTAAAAATGTAAAGCCCCATGGAATGTTTAGGTTTGGAACGACAACTTCATGTGCATTCTTAGTATTTATAGGGTTTTTGTCTTGAGCACAAGTAAGTAAACATATGAGTATAAGTACAGTTGTGTTAAGTTTTAACTTCATGTTTTTATTTGAAATACGGGTCAAACTCTAAAGTTAGAAAATTGTTGTTGGATTGTAAAGAAAAACTCTATATTTGCAGTCCTTAAAACGATAACCTTAATTCGGGGTGTAGCGTAGCCCGGTTATCGCGCCGCGTTTGGGACGCGGAGGTCGCAGGTTCGAATCCTGCCACCCCGACTTCAAAAAAAAAGCTCAGCAACTGCTGAGCTTTTTTTTTTTTTTAAATATCATTAGAAACTATTGTATTCAAAATCAATTCCAGATACAATGACGGCACTGATTAAAATAAGTAGAATGAAACCTATTACCTTTGCGCCGATTACTGTTTTCTTATCTTTCTGAAAAAGATAATCCTTTCTATCTTCATTCTTTTCTTTTATAAATTTCATTTTTCGCATTTTTTTTGGTTTTCTTTAATATACTGATTTTTATGCCTCTTAGCAAGTTAAAAAAGGTTAAAGGTGTGAACCATAAATCGTGAAAAGAACATGTTTTTGTAAGATTTTGTTAATTTTTTCATTGCTTTTTAATGGTTCTAAGTCTAATAACATGTGTTCATCGATTTTTTTTTAATAGGGACTTTTATTTACATAGTTTCATGCATTGAAAAATGAAAAGGAAATATGCTAACTTTCATAGTACCTATAAAAAGTGAACGTGTCTCTGACAACTGGACAGGGTTTTGCTCTCTAGTGGAAAGAACTTTTAAGTCTATTTGCAATCAGTCTGACCAAAATTTTAAGGTGGTCGCAGTTTGCCATGAGATTCCACCCATTACTTTTACCCATAGGAATATTAATTATTTACAGGTAGACTTTAAACCTCCAGTTAGACAATCAGATGAAAGTAATGAAAGTATCAATAAGCGTAGAGAGATTGATAAAGGAAAAAAACTAAAGCTGGGTGCGGATTATGCCAAAGAAAAATTTCAGACTGATTATATTATGACGGTAGATTCGGATGACTATGTCAGTTGCCGCATTGCCGAATTTGTTAATAAGTCCGATACAAATGAACCAGGATGGTACACAAAGAATGGCTATCTGCATTTTGAGGGCAAGGCCTTTTTGTTTGCAACCTTTAAATTTAGTTATCTCTGTGGAAGTTCTGTGATTGTTAAACCAGAACTCTTCAAATATTTTTTTGATGTAGACCCAATACTATATTTTGACCACCGTTTAACGGTTTTAGATAGTCGTATAGAGCTTAAACCTTTACCATTTTATGGTGGTATATATAGCATGGCGAATGGAGAAAATCATTTGATGCATGTTTCAAACATCAAAAAATTTAACAACCATAAAGGTTGGATGTCTTCAGCTGGTTTGAGTCGTATTATTACTAAAATTAAGAACTATCGTTTCAGATTTATCACAAAAAAGATTCGACGGGAATTTAATTTTTATAATTGATATTACTCAACTCGAACATAGTTTTCGGAGTAAATTCTATTACCAAATTCATCCAATTCAATTTGTTGAAATTTATTGGGATATAAATCAAGTTCAAAAATAAATTTCTTTTTTTCGTCGATAACCTCTTGCATGACTTCAGATCCAAAATCTAGCACTTCGGTTAATTTATCACCATCATAGTTGTACGTGCCATATCCAAACCACTCAGATGAGTCAGCCGCCCTATGTTTGCACCACATGACTTTAGTGTCGGTATACATTTTTAATTGTCTAAACTCGGGATTTCTATCAAAGGAGTCGACAACAACATCGTCTTTGTAATTATAAAATCCGGTTAGTTCCCAAGTGCCCTTTAATGAATTTAATTTCTTTGACGTATTAGCCACAGTAGTATCTTCGTCTTTGGTGATATGGTTACAAGACAAAACTAGTAACAATACAATGTTGAATAAAAAAAGCTTTAATTTCATGACTGATATAGTTTTTATTTTTTAAGCATCTAAAAATTAATAAATTATATCGAGAAAATGAAGTAATTATGATTATTTATATTGGTATAAGGAGTGTTAATAACTTATAAGTAAGGATTTACTCAAAAATCCTACTTTTGTTAGTGATAAAATACATGATATGTCAGATTCAATTGAGAAAATAAAATGTTTAATAATAGGTTCTGGACCTGCAGGATACACAGCGGCTATTTATGCTTCTAGAGCAAACATGGAACCCGTTTTATACCAAGGAGAACAACCAGGTGGTCAATTGACCACAACGAATGATGTTGAGAATTTCCCAGGATATCCCGATGGTATTACAGGACCAGAAATGATGATCCAATTACAGAAACAAGCAGAGCGCTTTGGTACGGATGTTCGTCATGGGTGGGTAACTAAAGTAGATTTCTCTGGTGATATCCACAAGGTTTGGATAAATGATGAAAAGGAAATTCACGCTTCAACGGTTATTATATCAACAGGTGCCTCAGCTAAGTATTTAGGGCTTCCATCGGAGCAAAAGTATTTAAAGCTTGGTGGCGGTGTTTCTGCTTGTGCAGTATGTGATGGATTCTTTTACAGAAACCAAGAAGTAGTTATTGTAGGAGCAGGTGACTCGGCTTGTGAAGAAGCTCATTATTTATCAAAGCTTTGTAAAAAAGTAACCATGTTGGTGCGTAGAGATGAGTTTAGAGCGTCTAAGATTATGGCTGAGCGTGTTAAAAAAACCAAGAATATTGAAATTTTATACAATACCGAAACCGAAGAGGTTTTAGGGGATGGGCAAGTAGTCACAGGTGTGAGGGTATTTAACAACCAGACCGATGAAAAGTTTGATATTCCTGCTACTGGGTTTTTTGTGGCTATTGGTCATAAACCTAACACGGATATTTTTAAAGGCCAGATAGATTTAGATGAAACAGGATATATCATAAATGCTGAGCCTGGTACAAGCAAAACCAACGTAGAAGGGGTATTTGTTAGTGGTGATGCAGCAGACCATGTGTATAGGCAAGCAATTACTGCTGCAGGTACAGGTTGTATGGCAGCCTTGGATGCAGAACGTTACTTAGCTGCTAAAGATGCAGATTTTGAAGTAGCAACCTCTACTTACAATTAAGTTTTCAGGATTTTCTTTAATTTTTTCTTAGAAATATTAAAACCCAAGTATAGCACTTGGGTTTTTTATTTTTTGTAATTCTCAAAATAATTCAATAGAACAGAATATAATTCAACAAAAAAATCGAAATGTGATAAATATCATAAAATTTGAATGTCTAAATCTTAACCTTTGTATCGAACTAATTAAAAACACTATGCAATTATTTAAGCACTTACCAAAAAAATCGCTGCTATGTACAATCGTATTTGTTATCTCGGCAGTAGTGTACTCTCAAGATTACAAACTGGATAATACGACCTCCTTTATGAAGATAGAAGGTACTTCATCCTTACATGATTGGCATATAGATGTTGAAAAACAAGCTGGAAGTCTGGTTCTTGAGCAGTCTGAAACAATTAATGTAAAGGCAATTAGTCTAACAGTAGAAAGTGAAAGCTTAAAAAGTGGAAAATCCAGAATGGATAAGAACACTTATAAAGCCTTAGAAACTGATGACTACAAGAAGATAACCTTTAAGTTAATAAAGACAACAGAGATTAAAAAGTTATCTGATGGTATATACGAGTTTAATGGTGTTGGGGAATTAACTATTGTTGGTAATACCAAGGAAATAGCAATGTCATTAAAGCTTGAAATAAAAGACGGTATGGTTCTAATATCTGGTAAAAATGAAATAAAAATGACAGATTTTGGAGTAGAACCACCAACCGCACTTTTAGGAACAATTAAAACCGGTGATGCCATTACAATAAGTTATAAATCAACGTTCAAAACAAAATAAATAGTAATAAACTAACACAATTAAAAAATTATGAAAACTACATTAAAAACCTCAGTATTAATTATGGTCATGTTAGGACTGTTTAGTCTAAATGCCCAGAACAGAAATTTAGACAATTACAGACAACCTGATAAACGTGGTATAAATGTATTTGAAGCACCAAAAGACAGTGTTTCAACGTTTGAAGGTGTAAAAGTAAGAGTAGGCGGACAATCTACATTACAATATCAAGCCATAGACCATGAAAATGGTGTAGCACCAGCTGATCAAACAACAACGAACACATTACAAGAAATAGGTTATAACTTTAACTTGGCTACAGCCAATTTAGACTTAGATGTAGCTTTAGCTAAAGGTTTAAGAATGCACTTAAGAACCTATTTATCTTCTCGTCACCACCCAGAACCTTATGTAAAAGGAGGTTATATTCAAATCGATAACCTAGATTTCATTAGTGAAGGGGCTTTAAGTAACCTTATGAAGTATACTACTGTTAAAATAGGGCATATGGAAAATAACTATGGTGATGCACATTTTAGAAGAAGTGATAATGCGCAGGCTATTTACAACCCATTTGTTGGTAACTTGATTATGGATGCTTTTACAACGGAGGTTGGAGCTGAAGTTTATTATCAAAGAAATGGATTTATAGGTATGATTGGATTCACTAATGGTAAGTTAAATCAAAATGTTCTCGAAGGTTCTAATGGTAAAACAGGTGGAGCAGCATTTCTTGCAAAATTAGGGTATGACAAACAGTTCACCGATGATTTCAGATTTAGATTAACAGGGTCTTTATACACTACAGGATATGTTGCAAACAACTATCTTTACACAGCAGATAGAGCTGGTTCTAGATATTACTCTGTTTTATCACCAGAACAATATTTTGATTTTAGATCACAGTCTCTACAAAATACTACAGCTACTAATACATTTAGAACAGGACGTTTTGATCCTGGTTTCAGAAATAGAATTACTGCTATTATGTTTAACCCATTCGTGAAGTATGGTGGCTTGGAATTCTTTGGTACTCTAGAATTTGCAAATGGTAGAGCCGCTTCAGAGTCTGATAACCGTAGTACAACACAGTTGGCTGGTGAAGTAATCTATCGCTTTGGCTCTAATGAAGACTTCTACATCGGTGGTCGTTATAATACAGTAAGTTCAGAACAATCATTTGGTGATGCAGATATTGATAGATTCCAATTGTCAGCTGGTTATTTCTTAACTAAAAATGTTCTGGCAAAACTTGAGTATGTTAATCAAAGCTATGATGGCTATCCATCAGATAACGTTCTCTATGAAGGTAAATTCAATGGCTTAATGTTTGAAGCTGTCATTAGCTTCTAAAAATTTAAATTAATATATTAAGGCCTTCTAACAAGAAGGCCTTTTTCTATAATTATGAAAGTTACACATCTATTTATTGGTTCGTTTCTGCTCATGTCTTTTCTGTTTTCATGGAGATTCAATTCAACACCTAAAACGTCCACGGTATTTTTCTGTGAGGGTAGCTCTCTTAAAATAAAAGGGAGCTCTAACGTAAATAAGTTTGAGTGTGTCTTAGATATGAATACCTTGTCAGATGAGCTGTTGGTTTCTTACATTGAATCAGAGGATTACTTAAACTTTACAAATACTAATTTGGTTATTCCTGCAAAACATTTTGATTGCGGAGGAAAGATGATTAATAAAGACTTTCAAAAACTACTTAATACAGATGAGTTTCCAGAAATCCGCTTAGTTTTAAAGAAAGTAATGAAATCAAATATAACTGAGGACTGTACTGAGGCTATTGTAGATGTCCTTATTTGTGGGATTAAAAATACGTATAGCGTACCTATAACAACTTCTAAATCTATTGAGGGCAATAACATAAATGGCGTTCTGGCACTAAATATTAATGATTTTAGTCTTGAGCCACCTAAAAAAATGTTAGGGGTTATTAAAGTGTCTCCAGTTATTGAAATAGATTTTTTGCTAAACTTTAAAGTTGATTAGTTCATTACCTTTGCTTCTTTTGAAGTTTTGCGTTATCCTCAAATTTTGTGATGGTAATGGCTGGGTTACCAAACAAATACAGTTCCGTATCCCCTGAAGCCGAAATCATAATCTTCTCGGTTGCACTAATAGTTAGATCACTGTTGTCCTCTAAGGTTGCTATAACGGATTTTACATCAAGGTTAGGACTATTGAAGTTACTTGAGTTATCCAATCTCAATATAGAATTTTTGACGCTACCCTCAATAGCAGCATCAGAACGCTGATATAGATCAAAATCAGCAACTTTGCTATTGATTAAAGCGTCCAATTTGCTATTATCGCTCAATTCAATCTTAGTGGAATCTGCGGTGAGATTCAAACGTGTTTTAGACTTTCCCGAACTTTTGTAAGAAAAATTGGTTGAATTGATATTTAAATAGGCTCTCGCATTATCTGCTGTTTCTAAACTGGCACTTTTAAGTTCCATTGAAGTTAAAGACCTTACCTCACCGTCACCTCTAACGATGATATTTTCAAGTGCATCACCATAATTTACAGTAATATTCAATCTTTTTTTAGAAGTGATCCGAATGGTCTCTGTAAAAGAGAGCACACCATCTACAACTTCAAATTGTATAACCTCGTGTAAATTATCATCCGTTTCGACAGTAACCGAAGGTTTGCTATTATAAACGATTTCAATTGAAAAATCACCATTTACTACAAGTGTCTTAAAATCGTCAATGTAGGTTTGCTTTATAGTTACATTTCTGTCACCCTTAATTTTTTCTTGGGCATTAAGCATTGGTGATACCACCACTAATGTTAGAATAAATAAAAAATATCTCATCAATAAACTTTGTTTCGCTGTTATAGTGACACTAACTCATCGTTATGTCACTTTTTTAGCTATTAAACAAAGATATACAAAAACCGCCCCAAACTCTATAAAGAATTTAAAACGGTTCTTAAAAGATTGGTTATAAGATTGTTAAATATAAAAAGAAAATTAATTTTGTTAAGAAAAATGATATTAATTGGCTCTTACACTACCTGAGGAATTATCTGATTTTTCAACTTTTTCAGGATTACCAGAGTATCTAATGTCTCCACCACTAGTGGCTCTTGCCGTTAATTCTTTTGAAGTATTAACCGAAATATCTGCTCCACTTGTTGCCTTTACTTTAGAGGTTTCAGCTTTTAAGTTAGATGCTTTTATATCGCTACCACTAGTAGCTTCTGCAATTAATAAGCTTGTTGTTCCGCTAAGTTTTATATCGCTTCCACTGGTAGAGTGGCAATTTAATGTTTCAGTTTCAACATCTAATGTGATGTTTGCACCACTTGTACAATTAACTTCTAATTCATTTGCAGAAATGGTGTTTGTAGAATACACATCGCTACCACTAGTAGCCTTGATGGCAGAGATGTCGGTAACATATAAGTTTATTCGTTTAGAGGCTGCGCTTCTGATGTTTTCGGTAACATAGATTCGAAGTGTTCCATTTTCAACGTCGGTCATAATGATATCGTGAAGGTTTTCATCAGCTTCAACACTTAAAGCCACATTATTACCTTGTGTGATATATAGATCTAAGCCTTGACTTACCTTAACAGACTCAAAGTCGTCAGAAATTGAGCGATCTTGGATTACCACGTTTCTGTTTCCATCAACACCAGGCCCAAACGAAAAATTACAGGACAGCATTAAGATGCTTAAAATTATACTAACTACTATTCTTACTAATGTGTTCATGATGTTTTGATTTATTTGATTGATGATAATGTTTGATTTTACTTATTTTTTTGCTTTTGCAATATCGGAAACCAAAAGGATTCCGATACTGCTCAGCAAAAGTGATTTGATTGATTGGTTCATTTTTTGATTGATGATTACACAGCAAATGTCTGTGTTATTTTGATTGATTTAAACTTAATATGACCGAACTGTCATTTTTTGGGTGTCAATTGTCATTTACCTCGAGATCAACACCATCTTCGTCAATGGTTAGGTTCACTTCTGGCTTGTTTTGAGTAGACGAGGTCTCTTCGTCTGAAGTTACATTTTTTTCATTAACAATTGCCTCTTCTTCGCAATCTAAGCATACGACATTGTCCTTTTCTATCTTATAATAATGACCGAAATCCATATCTCTTAAAAGATTATTGCCATATCCCGAATAGTTGTATCTCCATGATCTGGAGAAACGCTTATCGGTATGCATAATCGTGCCTTCCGGTAAATAGAGAATAACCCTGACTTCTTGTTCACTAAATTTGTTCTCAATATCCGTCTTAAGGTAATTGTCTAGAACTAAAGTATTTCCATTTAATCTGTAGCCATAGTCAATATTTTCCGCACGTTTTTTGGCTTTATTATAGTTTCTACCTGTAGCTTCTTTTTCAATTGTGATTGATGCTGTAGAATCTGTAGTTGACTTTACAATATATCTTAGGTTAGAAGAGACCAAACTTTTACCATTGTCGTCTTCTACAATGTTAAATTCACCATTGTGATTGTAACGGTAGCTATTGTATTCGCTCAATTCAGAATGATCTAAACTGATTGTATCACCAGCTTTTATATTTAAGACATTTTTTGTCGTTACCTTGGCATCAAAGGCATGCTCAGTTGCCTGTTTTACTCCAGTGATAACAAGACCTATGATAGACATAAGCCATAGTCCTAGTAAAGTGAATTTGGCCACGTTTCCAATAGACTTTAGGTTGTTTACCAGAATCTTTAATCCTAAATAAAAGACAAAGAAAAATGGAATGCCAATAGCGAAAAACAATAGCATAGACATGAGCCATATAGGAATGTTAGCTGCATTTGCTACGTACAATAAATCTAAACCTGGAAGGTGAACAGCATCTGTAATACCAACTGTAAATAGCGCTACAATTAAGGAAATCAAGGTACTTATTCCCACAATGATTAAGATGATGCCAATGAACTTTGCTATGACTTTTAGGAAAAACATTAAAATACTTCCTATAGAATCAAAAAAGGTTTGTGAACTTGATTTTAACCGATTGCCTTGTTTTTGGAAATCGACACTTTTTACGGTTTCAGAAATATTATCAGTAAGATCGTCTAAACCCTCCTTAAATTTTTCACCATGCTTTTTAAAATCAACATTTTTTACGGTTTCTGATACCGAATCAATGCTGTCTTTAATTTTTTTTTCAATGTTGCTTATGTTCACAGGGTCACCTGTCATCATAAGCTTTTCAGCTGTTGTCCTTGCTTCTGGGACTAATGCCCAAAAAATGAGGTATATGAATATAAAGGTACCACCAGAACCAAGTGCCAACAATAACCAAATTAGTCGCATCCAGATGGATTCTATACCAAAATAATGACCTAAACCTGCAGCAACACCACCAATATATGAGTTGTCCGTATCTCTAAACAATTTTTTGGTAGGACCGGTTTGGTAGGTTTTTTTCTGTTGTGGTTCGTCTTCAAAGATTTCATCATCTACCAGATAATCTTCAGGTTGTCCCATAATGGTAATGACTTCATCAACGAGTTTGATACCTACTACTTGCTTTTCATTTTGTATGCGCTCAGAGAAAAGTTCGGCGATTCGAGCTTCAATATCTGCGATTATCTCTGATCGACCTTGAGAGTCTGTAAATGAACGTTTTATAGCCTCAAGATAGCGTGATAACTTAAGGTAAGCATCTTCGTCTATATGGAAGAATGTACCTGCTAAATTTATATTGACTGTTTTATTCATTTCTTTGTTGTTTTTGTACTGGTTACTAGGTTTACTGCATTTTGTAATTCACTCCAAGTGGTGTTTAATTCATTAAGAAACAGTTTGCCTGTTTCTGTAAGACCATAATATTTTCTTGGTGGTCCCGATGTGGATTCTTCCCAACGATAATTGAGTAATCCAGCATTTTTTAATCTTGTTAATAGCGGATATATGGTTCCCTCTACAACAAGCATCTTTGCGTCTTTCAAAGTGCCAAGAATCTCTGCTACATAGGCATCCTCATCTTTTAAGATGGATAAGATGCAATACTCCAGAACACCTTTACGCATTTGTGCTTTTGTGTTTTCTATCTTCATAATTTAAGCGTCTTAAATTTTATTAAACTGTTCATTTTTTGATTGATTATTGATGATGATTTATTTCAAAAAATTGATGGTCAATGGATATTTATAAATTTGACCATCCCTTGCAGATAGACTTGCTTTTACAATAAGTGCTAATTCAATTATAAAAGCGATAACTGCTAGTGCTCCAAGTCCACCTCCTATATAAAGTAAAGGGGAAGGTTCTCCTATATTTATATGAAAATCGTGAAAGCCACGAAAATCGATGACATCTAGTTTTCCAAAAAGCTTAAAGATGAAAAAAGGAACACTTATAGTACCTATAATTATGGCATAAAGTAAAACACTAATCTGAAAGTTAATGGCTTGCTTTCCATGTTGATCTATAAACTCTGATTTATCTTTATTAGCAGCCCAAAGTACTATTGGACCAATAAAGTTTCCAAAGGGAATTATAAACCTTGAAAAGGTTGAAAGATGTATAAATGTGGCTAAATTTTTATGATGATTATCTAACATTTTAAAAAGTATATAATAGTTTCTTATACAAATATATGTCTAAAAGAAGGTAATATGTTACGCATAGTACCTAAAATTAACATATATTTAACATTAGTAGTGTTAATATATTTGATTTATTTTAGTGGAAAATCTAAACCGTTTTAAATGAATATATCGCCCTCAAAGCTCAATACATTCTTAATGTTTAAGCTACCTGCCGCATATTTTACAGGGGTTAGAACAAAGTCTCTAGATGATACAACTTGTGTAGTTACCGTAAAACATCGATGGATTAATCAAAATCCTTTTAACTCTATGTTTTGGGCGGTGCAAGGTATGGCGGCAGAATTGACCACAGGTGCTCTAGTTATGAAAAAGATTAAAGAAAGTGGTAAAAAAGTATCCATGCTAGTAGCCAATAATAATGCGACCTTTACAAAGAAAGCTACAGGAAGAATTACCTTTACCTGTACAGAAGGGCATAAAATAGATGATGCCATTATAAAAGCTATTGAAACAGGTGAAGGACAAACCGTTTGGCTCAGTGCCAATGGAGTCAATAAAGATGGAGTAGAAGTGTCTTCTTTTAACTTTGAATGGACTCTGAAAGTTAAAAGTTAATGTCATTGCTAACCAAGTGAAGCAATCTCATTAAAATGTAACAAAATGTTATTTTAAACAACATATACATACATCAACCAAAAAACAAAAACATTATGGAAAGATTACCAGATTTTACAGATAGAAATGCCCACGAAATAGATTATCGTATTTATGGAGAGGAAATGCAATATGTTGAGATAGAGCTAGATCCACAAGAAGCCGTAATTGCAGAGTCTGGCAGTTTTATGATGATGGACGATGGTATTAAAATGGATACCATTTTTGGAGATGGTTCACAAAAAGATAAAGGGTTTTTGGGCAAAATATTAGGAGCAGGAAAACGTATCCTTACAGGCGAGAGCTTGTTTATGACTGCTTTTTATAATGACCTTACGGGAAAGCGAAACGTATCTTTTGCATCTCCCTATCCAGGAAAAATTATACCTATAGACTTAACAGAATATCGCGGGAAGTTCATTTGCCAAAAAGACGCCTTTCTTTGTGCAGCTAAAGGCGTCAGTGTTGGTATTGAGTTTTCTAAAAAGCTGGGTAGAGGATTATTTGGTGGCGAAGGCTTTATTATGCAAAAATTAGAAGGTGATGGTATGGCATTTGTACATGCTGGCGGTACCATGGCAGAAAAAACGCTACAGCCAGGTGAAACCTTACGAGTAGATACAGGCTGTATTGTCGGTTTTACACAAGATGTAGATTATGATATTGAGTTTGTAGGGGGAATAAAAAATTCAATATTTGGTGGAGAAGGCTTATTCTTTGCCAAGTTAACAGGGCCAGGAAAAGTATACATCCAGTCTTTACCATTTAGCAGATTGGCAGATCGAGTTATAGCGTCTGCTCCAAAAGCAGGTGGTAAAAGTAGAGGAGAAGGAAGTATCCTTGGAGGCTTAGGTGATCTGTTAGATGGAGATAATCGATTTTAGATTTATATCTTTTTTAAAATCAACAATTTAAATCGTAAGAAATCCCTTTGGATAATATTTGAGTTTAACGAGTTATTTCAACTTTTAACATAATAAGCTGTTAAACTTTAAAGATTTGATTTTTAAAAATGTGATTTTTTCCTATCTTAGAGATTGAATTGAAACTAATAGCCTATAGAGAAAATTTACTTTTGTTGAACCTAAAACTTTAAATTACCTATGGCGAGAGCAATGTTTGAGTACACCAAAACTGTACTTAAAAAGGTGAGTTTTGATGCGACATTATTCTGTAAAGAAGTGGAAAAAGCAGTGAAACGTTTACTGCCTCACGAACTAGAAGAATTACGAATTTTTATTCAGTCCCTAATCAATCAGAACCCGGAATTAAATCAATGTTTAATTTATTTAAAAGCATAGAAAAAAGCGACTTACGAGTCGCTTTTTTTATTTGGATAAAGGACTTATAATTTCTACATCACTAAAAGCAATTGCACCACGTATAATCCCAGAAATAACACTATGCATGGCATCTATGATTTGCATTTTTAGTTCGCTTTTGTGATAAATAATACTAACCTCCCTTGCTGGTGAGGGTTTTGCAAAATGCCTTAAATTAGAGCTTAGTTTTTCTTTTAAATCTAGTGTATGTAAATAGGGTAACAAGGTCATACCCATTCCCTCATTTGAGAGTTTTATCAGCGTCTCAATACTACCACTTTCCAATTGAAAATGTTCGTCTATTTGGTCTTTAAATGTTTTGCACAGATTAATAACCCCTTCTCTAAAGCAATGGCCATCTTCAAGCAGTAACATGTCTTCGATATCTAAATCAGCGACTTCAATGGTCTTTTTATCACGAAGTCTATGATTGTCTGGTATGTAAGCTACAAACGGCTCGTAATACAAAACACGTTCCTTTATATTATCGCTTTCAAGTGGTGTAGCGGCAATGGCAGCATCAAGATGGCCATCATTAATCCGTATGAGGATCTCTTCAGTCGTAAGCTCTTCAATTTTTAATTTTACCTTAGGATATTTTTTGATAAAATTTTTGAGGAACATTGGTAAAAGTGTTGGCATGATGGTAGGTATGATGCCTAATCTAAATTCACCACCAATAAACCCTTTTTGTTGATCGACTATATCTTGTATACGCTCTGCTTCATTAACAATATTTCTGGCCTGAAATACTATTTTTCTACCTACTTCGGTCAATTCAATTGGTTTTTTCCCTCTGTCAAAAATAACAACATCGAGTTCGTCCTCTAGTTTCTGAATTTGAGTACTTAAGGTTGGTTGCGTCACAAAGCATTTCTCGGCGGCTTTGGTGAAATTTTTGTGCTCAGCAATAGCCAAAGCATATTTAAGTTGTGTGATTGTCATGACTATTTAATTAGACTATAAAAATATAAAAACTATTTATAAAATCTATAGTAAATGTGGTTTTGTTTAGTTGTAAATTTGTTTGACACATAAAATAAAGAAGAAATGACACTGAATAGCATAGGTTTAGATACCCAAAAAACAAAAGATTTAGCTGAGAAATTGAATCAGCTGTTAGCCAATTTTCAGCTATATTATCAGAATTTACGAGGGATCCATTGGAATATAAAAGGGCGTATGTTCTTTGATTTGCACGAAAAGTTTGAAGAACTATACACAGATGCCAACGTTAAGGTCGATGAGATTGCAGAACGTATCTTAACGTTAGGTGCCACTCCCTTACATACATTTGAGGATTACACAAAAGCGGCCAAAGTTCCTGTTGGTAAAAATATTTCTAAAGACGAAAAGGCTGTAGAATTAATTGTAGAGTCACTTACAGAATTGTTGAAAATAGAACGAATTATTCTTGATGCCTCCGATGAGGCCAATGACGAAGGAACCAACTCCATGATGAGTGATTTTATCACCGAGCAGGAAAAGACCGTTTGGATGATGAAAGCTTGGTTAGGTGAAACAGTATAATGACATTCATATGATATGAAAAAGACTGCCACTGGCAGTCTTTTTTTGTGATTATTGTTTTAATTGATGATATCTTTTAGAATCTGATGTTTAGATTTAAGTCTTTATCTGTAACGGTAAATTTAGCATCACTGTACTGTGGTGGTCCCATTGCCATAACGTTGTTGGATGCACCATAGGATTCTTTTGGCATGCCGTTTTCCTGAAAGTCCATACGTTTGTTATCGTTTTTATCATGTAAGGCTAGGATGGCATATTCTCCTGGCAATACATTTTCAAAAGTAAGAGTTACTTTTCCATTTTCAATAGTAGTTTCTGCATCCATTATACCTTGTGCTTTCATAAAGGTATCAGAGTTATGAAGCGACATTAATACCTTACCTTCATTACTAGTTACATTGTCTACAGTTACCGTAATGGTAATGCCTTTGTCTTGTGCAAAACTGAATAAGGTTGTTAAAGTTAGAGCGAATGTTAAGATTAAATTTTTCATGATGTAATGTGTTAATAGTTAATGTTTTTTAATTGATGATTCAAATATCCAACATAACTTTAAGAAAGAACAATCGTAATTACTGAACTGTAATTTTATGGAGATGAGTTGTTTATTAGTGCTATTTGGTCGTCAAACACTACAGTAATCCTCGCGCCTTAATCTCTAAATACTTGTTAATGGTATTAATAGTTAAGTGCTCAGGCTCTGTTAAGATAGACTGAATACCATACTTTTGAAGTTCATTAACAATCAGACGCTTTTCATAAGCAAATTTTTCTGCAATTACCTTGTCGTAGGCTTGTTGTACGGTCTCTGCAGGTTCATTTATTAAGGAATTTAATTCAGTATTCTTAAAGAAGATGACTACCAGAAGATGATTTTTAGCAATACCTTTTAAGTATGGTAGTTGCCTATGTAGGCTATCCAAAGTTTCAAAGTTGGTATAAAGCAACATTAAACTTCGGTGGGTTATGTTTCGTTTTACATCGGCATAGAGTCGACTGTAATCACTTTCATAAAAATCGGTACTAACATTGTACAAGGTTTCTAAGATTAAATTCATCTGCGAGGTTCTTCGTTCTGCCGCCACAATGTTTTCGACCTTTTTTGAAAATGCTAAAATACCTGCTTTATCATGTTTCTTTAGTGCCACGTTAGAAATTACCAATGCCGCATTAATAGCATAATCTAAAAGCGTGAGGCCTTCAAAAGGCATTTTCATAACTCTACCTTTATCAATAATTGAATAGATAGGTTGCGATTTCTCATCCTGAAATTGATTCACCATTAAATGGTTACGCTTTGCTGTCGCTTTCCAGTTAATGGTTCTTAAATCGTCTCCAAGTACATACTCTTTAATTTGTTCAAACTCCATAGTATGCCCAATCTTACGAATCTTCTTTATCCCATATTGATGCAGATTGTTGCTAATGGCCAATAAATCATATTTACGCAATTGCATAAAGCTAGGGTAGGTTGGTACCATTGCCATTTCATTGTACCAAAATCTTCTGGCTATCAGACCAAAGACTGAAGTGACGTAAATGTTGAGTTTGCCAAAATGATACTCACCGCGTTCCGTTGGTCTTAATTGGTATGAAATTTCAGAAGTACTCGTAGCATTTAATTTTCTTTGGATATTGAAGTCCCTAACTTGAAACTGTTCTGGGATTTCATCTATGATATTTACATAGACGTTGAAAGTGTAAAAATTCTGAAGTACAATCTTAATCGAATTTTCATCGCCATTAGAAAATTTTTCAGGTAGTATGCGTTCTGCTTTCACTCCATTTTTTGCAGCAAATAAAATCAGTGTGTCTAATACCGAAAGTGTTACAAACAGTAATAAGACAACTTTTACAATATTAAAAAGCCTCGGAAAAATAAAGCTTAATACAAACAGAATGATAATACCTATACAGGCATAAAAAAATCTGTTTTGTAAGTAAAATGGCTTGATACGTTTTAGCACCCTCCTTGTTGTTTTGTTATTTATCTCGGAATCTCTACAGCTTCAATGATCTGTTTAATGATTTGTTTGGTATTAATACCCTCCATTTCACGTTCAGGAGTAACAATAACACGGTGTTGCAGTACAGGTATTGCAGCACGTTTTATATCCTCGGGAGTTACAAAATCCCTACCGTTCATTGCGGCGAAGGCTTTACTAGCTCTCAAAATGGCAATAGAGGCTCTTGGTGATGCTCCTAGATATAAAAATGGATTATTTCGCGTATTCACAATAATGTCGGCTATATATTTAAGTAAATGCGATTCAATAAGAATTTGCTCTACCAAATTTTGAAAGCTGCTGATTTGTTCTTTGGAAAGATGTGCTGTAATGCGATCTGTTTTAACGCTTCCTTTTAAGTTTTGCTCCCTATTTAAAATTTCAATTTCTTCATCAAGGCTCGGGTAGTCGATATCAATTTTGAACAAAAAACGATCCAACTGTGCCTCTGGCAATCTGTAGGTGCCTTCTTGTTCCACCGGGTTTTGAGTCGCTAGCACAATAAACGGTAAATCCATTTTAAACTTATTTCCATCAATGGTTATCTGGCGTTCTTCCATGACTTCAAACAAGGCTGCTTGTGTTTTAGCAGGTGCTCTATTGATTTCGTCAATAAGAATCATATTCGAAAAAATAGGACCTTCCTTAAACTCAAACTCTGTTGTTTTCATATTGAATACAGAGGTTCCTAAAATGTCACTAGGCATTAAATCTGGCGTAAACTGAATTCGGCTAAAACCAATATCCAAGGACTTGGCCAATAATTTTGCCGATATGGTTTTTGCTACACCTGGGACACCCTCAATGAGGGAATGACCATTGGCAAGTATGGAAGCAATAAGCATATCTATCATTTCTTTCTGGCCAACAATTACTTTCTCAACTTCATTTTTGATAAGTGCTATGCCATCCTTTAACTCAGAAAGATCAATTCTATTCTCAAAGCTTAGATCTTCAGCTTGGTTTTCTTCGGTTGGGTTTGTGAGGTCTTCAGCATTGTTATTCTCAGACAATTCGTTTAGTTCATCATTTGAATCTTTCATTATTTAAGTCTATTTAAAGAACCTATGGTTCAATTATTTAATTATTTCGTTGGGTATTGGTGTTGCTACCATATACCAATTATTATTCAGTATAAAACTCTTCAATAGCCTTATTCAGTTGCAACAAATCATTTTCAGTGCAATTTGATTTGGCCCTTAAATTGGCTATTTGATTTATGAGCTTTTTAATATCCTCTAGATCTTTTCCAGATTTTAAAGATAAGTTCTTTACAAACTTATCATCTAAGATTTGTGTATCTAAATAATACACACGTCTTATGTACTCCAGAAAATATGTAATTTTTTTATCTATAAGGTTATTGTGGTCTTTAGTTTCGTAGTATAGATTACCAATGGTTTTGGTAAAATCTACCGTGGTGTTTTTTAAAGGCTTTATAACCTTTACGATCCGTTGTTTGCGTTTGGCATTAAATATCATAAAAATTAGGATTGAAACTAATACCATGTACCATGCCCAACGTAAGGCTGGTTGACTTAAAATATAACGCAAAGATGACCTGTTTTCAATAGATCTTGTTTTATTTCTGGAATCAAAATAAATGGTGTCGTCTCCTAAATAAGACATAGCGGCCTCCGCATATTTTTTATTGTCTTTTTTAAGTAATTGATAATTGGTAAACACTGCAGGTTGTAAGTGTATATAAAAATTACCACTTCCCCAAGTCGTTTTTATAAAGTTGGTGTACAAGGAGTCTCCAAATTTTTGATAACCAAGCACTGTGGTATAAAGGGTATCTATTTTTGAAAAACAGATATTACTAAGTCCTTTTTCAATGGTGATACTGTCATTTTTAAAACTCGGGTTTGTATAGGATAATTTGGCCTTGCCAGAGAAACTAAAGTTATTGTCCAAGGTAAAGTCCAAACTATCTTTTAATCGTTGAGGAAAATAATTGGCAGAAATAAAAATATCATTTCCAAATGAGGCAAAATCCAGTAGTTCCTGAGCAGAGCTATTATCAATGTCTGGCGCCTCATCTATAAGGATATAGGTGCCAGTAGTTAAATATGTGGAGTCTTCCCAACTGTAATAGTCATCAAAATACTCATAAGGTGTAACCTTAATATTTTGCACTTTACTTTCAGGAAAGAGCTTTTCTAATTCTTCATGGAAGATATAAGTTCCAAAGGGAATTTTATGGGTTTCGTTATAGGTCTTCTGCCAATTGACTGGTGGAGGAGTGGTAAACTCAATGATTACGATACCAATGAACAGTAATACTAAAACTCCTAAATATATTTTTAGTGTCCTATTCATGGTTTTACAGATTCAAAAAATAGGTGAAACGCAGTTTTGGCTTTATTGAATTGATTCTGGTCAATATCAAACTCACCATACCATATATAATTGTAGAGGTAGGACGTATAGGAAAACCCGTCCTTTATGTTTTTAGAGGTGATCTCGTAATAATAATCACTGTTGGTTTTTTCCACATCATACTCAATGACCCCTTTTTGCGAAAGCTGTTTTAAGAGCCACAAATAGTAATACCTTATTGCTAATCGGTAATTGTTATCCTTTTCGGCAGAAGCAATGAGCGATTTAAAATCGGCTTCATGAATATTACTTTCAATATCGGTAACGGGTATAATGCTTTTTTCTGAAGATTTACCAAAGACCCATTTGCCCTCTTTATTTAAAACAGCCTTGACAATAAAGAAAACAACCAAAATAAAAATAACAACATAGAATATTTTTAAAACAAGGTCTGTAATATCTGCAGCCTTCGCGTCAGAGTTAATGCTAAATAAACTTCTAAAAACGTCCGTTAACCATTGCTTAAAACGTGTCCACCAGCCCGAATTGTTGATGGTACGTTCGTATATAAACTCGTCACCAGAATACTTGTCTTTAAAATCGTCGAAATGTCGCTTTTCAATAGGCTCAGTGTCTGCATAAACCTCGTCTTGCGGTATAGCGTCTAAAGGCATTGAAGCACTAAAACCATAGGTGCTCATAAAAATACCTAAGAATAAAAACAGCGTATGTACTAACTTTAAATTATTCACGGGTTCCTATGAGGTCTATGTCGCTTTTTGTGTTAATATGTTCTACGTCTTCTTTTAAACTGTAAAAGACAACACCTTGGTTAACTTGTATAATGAGATTAAGGAATATTCCAATCAAATAGGATAGCAAAAAAATCAGAACCATAATTACTGAAAACGACTTACTTATTTGTTGTGGATCTGGGTCAGTACCTGCCTCGAGTCCCGTAAGCATATCTACAATAAAAATAAAATAGGGAATTAAGACCACGATGTTTTGAAATATATAACCCATTAGAAAGAACAAACCAACACAACCAATGGCAGACCAAAACTTAGTACTCATTAAAACCCAGCTATAGCTAAAACTCTCCCAAATACTTTTTTTATGTTCTATATATTCCATTAAGGTACCTTGGTAGAATAAGCTTACAGCACCAATAACTAAAGGTATAAACAATAAACCTATTATGGTTATGGTCAATACAAAGCTTACCACACCAGCGATTAGAAGTACTGGAATTGCTACTAGAATGGCACAAACGAGATAAATCAGTAGTTTACTAATGTTACTCTTATATTCATTAATAATATCTGAGGCATTAAAATTTTTGCCATTCTGCTTGGCATAGAGTTTTAGATATATGGGAACATAGGAGTAACTTATAATAATTGAAATTAATCCTACCGTAAAAAACGCTATCAAGAATATTATAAAAACTGCAGCATTTTCATTAATATAAGATTCTACCGCACTGGCATCGTTAGATAAGTTGCCGAATAAAAGTTCCGAATAAAAATCACTAAAAAAATATCCTAGAACCAATAGAATAAGTATAAAAACACCATTGATGATAAAGAAGTTTTTATACAAATGTTTTCCGTTTTGTTTTAAAAATAAAAACGTATCCTGAAAAAACTCACCAAAACCTCTAGACTTATAAAGTTGCATGAAATTCCTTTAATTTTTTATTTACCATAAACGGATACACCAAATAGTAAAATGAAATGAAACTTAAAGTGGTTAAGATAATACCAACGCTCAGCCAATTAGGCATGGTGTTAGAGTAGCGTGTGACATAGCCTTCTAAAAACCCTGCAGCAATAGTGAATGGAAAAGTACTGATTAAAATCTTAACACCATTTTTTACACCTATCTTAAAGGAGGTGATTCTTGAGAAGGTTTTTGGAAACAGTATACTGGCTCCCAAGATAAGTCCTGCAGCTCCTTCTATAACAATAGCAAATATTTCCATAGAGCCATGAATCCAAATCCCTCGTACACTTTCCCATAGTACACCTTGCTGATGAAAGAAATATTGAAAGGAGCCCACCATAATAAAATTATGAAGCATAACATATACCGTTCCCAATCCAGCAAATACACCATAGAGAAACGCTTGAATTCCAACATAGAGGTTATTTAAAGTAATACCAATAAAACTACCCCAGTTACTTCCACTTTTATAAATGGCAACTGGGTCACCAGACTCAATATTTTCCAATGTTTCATTAACATAGGCATTACCCAAAATTAAGCGCACAAAAGCGCCATCATTAGCAGCCGACAAAACTCCTATGGCTATAAAGCAAAACGAAATGATGAAGGAATAAAAAATGTAACGGCGGTATTCATAAACGATGAGCGGAACTTCAGTTTTCCAAAAGTGTATAAACCTATTGTTGTCTTCGCGCTTTGTTTTATAAATTTTTTGAAATGCTCTTGCTGTTAGATTATTTAAATATAGAATTGTCTTACTTTTGGGGTAATAGGTTTGTGCATAAGATAAATCGTTTACAAGCTGAATGTAGAGCGAAGCAAGTTCGTCAGGATTTTTGAGTTGTTTTCCAAAAATAGCCTTTTCAAAATTGAGCCATTTTTGTTTATTTTGCTTGATAAATGCGACTTCTCTCATTGAGAATCAAATTAACAGAATTAATGGTAGAGTTACAAATAAATACCACACAAAACGTTAATATAAATTTTGTTGCTGCAAGTGTGGGAGAGCGCATTTTAGCATACATCATAGATCTTATAATTAAGCTAGCCTATGTAGTGGTGACCTATCAAATTGTGTTTAAACTATTTAATATAAATGAGGTCATAGAGGACATGGATTTTTGGTCTCAGATAGCCGTAGTTGTATCGTTTTATCTACCTGTAGTTTTTTACAGCTTAATCTTTGAAACCTTTTTAGATGGCCAAACCATTGGTAAGCGTATCATGAAGATTAAAGTCGTTAAAATTGATGGTTACCAAGCTTCTATTTACGACTATTTGGTGCGCTGGTTTTTTAGAATTATCGATCTCAACTTATTAGGTCCTGTATTTGGCCCTGTTGTTGCCTTAATCACTATAATAACAAGCAAAAAAAGTCAACGTTTGGGTGATATGACCGCAGGTACATCTGTCATTACCCTTAAAAATAACGTGAATATAAGCCACACTATTTTAGAGGATTTAGACGACCATTACGTACCAACATACCCTAATGTCATCCGATTGTCTGATAATGATGCTCGGATTATAAAAGACACCTACACACGTGCAAAAGCTTCAAAAGATTATGAAACCTTAATTAAATTGAGAAAGAAAATTATTGAAGTCATAGAATTAAAAGAATACAATCAGCACGATATTGAATTTATAGACACCATTTTAAAAGACTATAATTACTATACACAAAACATGTAATGTTTTTTCAAACTCTAGATATATTAGGAACAATTGCTTTTGCAATTTCTGGTGTACTTGTGGCCATGCACAAGCGCATGGACCCTTTCGGTGTGCTTATTATTGCTTTTGTTACTGCTGTTGGTGGTGGTACATTACGTGATATCATGGTTGGAGTAGAGCCTGTATCATGGATGCAAAATATGACCTTTGTATATGTAATTATAGCCTCAACTATATTTGCGGTGGTCTTTAGAAATAAGTTAAAACACCTAAGGAAATCCCTCTTTTTATTTGATACCATAGGAATTGGTTTGTATACGGTTGTAGGGATAGAAACCGGTTTGGTAGCAGGATTACACCCGTTGATTTGTATTGCCTTAGGCACTATGACGGCTTGTTTTGGTGGTGTCACCAGAGATATTTTATGTAATGAAATACCGGTCATCTTTAGAAAGGAAATCTATGCGACGGCTTGTATTGTAGGAGGTTTGACTTATTTTGCGCTTAGGGAATTTCTTGAAGATCAAAATTACCTCTTCATTATAGCAGGACTTGTGGTGATTGTTATTCGATTAATTGCTGTTCGGTTTAAAATCAGTTTGCCCAGTTTGTACAAAGTTGAAGGTGAACAAGAGGATTAGGCTTATTTATAGTTTTTTAGAAGTATGTTCAACCCTTACAGCGTATTTTACAAAAAGCAAAACAAATAGAGGAACTATTATTAATCCGGTCATAAAATTGAATAATCCCACCCAATCGGATAGTGCATTACCACCTTTTGAAACCAATAGTAAGTCACCCAAGGGACCTTTTGAAAATATGGTATTATATACAAAGTTCCATCCTAAGTGCAGTCCAAAGGGTAACATTATTGATCTTGTTTTTGAAAATGCCCATGCCCAGGCGTACCCCATCAATCCAGTTCCGATAAAAACTAAAATCATTGCCATGACATTACCTAAAACTCCGTACGAGAACCAGTGATAAATTCCGAATGCGACGGCAGAGATTAGGATACTTTTTCTTGAGCCTATTTTTTGAATGAGTATGTACAATAATGCCCCACGAAATATCAGTTCTTCTGTCAGTACCGATTTTAAGTCCCACCAAAAGGATTTTAGGATAATACCTCTTGTAATACTTTTGTTCAAAATCCAAGTTGAGGATTTGAGGTAGGATTCTAAATATTGGACAAGAAGGCAAAGTATGCCAGTAATTAAAAATCCGATTAAGAATTGTTTTAGTCTTTTGTGAATAGGAAGAAATCCTAAGGCTAAAATAGTCTTTCTTTCAATCAGGTGTAAAAGTAACCAAGAAAGGGCAAGTGCGACTAAAATTCCTATCATTATGCGATTTAATTTAGTTTGTCTTCTAACGTTAGGATTATACTCATCATTATTTATTGGCTGTATCCTGCAAAGCTATCCATTAATACTTTCCACCAGTTCCATTCATCAGAAAAATACATCAATGAATGCTGAACTATAATAAAAATTAAAAAAGGAACGTAGGTTAGATATGTTTCCTTTTCATTACGTTCGCGCCATATCATAATCAAAATTACAAGTTCAATAGCTACATACGAATAGGTTAGGGACTGCACAAAGTCTGAAGTGACTTCGAAAGTAAATAGAAACATTCGTGTCAATGCTGGAATTAGAGGACCAAAAATTGTAGCGACCATAAATTTGGAATGCAGCTTTAGTTTCTTTCTAAAATATATTGCCAATACATATAGAACAGCAAAACCAAAAAGGGTACATGCATCTATAAATGCCAATTTGTAAACCAAGTTAGGAGGGTAATTGGCTTGCCCTAGTATCATCAAGCGCATCATTATTATGCCACAAATAATGATTGTAGGGATTAACAATAGCGAGGACCAACCTAGATAGCGATGGGCTTTAAACTTACCTTTCTGAAATAAATAGGGTTGAAAGATGAGTAAAACCATCCATAAGGTTGCGCTAATACCATGAAGGTGATAGGGTAAAGAGAAGGCTTTTAACCTTGTAAAATAGGTCATGCTAAAGCCTAATAGTACAATGACTAACCCTAAAGTTAAATAGATATGGGCATATTTATAGTATGTTTTTCGTGCCATAATAATTACTGATTAGGCTGGTTGTTGATCCATGAACTTCGACAATCCATTTTCGTTACTCATTTAATTTGCTATTTAGAATGTCTTTTATGGAATGCATATCTAAAATTAGGTCTTCACTTCGTTCTTTGGCATTTTTTAAGAGTAGAGCTTGCTCATACAACAGCGATTCTAATTCCAATAAACTTTGCAACGCCACTTTTTGGTCGCTATAGTAATTGATAAGTTCAGGATGCTTACCAACCCTAGTAGGTAAATCTGGCCCACCGTATAATTTTTGGGTCTCAAGGCTCGAAGTAGATATTAGGTGGCTTTGTGTCTTCAAATAATCAATTAAACCCGCTTGTTTGTATTTAAAATCCAATAGCATATTTCGTATATCAACAGGAATCATTTTAATATCTCCAGTAGTCAATAGGGTATTGATAGTATTGGTATGCGCTTCAAAATTAGATCCTCGAATGGCTTCAGCAGAGAATACTTTTCCGATTTCGGTGGTTGCAGCCCACAAGGATATTTCGTTTTTTTTAAATGATTCCTGATATAAAGTTAACCGCTTAAAAAACGAATCGATCATGCGATTTCCTATTATCATTAAGGACTCATCTTTTTCTAAATCCTGCAAGATTTGGCCATAATAGACTTTGATGTTCTCTTTGTTTTTTCTATTGGTATTCCAGTTATTAATTTGAACGGCAATTAAAATCCCAATAACCACGAGTATAATTTCTCCAACAGCATATCTCAGATATTTGCCGGTTTTACCCTCCGAAAGCAAATTTTGACGAATTTTCCGAAAGAATTTTATCATATCCTCATGATTTATCAACTCTTATTTTCAAAGCCGTTATTAATATCAGGCCGTAGGCTTATGGCTGAGCCTAGTGATTAGACTTTAATCTTAGCCTCTTATCTAACTTCAAAAGTTTTCAGCATGTTTTTTTGCGAAGCATCTGGAACTTCAGATATTAAGACATATCGACCTGGGTTAAAAGTTGCCGTAAAATATCCAGTGCTACCTGTTGGCATATCATTTACGCCGCCCATAAAAGTAATGGCCTTTGGAGCTGGTTCTATTAAGCCTTTTGGGTCTGCCCAGTTCATCCAATTTTCAAGTTCTTCAAGATTGGCGTTATCTTCGAGTTTAACAAGGTTGATATCGTGACCAACAAAATTTTCATGTACAATTTGATCTTTATAGTAGACTGAAAAAGTGTGTTTTCCTGAACTTATGGAGTCATTAAAAACAATACCATCAGTACTGGAAATCTCAATTGTTATGTCCGCTTCTAATGGTTTATTTCCTGAGTCGTTTTCGGTTACTACCAGATCTTTAGTCATGCCCATGGAGGTATGAAACATTCCGTTACTCATTTTTACATAACATTCAACGATATATTTTCCGGGTTTTAGATTTAGAGTGGTTTCTCCGACCTGACCTGGTGATAATAGACCAGAACCTCCCACAAAAACGACTTCTCCGAACCATTCTGGTAGTTTTGAAAACTCAGCAAAACCTTCTTCGGTTTTACCATCCATTATTAATTTCATGGCGCTATCAAAGACTGGTGCAACAAGCTTTTCAGCATCTTTTGAAGTTTTGCCTTCAGGATATTTGTCAATCAAGAAAAAGTGTGTTTGAGGTGATTGATTTTTGTAACGAAAGGTGTTCCAACCTGAGGCTATGGTATCTATCATTTGAAAATCCATATTCTCGGTTATAATTTCTATGACGTTCTCTTTTTCTATTTCAGGCGTTTCGTCTAAGTTTTTCTTTTTGTCATTTTTACAAGACTGAACGTGTACTACGCAAAGAATTAAAAGGATTATAAATTTGAAAGAAGGGGCTTCTAAAACATCATTTTTTAAGATTCTCATATCATTAATTATTTGGTTAGCAGTTGCTACTTTAAAAACGGTTTTTATAAAATGACGAATTGGGGAAAAGTCTTGGGGAATTTAAATCGTAATTTAAAGATAGTAAATTGTAATCAATTGTAATTATGAAATTTAGAAATGAGTAATACAGTCTAATATACGTTCCTAAATTTTTATTTTAGGTATTAATTAGTTTGATTGGCAAACTCTGTCTGTATTTTATCTCCCCGTTGCTTTACTATTTTCAAAAAATAGGCATACCCTCTCCAATGTGTAGCGAGCCTTGAGAATGTATTTATAAACTCTTCATCTTCAGACATTTTGTTAAAGTCATAATCATGGGTTATTGATAACGCCTCTGGGTTTACATAAGTACGGATGTATCTGCTAAACACTTTATAATCGTCTTCAATCGCCATACTTATTTTATCATAAACCTTTTCTACCTGTTTTAAATAATTGTAAAAGTCGGTTATTTGATTCCTTAACTTTACATCATAGATTAAATTTAAATCTCCATTACTTTTCATCTCCTCATAGGTTGACAATGCTGGTAATTGATAGGTTGTGCGTGAAAACCATATCATGGCATAATCCATCGTTTTTTTGTCCTCCCTGGTTAATTCTTTTTTTGATTCTAATAGGGCTACTGCTTTTGTGATTGACGTTAAAACCCTATCAGCATTTGACTTTAAATTATCCCCTTGCTTAGTCAACCGATCTAAATCTTCATAAATTCTTTGATGATATTCTCGCGATCGCATGTTTTGTTTTCTATTTTCATTCCAATTGTTAATCTGCAAGGCAATCAAAATCCCAATAACTACAAGTACAATTTCCCCAATGGCATATTTTAAATACTTTCCAGTTTTACCTTCTGAAAGTAGTCGATGCCTGATGTTTCTGAAGAACTTAATCATACATGTTGCTTTTTATTATTTCTGCCAACGACTTTCTCAACTAAAGCTCTATAAGACCTCTGATTTTGCTTTATAAAATTGTGTTTCGATAATCTTAAGAATTTTTTCATTAGTAATGGGTAGTCATAATAATGATAATTGTACTCTGTATTTTAACTTAATTTGCCAATCAAGATTGTTGGAGCACCTCCTGTTGAAATTCTAGTTGCATCTGCCGCAACTTCTTGCATTCCTAATGACGCCATTGCTCCATTTAATGCTTCTAGTGAATCAAAAGGCATTGTAAACATTTGATAAAAAGGGGGCTTACCTTCTGGTCCTTGCAAAAATTTGGTTACCGTGTAAGGTTTTTCATTAGATGGTATTCCTGTTTTCTCGTGAAGTAATTGAATATGGGCAGAATAGTCTGATTCAAATTTTTCTACGTCTTTTGGTTGTGGATAAAGTACTATTAGTTTCATAGTTTTTAAGTTTAAATTTATACTTACGCTGTTCTGTTTTTGGTCAGCCCTCTATATCTTCTTATTGGTTGGTTTTAATGAAGCACAACGGTTGGGCGGTGGTTTCATTGATCGAAAATCCGCGAGGATTTTCAGGCGTAGCAAACAGTTGTTTAAATGTAGTAATTAAAATTGGAGTAGAGAAGTGGGTGTGAATTATACACCTTGTTATGGCACATTTTTTCTGTTACTAATAAGATTAAGACCAATTGTCCAAGAGAGTATTAAAATGAAAGCTCCTTTTTGTACTATAGGGCCATATTGAATTAGATTTTCATTGTAATAAAAAAAGTTGTTCAACCCAATTATCAGAATACAACATATCCCCATTACCATCATAAAAGGTAACTGGTTATTGTACAGCGCTCTAATCATTCCGATTATTACCACTGTGCCGGATATACTCAAAACGGAGGTCATGATATCATGATATTCAGAAAATATGAAGGGAGCGGATGAAATTGCCAAAGTTCCCGAAATTTTTATGATCATTTTCCACATTCTATGTTTTTCAAAGTGGTTTGCAAATTGAAAGAAAAAAATAATCATACTGCTACAAAGAATAATTATTCCTGTAATTGCAATGGGCTGTGCTTTGTTTTTAACTCCATTCAACCCATTCTCAAGCATTAGGTTACACCAATAATTGTTGGACCAATCAAATCCAACTGCATTAAGGTCGGCTTGTGAACCTCCGGGATATAGTTTAGAGGCATAAATGTAAATACCTATGAAAAGTAATATGCCAATGGTAGGCAGAAATTTTAATAGTCCTTTTAGGTATATCATATTTCTATTTGTTCAATAATGAGCTCCAACTGTTTTGTTATGGCATGGTAGGCAAGTATCATTCCGCTATAACCATAAACTTAGCAACAAGGCTCTAAATTCCGATTAGGAATTTCAGCCGCAATGAATGATAGCCTTGGTTGGGCACATTTATAGCCACTTCATTTTTCAATCATAATTATTGAACGATTAACAGGTCGTTTTATGATTTATTATTATAATCCTTTAAACTTTTTAATGTTTCTTTATATCCTATTTCAATTAATTCATCTGCTTTATAAAAGTCATAGATATTACAGATATGACGAGGTGTCTCTATTAAAACATCAGGTGGATTATTCTCTAGAGACAATTTTACCAATTGATCTCTCATTATTTCAAATGAATCATTCATAATATCAAAATACCCTAACTTTTTTTTCTTGTCATTTGAAATTAATTGATGTAAACTGGTATTGAATTTTTCTAAAAGACTTTGATAATAAGATTGCTTCTCTTTATGCTCATTTTCCTTCTTTGCAGGAACAGGAGTGTTGGCATTTACATTAACGGCAATCAAAATATCATCGTCAATTCGTTGGGCATGATTGAGAGGGATATTATTTACTACACCTCCGTCAACAAGGATAGAGCCTTCCTTTTCTACAGGTGTTAAAACATTTGGAATTGCTATCGAAGCCCGCATTGCATCATAAAGACTTCCTTCTGTGAAAAGCACTTCTTTTCTGGTAACTAAATCGGTTGCGGTTGCAGAAAACTTAATCGGTAAATTCTGAATCTGTTTATCCCCAATAAAGGTTGACAATTCTGCAAACACTTTGTCTCCTTTTATAAAGCCACTATTAAAAAGAGTGAAATCCACTAATTTAAATACATCTATTTTGTTAAGTTCCAGAATCCATTGTTTAAACTCTTTAATTTTTCCGGCAGCATAAATTCCACCAACCACGGCTCCCATAGAAGTTCCAGTTATTGAGTGAATTTCATAACCTTGTTGTTCTAATGCTTCCAAAACTCCTACATGGGCAATGCCTCTTGCCCCTCCTCCGGATAAAACTAAAGATATCTTTTTCATTTATTAGTTTCTATTTTCGTATCATTTCTAACAGTTTCGCCTATGAGTAGTTGCGGGTTTTACACAACTGCCTTTGAGATTACAATATACTTTTTTTAACGAAAAAGCGATTTAGATTAAGCTTAAACCGCTATTGCTTATACACCTTGTTAGTCACCGCATTTTTGACTTTTCAAATGGTCTTTTATCTGAAGTAGTCATTTTATATTGTTCCAAAGCCTCTTCCAGAGTAAGATCTGCTGGTAAATTTTCAATGAATGTCATAACTGATGTAAATATGAACGGTATGTTGCTTTTTGAATTAAAATCAGATTTTATTGCTATGTCATCTAATTGATCAGCATTCCATTTTTTTCTTATTCTGTTGGCACTCTCATATTTTTCCTTATTCAAATTTGGAAGCCATATTTTGTTATTTAGAGAATCTGGCAACAAGTGATGTCTATATTGCCAAGTTGAGTACACCTCAAAATTTCCTTTATCTTTATCATTTTGGAAATGCAGGTAAGAGATTGCCTGTTCAGGATCAAATCGTCCCTCATTCACTGCCTTGCAAAGAATTGGTTCAAGATCAATTATGTTTTTGTTGCTGCTTCTTCTTTGAGATGTATGAACTAAAACCACATCGTGATTTTGCCCCCTTAAGGATTTCTTAAAACCGAGCTCAATCTGAGAAGGGAAGCCAATAGAATCAGTTATTGAAAGTATCCTGTTCATATTGATTATTCGATTAGCTTGAATAGTGTCATCATGAGTATCATACATTGGTCTGAACAATTGATCTCTTTCCCACATTGATTTGAATTCATTTCTTAATCTTGAGTCATAGTCAGTCGTTCTTTTCTCTATAAAAGAATTCCAGAGGTTTTCATTTATATATGTGTTGACAAAAATTGACTTTAGGACACTCAAATCATCAGAATTATTTATAAGTAGCTGAAGATTTAAATTTCTTTCATCAAAATTATCAGAGAGGTGGTTTGAAAGTGCAGCATTATAAACATCAGCACCAAAAGGTTTTTTAATTTCTTTAAAAGCCAAAGAATAATTTTTTGATGCTTTTTCGAAATCACCATCACAAATTGCAATTTCAGCTTTATTAGTTAGAATGTGATATTTAGTAATTGCTTCATTATTGCAGTTGCATTTCGTTAATTCAGTGATGGCAGAATTTTCAGACTTAATATTGGTCTCATTACGGTTTTTACAACCTATTAGAATTGTCAGAATAATTATAATGATTGTTATTCTCATTTTTTTAATCTTATGGTGTCTAACCTCTTTGGCTATGGTTTCGTTGCGGAATGGTTCGGCAGAACTATTCCGCAGTAAACCAAAGTTAGCAAACACGTAGGAATTTCCAATTGGGAATTCAGCCGCAATGAGCTATACACGGTGTTAGGCACTGGCCAAATCATTCGCCTTCTAATAGAATCTTCGAACAGTCAATATCTGGTCCGAGTATTTTCTGTTTCCAATTTTGGTCATACACTTCTTTCATGTATTCATCAATGACATTATTGTAATCTTCGATTTGTGCCATCAATTCTTCACTGACATAACAACCAGCGACTTGGTAAATTTGCAAACCATATTTTTTTCTTATTTGGTCTTTACACTTGTGATCGCTCATTTCTCCATATTCTAACCAGTACATTTTTGTATTGTAGTGAATATCATTTATTGCCGATTCTTTCGAAATTTCTTGACCTTCAGGAAGGGTAACTTTCTGTTGTTTTAAATTAAAGGTGAAGACGAATAATCCGATTAATATTTTTGATATTAAACTATTCAATTTTCTATTTTTTGCTGTCTCGTCCTGAAATATGGCTACAGGTTAAAAATTGATTTACGCTGTTAATTTATATACCATATCAGGTGTTTTAAAATCTAAAGATAAATGTAATCTTATTTCATTGTACAGATTAATTGCATT
>NZ_JBHTJQ010000003.1:0-349694 GCF_042676105.1 Winogradskyella aquimaris | reverse complement strand
TGGAAAACTAATTCAACAGGGCAGAATAGAAATGGGAACCAATCTGATAGATGTTGAAAATTATCAAGCAGGAGTTTACTTCTTGAGACTGGAAAACCCTAAAGGACAATTGATAAGAAAAATCATTAAGGAATAAGAATAATCATTTTAAAGTACTAAAGACAAAAAAGGCCATGTCTGTAATGATATGGTCTTATGTTACTAGAAGGAATAAAATATGAAATTCATATTGAATTAGATTTTGGAGATAAGAAATTCAGCTAGGATTACTTGAAGTCTAAAAATCAAATCAAAAATTATACAAGTTAATCCATATAAAATGTACTTGAATATGTTTTTAATGGATATTGATAACAAATTAAAGTGAATTTAAATTGGTTTAATTTGAATTCAAATGCTTTCAATTTGCGTAGAATTTGCTTCAACGCACTATAAAATATGTATTTTTACTCTCATTTGGCTATTAACCTGATTCTAACCTAGATGTCCTACTTTTCTAACTAAATAAATTACAAATGCGTTATTTTTTAAAAACTATACCGTTGCTAACACTAGTGTTTTCAGCAATAGAACTCAACGGACAAATCTTTGTTAATGATGATGCCACAGGTAATAATGACGGGACGAGCTGGGAAAACGCCTATACGCAATTACATGATGCTTTAGAAGTTGCCAATACTGGTGATGAGGTATGGGTAGCTGGCGGTACCTATAAACCTTCTGCTATTCCAGGGAACTGTGTTGGCTGTTCCAATGCAGCTGACTATACGTTTTTAATAAAGGATGGGGTAAGTTTATATGGTGGTTTTAATGGCACAGAAAGTCAATTAGCGGAACGTGGCCTTGATTTCATCCCGAATCTTGATACTTTATCCATTTTAGATGGAAATATTAACCAGGGTGGTTTTACAAATGTGAAGCATGTTGTAATATTTTTTAACAATGGCGGTAATTCAACCATTAATGGCTTTACAATTACTGGCGGTGATACAAGTGTCAGTGGTGGCGCTCCTATTTATTTTGGTAAAAGCGTAGACCCTGATAATGGTGGAGGAATATATGCATTATCATCTGGTTTTGAGAGTACAAGTTATAATGCCGTAATTGCAAACAATGTGATTGGCAGTGATGACCCATTGGTCGATGCAAATACTGCACTTAACGGTGGTGGTATTTATGTAAAAGATGGTAATTTTTTAATACGTAACAATTTAATTGGTTATAACTCAGCAACCAATAATGGAGGAGGTATTTATGTCGCTACTGGTGATTTACCCCCTAAAATTGAAGGCAATGAATTTAGTGGGAATATTGCCAATAATAATGGTGGTGGTGTTTTTGTGTTTGCTGGTAGTGGTGTGTCTGAGATTCAGATAGTAGAAAACGGTTTTGTGTCAAATAATGCCAACAATGGTGGTGCTATTTATCTTCAAGGAGGAACAAGCATCATTGAATATAATGGCATCTTTGTTAATTCCGTGGAAACCAATGGTGCTGGTATTTTTGTTAATGGAGGCGATACGACTATATCTTATAATTATATTGGAAATAATTTCATTAATTCAGTATCTGCACCAGGTAATCCGCCAGCAACTATAGGGCAAGGAGGTGGTATTTACATTCAAGGTGGTGTTAACAGGCTTAACAATAATCATGTCGGGGGTAATAAATCTTTTGAAGGGGGTGGAATTTTTGCTACAGGCTCTACAACAGATCTGGTAAATAATTCTATTTATTTCAACCTCTCCCGGACTTCTGGGGCGGGTTTTGATTTTTCAGGAGTTAATGCAACTTTATTGAATAATACGATCGTTTTTAACCACACGGGATTTATGGATGGTGAATATTCTGGGCTACCATTTCCTCAAGGAGCTGCAGAAAACAAGTTTTCTAATTGCCAAGGCTATTTGGGTAATAATATAATTTGGGGTGAGTATTCTGCTTTTGATTCGGATACCGTTTTATCAAAGGCTAATAACATTTTAAGAAATAACGGAGGGGGTACTGATGTGGATGTTAATCCCTTCTTTTCAGATGCATCCCTAAACGAGCATATCCTGAATTTTGACCCAAATAGCTGCAGTGACTCAAATCCGGAACTTTGCTTTAATCCCTTTGTTTCATTGGTTAGTTTTGGTGATGACGAGTTTCCTTTATTAAATTTTGGCCTTAGACCAGATTCATTTGCTATAGATAATGGTAATACTGCAGCGTATAATAGTATTCCAGGTAATGATGCAGCTACAGATGTTGACGTAATCGGTAAAAGTAGATTCGTTGGACCTCAAATAGATATAGGTGCGTTTGAGTATAGGGATAAGTTTTCTGTCGGTTCAAATGGCGTTACATGTCTTTGTCCTGATGCTGCCATTGGTGAATCTGGTACCTTAAACATTGATGGATTTCCAACAACTTTCACAAAACGCTCTAGAGAACAGCTTGAAGCATTAATAATTAATGACCCTAACGATCCCCAAATTCGTTTAACATGCACAAGTGGGATAGCTGATATGTCTGGCCTTTTTGGTTCAGCGCCAACTTTTAATCAGGATATTTCTTCTTGGGATGTATCTAGCGTCACTAATATGGAAGCCATGTTTATAAATACCGTTGACTTCGATCAAGATATTTCAGTATGGGATGTGTCGCGTGTTACTAACATGAATAGGATGTTTTCAAATGCTCAAGCATTCAATCAAGATATTTCAGTATGGGATGTTTCGCGTGTTGCTGATATGAGTGAGATGTTCTCAAATACTCAAAATTTCAATCAGGACATCTCATTTTGGAATGTTGCTAAGGTAACCGACATGGATTTTATGTTTTTTCAATCCGGATTTTTTCAAGACATTTCTAATTGGTGTGTAGAAGCCATTACAACGGAGCCAATAAACTTTTCTGATGTTTTACTTCCTAGCTTTCGTCCAAATTGGGGAGAATTTTGTCTTTCTTTTGAACTAGACCAAAATGGAGTAACCTGTTTATGCACCAATGCAGCAATCGGTACAACTGATGTTTTGGACATAAATGGTGTTTTTATAGAATTTACAAAACGCTCAAGAGCACAGCTTGATGCACTAATTGCAAGTGATCCAAATGACCCTCAAATAGCTCGTAGCTGTACGAGTGGTATCACTGATATGTCAAATATGTTTAGAAACCTTCCAAGTTTTAATCAAGATATTTCGTCATGGGATGTTTCAAGTGTCGTTAATATGGAAGCCATGTTTTTAAATGCCTCAAGTTTTAATCAACAGCTGAATTTTTGGAACGTCTCTAATGTCACAAATATGTTTGGGATGTTTTCATTTGCGACATCATTTAATGGGGAATTATTTTTATGGGATGTTTCAAATGTTAACACAATGGGCAGCATGTTTAGAGGAGCCTCTTCATTTAATCAGTTTCTAAATTCGTGGAATGTCTCAAATGTCAGTGATATGGCATCCATGTTTGAGGGTGCTACAAACTTTAACCGAAGTTTGGGTGCTTGGGATATTTCAAATGTTATCAATATGTCTAATATGTTTAACAATGTTACCTTATCTTCAGAAAATTATGACGCTCTTTTAAATGGTTGGGCCACGTTAGACGTTGGTGAAACTGCCATACCTCAAAATATGACGTTTAGCGGTGGAAATAGTCAATATTGTAGCGCACTTGGCTCTAGGGAACTCTTAGAAACTACATTTGGTTGGTCTATTACGGATGGTGGGCGTTTGCAGGTTGTTTGGAACGGATCGGTGTCCTCCGACTGGAATACCGCAGAAAACTGGTCAACTAACGCATTGCCTGAGGATTGTGCAAACATAATAATACCATCAGGTACCATTAACCCTTTAGTTATTAGCGGCACATTAGAAGTGCAAAACGTACAACTTAATAGTGGATCCAGTATGACAGTACCCAATGGAGCAACCTTAAACATTAATGGTAATTTAGACCTTTATTCTACATCGGATACATTTTCCAGTTTGTTGGTTAATGGAAACATTTCCGTATCAGGTAATACACGCTATCATAGGTATACAAATGCACAATTGAATAGAAACGATTTAATTTCACCGCCTTTATCGGGACAGAGTTGGTCCTCTTTTTTAACTAACGATAACAACCATAATGCAGCTATTTTATTTAACGATGGCGTGGATATACCAAATACGACCTATTTATTTGGCCCGTTTGAAAAAGGAGCCACAGATGACTACATTGTCTATAATTATCAGGATAACGTCACATTGATATCTGGTAGAGGTTACAGGTCGGCTACTAATACCCAACAAGTGAATGGTAATGGTGAGCCTTTAATATTTACAGGGTCTATTTTAACTGGTAACGTTGATGTTCCAATTATTAATGATGTTTCAGGAAACTTCCCAGAATGGAACCTCATCGGCAATCCCTATCCGGCTTATATAGATATTAATACATTTTTAAACCATGAAGTAAGCCCAGGAGTAACTAACTTAAGTTTATTATCTGGTCCTACTGCAGCAATTTATGGCTACAATGCCAATGACACAAATGGAAGTTTATGGACTATTACTAACCTAGTTGCCGGACCAGAACTTATTGCCCCAGGACAGGGCTTTTTTGTTTCATCTAGTAATAGTTCTGCCAATATTCAGTTTACGCCTAATATGCAGGTCAATGGTAATGCAGACGATTTTGTTTTGGGACGTTCATCAAGTCCGAGTCACTCAATAGATTTGACAATGAACAACGCTGACAGCTCCTATTCAACAGCGTTTTATTTTAACGATATTGCAAGTTCAGGTTTGGATGCAGGCTATGATGCCGGAATATTTGGAGGTACTCCACCTGAATTTTCAATATATTCTCATTTGGTTGAAGACAATGAAGATATGGCAATGGCAATTCAAACTTTAAATACTAGTGCTTTAAATAATGTTGTAATTCCCATAGGTGTAAAGGCCAATCAAGGACAAGAATTAAACTTCATTTTAAGTTCTATATCATTACCTTCTTCTGTAGAGGTATATCTAGAGGATGCTTTGAATGGTACGTACACTTTGTTAAACATATCTACATATACAATAACAGCAAACGAGGAAATTAATGGTACAGGGCGTTTTTATATTCATTTTACAGAAAGTAGTTTATCTCTGGAGAATAACAACATTAACAAATTGAATGTATACAGTAATCCAGGAGAGGGCACTATTATCATAGAAGGCACTTTGCAAAACGGAACACAAGCCAATATTTATGACTTACTCGGAAGAAATGTATCATTGTTAAAATTAGACATCTCTATAACACGCAACATCTTAAAATTAGACGGACTGAATAGTGGTGTTTATATCATTAAAATAGAAAATGGTGTAAATAGTGTTTCTAAAAAGGTAATTATTAAATAAATTCTAAAAGTAGTCAAACCCTGTTATCATTATCATCATTTATCGGGCCTAGACAGTGTTCGGTATGTACTGGTGAATCTATAGTGAAATGAATTTTTCTGTATCGCATAGTGACATAGTATATAAATATTTAAACATTAACATACAGTAAACCCACACGTTTTTTATAGATAAAAATAAAAAACAACCTTTTTTGTTAATGTGTACAACTAATTGTTGCAACGAGTTTGTTACTCTGTTATGAAACATAATTCATTAGTAGAGAAACATACTTCGTTACTGGTGAAACATTAATCGTTAAAAATGAAGGATTCTATGATCAATTGCGACACTTTGATTAACTACCGTAGTGTTTTGACAGACCGATGAAATATCCTGAAGCTTTGATAAAGCTATGTAAATTGTCCTAGACACAAGTTTTTTCCGTCTATTTTTAGTTATCAATAACTTAATAATTAATCAACACCAAAATTTCTAGTACAAATCAAAAGAAAAAGCTAGTTAAACCACCTTTTTTAATTTAAGTTTTAACAGGTATAATCTGTTATTTCACGAATTAGACCAAACTTTTTATCAAAAAAAAAGAAGCAGCACTTACCACTAAAAAAACAAAAAAAAATACGATCAAATTCTTCTATTTTTTTGAAAAAAATATGTTTTGAAAAAGACTACATTTTTAACTAGTAAATTTATGTTTCTATGTCATTGATAAAAGTTGGCTGTAGGAGTTAGGATAATTATAAATATTTACATCTTACGATAAAAGTCGAACCAAAATCTGTTGTTTAAAAATAATTTTATACATGAGATTTCAGTACGACTTTTTTTTAGTTTGAAAAAGCAATTAGATTATTTGAAATTTCAAAGTTTGAATATCAGTTTTGTTAATATTTAAGGACAGATGTGCTTTTCAATTATATAATCTGTTATCGGTTTCAAAGTTTTACCAGTTTCTGGATGCAATCCTAAATCCGTGAAAAATTCATAGTCTTTATTAGTATTCTTTCCGTACCAAATAAGTACAGTTCCATCAGCATCAAAAAACTGATAGTCACAAGTTGGTTCTATTTTCTTAAAATTATCAATCCGTTCTTGTTTATATACTTTTAAGTCACTTAGCTTATATTTTTCCAAATTAAACTCAACTTCTTCATAATGATCATTATTCCAGATCATAAGTCTTGGTTCATTTTTTTTGAAAAATAAAATGGAAACTATAAATATGCTAATTAAGACAATTAAACCAATGATATTGTATTTCTTTGAAGCTCTTAGTTTTGGATGACTGTTTTTAGTTTTCACATAGTCTTGGTAATTGGAATAACCAATAAACTGGCATAAAGAATTAATAACATCAGTTCGAGAAATACTTATGTCCTTTTCAGGATCTTCTAATGCATCCTTATAATAATTTCTGAGAGTTCTTGGGTTAATTTGGATTTTACAATCTTCATTTATAAAGATGGAGATATATTCAGATATGGCATTGTCAGATGGATTTGTAGATCCTTGTTCAATTAAAGCTTCCTTACCTTTTTTATAAGCATCAACTATCAAATCTTTAATCATCTTGAATCGTTTATTAGTGGATTTAAAATTAAAGATTTAAGAATGAAAATACATGGAAAATATTTTCCAATAACTTTCATAAACGTTTCCTTTCCTTTTCCAATAGTTCCAGCAATATCTTTTTTCATTTGTTCGAGAATTAATTACCGCCTTAGGCGTAATAAGGCTTACGCAATTTAATTCTATCTGGTGTTGAGAAGCTAGCCTCTGTTTTAAATGGGAAGTTAAAATAGATCTACTTATCGGCCCAGTACTTCCCGATCACAGCGGATTTCCACTGTTCTCATCAAGTGTAGCAGTAGAATTTAGGCTCACGAAAACTTGAGCAGCTACACTATTGTTTAATCTGAAAATTTAATACAATGAAAAAAGTATATATTGTTGTTGTTGCCCTAATTTTAAATACCGTCGTTGTGTCTTGTACACCTGAAAGTATTGTAGATCGCGTTGAAAATACCGCGTGCTGTGGTGAAGAGGGAGAAATTCCGCCACCTCCGCCACCTCCGCCACCAACAGGGTCTGGTGATTAATATGAAATAGTTTTTAAATTTGAGGAATGAAACCATTAAAGCGATCATTCCTCTTTTTATTATATTTCTCTTTAGCTATATGTCATTCACAACGGGCTGAGGATAGTTTATCACATTACAGTTCCATTGCACTCCACCCTAAGCAATCAGAAGAGTTGATAGCTGCCTTTAAATATTTCAATAAGCGATTAGATGATTCAAAGGCCTCCAAAGATTTTCACACTCAATTAAATAGCCTCTATTATATATCGAGTATTAATTACAAAATAGGTGCATATGGTGCAAGTGAAGAAGCAGCTGTAGTTGCGATTGATATTTTAGATAAAAACTCAGAAATTACAAATCAACTAGCCTACAGAAGAAGCTTTTATAATCTTTTGGGTGTAGTGTATACAGAACAACAAGTTTATACCAAGGCAGTAGAACTTTATGAGCGTGTATTGAATATAGCAAGTAATACTAGGGATAGTGTTATAGTTTACAACAACATTGCTAATGTTCATAAAAGAAATAATTTAATTGATAAAGCTCATAAAAATTTGTTAGAGGCGTATCAATTAATTCCAAGGTTAAAAGATACCTTGACAATAGCATTAATTTCAAATAATTTAGGCCTAATAAAGACTAAAATAAAACAATTTGATGAAGGTCGATCACTATTATTTAAAGCCTTAGAACTTAGAAATCAATTTCAAGATTCTACAGCGTTGTATAGCAGTTTTTCAAATCTCACAAAATTCTATTTAGCTACCGATAGTATAGTCAAAGCTAAATTTTACGCAACAAAGGCTTTAAAATTTGCCAATCAGCTTCAATCTCCAACATATAGACAAGATGCACTTGGGTTAATGGTTGATGTAAGTCCTGATACCTATGCCAAAGCTTATAAAATTTTGAATGATAGCTTGACTAAATTGGATAGGGTAAGGATAAATAAATTTGCTTTGATGCGATATGATTACTCTGAATATAAAAGACAGGCTTTAGAGAGTCAATTAAGGGAACAGGATCAAAGATCAAGGGCTATAATTTCTACAATAGTAGCACTTAGCATAGGTTTGATATCAATTTTAGTCTTTTTCTTTTTGCGGACGAAGTATAAAAGGGAAAAATTACAAGAGGTCATGGCTACTGAGTCAAGAATTTCAAAACAAGTGCATGATGAAGTAGCGAACAATGTCTTTCAAGTGATGACAAAATTTGAGACAGGGACATATGAAAATAGTGTCTTAGCAGATGATCTTAATCATTTATATTATAAGGCAAGAGATATCTCTAATCAACTGGAAGCAATAGATTCTAAAGCTTCATTCAAAGAAAATCTAGAAATGTTGTTTGAAAGCTATGAATCAGATGAGACAAATATTATCATAAAAGGTTTTGAAGATATCCATTGGGAAAGCTTCTCTTCAATAAATAAGAATATTATTTACAAGGTCCTACAGGAGTTATTGATTAATATGAAAAAACATAGTAGAGCCAATTTAGTCATGATTGCATTTGAAAATAAGAATAAAAAAACACACATAAATTACTCTGATAATGGCGCGGGGGCTGTCCTGGTTAAACATACCGGACTCCATAATACGGAAAACCGTATTAACTCTATTGGTGGTACTATTACTTTTGAAACAGAACCTGATAAAGGGTTTAAGGTGAAAATCGTTATATAACCATGTTCAAAAGAGTCCTTATTAATGATGACCATGATGCTATTGTTGAAAGTGTAGCGCAGATTCTAGATTCAACTGATGTTTCGGAAATAGCTAAGACGCATTACTGCGATGAAGCCTACTTAAAATTGAAAAAGGCCCAATTAGATCAAAACCCATTTGATCTCATCATTACGGATTTGTCGTTTAAGATTGATCATCGTACAGTTGAACTTGTAAACGGAGAAGACCTTATAGCAAAGATCAGGCAAGATTTTCCTGATATGGCTATAATTGTATATTCAATGAAAGACCAGATACAGAAGGTAAGAACTTTGGTCAAAAAATTTCACATCAATGCCTACGTTTGTAAAGATCGTAAAGGTTTAAAAGAATTAAGCGAAGCTTTAAAAATTGCATCTAGCAATAAAATATATCTTTCACCTCAAGTAAGTAAGGCGCTCCATCCAAAATCTAAAATGGAGATTGATGATTTCGATATTCGGCTCATAAGCTTACTTGCCAGAGGATATTCTCAAGACGAAATCAGTACTGATCTAAAAGAACAAAATATCTCTCCCAATAGTTTGAGTACTATTGAAAAACGTCTTAACAAATTAAAAATTCAATTTAGGGCTAACAACACAATTCATTTAGTAGCAATAGCAAAAGACTTAGGATTAATTTAGTTTAGTGCGGATATCCGTAATTTAATTTTAAACTTGATACATACATTTGAATAGAATCTAATTTTTGGATTGGTTCAATTAGAATTATTATTAATTCTTAGGGGAATAAAAAGGCGTGTAAATCTTACACGTCTTTTTTTGATTTACGGTAAACCGTAAGGAAATTTTTGGTTTTGAATTTATGTTTGATAAATAATATAGCATAAAACACAAATCCTTTAAATTGATTTATAAAATACAGCAAAAAAGAAATCCTGAATTGCTTAATGGTGCACATGGTTCATATGGCGCATTGTTATTCGATAAAAGATGGAAAGATAAAAGAGCTTTAATTATTTCTAGGGATAAAAATTGCTGTAGGGTATGCAATTCTGAATCTTCCTTACAAGTTCATCACAGACAATACCATTTCAATCAAAAGTTGAGACGATTTAAAAAACCATGGGAATATTCAAATAGCCTACTAATCACATTATGTGAAACATGTCATAAAAAAGGACATCAACTTTATAAAGTACCAATCAAATACATTTAAAAATGGGATTATTTAGTTTTTTTAATAGAAAAACGAAACAAGCAAACGATAATGTTCCCTCAAAGGAATTATTCATAGAGGAGAGTGATGCGGACGTTTCTGATAAGTCTTTACCGTCAAATATTGTCAATCTAGAATCTATTTACACTTATGCATCAACTGATTTTGAGAATAAAGGTTATGATGATGCAATAGTTAATCCTGATTTGTCATATAGTAAGGATAATTTAAAACTCTTAAGGTATGATCTTCAAATATTGATAAAAAGAGCTTTTAGATGCTATGAAGATTATATAAAAGACTTAAAATTCCACATAGAATCCAGAAAAAGTGCTGGCTTAATTGATACGGTTAATCTTCTAGAATCAAAGCTCTCTAAAGTGCATGACGCAATTGAGGAGCTTGAACTCATTGAAAAAGAATTTGAAGAAGGTACTGGACTAGTAGAACGTATTAGTCTATCATACCAGAGGGGCTTTTCTCGTGGCTTGGCTGCAATGTCGGATGAAATTCTTGAAAGAAATGTTTAAAAATTGGTGGATAAGATTAGGCTGCTTTCTTTGTGGATATAATTATTCACTTTTAAAATCTTGTAGTGAGGCAAGTAAGAAAGCTGTTAAAAAATATACGGCTGCTTTACTGATTGTAATGATGTTATGGGCATTAATAGGATTTTTATTTACCAAAGAGTATTTAAAATTTGGAGATTTTGGTTCTTCAATTGCTGCCATAATTATGGTAATCATTATTGTTCAGGTTGAGAGACAAATAATATTAGGTACAAAGAATACGTATTCAAAATGGTTCAGAGTCATTATCGGATTTATAATGGCAGTTTTGGGTTCCGTAATTGTTGACCAAATCATCTTTAGGGAGGATATTGAAAAACAAAAGTTATTTACTGTTGCGAATGAAGTAAATCGATTGCTACCGCAAAGAACCAAAGAGATTAATGATCAGATTCACGCCCTAGATAGTATACTCAATGGAAAAGAATTAGAGCGTATTTTATTAATAGAAGAAATAACACAGAATCCAACCATTAAAATTCCTTCTAGTACAACAAGTTTAGTGCCAGAGAGAATTGAGACTAAACAAATAATTGATGGGCAGGAAGTGACTGTTTATAAGGATACTACATATGTCAAAAAATCCTTTACAACCAAGTCTATGACTAACCCTAAGGTTGAGTTTATACCTACAATTAATGAGCAAATAGAAAAAATAAGATACAACAGGAGCGAATTATCAAAACAATTGATTGATGTCAGGAAAGGATTGAGAGCAGAACTACTGGAAAAGAAAGGTTTTCTGGATGAATTAAAAGTAATGTTTCAAATTCTTGTTTCATCCAAAATTTCAATGGGTGTTTGGATTTTATGGTTTATATTTTTTCTTGCTATCGAATTATTTGTTTTGGTCTCAAAATATGGTGACAAAGAGAATGATTATGATAAGATGATTGAACATCAAAAAGATGTTAGAATTAAATCAATAGAAGCTTTGATTAGTTAACCTTTTAGTATATTTTCAAATCATGTTTCGATTTTATTTAATTTCTTTCTTCATATGTATCTGTTCAATTTTATATTCTCAGGAAATTGAAGGTAAAGTAGTAGCCATAACCGATGGCGATACCTTTAAACTACTAACTCATGATTCAACACTTATAAGAGTTAGAGTCGCCAACATAGACTGTCCCGAGCGTAAGCAACCATTTTCAAAAAAGGCCAAGCAATTTACCTCAGATGCTATATTCAATAAACAAGTTGAATTGAAGGTTTTGAAAAAGGATCGTTATGGACGTTCAATAGCTTATGTGTTTTATGATAATAAAAATTTAAGTGAAGAGCTGCTAAAGGCTGGTTTGGCATGGCACTATGTAAAGTATTCTGATGATAAGACGTTACAAAATTTGGAGGATAAAGCTAGAAAAGAAAAAGTGGGCTTGTGGATCGAAGCTGATGCAATTGCACCATGGGATTGGAGAAGCTCAAGAAAAAAAAGGAAGCAACAATGAAAACAATAGCACTTCATTTATTCTTTCCAGTTATAGTATTGTCTTTCTTATTATCGGGAAATTCTTCATTAAATACTGACTCAGTTTACATATGCAATGGAAAATACAGTACAAAGTACCATTATTCTAAATCTTGCCGAGGCCTTTCAAATTGTAAAAGTAAAATCTCAAAAATTAGCTTGTCAGAAGCAAAAAAAATAGGCCGTACCATTTGTGGTTGGGAAGACTAGTTTTTTCATCAATTACGGAATACCATAAAGTATTTAAGTTAATGCTACTTAATTTGGTCAATGTCAACTTGAAACCAAATTATTTTGTTATGAGAAAATCACTTTTACTTATATTAACGATCGTCATTTCATTCTCTTGCTCAACACCATTAGATAAAAAATATAGTGATGAGACTTTTGAAGCCGACTTAAAAGAAATTAAAGAAGATGGGAAATTATCTGAAGATGATGCAATGACATTAGCAGGCTGGATCGTACGTGCAAAATTAAAAGGGGAGAATCTTGAAGGAAAATCCTATAACGAAATTATAAAGGAAGCAAAGAATTACAAAAAAGAACAAGAGTTATTAACAGAAAAGGCAAAATTAGAGGAAGTAGAAAAAAGGCAGCGAATGGGGCAGGTTTTGATTGTGGCTCTTTATGATAAAGGCTATGAAAAATACGATTACAAAGATTACCTTACATATAGTTTTGCCTTTGAGAATAAATCTAATAAAGATATTAGAGCATTTAAAGGAACAATTTCTATACAAGACCTTTTTAACTCAGAGATAAAATCGATTAGCCTTACTATAGATGATCCTATAAATGCAGGGTCTGTTTTCAAAGGAACATATACGACAGACTATAATCAATTTAGGGATGAAGACGTCAGGCTAAGAAATAAAGATTTGGAGGATATTAAAGTGGTCTGGACTCCAGAAAAAATATTATTCGCTGATGGGACTTCAATGGAGTAAGTATAACTATTAAAATGAATAACACATCGTTTAATCTTTTAATTACCATGCATGAAACTTACTAGTATATTAATTCTCGTGTTATTTTCTTTTAAACTCGGTACTGCCCAAACGTTGCATTTGTATGGTGGAGAAAACCATGATGAATATTTGGGTTGCTTAAACTGTGATAAGTATAGTTCTTCTTCCATTTGGAATGAATACGGAACCTATGGAAGCAGGTATAACTCAAACTCCATTTGGAATCAGTATGGAACATACGGCAGTGATTATAGTTCATCGTCTCCTTGGAATACCTATGCTTCAGATCCTCCGGTTGTAGTAGATAAAGATGGCGGGTTTTATGGTTATTTTACGGTAAATGAATATAAGAGTAAAAGAGCCACTTTCGATTTGGCTTTGGTCATTTATAAGTACCATAAGGAGATAAGAGAGAATGTAGGGGAGTGGTATGATGAAATATTTGATTAAATAATCAATTTTTCTATTTTTAAGCACCCAATTGAACCTACTATGTCCCTAAAATCTTCCCACCTCAATTACTTAAAAGTAAAAGGTGAATTCAAAATCGCTTGCTCATTACGCATTTTTACCCAAGAAGAAATAGAGTTATTGAAACAGTTTGGTCACTGGTTTGAAGGATTAGCTAATGGCGATCTAGAACCTTTCACCGAAGTTCAAAAGTCTTTTGTTAGGGTGTTTACAGAAAATATGACTCCTCAAACCAAACATGAGTTATTATGGTTTAAATACTTAGGCCGGTTAAAGCTGGAGCAAGAAAATCCGGAAAAGTTTAAGCTTGATTATAGTTACGAAGAACAAGGATTTCATACACGCGAAGATTACTATAAGCTCCATCCTCACCGCCGAAACAGAAATTAATTCTCTTTAAAATCACATATTGTTATGGTAATCCGTAAAGACTTATTCGGAAATACAACTAATTTTAATTGTTTAAATAATGGCTTTTTTTATCTTTAAAGTCCCTTAATTAATTTCTCGTTGACTTTTAGAACCTTATAATTAAATGCTTGCTTTTAAACAACTAAAGAATGTTTGTAAAGATGTGTAGCTACAGAAATCTATGTGAATTTGTAAATATGATTTTGATTAATGAATGTAATCAATAGTTTATGAAAGATAAGAAGGATAGTTTAAAGTCAAATTACAGTAGACATATGGATTTGGATGAGGCAATAGAAATTGTCACTATGCTGATTAATAATATAAATCCGATAAACAATAAACCATATGATGATTTGGGTGTTTGTTTAAATGAAACAGTTAAGGAGGCGTTAAAATCTTTAATAGACATTAGAATAAGCACAAAATCCAAAAAGTCTTATTATAAAAAGCAAAAGAATAGTAAACCGGTCAGAAAATATATTCAGCGGTCACTAAATAAGATTAATTTAGATAATAAGGATCAATCAAAGTTTTTATCTGCTACTAGTCTGGGTAAATTAAAAAATAAGACATACACAGAGGTTATATCAATAATGAGAAAAAATGAACTTATTTTAAATGCAGATGAAATAACCTTTAAAGGCCAAGAGCGAGGCTTAAAATTTAAACAAAATAGTTCTGGTATAAAATGGATCGTCTATCCAGAATCTTTATCAGAATTACTATAAAACGAACAAAGAACTAACTAAATGTCGGAAGACCAACAACAACTACATCAAACCCTCTGGAACATCGCTAATGACCTTCGTGGTAATATGGATGCCGATGATTTCAGGGACTATATACTAGGTTTTATTTTTTATAAATACCTAAGCCGAAAAATGACCCTGCATGCCAATAAAGCTTTGGCACCAGATGGCTTAACATACGATCAAGTCATGGGTCATCCACAAGAAGCCGATTTAATTGATGCGCTAAGAAGCGATGCTTTGGATGCTCTAGGCTACTTCCTTAAACCAACCGAACTTTTTAGCGAACTCGCTAAACGCGGTAATTCTGGAGGAGTGAACAAGTTCATTTTAGAAGACTTGCAAAAGGTGCTTACCAATATAGAGCAAAGCACTATGGGAAGCGAAAGTGAGGACGACTTTGGTAACCTCTTTGAAGACTTAGATTTAACATCAAGCAAGCTCGGTAAAACCGAAGAAGCCAAAAACGAACTCATCGTAAAAGTCTTAACCCATTTAGAAGGCATCGATTTCGATTTACAGAATACAGAGAGCGATTTATTGGGCGACGCTTACGAATACCTCATTGGGCAATTCGCTTCAGGCGCAGGAAAAAAAGCCGGTGAATTCTATACACCACAACAAGTCTCAAAAATATTAGCGCAGTTGGTCACTACAGGCAAAGACCGACTCAAAAGTGTGTATGATCCAACTTGCGGTTCGGGTTCACTGCTGTTGCGCGTAGCAAAGGAAGTCAAAGAAGTTGGAGGCTTTTACGGACAAGAAAGCAACCCAACGACTTATAACTTGGCACGTATGAACATGATAATGCACGATGTGCATTACAAACGTTTCGATATTTATAACGAAGACACTTTGGTAAACCCATCACCAAAGCACAGCGACATGAAATTCGAAGCCATTGTTGCTAATCCACCATTTTCAGCCAAGTGGAATCCCGATGCTATTATTAGCGATGAGCGCTTTTCACCTTACGGTAAAATGGCACCAAAGTCTAAGGCCGACTTTGCCTTTGTGCAACACATGATTTACCAGTTAGACACCAACGGCACCATGGCCTGTGTACTGCCACATGGCGTGTTGTTTAGAGGCGCTGCCGAAGGCCATATACGCCAATACCTTATAGAAGACACCAACCAGCTCGATGCCGTCATTGGCCTACCAGCCAATATCTTTTACGGTACAGGCATCCCAACCTGTATTTTGGTCTTAAAAAAGCAAAGGCAAAACGCTAACGACATACTATTTATAGATGCCAGTAACGCTTTTGAAAAGGTAAAAACCCAAAACGTCCTTTTGCCAAAACATATAGATAACATAGTAAGCACCTACCGCAATCGCGAAACCAAAGACAAGTACAGCTATGTAGCCAGTTTAGACGAGGTACGTGAGAACGATTACAACCTCAACATCCCACGTTATGTTGACACCTTCGAAGAAGAAGAACCTGTAGACCTACAAGCTGTGTCACAGCAGTTACAGCAGTTGGAGCGAGACCTGAAAGAAACCGATGCCACCATTGCCGACTATTGCCAGCAATTAGGAATCGATACACCATTTTAAAAACACAAAAGCTAATGTCAGTTCGAGCGGAGACGAGAACGCGGTAGCATGCATATATGAACACCGAAACACTACATACCAAAACCGAAAAACAGTTAGTACCGCAATTGCGGTTTGCTGAATTTGAAGAAAATTGGGAAACTTCACTATTCGATGATTTAGTATTTATTGTAAATGGACAAGTGGATCCAAAAATCGAACCCTATTGTCATTATCCACATATAGGTCCAGGAAACATGTCATCAATGACAGGTGAACTATTAGCATACCGAACAGCAAAAGAAGACCAACAAACAAGTGGAAAATATTTGTTCAATGAAGATCACGTCCTTTACGGCAAAATTAATCCACAATTGGGAAAGGTGGTCTTTCCCAAATTTATAGGAGTTTGTAGTGCTGATACTTATCCAATTGAATGTAAAAAACAAAAATTGACCCCTTATTTTCTAAAGTGTCTACTTATGGAAAATAGGTTTTACAAATACTCTGTTTCAGTTTCTCGAAGAACTGGAATGCCTAAGATTAATCGAGAGGAACTATCAGCTTTCAGATTTAGATACCCAACCCTTCCTGAACAACAAAAAATCGCCAGTTTTTTAAGTAGTGTAGATACCAAACTACAGCAACTCACCCAAAAAAAAGAATTACTTGTGCAGTACAAAAAAGGCGTGATGCAACAACTCTTTAGCCAACAATTGCGCTTTAAACAAAAAGATGGTAGTGACTATCCAGATTGGGAAGAAAAGAAGTTGGGCGAAGTTGCAGAGCGCATGATATTAAAAAATACCGATAACCAAATAACATTTGTTCTTACAAATTCTGCCATACAAGGTATTGTAAGTCAACAAGATTATTTTGATAAAGACATAGCCAATCAAAGTAATCTACAAGGCTATTACATTGTTTCAAAAGATGATTTTGTTTACAATCCAAGAATCTCAACAAGTGCACCAGTTGGACCGATTAAAAGAAACAAATTACAAAAGGGAGTAATGTCACCATTGTACTCAATATTTAGATTCAATGAGCCTTTGTTGGAGTATTTCGAGCACTACTTTGAAACTACGAATTGGCATAAGTATTTACATAGTGTCGCAAATTTTGGAGCAAGACATGACAGAATGAATATTACTAATAGTGATTTTTACAAGATGCCAATTCCAATGCCTTGTTTTGAAGAAAGAGAACAAATCGCCAACTATTTAAGTGGTTTAGATACCAAAATAGAAACCCTTGCCCAACAAATCACCCAAACCCAACAATTTAAAAAAGGACTGTTGCAACAGATGTTTGTTTAAAATTTAGTAAATGAAGTTAACAGAGAAAAAATTAAAAGAAATAGGCTTTAAAAAAGTTGTAGGTAAAAAAAGGAAAACCTATAACAGGAAAAAGGACAATGTCACATTATATGAATGTTTAATTCCTAGTTGGTTTGTGCAGTTAGATGATTGGAATGAGGAAAAAATTAATGGAATGACTGTAGATACTGTTGCTGCATTGAATAAAGCAATTAAAGGAAGATAAAAATAAAATAAATAATGCCAGGATATAAAAAAACACCGTACGAGAAACTCATAACAAAGTTAAATCACATTACAAGTGAGGAGCTAGAAGATGTCGATGGTAATATCCAATTGGATGATAATATTTTTATGTCCTATGATGAAAATGAAGTTGTGTATTCAATATATAGGTATTATCCAAATAGTATTGTAAGTGTTGTAGAGGACGATTTCACAGTTAGAATCCCTTTAGAGCATGAAAATTTAAAATATATTACTTCCACAAATCCCAATCCGCCAAAATACGCGCGACCTTTGATACAATTAATGAAAAGTGTATCAGGTCAAGAAATAAATGAAATAATTATTGGTTCGGACGTAAATGCAATAGAAGATGACGTATTCTCAATAACGTCTGAGATTTATGATGATTTTGTTGAAATTAACAGGGAAGAGGGCAAAACAAAATCTGTTCGTGTCAAAAATAGAATGCGTCCGTTTTTAAATGAGAATTATGACCTTGATATTCAAGAAACACAAATTGAAAAAGATTATAATTTGATGCTTCGCGAGGTAATTAATAGTGGTAAAGTAGACCAAAAAGACATTATTGCTCTATCCGCTGAATTAGAAGAAGGCGATTGTACACAGGTTGTAATTGAAAAACAAGTTAACAAACAAGTAAAATGGTTAATTGAAACCATTGAAAAAATACTTGAAGAAGATAATATTACTGTTCCTATTGCAAAAGAATTAGGAAAAAAGCATTTTGGTTATTTGAAACAGGATGTTACTGGTCCAGAGCAACTAATGGAAAAAATCTTAACACAGTACGGACAATCTACTTTGTTCGGTGTGCCCGCACTTCTAAATACTGATAAATATGTTGTTCATACTGGTGAATTATCAAGAAGTCAATTCGATTTGATATTAATCACGCACCTTGGAGATGTAGAAGTGGTTGAACTAAAAAGACCAGACAGGTTCCTTTTAGAATGTGATTGTAGTAGAAAAAAGTTCTACCCTTCAAAGGACTTATCTATTGCAATAGGTCAATCAGAGAGATATATTACTACAGTATTGAAGGATAATGATGATGATTTCAAGATTAAAGGAAAAAAAATTAAAGAATATTTAAACGATGAAGTAGGTGGCTCTATGTATATAGAAAGTGTAAGGCCCAAGGCTATAATCATTATGGGTTCATTTAAAACAATCTTTAAACCCTATAAAGAATTATCTGCATCAAACAAAGCAAAAATATCCAAAGTTGAATATGAAACAAACGGAAACAGAGCTTACACAGAATTGAAAAGCTCTCTTAAAAATATCAGTATAATGACTTATTCTGAGCTGTTAGAACATGCTAGGACTAGACTAGAGTTAACAAAAGAAGATATAGATTCTGATGGAGATACTGCGAAAGATGATGATGACTAAACAATTGACAAATTTTTAATTATGGCAAAACATAAATGGACAAAAAAAGATTGTTTATTAGTAATTACAGAATTTGTTAAACGCTATAAAACTGAAGATTACAAAAACACAGAAAAAGATGTTGTAATGCAAATTGGTACTTCTGCCAGTTCTGTAAAGATGACATGTAAAAATTTTGTACCTCTACTCATAAACCAATTAGAGGGATTTGGTTCAAATATTTCTAAAACACAAGGAGAGGCATTGATGAATTACTTAGAAAACTATAATGATGTAAATCCTAAGAAATTGATATACATTTTTGAAAATTAGTGTCAGAGTAATTTAAAAACTAATTTAATTTGACTTCATTAAAGAACCAAGAATCCGACAAATAATATGATCCCAACAGTTTAAAAAAAAAGACCTGTTATAAAAGATGTTTGTTTAAAAAATGAAACCGATGGACGACAAAGAGAAAATAGTAAAGCTAAAAAAGGAAATAGAAGGATTTGAAAACACCATTTGGGCTTACAAATATGAATTTCACGATATTGATGATAATCGAAGAAAAGAGGTAATTGATTCATTTGAAAAAAAGATAGAATTAGCAAAAGCCAAAATAAAAGCAATTGAGACTAGAGAAAATTTAGAGGATTAACTATGAATTATGTATAGAATAAATAGAGAACAGAACAACATAATTAAACTTGAAGAACGCAAGTTCAGTGAACTTCAATTTAGGGAACGTGAAAATTTGCAGGAATGGATTGCCAAAAATCCAGAAATCCTTGGAGAAGAGTTACTCATCATTCAAAAAGAATTTGATGGCTTTAACGATACCCAAGAACGTTTAGATTTATTGGCATTGGACAAAAGTGGTAATGTAGTTGTAATTGAAAACAAGCTAGACGATACAGGCCGTCATGTGGTTTGGCAGGCGTTAAAATATGTGTCTTATTGTTCAACTTTGTCTACAACACAGATACTAAAAATTTATCAAGAGTATTTAGATGGTCAAAGTTTAGAAGAAGACGCTAAGGATAATGTCCTAGAGTTCTTGGACATCGATGAAGATGGGTTATTACTTAATAGAAATGACCAACGTATCATTTTTGTCGCTAATAATTATCGTAAAGAAGTGACCTCAACTGTTCTTTGGTTACTACAGCACAGCGTTCAGATTCAATGTTTTAGAGCCATTCCCTTTGGTAAAGGAGAGGAACTTTTTCTTCAAATTGAACAGATAATCCCATTGCCAGAAACCAAAGAGTTTATGATTGATGCTATGGAAAAGGAATTGGAAGAAAAAACTAAGAGTAAAAAAGTGGCTCAAACTGAAACACAACTAGTAGAATTCTGGAATAAATTAAAGTCAGAACTTCGAAATCGTAAAATGGATTTGTTAGATAATGTAAACGCAAAACCTTATTTTAATATAAGTACTTTGAAAGGTAGAGGTTCATTTGGGTTTTGTATTGGTCGCAACGGTTATCGTGTAGAACTTTATATTGGTCAAGACGAGGACAAGGTGTTTTTTGATGCAATGCGCAAATATAAATTAAAAATTCAAAATGAATTCAAATTGGGCGATATGGTTTGGGAACGACTAGATGGAAAAAAAGCAGCACGTATTAAATTTGAAAGGTCAGCATTAGATATTACCGGCGATGTCGATGGTTGGAGAAAAAATCCTGAAGCTATTATAAATTGGTATTGTGATGTAATGAAACCATTTTATGACGTTCTTTTACCTTATTGGATGAAGGTTAATAATGAAATAGACTAATGACGAAACAAACCGAAGCCATATTAGAACAAAATCTCATTAACCACCTTATTGGTTTGGGTTATACATCTGTTGTTATACCGGATGGTTCGGCTTTGGTAAATAACTTAAAAAGCCAATTAGAGGCGTTTAATCAAGCACAATTTTCAGATAAAGAGTTTGAGACCATCCTTAATCATTTAGCCAAAGGCAATGTCTTTGAAAAAGCCAACACTTTAAGAGGGCGTTTTCAGTTCACAAATGATAAAGGTGAGCCAACCTATATTCGTTTTTTTAATTCGGAGGATTGGACCAAAAATCGGTTCCAAGTCACCCATCAAATTACCCAAGAGGGTACTTATAAAAACCGTTACGACGTCACACTTTTAGTCAATGGCTTACCTTTAGTTCAAATTGAGCTTAAACGTCGTGGTTTAGAAATCAAAGAAGCCTTTAATCAAATTAACCGCTACCAACGCCATTCGTTTTGGTCTAATCATGGTTTATTTCAATATGTGCAACTCTTTGTCATCAGTAATGGCGTAAACACTAAATATTTAGCCAATAACGCTTTGCAATCTGTAAAGCAAACCTTCTTTTGGTCTGATGAGCATAACAAAAACATAAAGGAACTTCCGGATTTTACAAATGCGTTTCTACATCCGGACCATCTGGGCAAGATGCTCGCCAAGTACATTGTACGAAATGAGACGCACAAAATTCTTATGATTTTGCGTCCTTATCAGTTTTATGCTGTTGAAAAATTGGTAGAGCAAGTAAAAACTTCTACAGATAATGGTTATATCTGGCATACCACAGGTTCTGGTAAAACTTTGACGTCTTTTAAGGCGAGTCAAATCATTATGGATTTGCCTTCGGTAGATAAAGTACTATTTGTTGTAGACCGTAAGGATTTGGACTACCAAACCATGAAGGAGTTTAATAGCTTTAAAAAGGATAGTGTAGATGTAACCAACAACACCAATAATCTTGTAAAGCAACTCACAGATGATTCTAAATTGGTACTTACCACCATTCAGAAGCTCAACAATGCTATAAGCAAGGACCATTATAAAAAGAGGTTAGCGTCTTTAAAAGACAAGAAAGTTGTTATCATCTTTGATGAGTGTCATCGTTCTCAATTTGGCGAAACCCATCAACGCATCACCGAATACTTTACCAACAATCAACTCTTCGGATTTACAGGTACACCAATATTTGCAGACAATGCCTCAAAAAACGATTTAGGGAAACGTACTACTAAAGATTTATTTGGCGAATGCTTGCACAAATATGTCATCACAGACGCCATTGCAGACCAAAATGTGTTGAAATTTGGTATTGAATATGTGGGCAAATACAAACAAAAGGGCAATACCTTCATCGATATTGAAGTAGAAGACATTGACAAAGCCGAAGTCTTCGCCGCTGAAAGACGACTAGAAAAAATAGCGGATTATATTATTGCGTATCATGGTCAGAAGACCTTTAACAAAGAATATTCAGCCTTATTTGCAACAAGCAGTATATATACCTTGATTAAATACTATGACATCTTTAAACGTAAAAAAGAAGCCGGAGAACATAATTTGCGGATAGCAACGATATTCTCTTATGGTGCTAATGAAGAAGATAAGGATGCCCAAGATTACCTGCCAGATTACGACTTTGATATTGCCGCAGAGCCACCTTCAAAATATAAAACCAGTCATACGAGAGACAAACTAGATGAGTTCATTGCAGATTATAATGCCATGTATAATACTAATTTTTCTACTAAAGACAGTCAGCAGTTTGAGAACTATTTCAAAGATATCAGTAAGCGTTTAAAGGATAGGGAAAAAGCAACATTCAATGATGTTAAAGACCGTTTAGACCTGGTTATTGTGGTCAATATGATGCTGACAGGTTTTGATGCCAAAAAAGTGAATACGCTCTACGTGGACAAGAATTTACGTTACCACGGGCTAATTCAAGCGTATTCAAGAACTAATCGAATTTTAGGCGAGAAAAAATCTCAAGGGAATATTTTGTGTTTTCGTAATCTTAAAAAAGCCACGGATGAGGCCATAACCTTGTTTTCAAATAAGGATGCGAAAGAAGATATCATCATACCACCATACGAAGCCATTGCATCAAAGTTTGATGACGCTTTAGAAAATCTGTTGCAAATCACACCAACTTATCAAAGCGTGGATGATTTGAGAGGTGAGGACCAAGAATTAGAATTTGTTCAGGCTTTTAGAAAGTTATTGCGCGCTAGAAATGTGTTGGAATCTTATGTAGATTTTGATTGGGATGATTTGGATATCGACGAGCAAACATTTGAGAATTATAAGAGCAAATATTTAGACTTGCATGATAAAGTCAAAATGGATCGTCAAAAGCATAAGACTTCCATATTAGACGATATAGATTTTGAGCTAGAACTCATTCATCGTGATCAGATCAATGTCGCCTACATTCTTAAATTATTAGCAAAGTTGAAAGAGGCTAAACAATCCGAAGTACAAGCACAGAAAAAAGCTATTGTTGACCTATTAGCAGGTGAAATTGAATTGCGTAGCAAACGTGAACTCATAGAAAAATTTATAGAAGAAAACTTACCTTATATTGAGGATGTAGATGCTATTCAGGATGAGTTTGAAAACTATTGGCAAGAACAAAAAGTTTTAGCCCTAGCAAAATTATGTGAAGAAGAAAACTTAGATAAGGCCCAGTTTAATGCTTTAATGGACAGTTATATCTATAGTGGTCAAGAACCTATAAGAAATGAAGTTTTTAAATGTTTGGATAATAGACCCAGTATTTTAAAAGCACGCGAAATAGGTGAACGTATTATTTTAAAAATGAAGGAGTTTGTTGAGGTATTTGTCAATGGTATGACAGGTTAATTAACCATATTTAAACGAATTGTAATTGAAAGATAAAGAAATTCCATACATAGAATTATTTACCGATGGTGGTGCTGAACCAAACCCAGGCAAAGGAGGTTTTGGTACCATATTAAAGCATAAGGGCAGACAAAAAGAATTTTTTGGTGGCTATGAATTTACAACCAATAATAGAATGGAATTAATGGCTGTAATTTTTGGTTTGGAAAAAATAAAAACAAAAGCTAAAGTTACAGTGTACTCCGATTCAAAATATGTTATTGATAGTATTGAACAAGGATGGGCTTTAAAATGGAGACAAAATAATTGGATACGCAGGAAAAATGCATACGTTCTAAATAAAGATCTCTGGGAACGTTTATTAGAGGTTTTAGAGAAACATGAGGTTAACTTTAATTGGGTGAAAGGCCACGCTGGTCACATAGAAAACGAACGTTGCGATTATTTAGCCAATTTAGGAATCCATTCTGAAAATAAGGTAAAAGATGATGGTTATTTGGATTATTTAGAAAATATAGAAGACTATCAAGAAAAAAGTATTACAAAAGAAGGCGATTTATGCAGAAAATGTAATACACCTACAATAAAAAAAGTGCCTAATAAACGTAAGGTTAAGAAACACCAAACGTATTATTTTGAATATTATTTATATTGTCCTAATTGCAAAGCTATGTATATGGTCGAAGATGCAAAACGAGAATTATTAGACAATAATAACACCTTATTCTAAAACCCCAATATCAAATTTACTTAATGAAAAACCTTTCAACCAAAACTGATTTATCAACATTAAACAAGCAACAACTTAAAGCTGTACTTTCAGAATGTAAGCGTCTTCTAGTTCTAGCAGGTGCTGGTTCTGGAAAAACAAAAACCTTGCTTCACAAAATTAACTACCTTATGGATGATAAGCTCGTGGATGCAAAAAACATTCTTGCTGTAACTTTTACAAAAAATGCAGCTAATGAAATGTTGGACAGAATGATTGTCTCTTCAGACAAAACGGGATATTATGAAAAGTTTTTAAAAACTAAAGGAATTACAGTTATTGAGAGAAATAAAGAACGTCAGAACTATTTAAATAAATTTCCTTGGTTAAGTAAATTGACTATTAAAACTATCCATAGTCTTTGTTATCAGATTATCAAGAATGACGGTGTTCATGTGTTTGATAATAAGTTCAAAATAGTCGCAGATAAGAAAGGTAACAACGAGTTTATTGGAAATACCGCCGAAGAAACAGTAAGTGAAATAATTGAAAAAGTAACAATCAATCTTTCACAAAATAAAGAGTTTCTCCTAAGATTGAAGCGGTACATTCTAGATTATTTTGTTGATTTTATTCCTGATACCAAAGAAAAGGAAGAGTTTAGGCCAGAAGGAAAGTATTTCACAAGTTTAAAAGGCGATGAAGTACGATCTAAATCGGAACAGTATATTGCAGATTGGCTGTATCGTAATAGTATAGATTACGTTTATGAACCAGAGGTGAAGGTTGACAGATCAACCTTTCATCCTGATTTTTTTATACCTCAAGCTAATGTATATTTAGAGCATATTAGTAATAAAAGCCATCCTTCGTTTTGGAAAGAAGGTAAAATGAAGATTGCAGGTAATACATGCATTAAAACTTATGATGATGCTACCCATAATTCAGCGATTTTCAATAAAGTATTAGATCGTGTTATTAAGGGGAGAATAAGTGACGATTTAAGTTCAGCCACTGTTTTGCATTATGATGAAGAGTTTTCAAATTTCAGAAAAGAAATTAAACGTTTCTTTAGGGAGGTTAATGAAGTACGGAACAAAATTGTAAATTCAGAAAAACCAATTGGTCAAATTTTAGAAGAAGCTTCTAAAAGTGAATTTGAAAGAGTGCGTATGTTCTATGAACTCGCCATTCCAATCATTGACGCATTCAATGAGTATTGTATCAATAGATCATATTTAGATTTTGATGGTTTATTAACAAAGAGTATTCAACTTTTGGAGCAATATCCCAATATCAGAGAAAGATACCAGGATAAGTATAAATTTATTTTGGTTGATGAGTTCCAGGATGTCAACAATCTTCAAGTAAAGTTGCTTAATTTACTTACTAAAAAGGAGACACAGCTCTTTTGTGTAGGCGATGATTGGCAAAGCATTTATGGTTTTAGAGGTTCTGAAATAGGCTATATAGTTAATTTCAAACAGCATTTTTCAGATTCAGAGCTTTTAACTCTTAATCTAAACTACAGAAGCACCGATTCAATAGTAAATGCATCCACAGAAGCTATAAAGAAAAATAAGTTTCAAATTCCTAAGGACATCAAAGCAGTAAAGCGTGGTGGGCAAAAGATTAAAATATTTTACGAAGAGCAAGAAGGACAGTCTAATTCCTTTATATGGGAAACCATTGAAAAGCATATCGATGAAGGAATCAGTCCCGAGGAAATACTGGTGCTTTATAGACGTTCGGCTATGGCATCTGATTTAAAACAAGCGCTAAAGGATAGTGGGCATAAAATTCAGTTTAAAACAATACATAGTGCTAAAGGGCTAGAGGCTAAAGTCGTATTTATTTTAGGGCTACATTCTAATAAAGGTGGTTTTCCTGATCCTTGGTTACAAGACAAAATTTATCAAGTTATAAAACCTACAGACTACGATCACTTATTAGAAGAAGAGAGAAGATTATTTTATGTAGCTTTAACTAGAGCGGAAGATTATTTGTATTTGATATCTCAAAAGGGTGCAGTTTCTGATTTTATTAGAGATATTCCCAATGACTTTATTCAGCGGGAACAGAAAGAAAAAATAGCTATTACAAATACCTTGGTACTTTGCACCAACTGTGATTCTAAAATTGAAGACCACTATAAGTTCTGTCCTGAATGTGGTAAGTCCATCAATCTTCATACTTCTGAAAATAGAGGCGAAACATCTGATTTTGATTATGATAATTTAACAAATATCCATGTATCTACCCCAAATAAAGATTATGAAGCCCCTTCTAAACATAATATTAACTATAAGTATTCAACTAATTATAAAACAAATAAAAGTAAAAATGCGAGATTGAATGGATATTGTATTAGAACAGGAAAGGAGATTCCTTTTAATCCAGATCGTCCTATGTGTTATAATGCTTTTCAAAGTTGGGTTCAATTTGAAAATCCGGATTATCCCGAAAAGTATTGTCATAAAACGGGTAAATTATCTAACGGAAAAACAAGTATGCGCAAACCAATATTAGAAGATTAAACTTATGTTCTTTAATAAAAGGCTCATAAAAGCTTAGTATAAGTTTTCGATTTCTGTATTATCCTCAATTAATCTAAGCAAATCAGAATACTTATAAAAAATTCGTTTCCCAATTCTAGATACCCTTATATCATGGTCTCTTGCAAATGATGCCATTTTAGTGTTTCCGTAGTTAAAAAATTTTTTTACAACAATGCGAGGAACCCAATCACCCATAATTGGAAATTCCTTAAGGTTTTTGTGGTTTTTGTTATTTTTTTTCATGATTCTTTTTTTTTGCTAATATCCAAACAATATTGACTATCAACGGAACAAAAAAATTACATCATTTAGCCTTTTGATATCCTTTAAGCTTAAGCAAGCTTTTTACACGCTTTGCCTTAAAACTATCATCTGAATCATACTTAGACCTTACATCTCTGTCTTTTGTATCGTCCCATAGATATGTTAGGTCTCTAGATAATATCTCCATAAGATCATAAAATCTAGCATAAAACTTATCTAAATCCTTGTAGTCAATAGGTGATGCTAAACTGAATTCTTGAATTGTAATAAGTAAGTTAAATAGAACTGTTTTGTGTGGCTTATTAACTACTTTCCTTAATGTCGATGAAATATATTTATCTGATACCATTAATCTTAGCTCTGGAATTTCTTCTTTTAGTTCAATATAATTTTGGCCTAGTTTATTCAAATCTTCTAGAATCGCTTCGCTAACATTGCCGTTCTTTTCTTGTCGACGTAATTTATCCAATTCCTTGTCAAAGTCTAGTCCTAATTCATGAACTAATTGCTTAAAGAAAAAAACTTGACTCAAGGCTTTATAATAAATCCATATCCCTTTTATTGGGAACCTATAAATAGACTTATCATAATGCTTCTCGAGACTATGGAAAATAACCTCAGCATCAACGAAAAACTTTGTTACCAATTTACCTATCCCAATACTTTCCAAAATATCATAGGTGCGGTTGTCTTTAAAGACTGATAATTCAAAAATATTTTTGACTAAATAATTGAGTTTGTCTACATTAGAATTTTCAAGTATTTGAATTCTATCTTCGATAATTTCATTAAGAATTCTTTCCTTCTCTGCTTTTAACTTCGGAAAGTAGTCTTGCCACCAAGCTTTATTCTCCTGTTTAAATTCATCGTATGTCATAGCATTAATTTTTTAAAATGTTTGTTTAGTTTTTTCCGAGCGTCTTTCAAAATGGAGTCATTTACGTATAAATAATGACTATCCATATCTTTTGTGGTTGTGTGTCCCATCAATGTTTTGACCACTAAACTCTCTCTAATTCCAGCTTCATAAATTGATTGCCTGAAAAAACGACGCGCAGAATACGAACTAACGTTATAGTCTATTCCCGCCATTAAAACCATGATCTTCAGGTTTAGATTTAATTTATCTAGGCTACGCTTTGGTAAAATACGATTTTCTGGTTGTTCCCCTTCATACTTTTGAATTATAGATTTTGCCTGTTTGGTTAGGTATTGCTTCACCCTGATTTTAGATTTTCTGCGACATAGTTCAATGTAACCGTTTTTTACATCAGAGGAAGTTAAATCAATCGCATCACAGTAGCTCAGCCCAGTGAAACAAAGAAATAAAAATATATCCCTGTAAGCTTCTAGTTTAATGTCATTACCTAGGTTTAGTTCAATAATGCGTAGAAAGTCCTCATTAGATAATCTAGGTTTAATGGATTTCTTTTCAATAGCTCTAACACCCTCAAAAGGATTTGAAATAATGCGTTCTTCAAGTTGTAATTTATTAAAATAAGGTTTGATGTTTTTTACAATAGCATTTATCGATTGGCCCTTCAAGGCTATTTTACCTGTTTTATTGTCTGGCTTTTTCAAATAGTCCAGAAACTTATGAGCGTGTTGACGCTTAAATTCTTCTGGAGTCAAATGAAATAAATTGGACTTGGTTATAAAATTTGAAAAGTGATTAATCGATTTATTGTAATTCTTCTTAGTCCCCTTTGCTTTATCTCGGTCTGGTAAAATGTCGTTAACATAGTATGATTTAATAGATTCAAGAAGATTCAAGTTCTTGTCTCCATTATTCCTATCAAGTAAATGGTCTCGAATGGCTTTAGGTCTAATACTCGCTAAATCGTGACGGTTTTCTCTTAAATAATTATGGAATTCGTTCTCTAAGGCGTTTAACATTAAGTTATAACTATTAAATCGCTTTTGTTTAGAATCAAAACGTTGTGTTTTAATATTCCAAAACTTATAATCTTCTTTATGCACTGGCACAAGACTAAGTTTACCTTCAGCCTTGCTTTTGTTCTGTACAATGCGCAAACAAATTGAGCTTCTCTCTAATTTCTTGTTTTCCTTAGCCTTATTAATGAAAAACTTTAATGATGTGTTCATAATAATTGTTTTTTGGTTAAACTATTGATTTTGATAATCCACAGCGGAACAAAAAAATGACATTGGAAAAGTCAAAAGAATTTAAAAAGCCAATCATGATTTGAATGGCGTCGATTTTCCATTTTTGGTGAATCTTTTCATTTTTGGTGAATCCAAGGTGAATCATTTTAGTGGTTTTAAATGAACTTCACCGAAACCATGAGAAACAAAAATCCCCGTCGTTACTGGCGTAACGCGGGGAAGTGAAAAATAGTGAATAATAAAAAGTGATCGCGACAGGATTCGAACCTGTGACCGTCTGCTTAGAAGGCAGATGCTCTATCCAGCTGAGCTACGCGACCATTAAGTCGGGGTGGCAGGATTCGAACCTGCGACCTCCGCGTCCCAAACGCGGCGCGATAACCGGGCTACGCTACACCCCGAAACTGGTTATCTAGATGCGGAGAGACCGGGATTCGAACCCGGGCAACACTTACGCGTTGACAGATTAGCAATCTGCTCCATTACCACTCTGGCACCTCTCCAATAATCAATTAAAGAACGTTTCTTAAATTGCGGATGCAAATGTAACTTTTCATATTAAAGAACGCAAAAAAATTATTAGTTTTTTATATCAAACTTTACATCACTTTGATAGTGTTGATCTTAGGGTTACATTTATAAAACGATGTCTAAATACAAAATAGATAGGAGCTTTTCAGACTATGTGCATCAAAACTTGGCCGTCCCGTTGATTTATAAGCCAATAGATTGGAAAGAAATTCAGTTGAAACAGGACTATGCGAAGTACATTGATATGGTAGATGGTATTGATTATATTTTTAAAAACGGTAATCAAATCATGACCGTACAAGAGCGTTTTAGAGAAAAGAAATATCAAAATTATACCGATTTCACAATAAGGTATAGAAGAGATTTAAATCAAATAAAAGATCGCCATAAATCTGAATATTATAAAATGAAAGCACATTACTTCACTTATGGCATTATTGATAGTTCTAAGTCAGATTTCAAAAGTGCCAAGGATTTTATAAAGTATGCTATAATCGATTTAAAGCGTGTATATGAGAAATTAGACGAGAAAAATATATTTATCTTAGATGATGGTAAAAAAGTCTGCGAAATAGTAGATGGAAATAGGATAAAATGTCCAGTTAAGTATAATTCTGATGGTTCTTCTTCCTTTTTTCCTATTGATATAGCCTTTCTTGTTAAATTATGGGGTGAACGTATGGTTATTGCGGAAAAAGGTTTTTTGTAATTCAAAATTTAACGAAATTTTACTACGCAACCTTTTACTTTTTCAATAGTTTCGCTATGCTATGTCTCAGGAAAACCAACTTGTTAAATTCACGAAAAAAGGGATTTATTGTCCACAGGGAAGATTTTATCTCGACCCATGGTATCCTGTGGATTACGCAGTAATTTCTCATGGCCATGCAGACCACGCACGCTGGGGTATGAAACGCTATTTATGCACCGATGATTCTAAAGCTATTTTACAACATCGCTTAGGAGCAGATATTAAAGTTGAAAGTATCCCTTACCACAAAACGTTAACCATAAACGGTGTAAATTTAAGTTTTCATCCCGCTGGTCATGTTATTGGTTCAGCACAGATTCGTTTGGAATATAAAGGCTATGTCGTGGTGTTTTCGGGTGACTATAAAACACAACCCGATTTTATTACCACACCATTCGAACCAGTTGAATGCCATACCTTCATAACCGAAAGTACTTTTGGATTACCTATTTACAACTGGCAAAGCGAAGATAGACTTCGAGAGCAGTTACATTCTTGGGTAACAGCAAATCAAGCTAACAATAGAACATCGGTTTTTTTCGGCTATTCTTTAGGAAAAGCCCAGCGCTTGATGTCTTTGTTGGAAGGAATTGAGGACATTTATGTGCATCGGGCTATTCACAACTTAAACGAAACCATTACTAATTCAGGAATCCAATTGCCAAAGACTAAATTATGGTCGGCAGACCTCGATAAAAAAAAACTACGGAATAAAATTATTATTGCACCACCTGCCTTGTTAGGTTCGCGCATGTTAAAACGTATCCCTAATGCCGCTAAAGCCTTGTGTTCTGGCTGGATGCAAATTCGAGGCAATAGACGCTGGCAAGCTGTAGATGCAGGTTTTGTGGTTAGTGACCATGCGGATTGGAATGGTCTAATATCCGCAGTAAAAGCTACGGAAGCCGAGCAGGTATATGTTACCCACGGTTCTCAAGCGGTTTTTTCAAAATATTTGAATGAAATTGGTATTAAAGCCAAGGAATTGAAAACTGAATATGGTGATGAAGCACTAGAAGCGGCCGAATCAGAAACTGAAAAACTAGAATCCAAATGAAGCAGTTTTCAGAACTCATCAGTGCTATAGAAATCACCAATAAAACCAATGCTAAGATGGACGCTTTGGTCCATTATTTTGCTACAGCACCAGATAAGGATAAGTTATGGCTTATTGCTTTATTTACAGGAAAACGACCAAAACGGCCTGTAAAAACTACTTTAATGAAAGAATGGTGCATGGAATTAACGAACATTCCAGAATGGCTGTTTTTAGAAAGCTATAGTACCGTTGGTGACTTAGGGGAAACCTTGGCCTTACTGTTGCCCAAACCTACACATCACTTGGATTTAAGCCTTAACGAATGGATGATGGAACTAAAGGCTTTAAAATCAAAATCCGATGAAGTGAAAAAAGCTTTTGTTTTAGAGGCTTGGACTGGTCTGGACCAACAAGAACGGCTTATTTTTAATAAACTCATTGGTGGCAGCTTTAGAATTGGTGTATCCAAAAAAACATTGGTCAATGCTTTGGCTAAACTTACAGGAATTGATGCTAACCAAATCATGCATAGTATTATTGGTCACTGGGAGGTTGAGATGATGTCCTTTGAAGCCCTTATAAATGGTAGTCATATAAATTATGATAACTCTAAGCCTTATCCGTTTTGTCTGGCCTATGCTTTGGAAAAGAATTTAGGAGAATTGGGAGAGCCCAATGAATGGATGGTAGAGCAAAAATGGGACGGGATAAGAGGACAGATTGTAAAGCGGAATAACGAAATTTATATTTGGTCTAGAGGTGAAGAGTTGGTAACCAAACAATTTCCGGAATTGGTAGAGGCCATATCCAATTTTCAGGATGATTTTGTGATTGATGGGGAAATTCTAGCCATGAAGGATAACGACGTGTTGCTATTTAACGATTTACAGAAACGTCTAAATCGAAAACATGTCACCAAAAAATTATTGCAAGACGTACCTGTAGGCTTCAAGGCTTACGATATTTTAGAGTTAAATGGTGATGATATTAGGGTCATTTCTTTTGAAAAACGCCGTCAACATTTAGAGAAAATATTTACAAGTATCACTTTACCTAAAATACTTCAACTATCTTTTATTGTGAATTTTAATGAATGGAAAGAACTTCATGCTATTAGGGATAATAGCAGGGTCATCAATAGTGAAGGTTTAATGTTGAAGCAAAAAAAATCACCCTACCATACAGGTCGCAAAAAAGGCGATTGGTGGAAATGGAAAGTCGACCCATTAACCATAGACGCGGTTATGATTTATGCTCAAAAGGGTAGTGGAAGACGTAGTTCAAAATATACAGACTATACGTTTGCGGTAAAAAAAGATGATGGATTGGTAACCGTGGCGAAAGCCTATTCTGGACTTACAGACAAAGAAATTACCGAAATATCACGTTGGGTCAACCAAAATGCCATTGAGAAATTTGGTCCGGTGAGAACCGTAAAACCTGAATTGGTTTTCGAGATTGCTTTTGAAGGAATTGCCTTGAGCAATAGGCACAAATCGGGTGTAGCCTTGCGCTTTCCACGTATTGCTCGATGGAGAAAGGATAAACCTGTAGATGATATTGATACTATTGAATCCGTAAAACAATTAATCACAGCACCTTGAGTTCATTTAAAGATAGCAATGGCCTTCGTATCATAAACAACTGGATGGCAGAAAAGGGTCAGGCACCTTTTACCTTTCAGGAGCAAACCTGGCAGCGTTATGCTAATGGATATTCTGGTATGGTAGTGGCGCCAACGGGATATGGTAAGACGTTTTCGGTGTTTTTAGCAGTAGTCATTGATTATCTTAATCATCCTGAGAACTACAACAAAGGATTAAAATTACTCTGGATTAGTCCGTTGCGCTCTCTAGCTAAAGATTTGGCCAAAGCCATGACCGAGGCTGTTGAGGACATAGGTTTGGATTGGTCGGTACAAGTAAGAAATGGTGATACACCAACAGCCATAAGGCGCAAACAAGAGCGTCTCATGCCAGATGTTTTGCTTACCACACCAGAAACCATGCATTTGTTGTTTTCCCAAAAGAAAAATTCCAAATGGTTTAAAGGCGTTAAATGCGTGGCTATTGACGAATGGCACGAACTTCTAGGAAATAAACGTGGTGTACTTACCGAATTAGCGCTCTCTCAATTGAGACAGTATGCACCAAAACTACGTATTTGGGGCATCACAGCCACTATTGGAAATCTAGACGAAGCCAAACAGGTCTTGTTGCCTTATCCCAATTTAAAAATTACCCAGGTTACCGCGAAGCATAAAAAGAAATTAGATATTATTTCGGTTTTACCAGATGAGATTGAAGTATTGCCTTGGGCAGGTCATTTAGGTGCTAAAATGGCTGATAAAATCCTACCCATCATAGCAGCGCATACCACGACTTTAATCTTTACCAATACACGAGGTCAAGCTGAATTATGGTATCAGGTGCTTTTAAACGCTCAACCCGATTTGGCAGGCCTATTGGCCATTCATCATGGGTCTATAGATAAAAAACTACGAAATTGGATTGAGGATAATATTGCTTCAGGTTATTTAAAAGCCGTCGTTTGCACCTCATCATTGGATTTGGGTGTCGATTTTAAACCTGTGGATTGTGTGATTCAAATCGGTTCGGTAAAAGGTATAGCTCGGTTTATGCAGCGCGCAGGACGCAGTGGTCATTCACCGTTTGAACGCTCTAAAATTTATTTTGTGCCAACACATTCCTTAGAATTAGTAGAAGTTTCAGCTTTAAAAGAAGCGATTAAAAATAAGCAGGTGGAAGCACGCGACCCCATGGTACTGACCTTTGATGTGCTGGTGCAATTCATGGTCACTTTGGCGGTTGGTGAAGGGTTTGATGCTGAGCGATTGTTTCAGCAAATACAACAAGTACATGCGTTTCAATACATTACTAAAGACGATTGGTTGTGGTGTCTACAATTTATTACCCAAGGTGGTCAAACCCTTAAATCTTATGAAGAATTTCACAAGGTAATTTTGGATGATGACGGCAAGTACAAAGTAAAAAGTAGGCGCATAAGTATGTTACACCGCATGAATATTGGTGCTATTGTGAGTGAAGCCCATATGATGGTTAAGTTCATCTCTGGCGGTTATATTGGTATGATTGAGGAATTTTTTATTTCCAAATTAAAACCTGGTGATAGCTTTATTCTCGCCGGTCGGATTTTAGATTTGGTACAAATTAAGGATATGACTGCGCTTGTGAGAAAGAGTAAGGCTAAAAAAGCAGTGTCACCGAGTTGGCTTGGTGGCCGACTGCCTTTAACGTCGCACTTAAGTCATTTTTTAAGATTGCAATTATCACATGCTTTAGAACCAAGCAGATTGGAAAAAGAATTACGATTTTTAAACCCTTTGGTGAGTCGGCAACATCAGCATTCCCATATCCCTAAAGCTGATGAATTTTTAGTGGAACTCATAGAAACCAGGGATGGACATCATTTATTTATGTATCCGTTTGAAGGGCGTTTGGTGCATGAAGTGTTTTCGGCATTAATTGCCTACAGAATCAGTAAAATCAAACCGATTACATTTACCATAGCTATGAACGATTACGGTTTCGAATTGTTAAGTGACCAGCCCATTCCTGTAGATGACACAACAATTAAAGACCTGTTAAGTAAGGAAAATTTGATGGATGATGTCATTGCGAGTATTAATGCTTCAGAAATGGCCTCAAGAAAATTCAGGGATATTGCAGTGATTGCAGGTCTAGTGGTGCAATCACAACCAGGAACACGAAAAAATAACAAAAGCTTACAATCGTCATCTGGATTGATTTTTAGAGTTTTGGAAGACTACGAGCCTGATAATCTATTGCTTCGTCAGGCGTATACCGAAGTGTTCAATCAGCATTTAGAAGAGGCTCGTTTGCAGCAGGCTTTTGAACGTATTACCAAAAGCAAAATAATCGTTAAACAAGCCAAGTCGTTCACACCATTGAGTTTTCCATTAAAAGTGGATAGCCTACGAGGTACCATTAGTAATGAGAACTTAGACAAACGCATTCAGCGCATTAAAGAACAAGCTTTTAAGATTGATTAATTGAATATAGTCACTGAACATATTACCATAGCTAATGAAAGGTTAAGCTTGACCAACCAACGTGCCATCTATTGGCCTGACGAAAAGGCTTTAATCCTGTCGGACCTTCATATTGGAAAAACGGCCCATTTTCGTAAACACGGCATACCAGTGCCTGACGACATTCTTCAAAAAGATTTGGAACGTTTAAAGCAGTTAATACGTCATTTTAAAGTACAGCAACTCATTATTGTTGGTGATTTATTTCACGCTGAGAATAATTCAAATATATTAACTTTTGAATCGTGGGTAAGCCAATTTGAAAATCTACACATAGTTTTAATAAAAGGAAATCACGATCGGCAATCAAATCGGTTAATGAATCAGCTTGGGATAAAGGTAGAGTCTCAGTTGTTCGTTGAGCCATTTTACTTTATACATGAACCCAAAAATGATTCTTTGCATGAATTTACCATTTCGGGTCATATTCATCCAGGTGTGCTCATTAAGGGAAGGGGTAAGCAAAAGGTAAAACTTCCTTGTTATCAGGTAACGAAGCAACAACTTATTTTGCCTGCTTTCAGTTTGTTTACAGGATTAAATACCAAAGCGAATTCAAATGATGTTATTAGTTATACATTTACAGATAATGCTATTTTCAAGTTGTAGTAAAATGCTTTTTATCGAATAAATTACACTTTTTATCGATAATTTAAAATTAATTTCTATGTTTGTAGTCCCAAATTGATTGTTATGATGTTTCACCATAGCAACGAAACTATTAACCAATGAATAACCTACTTAAACGTACGTTTGTGATGTGTTTTGTTTTAACACTACTAACCTGTACATCGGATTCTGCAGAAAATGAATTGTCTTTAGATTTAAACCCGAGTCAACTAAATGAACCTTGTGTAGGACAACTACCTATTACAAGAGTCATTAACAATGGAACGGTTTCTATTGATTTTAAAGTTATAGACAGTGATGGAGTTGTATTAGTTGATATTCCGAGTATTCCAGCCAATACTACAACATCTTGGGCCAGTTTTGACGAAGGAGTGGTCTTATTTTCAATCGACACCAATCAAACATTGGTCAGTGACGACAAGGTAGAGCTTAACATGGAATCCTGTATGGCTTATGAGATTGAGATTAACACTAATAATGAAGTTGTATCGTACTTGCCTATATATCTTTAGAGCATAGGATAATGATTTTAGTGTTGTTTTTATCTGTCGTAAAGAACAGATAAGACATACCTCCATCTTTTATTTTTAACTTTTTTCGAATATCATTCACCGATAGTGGAAAATTCCGCGTAGTAATATTTGCCTTTTGGATACCTGCTTTGGCAAATACTTTCTTATTGAAGGGCATAACCTTTTCTATACGGAATCGCCTCCCCGGAAAATTTACCAATTCATCAGAGGTGTATAAATGCGAATGCTTATGCAGTTTTTTAATATTTAGGGAAGAACAGATATAATTGAATGCACCGGCTTTTAAAATAGCCGAATTAGGTTCATATAAATAGGTGAGGGGTAAAGCATATTCTACTGTCGCTTTGAGTTCATCTTCAAAGTTAAACTCAAAATCTTGGATTCCGTTTTTAGTAATATTTATAGTTTTTATCTTTAGGTCTCCTTTAAAATCACGCTCTAAAATCCAAAGCAGTTCTTTTACTTCATTATTTACAGCTACAACATGAAGTTCTTTTATATGTTTTAACTCATTTTTTATCGCTGTGATGTCTAATAGTGGTGATGTTTTAATCATCACATGCTTCGCATATTTTAAAAATAAACTTTGTAGTGTTTTGATGTTGGGTGTGCAGTCTGACAGCAAAAACACCTTGTTTTTTGAGTCATCTCTTCGTGATGGGTCAATGTAAATCCAATCAAAATGTTTATCAATGCCTTTCAATGTCTCAATACCATCAGCATTTACGCATTCAACGTTATCAACACCCAGTACTTTAAAATTGTGTTTTACGATTTCTGAAAGCCTACTGCTTATTTCGCAATGGGTCACCATTTTCACCCTCTTTGAGAAGTAATAAGCATCTATACCAAAACCACCTGTAAGATCTATTAAAGTATTGTCATTGACTAAACCTGCTTTATAGTGGGCTGTAGTTTCTGATGATGTTTGCTCAATATTTAGTTTGTTTGGATAGTAAATATTTTTGGTTCGAAACCAAGTTGGCAACTTTTTTTCACATCGTTTTTTAGCTTCAATCTGTTCTATGATAAGCTTTGGATCTGGCGTATCAAAAGGGATACCTCTGAGCAATAAACTTGAAACGTCGGGTTTTATATTAGAGTTTATAAATTCCTGTATTTCAATATTTAATATAGTTTTATCCAAACTATTTCTAAAGGTTTTTAGTCAGCTTTTCCACAATCTTGTATCCGGATAAAAATTCCTTTAAAATTACTTTTATCGCAGTGTAAGCTGGTATGGCGACAATCATACCTACAATACCAAAAAGGATACCTGCAATAATGATAACCAAAAAGATTTCTAATGGATGTGATTTTACACTTTTAGAGAAGATAAACGGTTGACTAAAAAAGTTATCGACCAATTGCGCAAAAACAAACCCAATCATCACATAAGTAGTTTTGGGCAGTATAACTTGGCTAAAACTTTCCCCAAGATTACTAGACATGCTCAAAATAAGCATCAAAAAACCACTGACCAATGGGCCAACATAGGGTACAAGGTTTAAAAGCGCGCACAAAAAGGCAATGACCACTGCATTATCAATATCAAAAATGAGCAGTACAATAGTGTAGATAACAAAAAGGATTAAAATTTGAAATATCAACCCGACAAAATAACGCGACAAAAGGTCTTTGATCTTATTCCAAGAGCGTTTAGAACGTGTTTCATTTCCAGCAGGGACAAAAGTCATGATGCCATCCTCGAATAATTTGCTGTCTTTTAAAAAGAAAAAAGAAATAAATAAAACAGAAAACAGTCCAACACTAAAACTACCTAATCCACTTACTAAACTATTAAAGAAGTTTGGTATTAAGGAAAAATCGAGTTTAGAAAGTATGTTTGAATCTTTTAAGGATTGCTCTACATCAATATGGTTGAATTCAAAATAGGTAACAATTTGTTGGTACAAATTATCTAAATTGCTCTCTAGCTGCTTAAAATCTAATAAAGCAAGATTTTTACCTTGGTCTGTAATTAAAGGAATAAACATCCCTATTAAGGCACTGAGCAGACCAATAAACAAAACCATAGTTACAACAACGGCTAAGGTATTCCTAAATTTTAATCGTCTTCTTAAAAACATTACTATAGGTCTCCCAACCAATGAAATCACACCAGCAATAGCAACATAAACGATAACTGATTGTATTTTGTACAGAAAAAATAAAACCAATACAATAGCTAGAAGGATACCTAAAGCTCTAAGAATGCCGTTTGCTATAACTTTTGAATTCATGTTTCAAATATCCTGAAAAAAATCGATACCTGCTGATTCAGTACATCAAATTTTAATTAAGCACTAAGATTTGATATCTGAGATTAGTTTATGTTTTTAAAAGGAAGTTATGGAACTGCCACTTGAATTTAATGGATTTTGTTTACTGATTAAGTTGTTTAGTCAATTCATAAAGTGCAATACTCGTCGCCTGTACCACGTTCATACTGCTATTATGGCCGTACATGTTAATATGTACTATGGCATCGCATTGTTTTATAACGGATTCTGAAATCCCAAAGTTCTCATCACCAAGAATTAACGCTATAGGTTGGTTGTTGTTTAGCTTGAATTTAGTTAATTCAGTACTGTTTTTGGTAATTTCTAAGGCAATGATTTGATGTGTTTGTTTTAATTGACCTATTATAGCATCAATTTTCTTTTCAATTCTGTAACTCACATAGTTTTCGGTCGAGCGTGAAGTTTTAGTCATACGCCTGCCAATAGGAATATATTCCCCACAAAAAATAAGCTCTTCTATATTAAAGGCATCAGCAATGCGGAATAAACTGCCAATATTAGGAGCATTGGTAATATTATCACAAACTAAAGTAATAGGATGTTTTTGCTTTTTAAAATTTGAAGTATAGTGTGTGAGCTGCAATTAAATATTGTTTTATCTTTTAATAGATACTATTTCAGGATTAGAAGAGTATATTATGTAGAAAATTAAAATTGATATTAACATTAGAAAAATAATAATACCCAAAATAATTTTTCTAGCTTTTTGAGAGCTGTTTTCATTTGAAGTAAACTCGAAAAAGCCTTCAACAATATTGAAGATTATCTCTACAATATCTCCCATAATTTTAGGTTGTGCAATATGCGTTAATTGGTAAATGCATATTTCAAAATATTCGCTCCCATTTTAAGCGCTTTTTCACGCACATCTTCCGGATCGTTGTGTACTTCTGGGTCTTCCCAACCATCACCTATATCGCTTTCAAAGGTAAAGAGTAATACCAGTCTATCTTCATGAAAAATACCGAAAGCCTGAGGTGCTTTACCATCGTGCTCATGTATTTTAGGTAAACCATTAGGAAATTCAAAAGCCGTACTAAATATTTCATGGTCTCTAGGGATTTCTTTCAATTCCTTATTTGGAAATACTTTTTTCAACTCTTTGGTAATATAAGGCTCCATCCCGTAATTGTCGTCGATATGCAAAAACCCACCAGAGATGAGATATTTTCTAAGATTTTCGGCGTCATCATCACTAAAAAACACATTACCATGACCCGTCATGTGTAGGAATGGAAACTGAAAAATATCTATACTTCCAACTTCAACAGTTTGTATATTCTCATTGATGTTGGTGTCAATATTATCATTACAAAACTTAACCAAATTAGGTAATGCCGTTGGATTACTATACCAATCACCACCACCTTTATATTTTAGTACCGCCATATCTTGAGCAAATACTAATGACGTTATTAGTATAAAACAAAAAGCGAAAAATTTATCCATTTTACTCATTTACAAATGCTACCGAATGACAAGCTGCAATGGCCGCAGTTTCTGTTCGTAGACGTGTGTTACCCAAAGTTACTGGAATATATTTTGCTGCCAAAGCCATTTCAATTTCTTTAACGCTAAAATCACCTTCTGGACCAATTAATATTAACGCATTTTTATTTGGCTTTATTTGCGACTTTAATGATTTCTTATCAGTTTCTTCACAATGGGCAATATATTTATCCTCAGAAAAGGTATGACTTAAGAAGTCTTTAAACGTAACGGCATCATTTAGCTTTGGCAAATAGCATTGCAATGATTGTTTCATAGCAGATTGAATAATCTTTTCAAACCGTTCTAATTTTATCACTTTACGTTCACTATTATCACATATGATTGGTGTAATTTCTTCAACACCTATTTCGGTTGCTTTTTCTAAAAACCACTCGTACCTATCGTTCATTTTAGTTGGGGCTACAGCCAAGTGCAGGTTAAAGGGACGCTTTGGTTGTAGGTCATGAGATAAGATGTTTACTGAGCAGTGCTTGGCATCTGCTACTACTAATTCAGCAACAAACAGCCAACCTGATCCATTGGTGATATGAAGTTGATCGCCAACTTTTTTTCGAAGTACTTTTACGATATGCCTACTTTCGTCTTTGTCGAAATCAAAGGCAGTATCACTCTCTGAGATTTTGGGGTTGTAGAATAATTGCATTAATCTATGGATTCTGAGAATTGTAAAACGGTTATTTCTTCAATAATTTTAGGCTCGTGCGTTTTTAGGATAACATAGTACCAATTTCTTTCTTTTATATCTAAGGTAAACACATCATCGGTGTGATGATTTTTTATGGCTTCTTCAAACATTGGGTGCATTTCACCTTCGGAAAACCATCCTAAATCACCACCGCGCTTTGCGTTTAAGTCCATGGAGTGTAATTGGGCTAATTTATTGAACTTATAACCTTGTTGGTATTGTGAAATGATTTTGTCTCGCTTTTCATTAATGTCTTCTAGCGTCATTTTGTTACCATCAAAATAGATATAGCTCGCTCTGTAATGCAAGGTTTCTTTCTTATCAATAATTTTATAGTAGGTTTTCTTGTATTCGTTTTTTACAACTTTCTTTCCACCTTTAGATAATTGAAAAAGCTCATCAGCCAAACGAGTTTTATGCTTTTCTTTATTAAAGGTAAAGACCTTGCTCTTATTAGATCTTTTATGGGCCTTCACAAAAGTTTCAGCGTCTTCAATGGAACTTATGGAGTCGAGCTCAGTTTCTAAAGAATCTTGTGAAAAACTTAAAAATGGAATAAAGAGTAATAGAAAAAAAAGTTGTTTCATCGCGTGTTTGATTTAGTCTAGTTTGGGATACTTACAAAACAACTAAATTTTAAAGTGTATATGAAGCCTTATGCTATCTGTTATCAACAGATGTTTTAACAATTTAAATCTTCAACCGAGCCGTAGCCATAACATCAAAATCAGAAAAGTCTTTTTCCAAATATTTTAAATAACCAACAATGGCAATCATAGCAGCGTTGTCTGTGGTATATTCAAATTTTGGAATGTAAGTGGTCCATCCATGTTTCTTTTCGGCATCTTTGAGGGCTTTTCTAATGCCAGAATTCGCAGATACCCCACCGCCAATGGCTATGTGCTTAATCCCTGTTTGTTTTACAGCAAGTTTTAGTTTGTCCATTAAAATACCAATAATGGTGTATTGAATGGACGCACAGATATCATTTAAGTTTTCTTCAATAAATTTAGGATTGGCTTTGGTTTCACGCTGTATAAAATAAAGTATAGCAGTTTTTAAACCTGAGAAACTAAAATTAAGACCCTCTACTTTTGGTTTGGTAAACTTATAGGCTTTTGGGTTTCCTAATTGCGCTCGTTTGTCTATTTCTGGACCTGCAGGATAGCCAAGACCTAGGGTTTTTCCGCTTTTATCATAAGCTTCGCCAACCGCGTCGTCAATTGTTTCGCCGAGGACTTCCATTTCAAAATAGTTAGTCACTTTTACAATTTGGGTATGACCACCAGATATGGTCATGGCTAAAAATGGAAACGGTGGTTTTTGATGTCCTTTCTCGTCAATAAAATGGGCCAAAATATGGGCTTGCATGTGGTTAACGTCAATTAAAGGAATACCTAATCCATAGGCCAAAGATTTGGCAAATGATGTGCCTACCAATAACGATCCCATTAGGCCAGGACCTCGCGTAAAGGCAATGGCACTTAATTGGTCTTTAGAAATACCGGCGCCACTTAAAGCTTGGTGTACAACTGGCACAATGTTCTGTTGGTGTGCCCTCGAGGCTAATTCTGGAACCACTCCGCCATATTCAGCATGAATTTTTTGGTCGGCCACAACATTACTCAGAATCTCATCGTTACATAATACTGCCGCTGAGGTATCATCGCATGACGATTCTATTCCAAGAATGTAAATATTTTCTTTTTTCATAATCGTTATTGGGCACAATTATTGTTAATTTTACCTGTCATAGTCTTATATGGTACTTAACAACGTATTGTAAGGGCAAAAGTACATGAATTTTTCATCAATTAGTAATCCTAATTCTTATCAAAAGAGTACTCAAAATAATAGGTAAAATAGCAGGTATTGTTCTGCTCTTGTTTCTAATTGTCTTTTTAATTTTGGGTATTCCCGCTGTTCAAACCAAGCTTGGTAAATACGCTACACAAAAGCTAAACGAAGACTTTAAAACCAATATTAATATCGGCAAGGTTGGTCTTCAGCTTAATGGAGATATAGAACTTAAAGAAATCCTTATAAGGGATTACAAAAAGGATACACTTATAAGTATCGGAGAATTAAACAGTTCTATTATAAGTTTTAAGAATCTCTACAGTGGAAAATTTAATTTAGGAGATATTGATATTCAGGGCTTAGTTTTTAATTTAAAAACTTACGAAGGAGAAGAAGATACCAATCTTGATATTTTTGTAGCAAAGTTTGAAGATGATAACCCACGGGAAGGGCCAAGCAGCTTTTTGTTTTCCTCTAGTGATCTTTCAATAGAAGATGCAATTTTTAGATTAAAGGATGAAAATCTCGAATCTCCAAGAGTTTTTGAGTTTACGGAACTAAATGCAAATACAACCAATTTTTTAATTAATGGTCCAGAGGTTAGTTCGCGGATAAACAAATTTAGTTTTAAGGATAGCAGAGGAATAACTGTGGATAACTTAAAAGCTAATTTTGAGTATACCCTAGACCATATGACTTTTGGGGATTTAAGTATTGAAACCGAAAAATCGGAGTTAAAAGGTGATTTAAGATTTAATTATAAAAGAGAAGACTTAAAAGAATTTACAGATAAAGTAAATGTATTGGCAAGTTTTAGAGATTCTGAGATATCATTGACTGAGCTTAATGTGTTTTTTGATGAATTTGGAATTAACCAACGTGCAGACTTCAACGCAGATCTTTCGGGAACACTAAACAATCTTCAAGTTAAGAACTTAAATGTAAGTACGACCAGAAATACCAGAATTATTGGGGATATAACTTTTGAAAATCTGTTTAACAATGAAAATGACAATTTTGCCTTATATGGTAATTTTCAAAATTTAGCTTCAAATTACAACGATTTAACAGCATTATTGCCCAGAATACTTGGTAATGCAATCCCAACGGTTTTATCCAAGGTAGGTAATTTTAAAATAGCAGGAACTTCTCAAATAAATACCAATCGAATTCGTGCAGATATCGCCATTGATACGGATTTAGGGTTTATAAAATCCAATTTAGAGCTTACCGAGATAGATGATATTGACAAAGCAAGCTATATTGGTAATGTAGTTTTTGATGAATTTGATATTGGTAAACTCATCAACGACCCGAAAGCTAAATTTGTTTCAGCAAATCTCGACGTTGATGGTAAAGGATTCACTTTGGCGAACTTAAGATCTAATGTAAAAGGTGAAGTTTTTGATTTAGATTATAATGGTTACATCTATCATGGTATTACCATGTCTGGGGATTTAGGTAATAAAGTCTTTAATGGTAATTTGATTGCCGATGATCCCAATCTTCAAATGAACTTTAATGGGCTTGTTGATTTTACTGAGGAAAAAAAGAAATTTGATTTTAAAGCTAATGTTGGTTATGCTAATCTAGGCATACTCAATTTCGTTACCAGAGACAGTATTTCTGAATTTAGGGGTATTGTAAATATGACTGCCATAGGGGCAAGTATAGATGATGCTAGTGGTGCCGTAAACATTAAAAATACTACTTATAAGAATCAAGATAATAGATATGTCTTCGGGGATTTTGATATTGTATCTTCTTTTGATGGTAAGGACCGCACGGTAACAATAAATTCTCCCGATATCATAAATGGAAATATAAAAGGACGATTTAAAATACAGGACTTACCAAAATTAATAGAAAATTCAGTTGGAAGTATCTTCACAAATTATCAACCGTTTGTGATTGAGGAAGGGCAGTACTTAGATTTTAGATTCAATATTTACTCTAAAATTGCAACTGTATTTTACAAGGATTTATTTTTAGGAAAAAATACCTTTATCGAAGGGCGAATAGAAACCGACGAAAGAGGATTTGAACTTAAATTTAATTCACCAGAAATAAAGTTTCAGGACTACTTTGCTAATAATATCAATCTCAATGTAAACAATGGAAATCCGCTTTATAACACTTTCTTGGAAATTGATTCACTCAGTGCAGGTGTTTACAATGCTTCGGATTTTACGTTAATCAATGTTACAAAAAGAGATACGCTTCTTGTGAAGACAGAATTTAAGGGGGGAAGAGATAATAAGGATGAATTTAATCTCAATATTTTCTATACCATTGATGAAGCCAATAAATCCGTTGTTGGTTTCAGAAAATCGGACATTATATTTAAGGGTTATGAATGGTTTATTAATTCAGAAAAGAATAGCTTCAATAAAGTAAGATTCGATAGAACGCTATCCGCGTTTGATATCTTCCCCATCACCATAAACCAAGGAAATGAAATTATTGAAGTTTCTGGGATTATTAATGACAGTATTAATAAAAATCTCAGGGTTGATTTCAAAGATGTAGAATTGGTTAAAATTACTCCAAGAATTGATAGTCTAGATTTAGCTGGTGTCGTAAATGGGAAGCTAGATCTTGTTCAGAATAATGGCGTTTATTTACCAAAGTCTAGTTTAGAGATTACTAATCTTTTTGTAAACGATTACGGTCTCGGTAATTTAAGTGCTAATATTGAAGGCAACAACTCTATAACAGATTATGATATCGATGTGTCCTTGGTTAATGATAATTTGACGTCCTTATTGGCAAAAGGCAGTATTAATGTAGCAGAACAGAAACCTACAATTAATTTGAATGTCGTCTTTGAAGAATTTTTATTGGATCCTTTGAACCCTCTTGGCGAAGGGGTAATAAGTAATATCAGAGGCTTAGTCTCTGGTAGTGCAAAAGTTACAGGTAGTCTCAATAAACCAAGTATTGATGGTGAACTCTTAATGGATCGAGCAGGTCTGTCTATTCCATACCTTAATGTAGATTTTGGTTTTGATTTTGACTCTAAAGTATCATTAAGAAATCAACAATTCATTTTTAATAATGTCGCCATGACGGACTCAAAGTATTTTTCTAGGGGTTTTTTAAATGGTTACATAGAACATGATAACTTTTCAGATTGGGAACTTGGGTTGGATTTAAGTACCAACCGTTTGTTAGTTTTAAATACAGAAGAATCTGAAGACGAACTATACTACGGAACAGCTTTTGTTTCCGGCGGAGCAACGATAAAAGGACCAACAGATCAATTAATCATTGATGTAGAAGGTAGTACTGCACAGGGTACGGTTTTTAACATTCCTTTGAATGATTCTGAAAGTTTTGGTGACAACTCCTTTATCCATTTTTTAAGTCCAGAAGAAAAGAAAGCCAGGCTTAATGGTGAAGTTACGGAGGCAATTGAGGTAAAAGGCCTGGAATTAAATTTTGACTTGGATGTTAATACCAATGCCACCATAGAGATAGTTATTGATAAAGAAGCAGGAAGTACAATTAAGGGTAAGGGAGAAGGTAACCTTGTATTCTTAATTAACACCAATGGGACATTCAATATGTGGGGCGATTTCTTGGTTTTTGAAGGTATTTATAATTTTAAGTACGGAGGTTTTGTTGAGAAGCGCTTCGAAGTGGAGCAAGGCGGAAGTATTGTATGGGAGGGAGATCCGATGGGAGCAGAAATCAATCTAAAGGCTATTTATAAGACCACGGCAAACCCTTCCGTTTTATTAGATAATCCTATTACGCAAAGAATACCTGTTGAGGTAGATATTTACTTAACGGGTGACTTAGAGCAACCGCAACCAGATTTCGATTTACGCTTTCCAAATGTGTCTTCCACGGTTAAATCAGAGCTGGATTATCGTTTGTCATCCAAAGATGAAAGAAACAATCAGGCATTGACTTTATTAGGCACTGGAGGTTTTTCAAATGGGATTAGAGGGGTCAATTTTACAGGTACAATATCAGAACGACTTTCAGGTATTGTAAATAATATTTTAGGCGGCGATAATGAAAATCTTAACGTGGGTATTGATGTAGAGCTTGGTGAGAATACACCAGACCTTCAAACCGATAATAGATTTGGACTAACCTTGCAAACAAAAATTTCTGAAAAAGTACTGGTCAATGGAAAGGTTGGTGTGCCATTTGGTAGTGCACAACAAACCACCATAACAGGCGATGTTCAAATTGATTGGTTATTAAATGAAGATGGAACATTGCGTGCTAAGGTATTTAATAGAGAAAATACAATTAGAAACTTTGGGGAAGAGATCGGTTACACTCAAGGTATTGGTATGTCTTACAGTGTAGAATTTGATACGTTTAAAGAATTGCTAGACATTATTTTTTCTGGAAAAAACCGCAAGGATAAAAAGATTACAAGGGATAAGAATAAAGAAGAAAATAAAGAAGATGATTTGATGCCTGAGTATATTTCCATGAAGAAAAAGAAGACAAAAACGAAGTCTTAAAATTCAGTTTCACTATTTTTATTAAAATACTTATTAACGAAAACGTTTGAATTGTTTTTCGTTATATTTTTTTATGATAATAGTCACATTATTACGCCTTTTGTTTATTAATTTTACCGTAATGAATAATTTTAAATATGCTACATTCAATTAAAAAAGTAGGTGTTTTAACCTCTGGTGGTGACTCACCAGGTATGAATGCTGCCATAAGATCTGTAGTTAGAACCTGTGTCTATCATGGTATCGAATGCTTTGGTATTTACAGGGGATACCAAGGTATGATTGAGGGCGATTTTGAAAAAATGGATGCCCGTAGTGTTAAAGGTATCATCAACAAAGGTGGAACTATCCTTAAATCTGCACGATCCCAAGAGTTTAGAACTAAGGAGGGGAGACAGAAAGCGTATAACGCCCTTAAAAAGGCTGGTATAGATGCTTTTGTGGTCATTGGTGGTGATGGTAGTTTTACTGGTGCAATGATTTTTAATCAAGAATTTGATTACCCTGTAATGGGTATTCCTGGCACTATAGACAATGATATATTCGGAACAACTCATACATTGGGTTACGATACTGCTTTAAATACTGCAGTAGAAGCCATTGATAAAATTAGAGATACGGCCAGTTCGCATAACAGACTCTTCTTTATAGAAGTTATGGGACGGGATGTTGGTCATATAGCATTAAATGTTGGTGTTGGGGCTGGTGCAGAAGAAATTTTAATTCCAGAAGAGGACCTTGGTTTAGACAGATTACTAGAGTCGTTGAGACGAAGTAAACGTTCAGGTAAGTCATCTAGTATAGTCGTTGTTGCCGAAGGTGATAAAATAGGTAAAAATGTATTTGAACTAGCAGATTACGTGGAACAAAATAAGGGTGAATATGAAGTGCGGGTTTCGGTACTTGGTCATATGCAACGTGGTGGTTCACCGTCTTGTTTTGATAGAGTGTTAGCGAGTAGAATGGGTGTTAAGGCTGTTGAAAGCCTCATCACAGGTAAGAGCAATTATATGGTAGGTCTTAAAAATGATATTATGGACTTAACACCATTTGACCAAGCAGTAAAAGGAAAATCAAAAATTAACATGGAACTATTGAGGGTTTCAGATATAATGACAATTTAAAAACAATAGAAAAATGTCAAACTTAAAACTAGGAATTAACGGATTCGGAAGAATAGGAAGAATAGTGTTTAGAGCAACGGTAAAACGTCCAGATGTAGATGTGGTTGCTATTAACGATTTATTAGATGTAGAACATCTCGCGTATTTATTAAAATATGACTCAGTACATGGTCGTTTTGACGGTACGGTAGAGGTTAAGGATGGACACTTGGTGGTCGATGGTAAAATTGTAAGGGTAACAGCAGAACGTGACCCAAAAAATCTTAAATGGGATGAGGTAGGTGCTGATATTGTGGCTGAGTGTACAGGTATTTTTACTACTTTAGAAACAGCGCAGTACCATATCGATGCAGGTGCTAAAAAAGTGGTAATTTCTGCTCCTAGTAAGGACGCTCCTATGTTTGTAATGGGTGTTAATGATAATGAATTAACAGGTGAACATAAAATCGTCTCTAACGCATCTTGTACAACCAACTGTTTAGCTCCTTTAGCGAAGGTAGTAGATGATAATTTTGGTATTGAAGAGGCCCTTATGACTACAGTGCATGCTACAACGGCTACACAATTGACGGTAGATGGTCCTTCTCGAAAAGATTTTAGAGGCGGAAGAAGTGCATTATTGAATATTATTCCAGCTTCTACAGGTGCTGCCAAAGCTGTAGGTAAGGTAATTCCAAAGTTAGATGGAAAACTTACTGGTATGGCTTTTAGAGTGCCAACAGCAGACGTGTCTGTGGTTGATCTTACAGTAAGAACAAAAGAAGAGACTTCTCTTGAAGAAATTAAGGCGGCATTCAAAAAGGCTTCTGAAGGAAGCATGAACGGTGTGCTAGGTTATACCGAAGAATCTGTAGTATCTCAAGATTTTGTTAGTGATGCTCGTACAAGTATATTTGATGCCGATGCATGTATAGAATTAAATTCAAAATTCTTTAAGCTAGTATCTTGGTACGATAATGAATTTGGATATTCAAATAAATTAGTAGATTTAGCTCAGAAGATAAATTCACTATAATTTTAAAAATTATTAATTCAATAATTCCGTAGGATTGATAATATAATAGTTATCCTACGGAATTTTTAATTTAAGGTTATGATTTTAATTACTGATGGTGGTTCAACAAAATGCGATTGGATTGCGATTGATAAAAATGGCAATCAAGTTGATCAAAGAATAAGGACTAAAGGCTTAAATCCTGCTATTTTAAGTGAGAAGAAACTCAATAAAATCATAAGAAAGAGTAAAGAGCTCATGGCTATGAGCACTGAGGTTGAGTATGTGTTTTTTTATGGTGCTGGATGTGGTACTGACAACCCTAGGGAAATGCTCAAAGAAATTTTGGAGCAGATTTTTCCTAATGCAACAGTAGATGTTCAAGAAGATACCATGGCAGCTGTTAGATCTACTATAAATAGCAATAATGAAGCTGCTGTAGTCTGTATTCTAGGTACTGGTTCCAACTGCAGTTATTTTGATGGAGAGACACTACACCAGCGTGTAAAAAGTTTAGGTTACACATTAATGGATGAAGCCAGTGGTAACTATTATGGTAAGGAATTGATTCGCGATTATTATTTCAATATCATGCCACATACCTTGAAGCTAGCATTTAGCCATAAATACAATCTTGACGCGGATTATATAAAGTATAATCTCTACAAACAACCCAATCCCAATGCTTACCTAGCGAGTTTTGCAGAATTTATGTTTTTAAATAAAGATTCAGACTATATTAAAGAGCTCATTAAATCTGGACTTCGTAAGTTTACGGAACATATGATTCTTCAGTTTAAGGAAGAATTAAATACTGGAATCCCAGTTCATTTTGCGGGTTCCATAGCCTATTTTTCTCAAGAAGAAATAAAAGAAGTGGCTGAGGAATATGGCTATAAGGTTGGTAATTTCGTGCGCAGACCAATTGAGGGATTGGTAGATTACCATATTAAAAATCTATAATAATGGAAATTGCAATCATAGCTCATGATGGGAAAAAGGCAGAGATGGTTCAATTTTTAAATGAGCATAGTGAGATTTTGCATCAAAAAAAAATCCAATTAATCTCAACAGGTACCACAGGTGAGAAAGTTAAGAGCGCTGGTTTTGAAGTTAATGCACTTCTATCTGGACCTTTAGGAGGAGATGCACAAATTGCGGCTAGAGTTGCTGAGGGTAAGTGCCACATGGTTATCTTTTTCAGAGATCCTTTGGATAAGCATCCTCATGAACCTGATATTTTAATGCTAATGCGGTTGTGCGATGTTCATAATGTGCCTCTGGCCACAAATCCAGCAACTGCAAAGTTATTGATCAATGCTGTTTAAAAACCATTGTTTATTTTGTGTTAATAAAACTCAAGAAGTCTATTGTAAAACTTATATTTTGGTTATATCTTTGTAGCGTCTTTAAAATAATGAAACGAAATTATGTTTGAATTTGATCAATATTTAGGATTTTTAGCATTCTTAACCATATTAACTATCGGTTTTTGGTTAATGATTTTCCTTTTAACCTTTGTCATTCCTTATTGGGTATTTGGTTCAGCAATTGAGCGTTTCAAAGAAATAAGAGAAGAAAAAAAAGCCGAGCGTGAAGCGGGTTTATAACTTCCTAACAGATATAAAATTTAAGAGCACCAGTATTGGTGCTCTTTTTTTATTACTATTTTTAAAAAAAATTGATATGAAAATAAAACATATTTTAGCGTTCCTTTTAATTTCAATCTCTTATTTAAACGCCCAACAAATCCTTCCCCAGCGGCAACGCGCTGAGGTTATAGATGCTATTTTAAAAGAAAGATTTGAACATCTATTACCAAAATTGATGGACGATTCTGACATTGATATGTGGATTTTAATATCAAGGGAATATAATGAAGATCCGGTACTTAAAACCATGTTACCTGCAACTTGGTTGAATGCCAGAAGACGCACTATCCTCGTTTTTTATAGAAATAAAGACAATAACACCCTTGAAAAACTAGCTGTTGCCCGCTATAATTTTGGGGAAAATATCATATCGGCATGGGACAAGGAAAAACAACCTGACCAATGGAAGCGATTGATGGAAATCATTGAAGAAAGGGAGCCAAAATCCATAGGGCTTAATTATTCTGAACATTTTAATATCTGCGATGGCATTGTAAAAATGGATTATGAAACCTTTATGGAGAATCTACCGAGCGATTATAAACCTAGGGTAAAATCAGCTGAAAAATTAGCTATATCGTGGATCGAAACACGTACCGAAAAAGAGATGATTATTTATAACCAGTTGGTTGATATTACTCATGATATCATTGCAGAAGCCTTTTCGGAAAAAGTGATAACTCCAGGCGTAACCACAACCACAGATGTAGAGTGGTGGATGCGCGATAAAATAACAGCTTTAGGATTAAAAACTTGGTTTCATCCTACGGTTGATGTTCAGCGTACTGCAGAAGAATTAGGCAACCATTTGTATGCGTTTTCCAACAGGCCAGAAAATATGGTTATTCTTCCAGGAGATTTATTGCACTGCGATATAGGAATAACCTACCTACGGTTAAATACAGACTGCCAGGAATTAGCTTATGTCTTAAAGCCAATGGAAACAAAAGCTCCAGATTTCTTGATGGAAGCTCTTAAAAAAGGGAATAGGGTACAAGACATTTTTACATTCAATTTTAAAACAGGAAAAACCGGAAATACTATTCTACTTGAATCCTTAGAACAGGCTAAAAACGAAGGGTTACGACCAGCTATTTATACACATCCATTGGGCTCTTATGGTCACTCTTCAGGAACCACATTAGGCATGTGGGACGCTCAGGATGGAGTGCCAGTCAATGGCGACTATCCGTTGCACGAAAATACAGTTTATGCCATTGAACTAAATACCACTGTTAATATTCCAGAATGGCAACGAGATATACGTATTATGCTTGAAGAAGCTGGATTTTGGGGACCATATGGCTTCAGATATGTTAATGGTAGACAGACAAAGCTGTTAACTATTCCAAGAATAAATGCGCAAACGCGCAATTAAACCTGCAGCACACCCATATTAAAAGGTTTTTCAATAGGAGCGTGGTTAGCAGCTTCTATGCCCATGCTAATCCAAGTTCTCGTATCTAGAGGGTCTATGATGGCATCGGTCCATAATCTTGCAGCAGCATAATAAGGAGACACTTGGTTATCATATCTCGATTTTATTTTGTTAAAGAGTTCCTCTTCCTTTTCCTTGGTTATGGTTTCACCCTTCTTTTTTAAAGAAGCTGTTTCTATTTGAAGTAGCACTTTAGCTGCGGATTTACCACTCATTACGGCGAGTTCTGCACTTGGCCAAGCTACAATTAATCTTGGATCATAAGCTTTGCCACACATCGCATAATTACCAGCACCATAACTATTACCAATTACAATAGTAAATTTTGGAACCACAGAATTACTCACAGCATTTACCATTTTAGCACCATCTTTTATAATACCTCCATGTTCTGATTTACTGCCAACCATGAAGCCAGTAACATCTTGTAAAAAGACCAAGGGTATTTTTTTCTGATTGCAATTAGCAATAAATCGCGTAGCTTTATCTGCAGAATCATTATAAATGACACCACCAAACTGCATTTCACTGGGTTTTGTTTTTGCTCCTTTGGTTTTTACAATTTGTCTTTGATTGGCTACAATGCCAACAGCCCACCCATCAATACGTGCATAACCAGTAATTATTGTTTGACCATAACCAGCTTTGTATTCTTCAAATTCAGAATCGTCTACCAATCGCTTTATGATCTCATACATATCGTATTGGTCTGCTCTGCTCTTTGGTAATATTCCATAGATGTCATCCGGACTTTCTATAGGCTTAACAGGTTTTGTTCTATTGAAACCAGCTTTATCCAAGTCACCAATTTTATCCATGATATTCTTTATAGTATCTAGGGCATCTTTGTCATCTTTAGCTTTATAATCGGTAACACCAGAAATTTCACAATGTGTGGTTGCACCACCCAAGGTTTCGTTATCGATGGTTTCTCCGATAGCCGCTTTTACTAAATAACTTCCAGCAAGGAAGATGCTTCCGGTTTTATCTACAATAAGCGCTTCATCACTCATTATGGGCAAATAGGCCCCACCAGCAACACAACTGCCCATGACCGCAGAAATTTGAGTAATACCCATACTGCTCATCACGGCATTGTTTCTAAAGATTCGCCCAAAATGTTCTTTGTCAGGGAAAATTTCATCTTGCATGGGTAAAAATACACCTGCACTGTCTACAAGATAAATAATTGGAAGTTTGTTTTCAATTGCAATTTCCTGAGCTCTCAGATTCTTTTTACCTGTAATCGGAAACCAAGCACCAGCCTTAACCGTTGCATCATTGGCAACAACAATACATTGCTTGCCTTTGACATAACCAATTTTTACAACAACACCACCAGACGGACATCCACCATATTCCGGATACATATCTTCACCAGCAAAAGCACCAATCTCTATAGATTTAGATTTAGGATCCAATAAATAATCTATACGTTCCCTAGCTGTCATTTTTCCTTTGCTATGGTGTTTGGCTATACTTTTTTCACCACCACCAAGTTTTATTTTAACTAGTCGTTTTTTTAATTCAGAGACTAATAGCTTATTGTGATCTTCGTTTTTGTTGAATTGAATGTCCATAAATTTTATTTCTGTGGCTACGAATTTACGAAACATTACTATTAGTTGTTAGGGGTAAAATCTAAATGAAAAGTTAAATATATATAACATGGAAATATATTCCTTGGAAAATAAAATTTAATACCTTAATTTTGTTCAAACGAAATTTAAACCTCATGAAAAAAATACTGGCATTTGCGGGAAGTAATAGTTCTACTTCGATCAATAAACAATTAGTGAAGTATGCGTCTTCGTTACTAAAGGACGTAAATGTTAATCTTATCGACTTAAATGAATTTGATGCACCACTCTTTGGCGTTGATCTTGAAGACGAATTAAAAGAAGCGCCTGAAAACGCCCACAAGCTATTAAATCTAATTAAAGAATCAGATGGAATTGTATTATCCTTGGCAGAGCATAATGGAGTGTATGCTACGGTATTTAAGAACCTTTTCGATTGGATGTCTAGAATAGAAGGTAACTTTCTATTTAAAAAGCCAATGTTGTTAATGGCAACTTCACCTGGAGCCCGAGGCGGACAAACCGTTTTGTCTATTGCAAAGGCTAGATTTCCTTGGCATGATGGGAATATAGTAGGAACATTTTCATTGCCGTCGTTCCATACGAATTTTGAGAATGGTAGAATTTCTAATGAGGAATTAAATAAAGAACTTTTAGAAGAAGTAGAAAAGTTACAAAAGGCTTTATAAAGGTGGGAGATTTAGCAAAAGATATCAATTCAACATTTCCAAATAGTAAAGTCAAAGCTTTACTAAATATTATATATACAGCGAATTGGATTGCTAATTGCCAGAATGAATTTTTTAAGGATTTTGGTATTTCGCCGCAACAGTATAATATCCTACGTATTTTAAGAGGCGCAGGCGGACCACTCAAAGTACAGACTATTAAAGACAGGATGTTAGAACGTTCCCCAAATGCCACTAGGCTAATGGATAAATTATGTGCCAAGAACTACATTGAACGTTTGCCCTCGGAAGATGACAGGCGTGTGGTAAAAGTAGCAATAACAAAAGAAGGGTTGGCGCTTCTAGAGTCAATACCAAACAATTTGAATAAGGATTTACTTAAAAATATTTCAGAGGAAGAGGCTAAACAATTAAGCGATTTATTAGATAAACTAAGATAATTACTAAAGAAAGGAACAATAAGATGAAAACAATAATTCACAAAGCAGAAGATAGGGGATTTGCTAACCACGGCTGGTTGCAGGCCAATCATTCATTTAGTTTTGCAAGTTGGTATAATCCAGAAAAAGTACATTTTGGTGCGTTAAGAGTATTAAATGATGATATTATTGCGCCAAAAATGGGATTTGGGACACATCCACATGATAATATGGAAATAATAACCATTCCATTAAAAGGGGTGTTAAAACATCGTGATAATATGGGAGATGATTGGATACCAGTTGTACCAGGAGAAGTCCAGGTCATGTCTGCAGGAACTGGTGTACAACACTCAGAGATTAATGGTTCCGTAGATGAATACTTAAGCTTGTTTCAGATATGGATTATACCAGAAAAACGAAGTGTTCAACCGCGTTACGATCAAAAAACATTTAGTGCCGAGGACAGGAATGGAAAATTACAAACTTTGGTAACCTCTTTTAAGGATGGTGATGATAATAGTTTAAAAATACATCAAGATGCTAGATTGTCACGTATAGATTTAAAAGGTGGCGAATCATTTACTTATGACTTAAAAAGTAAAGATCACGGTGTTTATGTTATGAACATTAGTGGAGAAGTTTCGATTGCAAATAATCAATTAAATTCCAGGGATGCTTTAGGGATTTCAGAAACACCTGACTTTGATATAAATGCAACTGAAGACTCTGAATTGCTATTTATTGAGGTACCAATGATTAGTCTATAGGAATAAGTTTTAATTAGAATAAGGCACCACAAATTGTGGTGCTTTTTTATTTTAAAATACCGATATTTGTTTTCAACTAACTATCTAAAATTAAGAATACGATTATGGCGATGAATAAAAACACGGTTTTAGCTTGGGCTACAACCATTATGATTATTGTTGGACTTGGATTAATTGCACTTGGGGCATTTCGCTACGATGAGGTTGCAGGATGGGGCTTTGCCGCAGTTGGAATTGGCTTTTTTGCAATAGCATGGGTATTTAATGCCTTAAAGGGAAGGGTTTAATTAATCTAAATTTCTAAAGATTAAATTTATATGAGCGACGATAAGCAAGTAATTTTCTCAATGTCTGGTGTAACTAAGACGTTTCAATCGGCAAATACACCAGTTTTAAAAAATATTTATCTCAGTTTTTTCTATGGAGCAAAAATTGGGATTTTGGGTCTTAATGGTTCAGGTAAATCTACCTTACTAAAAATAATTGCTGGTGTAGACAAAAACTATCAAGGTGATGTTGTTTTTAAACCGGGTTATACCGTTGGCTACTTAGAGCAAGAACCACAATTAGATGATGAAAAAACAGTTATGGAAGTTGTCAAGGAGGGTGCAGCCGAGATTGTAGCTATCCTAGATGAATATAATAGTATTAATGATCAATTTGGTTTAGAAGAGGTTTATAGCAATCCAGATAAAATGGAAAAGCTTATGAATCGTCAAGCAGAATTGCAAGACCAGATAGATGCAACTAATGCTTGGGAATTAGATACTAAGCTGGAAATTGCAATGGATGCTTTGCGCACGCCAGAGGGTGATAAGAAAATAGGTGTATTATCTGGTGGTGAACGTCGTCGAGTAGCATTATGCCGTCTACTTTTACAAGAGCCTGATGTATTGCTATTAGATGAGCCAACCAACCATCTGGATGCAGAATCAGTCCATTGGTTGGAGCATCATTTAGCACAATATAAAGGAACTGTTATTGCTGTAACCCACGATAGGTACTTTTTAGATAATGTTGCTGGTTGGATCCTAGAACTCGATAGAGGAGAAGGTATTCCTTGGAAAGGAAATTATTCATCTTGGTTAGACCAAAAGTCAAAACGCTTGGCACAAGAAAGTAAATCGGCATCCAAACGTCAGAAAACATTAGAGCGTGAGTTAGAATGGGTAAGACAAGGAGCTAAAGGACGCCAAACGAAACAAAAGGCGCGTTTAAAGAATTACGATAAATTATTGAGCCAAGACCAGAAACAATTAGATGAAAAACTTGAAATTTATATACCTAATGGACCGCGTTTAGGCACGAATGTGATTGAAGCCATCGGTGTTAGTAAGGCTTATGGTGATAAGTTATTATACGAAGACTTAAACTTTAATTTACCACAAGCAGGGATTGTTGGTGTAATTGGACCAAATGGTGCTGGAAAGACAACCATTTTTAAAATGATTATGGGAGAGGAAACTCCTGATAAGGGTGAGTTTGTGGTTGGTGAAACAGCCAAGATTGCTTATGTAGATCAAAAGCATTCAAATATTGATCCTGAGAAAACCATTTGGCAGAACTTTAGTGATGAGCAAGAGTTAATAATGATGGGTAATCGTCAGGTGAATTCTAGGGCCTATTTAAGTCGATTTAACTTTTCGGGTAATGAACAAAATAAAAAAGTTAAGTTGCTATCAGGTGGCGAAAGAAACCGCTTACATTTGGCCATGACCCTCAAAGAAGAAGGTAATGTATTACTTTTAGATGAACCTACTAACGATTTAGATGTTAATACCTTACGAGCTCTTGAGGAAGGTTTGGAGAACTTTGCAGGTTGTGCTGTGGTGATTAGTCATGATAGATGGTTTTTAGATAGAATATGTACACATATCTTAGCCTTTGAAGGCAATTCTCAAGTTTACTTTTTTGAAGGAGGATTTAGTGACTATGAAGAAAACAAAAAGAAGCGCCTTGGTGGAGATATCATGCCAAAACGAATTAAGTATAAGAAATTAGTGCGATAATTGAAAATATAAAAAGCCTGCCAATGCAGGCTTTTTATATTTTCATAAAGATGATTACCACTTAAATTGTAATCACACCTTTTTTTATGATATGTGAAAGGTCATTAAAGTTTAAATCGAATATAATTAATTCGGCAAAAGTTATATAGTTCTAGTTGTCACCATAAAGATGGCCACCCGTGAAATCTTTATAAGTTTCGTCGATATCCTTAAATGCATTAGTCTCCATTAACTTCTTATTCTCTGCTTTTAATTTGTACATCTTAATTATCGCTATTATGATGAAAACAAGAAATATCGAAGCCACTGCGATAAGTATCATTGTAAGTTGAGTTGTAGTCACTAATAAAGCTTTGGACAGCAGTATCTTAAGCATGGTTACTGTGTATTAGATTTGGGTTCTATGGTGCTAATATAGAAAAAAAAGCTATTCCAATTACCTAATTATAAATAATTTACGTCACTTTTATAAACAATAACATCGTTAAAGTGGGTTAAAAGTTCGATGAATAGCGGTGTTTTCGGATATAATTCAACTTTCGGAAAGTTGTTAACAACTCAAAAATTTAACACTTTTATTCTAATTATACCAGCCTAAAAGTTGCACATCAATAGACTTGTCTCCTTTGTTTACAATTTCTTTAAATAAATTTATATTACTTAATCCGTCAGAACCTCGATAATGATAAGGATACACCGTTTTAGGTTTGAAGTCCAAAACAGCACTTGCAGCACTTTCAACAGGCATGGTGTAGGGTAGATTCATACACACAAACGCCTTGTCGATATTTTTTAAATTACGCATTTCAGGAATATCTTCTGTATCACCAGAAATATAGATTCGTTCATCATTTATATCCAAAACATAACCATTTCCTCTCCCCTTGGTATGGAACTTCAATGCTTCTTCCCTCAGATTATACATAGGTATGGCCTTAATGCTAATGCCGTTGTGGTCCATAGTTTCGTCATTATTAAGTGTTATAATGTCATTACTTATTGTAGTGGCTATTTTGTCGGTCACCGCTTTAGGGGCAATGATTCTAACATTACTTAGGTTTAAAGCTTCTAGTGTAGGTACACTTAAATGATCACCGTGTATATCAGTAATCAATACTAATGTAGGTGATTTTTGTCCTTTAAAAGCTTCTGAACCTCCAGTAGGATCTACATAAATGACTTCGTTATTTGATTCCAGCACTAGAGTACCATGGGAGATTGGAATTACATTAACACCTTCATTAATTTCATTTTGAGTTTCATTAACAGCAATGTCTGCCTCCTTTTTTTCATTTTTACAGCTTAATACTGTCACAATTAAAGATGTAAGTAGTGTAATTTTTAAAAGTTTCATAGCTAATGTTATTTTAGTTGGTTTAAAGATATTTAACAATTATCGGTCATTAAAATGTTGTAACATTTTTATAACATTTGCTACCTATAATTTGATGGTAAAGTTTTTGTAGTCTTAAAAAATTACCGAAATTGCTTATCCTAAAATTTGTTCAACTAAATAATACGATACCACATGTCTGATGATTTTGATTTATTAGAAACCAACTCACAGGAGAAACCTGAGAAAGTAGATGTAAACTGGGGCAAGGCCATAGACCAAATGAAGTCTAAATTGGCACAGGAAGATGATCCGGAAAGTCGTCAGAAAATATTAAATGCAACTCTTGATAATGTTGTGGATATGGCTGAGAAAGACCGAACAACGCTTCTTGATGCCATAAAGGATTTAACAGATTATCAAGATGAGGTAGGTATTATGTTCGAAGGGTTTTCAGCCCTGAATGCTGCTGAACAAAAAATCATCGATGACGCCGTTAAACGTTTAGAGCGTGCTAAGGTTGAATTGGAAGATGCCAAAGCAAAACCAGATACTTGGTGGAATAATCTTTGGGGACGTAAGACTAAGATTAAAAAGGCCGAAGATGAATTAGCTGCGGCTCAAAAACAACGTGATGGTGCTGATAATAAAGCCAAAGCCATGTTTCAACAACGTATAGAAACGGCTGATGTGCAGACCTTATTAAATGAATTGTCATTTAAAAGTCAGGCAGCAATCAAACGACTTAAGGACAGAGAGCTTGAAATCAAAGAAGTTGAAGAGAGCTTAAAATCCGCCATCGTTGAAGCAAGTAATAACCACACCAAAGCACTTCAAAAGAAGGAGGAAGTTGAAGCTAAACTTGAAGAGCAGTATGCTTTGTTAAAGCAAGCCAGACAAGCCTTAGAAGAAGTGGCCGATAAGCAATCTCCTGAATATTCTGAAGCTTTGGAAAAAGTTACTCAATTAGAGCAAAAGGTAGAAGAATTAGAAGGTCTTAAAAATGCGTACACCACTCTAGCGGCTTCAAAAGATAGCTTTGTACACAAACATAACCTTACCATAAAAGTACTAACGTCTTTACGTAGCAACTTACAAACGCATCGTGCTAAATTAAAATCAGATACCGATGAGCGTTTAAAATATTATGATGGTTATGTAGTAGCTTTAAAGGCACGTACAGATCAAGAGTTTGCAGCAATATTAGAGCACTTGGGTGTTAAGACCGATGAGCACATAGGTGAAACCTTAGCTGCCATGCATACAGCTAGTGCTAAAGCACGTCAGGAAATGATGGATAATATACCAGTTCACGAAAAAGTAATGCAAGGTATTTATGGTAGTTATGCAGAGGCACTAAAGGATATTAGATCTAAAGACGCTGAAATTCAGAAAAACTTTGCAGACCGTTATGGCATCGACATGAAAGAGATTTTTGATGAATATTATAGCGCAGATTCCAATGCACCTTCAGGAGATGGTGAACCAGCAGGTGAACCAAAACCAGAAGCTAATGAAGATGATTTACTTGGGTAAATCATGTCTTCAGTAACTAGTATTCAGTGAAAGTTTTAAATTAAATGAATACTGGTTACTGTAAACTGAAAACTCAAAGATGATTGTAACCCCCTTAGATTCGGCTGTATTAGATTCTAAAGAACAGTATGTGTTCTATCATAAATTGATAGATTTCACACTGAAAGAACTAATTACGGCAGTTCAGGCTAAACAAATATTAAATCAACAAGAAATATTGCTTTTTAAGCAGTATACAGATTTGCTATTGTATTCTATCGAAGCCATGCGTGTAAAATACATGTATGACGAGGAGGAAAATATGAAAGTAGATCTCACGGATTCTAGTTTTCCAAATTATTTAGAATTCAGGTATCTATTTAATGATCTCGAATTGCGGGAGGAATTTTTAACAAAGCTTACGGATATTGAAGTGTTAAAAGACGAGTTTCTAGATACACTACTTAGAAAGAAAAAGCCAATATCCAAACGTAAATTGTTCCAGGCAGCATCCATTGTTTATTATACATCGGCGAGAAAGGAATACATATTTAACCGATTTGTACAAGGTAAGATAATCACTGCACCAGAGGCTTCACCTGCAGAGCATTTGGTAAGTTGGAGTTTTTATGATGTTACCCATAATAGACCCTTTATCTGTTATATGTATTTTAACTATGACGGGAGAGATGTGCAAGCCTATAAAGATGAAATCTATTTGGTATTAAAAAATACGTCTGATCGCGAAATGAATCTAGACACCATGGCCTACGCTATAGACAAGCGTTTGCCAAAAGTGTTGCCCAAGCTCATTAAGCGAATAGATTTAGGACCAATCCATAACGTATTTGCAAAAGACGAAAACGAAATAACGCACGACATCTTAGATGGTATTGCCAAAAAAACAATACCACTAGAGTCTTATGTTATTTCTTTTAAGGTAGATGAACTGAAATCGCAGAGCGAGTTTAAGGAAGGAGGATTTTTTAGTAAACAGACCTTTCAGAGGTGGGCGAGTCCGTTTAGACAGCGTTATGTATTCGCACCACATCGAATCATACAGCTCTTATATAACAAAACACCAGAAATTATGAACGATTTGGAGATTCCGCCAGTTCAGGTTTCTGATTTAAAAATAAAATAAGTTACAGTTTCAGTCGCAGTATTCAGTTGCTGCTAACTGAGACTGAGACTGCAAACGGAAGACTAAAACCATGCAACACAACTCAACATTCCCTATAAAGCAAAAGGAACTCGATATGCTTCGTGATGAAGCAACGTCTTACTTAAAATCTATTCAGTGGGAACAAAGTCAACGTGCCAAGAATAGAGATAATGATGGTAAAGACGAATCTATTTTATTGTATCTATCTCGTGCTAATAATGGCAGTAATGTTTCGGTAACCTCAGTCTCAAAAACTATTTTAAGCTTAAAAAAGCGATTATTACCGGAGTCGGTTGCCATTCCACTGTTCCTCAATCAAACATTATATGCCGTTCAAGAGGGCATTACCATGGGTATTTGGATTAAGGACAGTTACTATGACGCCTCGGGATTATCGACGTTAAGTGAAAATAAATCGGCTTTAGATAATTCAGGAAAGCGTGAGTATGAGAGCAAAATGCTTACGGCAACAGCCTTTATGTTGTTTGCTACAGCGTATAAAATATTACACGATTTAAAACCGCATGCGTCGGACGATTTATCGGTGATGAAGCAGAAGTTTGCTGGTATTCCAGAAGTATCGTTTTTATCTCCTTTAAAAGGTATTTCGTGCCAATTATTCTATTATGATAAGTATTTAGGACATCCGGATATCATCAAATCAGATAAAGATGTTATCGATTTTACAGTGGTTTATTTTGAAGCCCTTATTGACGAAATCCAACTTAGAAAAAGTACTTTAGAATATACAGATACGATTGAAGACCGTTCGTTTAAGTTAGAAAATTCAGACTTTACGATTGATGGTTGGAATAATGTATTTGCTGGTACAGCGGTTAGTGTAGAATTTAATAAAGTACAGTTTGAGCAAATCGTTGGAAATAAGGATGCTAAACACTTTGCCAGACGTTTAACTGAACGTCTATTGAGCTACGATTTTGAAGCAAAGAAAAACCCATTTCAAGAGCTTGGTGGATTTATGCCAGTATTTATGGGTTATGGAATTCCAGGAACTGGAAAAAGTATGCTCATTGCTGCGATTGCCACACGGCTAAAAGAACATAGTGAACATTTAAACATTCCATTCTTGTTTCACCCCATGCCAGATACTTTGATTTCAACCTTTCAAGGTGGTTCTGCAGAAAAGATGGTAGAATGGATGAAACCATTACAAGACCCAACCCGACTCATTTTTGCACCAATTGATGATGCAGAGAACAACCTGCAAGAACGAACTGCGCAGGGAGTTTCAGCAGGTGTGAAAGAGGTGATTGGTGTATTTTTAAGATATACCGAAGGTGCTTATGCTGTTAATTATGGCAATAGTTCAATAGGCTTGTTTACTAACTTACCAGAAATGTTGGATAAGGCCGTGATTTCACGTGTACAAGGCCGATTTAAAATTGACGGTGCTCGTAATGAAAAAGATTTTGTAGATCAGGATTATCTGTGGTGGAAAAAGCTCGAGGATACCATGCCCAACTTTATAAACATGAATAATCCCAACGATTATATCTATTTAGATGCACAAAAGGTAGCAAAGAATTTGGGTGAAATATTAGAGAAGATAGATAAACCAACAGAAGAGCGTGTATTAGATGCCTTTGAGAAAGTATCGAGTAAATACAAAGATGACGAGCATATGTTCTATGCCCATTTATATACTGAAATTCAGAAAATATTTCCGTTCTTTTCATCACGTGACGTACGAAACATTCAAAAGGCAGTTTCGTTGCGTTTGACCGATTTTGATTTAGAAGATGATTGGTTCAATAACCCTGAAGTGTATTTCAAAAAGGATTACGAAACCAAATTCGGAATGCTTCAGGAATTGATGCGTGCCAACATGAAAGGGCTAGATTTTAGTGATATCAGGCGACAAGAGGTGGTACGTTACTTGGATAATGTGGCGACTATTGCAGATACCGATTTTAAACGTAAGGTTGATGCCAGAATCGATCAATTAAATATTGAAGCTGAAGCCAGGGAACAATTTGGTAAGACTGATTAACCATGACCAAACGCATCAAAAATATCAACCGAACAATTCTGTCAGATAAGTACTTTACTTTATCTCAGGTAAAGTTTAATTATCAACTAAAAGATGGAAATTGGGTTGAAAACAAATGGGAAGTTTTAGAGCGTGGCAATGCAGCGGCAGCTTTGTTGTATAACACCAAAAAACAAACGGTCATTTTAGTAAAGCAATTCCGTTTGCCTGCTTATATGAATGGAGTAGAAGATGGTTTTTTATTAGAAGTGCCAGCAGGAATCTTAGAAGATGATGATAGTTCGGCAGAAGAAGCCATGAAACGAGAAGTATTAGAAGAAACCGGCTATGAAGTACCAAAACTAAAAAAGGTTTATAGTGCCTTTGCAACACCAGGCAGCAGTACAGAACGTTTTTCGTGTTTTGTTGCTGAGTATTCGGATGGAATGAAAGTCCACAATGGAGGTGGTTTGGAAACTGAAAATGAAGATATTGAGCTTGTAGAGATGCCATTTGCGAAAGCCACTGAGCTCATGGCAAACGGTAAAATTTTAGATGCAAAAACCATAATGTTATTGCAATACGCACAGATAAATAGACTATTATAAAGAAACAACTTAAAGTCCTTTCTATAAATGGATTCAGGGTCGGCTTATATGAACAAACTAAAAGAAGCAAATCTATATCGAAGTGAACTTATACCTGTAAGTGGTAAGCTGGTAGAACGCTATAATAAGTGTTTAAAAACCCTTGGTTTTAAAGAAACTAAGCTACAATCGTTTACGATAGATGGGTTGGGTTGGAGTCCTGAAATAGCTGAAGAGAAAAATAACATCCACTATCTAAATCATGGTGAAGCCAATCCCCACGGTATCATCATTTCGCCATTGCAAAAGGGAAAACCTGTTTACTTACCGTTCCACTCTTTTGATAGGGAGATGATGCAGCATATTTTCAGAACGCATGGTAGAAAGATTAATGATATTACAAGGGATTCTGCTATCTGTATAGATTTTGATCAGGATATTGATGTGTTCTATGAACCTTTGGATGTCTTAAAATATGAGGATATTAGCATTACGTTCAGACTCATAGACAACCTTGAAGAGAAACAGCAAGAACAGCTAAGACTCATTGAAAAATTTAGAACAGACAATAATTTTATAGATGAAAGCATCCATAAAAAACTACTAGATTCTGCCAAATCCTATGGCGATTTAAGAGATCGAGATCTTAAACTTCATTCCTTGCATTTTACAACAAATTCGTTTTATACGCGTGCCTTTGATGGAGTCTACGTCTTAAGGGATTTTATTCAGCCTATTTTAGTTTTTGAGAGTAACGAATCCTATAAGCAAGCTATTAAAGATACGGTTCATGATGTGCTAATTTATCATATAGACCAGCCAGAACTGATTGAAAAACTAAAAAGCCATATTATTGTTGAGTGCGATTTGGAATACATGGTAAATACACCCAATTATGACCGAATAAAAAAGTACGAATTATACACCCAATTAAAAAACCCAGAGCATCCCATTAAAGATATTTTAAACAGAAAGCCATTGTTTAAAAGCTACCTAAATAAGATAGATATTAATGCGCGCAAGAAGGTAATGGGTGTTGAATTGTATTTAGAAAAACTAGAACGCAGTAATGCTTATAAAATTGAAGACATGGTAGATCAGTCCGTCTATTTTGCACTACATCAGCCACATTCGTCTTTATCCGCAGAGCACCGGGATTTAATACACAAATTGTTAATTAATATCGCACCAAAAGACGTCTTGTTTCTGTATTGGTACGACAAAGAACAATTTTACAAGAATTATGAAACTTGGGATGAATCGTTTCAAGATTGGGTGATTGAGACGATACGTAACAATATTTAAGTTTTTTAGACTAATTTTATAGAAACCTCAATACAAACAACATGGGATTAGGAATAGACATTATCATTTTCGTATCAGCTATTTTATTTGGTATCTTTTTGTATTGGAGAGAGTCAAATGGCAATGGTGCATATCGTTTTATTAATAAAATAATGAACAGCAAGGAGTTGCAAATGGATGCTAAAAATCCCAAAGGATTTATTTACAAACAACCTTTTATTCCTCGATTGCTTTTTGTGGTGATTTCTTTATTAATTATTGGATTAGTATTACAGTTTCTAACTCCGATAGAAATATTTTCAAATTACTTTGCACTATCAGGATTTGCAACGTTTGCAACAGGTACTTTAATAGGAACCTATTTGGCCAATTTTGTAATTAAGACTACAGAGGTAGTAGAGGAGAAAAGTGATTCTTTAGGGGATTTGGTAGGAGATGCTGTAGAAAAAGGGAAGGGACTTATTGAGGATTTAAAAAACAAGGACAATAAAGCTATAGAAGAAGCAAAAAATGAGATTGCAGAAAAACAGGAGCCGGAAGTAGAGAAGAAATCAGCTCGAGAACGCTTAAAGGATAAGGGTCTAATGTAACGTTGAGAGACATCCTGAATTTGTTGTACTTTACCAAGTTGAAAGGATAATATTCAGGATATAATAACGCATTGAAATTATAAATTCATGTTCTGAAACTAACTCAGAAGGACATCAAAAACTATGATAAAAAACTATTGGAATAAAGGGGCAAAGCAAAAACGAATTACCATATTTTTAGGCTTACTATTGCTTATTTTACTCTTTTTTTTCAGGGACGATTACCAACCTGTTTTATTATTTTTCAGAAAATACATTTTTGTAATTCTGCTAAGTGTGATTGTGCTGGTCTTAGGTCTTAGAAAATTTAGAAAAACGGCGAGCACAGGTGGTCGTTTAGGAATTTTGGGCATGCTCATTGTGTTTTTTGGGTTGCTTTATTTTTTAGGTTGGAATCAAGGTTTGTACGACTACATGAAAACCTACAATGTATTTAACAGCCTTAATAAGGTTGAAATTGATGAGTTACCACTAACTCAAAATGAACGTATACAACCATTGCGAAACATATTTTCAATGGCCAATGAAAGTGTTGGTGAGACTAAGGATGTGTCATTGCCACATTTGGTAAGAATTGGCACTGAAAATAAATGGACTATGGCCATTCAGCCTAGTGAAAAGTACATTATGCAGCGCATAAGCGATAATACCGAAGAAGTTTTTGCAGTGAGCAGTACAACTCCTTTTCCAAGATTTTCAAATGAAAACAGAATTCCCGTAACATTTTCAATTGGTGAGTCCCTAAAATTCAGTAGAAATACCTACAACGCAGTTGTACAGCGTTTTAACCCTTGGATGTTATTTAACTATGAACCAAGTGACACCTTTTATATGAAAAATGATAATGGTGAATGGGTGCAGGTAGTGAGTTTAATCAAGTGGAAGGGCTTCTTCTTTCCATATCCAACCTTTGGTGGTGTGATGATTATAGAAAGTGGCGTACATGATTTTAATGATTACTTAGAACGGATCACTATCGGGAAAGGTACCTTTGTAGGACCAGATGAAATAAAGAACTATAAATTTTTACAAAAACAAAATACATTAGCAGAAAGCGTTTCTCAGTTGCAAGCAGAATCGTTAAAATTCTTGGGAGGTTTCAGTGACCCATTACCTTGGAATATGGAAACAGCTGTAAAAATTCCTGTAATGCCCAAGGATCAAAATCAACAACCTTATGTTACGGATTTTGATTTTGTAGGTAGTAATTCTGATGCCTATAGTGGATTATACCATTGGTTTGGCTTAGAACCCGTAGGTGAGGAGCGTACCAGTTTAAGCTATAGTGTATTTGTGCCTGCAGATGGTACGGATAGATTGTATTATTATGATCATGCCACAAAAAAACAAGGCTATGCAGGTGTATCGGCGATGCCATTAAAAGTGAAAGAATCCAGAAAGGAATACGATTGGAATGCCAGCACACCAGTTGAGTTTAGACCGTATATTAAAGATATTGCAGGTAGAAAGCGCATGTTCTTCTTGGGAACAATTTCATCAATAAGTGCAACTAATTCTCAACAGTTTGATGGTTCTGCAACACCTGATTTAGTGCTTATTGATAGCGAATATCGTGATGTGATTTGGATAGATGTTAAACATCCGAGTTCTTGGGACGAAACAGTTTACAACCAACTTAATGAAGCTTGGAGAGCTAGTGAGGGTATTGGGTATTACTATCAAGAACAGCCCAAGGACGAAGATTTAATGCAAATGCAAATCGATTCTCTAAAAATCATTCCGCAGGTTGATGAGAATTCTGAAATGATAGATGCACTGCAACGTCAGATAGATTCCTTAAAAGCACTTCAAACTAAACCATAACAAATTCAAGATATATGAGTTCAAAATTCTACGATTTTAAAAATTTAAAAGGGGATTTAACAGGTGGTTTAGTCGCAGGAGTTGTGGCCTTGCCATTAGCATTAGCTTTTGGGGTACAATCTGGATTAGGAGCTATTTCAGGTCTTTATGGTGCCATTGCCGTAGGGATTTTTGCGGCTATTTTTGGAGGTACTGCAACACAAGCTAGTGGACCAACAGGTCCCATGACGGTTGTTTCTGCAGCATTGGTGGCAGCTTCTATTGAAATAACAGGTAGTTTAGAAGCTGCAATGCCTATAGTGATTCTAACCTTTCTATTAGGTGGAGTATTTCAAATTATTTTTGGATTGATTAATATCGCAGGCTATGTCAAGTATTTTCCCTATCCTGTGGTTTCAGGTTTTATGAGTGGAGTAGGGCTTATCATCATTATTCTGCAATTATTTCCTTTTGCAGGTTTGGGTTCAGAAAAATCGACATGGTTGGTCATTCAGGATTTACCGAGATTATTTACAGATTTTAATTGGCAGGCCCTAGTGCTAGGTATACTAACTGTTCTGATATATGTGGTATTCCCATATATCACCAAAGCTATTCCTAGTGCTTTAGTCGCATTGATCTTGGCTTCAGTAGCCAGTTACTTTTTAAATTGGGATGTGCCGATTATTGGAGAGATTCCTTCAGGATTACCTAGTCTACAAGTCTCCGGATTATTTTCTGTAGATGCAAGCACCTATTCTTTAATTTTAGAATACGCCTTAGTCTTGGCCGTTTTAGGATCTATTGATTCCCTATTAACTTCGGTAATTGCCGACAATATGACCAAAACCAAGCACAACAGTAATAGAGAACTAATTGGTCAAGGTATAGGAAATTCCATAGCCGCCATTTTTGGAGGTATTCCAGGTGCTGGTGCAACCAAGGGAACGGTTATTAATATCAATTCTGGTGGGAGAACAAGAGTGTCAGGTGCCATTCATGGTTTATTTCTATTGGCTGTGTTACTCGGTTTAGGAAAATTGGCAGCTTATATTCCTCTGTCAGTATTAGCTGGTTTATTAATTCCTATCGCTTTTAAAATAATTGATGTAAAAGGACTAAAACATTTACTCGTGGTTCCTAGAGCTGATGCCGTTGTATTAATTATTGTTTTATTAATAACAACGTTTGGTAGTTTGATACAAGCGGTTGGTATAGGCTTGTTGTTAGCATCTTTATTATTTATGAAACGTGCTGGTGATATTGGTGAAAAGGGATTAGAAGTAGGAACAATAGCTGGGTTTGATGGCGAAAAACCTTGGCAGGATGAGGTTGAATTTTATGAAGAGTACAAAGACAAAGTGTACATCAAACACTTATATGGGCCCTTATTTTTCGGATTTACTTCTCACTTTCAAGACGAAATAAAGAATATTCCAGAACAAGTTAAGGCACTCATCATAAGAATGGACCGCGTGCCCTATATAGATCAATCAGGTTTATACGCTCTAGAAAATGCAGTGCTAGACCTTGAGCAACGTGGAGTGCAGGTATTGTTAACAGCAGTTCAGGAACAACCAAAAGATAAGTTGGTTTCTATTGATATTGTACCGGATTTAATCCAAGAAGCACATATTTTCGATAATATTCAGCAAGCTTTTGATCATTTAAAAAAGCGTTTTAAACTCTAAAACTGTAACATTTAGGCATTATTCTATACCCATAAATAAAGATTTATTATGGGCTATATGGGTTTGGGAATGCAAAAGTGGATCTACACCATGAGACCACGACAGCCTTTTTCTATGAAAAGAAAGAAGGCTTTTACGGTCGTTCCTAAATATGAGAGAACCTTTAAAATTCAGCCGTCAAAGCATAAAGATCATTTACATATTGGCAGTATAGTATTCATCGTTATTGTTTTTATACTTCTGACCATAATACCACAATGGATGGAATATGCTAGAGTAAGACATAAACAAGAAGTCACTCATACGACCACGAGAGATAATCAATTTTATGCTTTTTTAAAGAAATCAGGAGAAAAACAGTTTGTACTTGGTAATTATGAAAAGGCCTTATCAGAATTTAAACTTGCCAGAAATATTAGACCAAATTCAAAAGAAATTAATCAATTGTTATTAGAAGTTATTGGAATGCTATGTGAGGAAAATATAAGCTATTGTCAAGAATACGATACTTTAAAATTCTAATATCATTTTTATGTTCGACCGCTTATACGGACTGTTAGCTTCTAAAGCTAATTCTTTAAAACCATACTTTCTATAAAGATAAATGGCATTTTCTAATTTGGTGTTAGAATAGAGCAAAAGTGCACTAAGTTGTTTGGTTTTGGCAATATCAATACAATATTGAAGTAGCTGTTGTCCAATTTTATGGCCACGCTCTTTTGGTAAAACGGCCATTTTGGTGAGTTCTAATATATTGGAATGATGTGTTGGCATAAGCGCAACGGTACCTACGATAGCGTTATTTTTAAGCGCAAAGAAAATAAAACCACCATTGTTGATTATGTATTTTTCTGGCTGACTTAAAACTTCTTCATCAAAGGGTTCAACATAGAAAAAGTGTTTTAACCATTCTATATTCAAATCATAGAAATTTTTAGCATATTCAGTTTTATAACCTACAATTTTAATGGGCATTTGCTCTAATAAAGTCGGTGATTAAATAAGTGATCAGTTTACCAATTTTAGTCTCAGATTTCTTTGTAGGCGATGCTTCACAAATATGTAGATAGCTTGCATTACCATGTTTAGCAAAGAAATGGATAAATTGCCTGGCTTGTTTAGTACTAAATCCACTTGGTGTAGCAGCACTGCTTGGAATATTTTCAATGGTGTCACAATCTATCTCAATGCCAAAATATTTTGAATTGATATGATCAAGGCCGTGCTCCAGTTCAGTTTTAAATTTCACTTCTTTTCTCACCTCTAGTGATTCGTAAGTGACATATTTTATGGCCTTCACCTTATTGATTGTTTTAAAAATATTATCTGAAGTATAATTTTCGTGCAATCCAAAAATGAAATAATTTTTTAAAAATCCTTCAGCATAGGCGTAACTAAAACCGTTGCCACTATGTCTACCTTCTTCAGGTCTAAAATCAGAATGTGCATCAAAATTGACGACGTTAACCTTATCATTCTTTGCTAGTGCCAATCCTTTTATATTACCGTAAGCATTATTATGTCCTCCACCAATAACAATAGGTATTTTACCAGCTTTAACGATTGATGCAACTACATAGGTGACATCCTTATCTATATCCTCAACATAAGCTCTCGCTTTGGCAATATTTTTTTTTGAAGGCTTTTTATTCACTAGGTCTCTTATCTCAGAATAGTCTAGATGACCCAAAATTAAAACGCGATTTGCCTTAGTAGCCTGGTTACTCTGTATATTTAACAAAACTTTTATTGTAGCTTCCCATGCCTTGTAAGTACCTGTTTGTCCGTAATTTGCATAAACACCAATATCTTCACAGATACCAAAAATCACATAGTCAACGTCTAAATTAACAATATCATCGTATATGGTAGTGAGGTTAGATATTAACTGAACATGTTCTCCAAATTTTGATTCTCCTTTACGAGGCTTTAAAAGTGTATCGCGATCTTTTGAAGTGAATACTGTGAGGTTTTGCATTTGGATGTTTATTTGAAAGATAGAAATAAAAGTACATTTTATTTAATTATTTACCTTAACGACAAGATTAAAAAAACAAGAATTAACAAATAACTTAAACACAAATTTTATGGAAGGTTCACAAAAATCAAACATCGGACTAAAAGTAGGATTAGGTATCCTTTTAGTACTATTTTTAGGTACCGCTTTTTATGCGTCTAAATTATATTCAGATGGTAAAGAAACAGAAAAAGAGTTAATCTCGGAGAAAGAACAAGTCATGAACGATCTTAGCAATATGGCAAAACAATACGATGAAGCCATTGCAGCCAGCGAGGTTAAGGATCAAGAACTGATCGAAGCAAGAGAGCGTATCCAAGGGCTTATGGATTCTTTAAAAGTATCTCAAAACAGTGTAAATAGCTTATGGAGATACAAAAAGAAATTTTTAGCACTACAAGAGGAGATGGACGAATTGTTAGCTGAAAACGATCGTTTAAAAGTAGAGAACGAGTACCTAGCAACGTCTTTAGATAGTACCCAAGTACAATTGGCAGAGCGTACTGTATTTACGGATTCTCTATTAGTGCAAAATACAGAATTAGCTAATGTTGTAGAAGATGCTGCTGCATTACAAACCGTTGGTTTAAAAGGTATGGGAGTAATAGAAAGACGAAGTGGAAGACAGATACCTACAGAAAGAGCGAGACGTAGCGATAAGATAAAAGTATGTTTTACGGTTGCAAAAAATACATTGACTGAAGCAGGTGATAAAGAACTGTATGTGCAAGTGATAGATCCAAAAAACAACGTATTAGGTGCTAATAACCAAGTACAGTTTGAAGATCAGGTATTAAACTATAGTTTAATCAGCCGTTTTAACTACGAGAACAGAAACTTGAACATTTGTGAGTATATATCACAACCTGAAGATTCAGATTTTGAAAAAGGACGCTACCAAGTGAACGTATTTAACGACAAAGAATTGATTTCTACTTCAGAATTTACACTGAAATAAGAGTCCGTAATTTGATTGATTGATAGCTAAATCCGGAAGTTTTCTTCCGGATTTTTTATGTCCTTTAATTGACCATTAATAATAACCTGATCCACCGGGTTATGAGCAAATGCGTAAGGAATTTCACTATAATCATTAAGAGGTTTGGTGATGATAAGGTTTGCTTTTTTACCTCTTGTAATGCTTCCGTACATACTACTAATACCCATAGCATAAGCACCATTTATGGTGGCGGCATTAATCGCCTCTTCTGGTGTCATTTTAAGCTTAATACAAGCGGCACTTACAATAAAATTCATATTCCCACTAGGCGCAGAGCCAGGATTATAGTCGGTAGCAATGGCTATAGGTAAACCTGCATCAATAATTTGTCGAGCAGGAGTATAAGGAATACTTAGAAAATATGAGCAACCAGGTAATGCTACAGGCATGGTTTCACTTTTCTTTAGAGCTTCAATATCATCGTTATTCAGCTCTTCAAGATGGTCAACAGATAACGCATTATATTTTACACCAAGACCAACTCCCCCTAGAATATTAAACTGGTTGACATGAATCTTTGGTTGCATTTTATATTTCGCAGCAGCTTTTAGGATGGTTTCCGTGTCTTCAAGGTCAAAATAGCCTTCTTCACAAAACACATCAATATAATGGCTTACATTTAGCTTAGCAGCTTTGGGAATAAGTTTTTCTGTAATAAGTTTTATGTAGTCTTCTTTTTTGGTTTTATAATCTGCAGGAATAGCATGTGCTGCCAAAAGTGTGGGTGTGATTTTGGCCAAACTTTCTTGTTTAATACGTTTTATAACTTTTAGCATTTTTAGTTCTGCTTCAACAGTAAGGCCGTATCCCGTTTTTATTTCAAAAGCACCCGTGCCCATTCGTATGAGCTCTTCAAGGCGATTGATTGATTGATTATACAAGTCCTCTTCAGAGGTCTCTTGCAATAGTTTGGCAGAGTTTAAAATACCTCCACCGCGATTTGCAATATCCTCATAACTCAACCCATTTATTCTATCCACAAACTCAGATGTTCGGTTACCAGCATAAACGATATGTGTATGTGAGTCGCACCATGACGGAAGGACTAATTTGCCAGTAGCATCAACAATCGTTTCGGCTTCAATACCTTCACAGTATTCCATTTCTCCGTATTCTATAATGGTATCATGTTCTATGTAGAGATAGGCATTTTTAAGTACGGGAAGCGTTTTCATAGCTTCACCCTTAACAATCATAACGTTGTGATCATAAACCTGTACGAGTTGTTTGATGTTTTTTATAAGAATTGACATAAGGTTGGCTTTTTGTAAAGTTGCTTATTTTTTTTGAATAAAAAAAACGCTAGTTACCCAACTAGCGTTTGCTTTTTTAAGATGTAAATTATATTATTTTAAACTGCCAACCATATCTTCTGGTTTTACCCATTCGTCATAGTCTTCAGCAGTAACGTAGCCTAAATTAATAGCTTCTTCTTTAAGTGTGGTGCCATTTTTATGGGCGGTATTAGCAATTTCAGCAGCTTTATAGTAACCGATCTTGGTGTTTAAAGCAGTTACTAACATCAAGGAATTATTCAATAATTGTTTAATAACCCCATGGTTAGGTTCGATACCTCTCGCACAATGCTCTTCAAAACTCACACAGGCATCACCAAGTAATTGTGCCGATTGCAGAATATTAGCCGCCATCATGGGTTTAAACACATTAAGTTCGTAATGCCCTTGTGTGCCACCCACACTTACAGCTACATCGTTACCCATTACCTGCGCGCATACCATTGTCAATGCTTCACATTGTGTTGGGTTTACTTTTCCTGGCATAATAGAACTTCCTGGCTCATTTGCTGGAATTATAATCTCACCAATACCAGAACGTGGACCAGAGGCCATCATTCTAATATCATTAGCAATTTTATTAAGAGATACAGCCAATTGTTTTAAGGCTCCATGCGTTTCAACAATAGCGTCATGAGCCGCCAAAGCTTCAAACTTATTTTTAGCCGTAACAAATGGTAAATCACTGAATTCAGCAATGTATTTCGCAACTAACACATCATACCCTTCTGGTGTATTTAAACCGGTACCTACAGCAGTACCTCCTAAAGCCAATTCACTCAAATGTGCTAAGGTATTTTCTAAGGCTTTTAAGCCATGGTCTAATTGTGAAACATAACCTGAAAATTCCTGACCCAAGGTTAGGGGAGTAGCATCCATTAAATGCGTACGACCAATTTTTACCACATCTTTAAACTCCAAAGACTTGTTATGCAGGGTGTTTCTTAATTGAATCACACCAGGAATTGTGGTCTCTACTACCTTTTTATAGGCTGCAATATGCATTCCGGTGGGAAAGGTATCGTTAGAGGATTGCGATTTGTTTACATCATCGTTAGGCTGTATGGTTTTTTCGCCCTCACCAATGACCTTACCAGCAATTTGATGTGCTCTATTGGCGATGACCTCATTCACGTTCATGTTACTTTGTGTACCAGAGCCTGTTTGCCATATGACAAGAGGAAATTGATCGTTATGTTTACCTTCTAAAATCTCATCACAGACTTGGGCAATAAGATCACGCTTTCCTTCATCTAAAACGCCCAACTCACAATTGGCATAGGCCGCCGCCTTTTTAAGATAGGCAAAGCCATAAACAATTTCTAAAGGCATAGAGGCTGGTGCACCAATTTTAAAATTATTTCGAGAACGCTCTGTTTGTGCTCCCCAAAGTTTGTCGGCAGGTACTTTAACCTCACCCATGGTGTCTTTTTCTATTCTGTATGTCATGATATTGTATGATTTTTTACGCTATGCAAAATTACAGATTTTGAAGGTCTATTGCTATTAAAATTGTGGTTTTGTCTATCGGTTTGTATAGCCAAACAACTCTCAGCTTTCAAAACAAAAAAGCCAAAACCTTTCTTTTTCCAATGTAAATCACAACCGCAAACTTAGCCAAACGAGAGCTATTTGTTTAAAATGTTTGACATCAAGGGTATTGCGCTTGACAACGGAGTTCAGTTGTTTTATTAGGAAACAGAAGGGTTAGATGTAATTAACAATAAAATTCAAGTAGCTGGATTGGGTAGAGAATGGTTTCAAAAATTAAATGTACCAAAATCGGCAGATTGGACATTTTCAATGGTCAAACCTGGAGAAGGAGATCCATTACCGAAATAAAAATTAATATATAAAAACAGTTTAAAACGACGACTATAGTTCCTTACAGCAGAATTATATTCACATATCAAGAAAAAAACATTGTCAAAATAGATAATTGTCTCTATAAATTATTCCAAAATCTTCCCATCGACCATAGTTAATTTACGGTCGGCCATATTGGCCAATTCCTGATTATGGGTTACGATGACGAAGGTTTGTTTAAACTCATCTCGAAGCTTAAAAAAGAGCTGGTGCAGCTGTTCTGCAGATTCGCTATCTAGATTACCAGAAGGTTCATCTGCAAAAATAATATTAGGTTGATTAATTAGAGCCCTGGCCACGGCCACACGTTGTTGCTCACCTCCTGACAGGCTATTTGGTTTATGATGTATACGATCCTTTAGACCTAGATAATCCAATAGATCCTTAGCTCGTTTTTCAGCTTCTATTTTTGGTGTGTTGTTGATAAATGCAGGAATACAGACATTTTCTAAAGCAGTAAACTCTGGCAACAGTTGGTGAAATTGAAATATAAAGCCAATATGTTGGTTTCTGAACTTTGCCAAGGCTTTATCGTTTAATGCTGTAATGGATTGACCATTAATTTCTAAGGTCGTATCATATTTAAAATCAGGCTTATCGAGTGTGCCTAAGATTTGCAATAAGGTCGTTTTTCCAGCGCCAGACGCACCCACAATAGAGATGATTTCACTTTCTGTAATATGGATGTTCACGCCTTTTAAAACGTGCAGGTCTCCATAGGATTTATGTATATTGGTGGCTTTTATCATAGCAAAGCGAAAATACTATATTTTATTAAATTTTAAGCCACTTATACTTAACATTACTAAGAGTTGATTCCAAATCTATGTCGTGGAGCAATAAAATGGTTGGCATGTCTGTCCTGTGGTTGATCCTTCTTTTTAAAGATGGATTTTAAGCCTTTAAAATCAAGGAAATACTGCAATCTCACTGAAATGGTATGCTGTATTGGCTGATCAAATAAAGTACCTAAACTTTGAGAAAAATTATCTTCAGACAAGCTGTCAAAATTAAACAGCTGATTTCTGTAGAGTGCTGTTAAAAAACTTCCTGGCGCAAACTGCCAGGAGTAACTGAGATCGATGTTCCAGGTACTAAAATTAATATTTGGAGAATCTCCGATGTTATTAACAGTGTAGCCTGCTTCCGTGGTGAGACGACCATTATCGAGAAGTGTAAATAATTCATCATCGTAGTTCACGGTATCCCAATAATGTCTAAAACTAAGTGCTACGGAATTAAAAGGATTAAAGGTATAGTTGGCAGAAATGGTATTGGTAATAATTTTTCGGTTACGTTCACCAAGAATAGGTTGGTCATCTACAAAAGTGGCATACCCACGTTGACCATTCGCCATATTTAGATTAAAACTATAAACCAAAAGCAATTTATCATTAGGTCTTACTCTTGGTCTGAATGAAAAATTATAACCAAAGAGGTCTCGTCCATCTTCAAAAATCTTAAAAAGACCACCATCGATATCTAAGGCGAAGGTCTTGTTATAATTAGAAGAATAAAATGCACCAATACTTACAATATCTTCATAAATAAAGGGTCTGCCATCTCTAGATTCAAAATAATCATACTGTTTGCCAGGTTCTATATTGAAATTGAAACCGTATGCATTTAATTGTTTGGTTTCAGCGAAATAACGTCCACCAATATTCATTCCAGTAAATACACCAGGATTAGCTAGGTTTCGATAATTTATCCAAGCATTGATGCGATAGCGGTTGAGATTGCCTTTGGGTTCAAAAATCTGATACGAAATATCGGCTCCGAAATTATTGAAGTTATTTCTGAAGTTAAGTCCTAAGTCGTTGATTTCAAATTTAGTGTCGGCAAAACTGTGATCAAAACTATAACGCAAATTACCATGTGTTTTGCCAATATAAAATGATGAGCTAAATCCTGTCTCACTATCAGTATTTTGGTAATTAACATTACTCATTTTAGCTTCTGCATTAATTACATAGGTGTTTCTTTTATTCTGAAGATTTGTAACTAATGCCGTGGCGTTTCCATCCCTAAAGTCCCCCTCACGCATAACATTAGTATTGATTAAACTAATAGAAGAGTTGCCATTGAATTGCTGGTCTACAACTAAAATATTGTAATTGGTAAACGGTTCGACCAATTCTTCGCGCTTTTCGTTGGTGGCCATATTGGTAATAGTAGCATAGGTTTTTTCGGTGAAGGCATTAAACACACCTACACCTAGCCCTTTTTTGGTTCTACCAGATACCTTAACGGCGTTCAATACTTTTACCTCATTTGGGATATCGGCTTCCTCATTTTCTGCTAAATCCAATTCACCACTGGGCGCATTACCTACACGTCTTGAAAAAAAGAGGTTTCCTTTTGAAAACAAATCAACTCCTTCGGTAAAAAATTGGCGCTGTTCCGAAAAGGTTTGTTCAAAAGGACCAAGATTAAGAACCACTCTGTCAAAACCAGCTTGACTAAAATCGGGAACGAGGGTAGCATCTAGGGTGAAATTATCAGTAATACCATACTTAACATCCATTCCAAAGGTTAAATCGGTTTCTACATCACCATCAAAACTGTTTACAATTCCCGTTGAAAATGGATACAGGTTGAGTCTTATGGGCGGCTTTAAATTTTTTAACCCCTTTAATTCTCCATGGTACAGACCTACATTTCCTTGGGTTGGGTCTAATTCATTCCAAGTGTATTGTGCTCGACTTCGTCTAAATTGTCTGTGAAATTGAAGTCCCCAAGTTGGTTCCTCTTGTTCTGGAAAACGCAATGTTCTATAGGGTATTTCCATTTCTACAATCCAACCATCATCCATAATTTGTACCGCACTTTGCCAAACGGCATTCCAACTAAAATCTTCACCAATACTTGGGTTAGCAATAGCATCTGCTTGTTGTCCTGAGCTAAATACGAAAAACTGTGTATCGTTTTGGGCATCATTATTAGGATTTAAGACCACAGCAAAAAAATCGCTCTGACCAAAATTATCCCGACTGGTGAGTTGTTTTAGAATTTTTGAAGTATCATCATATAAGTAAGCGGCCACGTAAAGTGCGTTGTCGTCGTAGGTCATTTTCACTTCCGTACTCTGTTCTTGTGGAAGTGTGTTACCAATATCTGGTCTGAATTGAATAAAGCCTGTGGCGATTTCTGCATTTTGCCAGACTTCATCATCCAAAACACCATCAATTTTAGGTTTTACCGAAGCTCTGGTGACTTGAAGTGTTTTTTTTGGTTTGGTTAAAACGGAATTATCTTGTGACCATGCAATACTGCAACAACAAACAAGACATAGAATGATGACAAAACGTAGGTTCATGAACGGTAGAATGATAACGCTTAGTAAGGTTTAAAATATGTTTAGTTTATGATAGTTGCATTGAAGCATTGCAAAGCTAAGTTGCCAAGCCCAACAAGGCTCTTAACTAAACGTTAAAAAGACTTAAGGGATGTTAAGAAATGAAATATGGACGAAGTGGCATGTTTTAATTTTGGAACGCTTATTGTTCATTAGTTAAGGAATTAATACTAAAACCATTATATGAATATCTATAAAAAACTGGTCTTAAGTTTAATATGTGATGCGTTGGGTTATGTGTCATTTGTTTTTCCTCCTTTCGATTTTATTTGGGCACCATTATCGGCCTATTTAATGACTAAGCTATACAAAGGTAGGGAAGGTAAAGTTGCCGCAATTATAGCCTTTGTAGAAGAGGCATTACCATATTTTGACGTTATACCAACATTTACATTAATGTGGATCTATACGTTTATATTTAAGCCCAAAACAACACCAAAAAAAGCATAAAAAAAGCACTCCGATAGAGTGCTTTTTTTACTAAAGATACTTTTATTAGTTAATGTCAAACGTAAAGGTAGCTTCAACATCAGTCTCACCATCTGCATTGGCAATGGTTCCATCATTTGGTTTCGTTGGCTCATGCTTTAATACCACGGTTAACGTATTTCCTACAGACACAGTTCCCGCATCTAAAACAATACTTACACCTAATGGATTACCATCAGCGTCTTGATCGTTATAAGTAATTGTGCTACCCGACGTACCTGTTAAACCATAAAATACTTGGTGCTCAACATCTTCTTCTATAACTTCTAAAGTGATGTCCTCAGCAGGGTCTTCAAGCTCATTTTCAAACTTTGCAACTCCACTGTATTGGGTATTAGCCATTAGAGCACCACTTACTGTAACCACTGGTGCATTAGGGCCATCACCATCTAAATCCTGCGATTTAAATTCAACTGCAGTGCCACCTCCTGAAGGTGTAAGGGTTAAAGTTAATGTGGTGATAACTTCTTCTTCGTTAACACTTGTCGGAGTGTCATCATCTGAACATGAAGTGATTAAGCCTAGAGTTAAAAATAAAATTAAAATGTGTTTTATTGTTTTCATTTGATTTGTTTTTTTTAAAAAAAGTTTATTAATAATTGAGTTGAATTTGTAACATGATATTTCTTCCTAAGTCATCAGCAAAATAACGTAGTCGGTTTAGATAAGCTCTGTAGCTTGTATCGAAAATATTGTTAACACTCAATGCAATATTTAAATTATTGTTATTGTTCAATGGCAAGGTCACTTCACTATAAAAATGTAATAAATGGAAGGCATCAGGAGGTGTACTGATATCTACCAATACATTTTCTTGTGATGAGGCTATAAAAGTCTCAAAGTTAAAATCAGGATACTCTGTTTGCTCAAACACCCATTCCGACTTTAAGCTTGCCTTAAAGTTTTTCCACTCTGTTTTTTTAAACGTTATGGTGTTATTGGTATTAAACGCAGGAATATCAATTAAATCGATACCTTCACTAATGTCATTTCCCTTGGTGTACGATGATGTGTGTTGCCACTCTAAATGGTCTGTAAACCTAAAATTTGAGGAAATATCAATACCATAAAGCGCTGCATTGGTTTGTTGGTATTCCCAAACTGGAAATGCACCTCTTATCGTTTGCTCAATACCAGTAGGTCTTAAATACATAAAATCATTTATGTGATTATAAAAGACATCTACCAAAACATTAAAATTAGATTGGCTATAACTATAGGTGGCGGCAATACGATTGGATATTTCCTGATCTAGCCTCAAATCCCCAAGCTCAATTCTGGCCGCCGAATGGTGTAAGCCGTCACTAAACAATTCTGAAGGATTTGGAGGTCTACTGGACAAGGCATAATTACCAATAATCGAACTCTTGTCATTGATTTGGTAGTTAATACCTGCTGACGCTGAAATATTATGGTAGGTAAAAATGGGATTCGTCAATAACTGTGTGCCCAAATCTTCGATAATAATATCGGAAAAGTCTACATCATAACCACGTTCTTCCCAACGCGAGGTACGATAAAATTTCTTCGCATCAATTTTATTGTAATCGTAACGTAAGCCAGCATCCAAGGTGGTATTGTCATTTAAATTCCATTCCATGGTGACGTACGTCCCAAAATCAAACTTTTCATAATCTGGGATGAGTCGTCGTACTCCTGTATCTGGATTGGCAAAATTATCTTGATAACGCCCAAGTACACCAATATTTATTTTTCGGTCTGCACTAGCATCTAGATTAAGATCGGCCATAAGAGTATGGGTCTGAAGATTCAAATCCAAAGCCGCCTTATTTCTATCATCTCCCACACGGATGTCAAATTCCAAACGATGGTTGTTTTGATAATCGTATTGTAGACTTAACTTTCCAAAGTTTTTGAATCGCTTATAATAGGAGGCTTTAACCAGATGATGCGTCACATCTTGTCGTGGCGCGTTAATATCATAACTAAAGTCCTCTATTACGGCTGGTTGCTGCGAATTAATAGCGTTCACTAAATCATTCACATTACCGATATGTGAGGAACGTAAAATACCAATTTCATTATCTACATAGCTATAAAAAACTTCAAAACCGCTTTCAAAATTTTTGCGTCCACCACTTACCGAAAAACTATTGGATTTTAATCCCGTATTGGTCAAATAATAATCAGGGGCTCTAAAATCACCATTTTGTTTTAATGTACCCTGAACATTAGCATACCAACCTGAAGAAAACCCTTTATGCAGCGAAGAGGAAATACTATAACCTCTTCCATTGGTTTGACCACTCACAATGGTTTTACCATACAGCGTGTCTATTCTAAACACGCGAGTTGGGTTTAAAACGATAACACCACCAACAGCATCACCACCAAAAGCTAAAGCACCTGAGCCTTTTATCACTGATATATTGTTGGCACTATTGATATCAATGTTTGGAGCATGTTCAATACCCCATTCCTGATCCTGTAAGCGCACATTATTATTAAGTATTAAAAGTCGGCTGCTATGTAAACCATTAATCATGGGCTTTACAATGGCATTACCAGTATTAATGGAAGAGACACCAGGCACCTCTTTCAGGGCATCGCCTAAACTAAAGCTGCTGTATTGTCTTAAAATATCTTCTTTAATAACTGTTTCTTGTGCTGTGGCCGTTGTTTTCTTTTCCTTTGCTTTTAACGAGACTTCATCGAGTTCTTCGATATGGTGTTCTAAAGCTATGCTCTTAAATAGGTCACCAGTAATATCAAACACTATGGTTTTTGTTTCGCAACCAATATGAGATATCACTAAGGTCAATTCACCTTTACAAAGGTTTTCGATTTTGAATTTTCCATCGACATCAGTGGTCGTATATTTATTCAAATTTTGCATAAATATAGTCGCACCAACAATAGGAGTATTGTCGTGAAAGTCTTTCACTTCGCCTAGAAAGGTATAACCACATTCCTGAGCTAAAGTCAAATTAAATAAAGTTAAAAACATATAGAAAGCCCTAAGCCTCATAACTATGACGTATTACGTGTTTTTACCAGCATTATATTAATGGTGGCAATCGTTAAGTGTGTGTAATGGAGATTAGGCTAGAGTTGGTGGTCCTCTGAGATGGGTTGTATTTTGCTGATGGGTTCTTAAGAATAAATATAAGCAAGTGTCATTCTTGCAAAAGTTATCTTCACTTGGTGTCTCAATAGTGTAGACACCAGAATAATAGTTGGTGTTGAGCTTGAACTTGTAAAACTCACAATCTACATCCAATTGGTGGAAATGCGTCGCATTATCAGTTGCGTCATTTTCACAAACCTCATGGTTATGGTGATTAAATACGTGTGTTAATTTAATTGCCGAAGGCAATAACACGGCAAGCACCAGTACTAATGATAGTACTTTAAAAACGGATGATATGATAGATTTTAAGTTCAATCCAAAAATCGCTTTAGGCCAAATCGTTTGAGCATTTTTTTCTCAAATTCCCAAAAGAATTGAAACTGACCAAATAACCAGCCAAAGAATACCAGTAGAATTTGATAAAAAATGAGCCCAATGATAATAAATAATATCCAGTAAAGTATAGGATTTAAGTTTTCTTTAGTAATTCCCAACAGCTTGATAATTGGTCTGCCAACATATAGCGATGACGATCCCGTAACGGCAAAAACCATAAACACTCTAATCATTTCCCAGCGGTATTGAAGTACCCAACGTTTTTCAAGAAATTTGAATAGCTTGAGTGTAATTGCCAGTAAACTTATAAAGCATAAGATTGTAAAAATCAAGACTATGACAATATCGAATTTTTGAAATAAGGCAACCGATAGCTTATAGGACGAATACCCAAGGACTATTAGACCTAAAAGCGGGAACAATAATTGCCAATTCTGTTGAATTTCCCAACGTTCTTTAAACTTTTCCATAGCACTTTTAAAGTGCTGCAAATTTACGTTAAATTCTAGGAATGATGGAAGTCAGTTGCTGTTTATATTTTAACTGAAAGTATAGGAAGTAGTTGTAGAGCTTATAGTTAACCTCGTAACCATAATCCGTCCGTGTGTCGTAATCTATCCTGACTTCATAGAGGTTAGGGTCGTAAGTGTAGGGTTGAAGGTTTCTTTGGTTCCATGCTTGCACCAACATGGCATTTCTATTTTCTAGCCAACGCTGAGAATGAAATCCTCTTGGTCTTGCAGTGCTTGCCAACCAAGCGTTAAAACCTGGTTCTATAATAATGATTTCGTAATCCGTTTCGTCACTGCTAATAGATACCGTATCGTTTTCCACAAGAGCACTATCATTACCATTGTTAATGGTAGGACTCGTATTGTAAGATTTACAACTTGCAATTAAAACGATTAAGACTATAAATGGAATGATCTTTTTCATGATACTAAAGGTATAAATAATTTTAGTCAATCTGTTATGATGATTAGTTAATTCAAAATTAAGAATAAGTACTGCATCGTTAAACAAGTAATGAGTAATCCTAAGTGTTGAATGAGTGAATATGCCATTACACGATAATAAAAAAAGCAGCTCATTTGAGCTGCTTGATCTACTATAAAATGATAAGCTGTTTATTTTCCAAAAAGACCTCCTAAAAGACCGCCAAGGCCTCCTTTTTTCTTGGAGCCACCAAGAACCATTCCTGCTACATCGTCTATAACGCTGCCATCACCATCAGCATCCAATATGCTCTCCAAAAAGCTTTGTTCTTGCCTTGCACTGCTACCGCCAAGTAATCCGCCTAACATACTGGTTAAATCGTTTTGGGAACTCACATTACTTTGTCGCGTTTGTTTTCCTAAAACACCCATAAGTATAGGTGCAGCCACTTTTAAAATATTGCTAACTGAGCTTGCATCCAAGCCAGATTTTTGACCAATAATCTGTTCAACACCTTGCCTTTTTTGTCCTAAAACATGGCCAAGAATTTTGTCTCCATCCGTTTTAACGGCATCATCAACTCCGCCACCAAACAAACCGCCTAAATTATCTAAAATACTACCATCGTGCTTATTATTGAGTGCTCCCATAAGCCCTTGCGCACCTTCTGGTGTTGAGGCATTGCGCTCCATGGCTTTCATGAGTACTGGCAACGCCATGGTTAATACACTACTTGTTTTGTTTTGATCGGTTCCTGTAGAGCCAGACACTCCACTAACGATGGTTTTACCAAGATCACTATTTAATAAGTCTAAAATTCCTTCCATGAGTATAAAATTAAGGTTATATGTTTCATTTAGTAAGGTACAAAAAAAGCCCTATATATGATACAGGACTCCGTTTTAATCATTAGGTCACATTAGTTTTATTAACCCAGTATTTTTATGATTTGATCTGCAAGTTCCACACCAATTCTATCTTGTGCTTCATTAGTTGCAGCACCGGTATGAGGAGTCAGCGATAACGAAGGGTTCATAAGCAACTGCACTTCAGGTTGTGGTTCTTTTTCAAATACGTCTAATGCTGCTCTGGCGACTTTACCGCTTTCTATAGCTTTAACCAAGGCTATCTCATTAACCACACCACCACGGGCAGCATTGGCAATGATGACTCCATCTTTCATCAATTTAAAATCACCCTCATCAATCACGTAATTTTTTTGAGCAGGTACGTGAAGCGTTAAGAAATCGGCTTGTTTTAAAACCTCTTCCTTAGAAACCGTTTTAATATTAAAACTCACTTTTTGACCATCAAAAAAGTCCAGGTCTAAAGTAGCTTCTTCTATATAAGGATCATAAGCAACGACTGTCATGCCAGCGCCAATACCAATTTTGGCCGTGGCTTGTCCAATTCTACCAAAACCAATAACACCCAAGGTCTTTCCTTTTAATTCTACACCTTTGGCATACGCTTTTTTAAGACTTTTAAAATTGGTGTCACCTTCTAACGGCATATCGCGATTAGAGTTATGAAGAAAACGCGCCAATCCATAAAAATGGCCAAATACCAATTCGGCTACAGAATGGGATGAGGCTGCAGGTGTATTTATTACATGAAGTCCTTTTTCGCGTGCATACTCCACATCGATATTATCCATACCAACACCTCCACGACCAATAATCTTTAAGCCAGGGCAATTGTCAATAAGGTCTTTTCTAACCTTGGTCGCACTTCTAACTAGAAGTACGGATATGTTGTTATCATTGATATAGTTTTGTAATTGTTCTTGTGCAACGGTAGTTGTTAACACTTCGTAACCAGCTGCTTCTAAAGCATCAATACCACTTTGAGAAACACCATCGTTTGCTAGTACTTTCATGAAATAGGAATTCTTTGGATTTTTATAATTTAAGCTTTTCGTTCTAATTCGCTCATCACTTCAACAAGCGCTTTCACACTGTCCAAGGTTAAGGCGTTGTACATGGAGGCTCTGTAACCACCAACACTTCTGTGTCCATTAAGACCGTTGATTCCGGCTTCCTTCCACATGGCATCAAACGTCTCTTTTAGGTTTTCGTTTTCTAATGTAAAAGTAGCGTTCATATTTGAGCGGTCTTCCTTAACGGCATAGCCTTTAAAGAGCGGATTTAAATCTATTTCTGAATAGATTAAACGTGCTTTTTTTTCATTTTCTTCTTCAATGGCTTTAATACCACCTAAATCTTTAAGCCACTGCATGGTAAGCATGGATACGTAAACTGCAAAAACAGGAGGTGTATTAAACATACTGCTTTTGCTAATGTGCACTTTATAGTCCATCATGGATGGAATTTTACGTGATACCTTACCCAGAATATCTTCTTTAACCACTACAAGCGTTGCACCTGCAGGACCCATATTTTTTTGAGCGCCAGCATAGATCAAATCAAACTTTGAAAAATCCAACTGTCTCGAAAAAATATCACTACTCATATCACAAACCATAGGTATTGGTGAGTCTGGGAAGCTTTTCATCTGTGTTCCAAAAATGGTATTGTTAGAGGTGCAGTGAAAATAATCGTAATCCTCTGGGATATCGTAGCCTTTAGGAATGTAATTAAAGTTGGCACTTTTAGAAGAGCCGACTTCATAAATATCGTCATAAATCTTAGCTTCCTTAATGGCCTTATCACTCCAGGTTCCCGTATTCAGGTAACCTGCTCGTTTTTCAAGAAGGTTTAATGCCACCATTAAAAACTGTGTACTGGCGCCACCTTGTAAAAATAGCGCCTTGTAGCCTTTACCTTCTAAACCTAATAGTTCTAAAGCTAAAGCTCTTGCTTTTTCCATCACGTCTACAAAAGGCTTACTACGATGCGAGATTTCAATCAGTGATAATCCTTCGTCAAAGTCTAAAAGGGCTTCAGAGGCTTTTTGTATAACGGATTTAGGTAGTACACATGGTCCGGCACTAAAATTATGTTTTTTCATGAAGAATATAGTTTTATTTCCGATGGCTCAGAAATTTGTTGTTTTTCAGTTCGAGCGATTACAAAGGTGCTAATTAATTGCCTATAAAGCATTAATTAATTGCTAATTTTTGAATCAAATTTTTAACAGGAAGTCAACAGTATCCACATCATCTGCATAATCCCATAATTCTGGTTTCTGGGTATACCCAAACGCCACTTCGTTAGCAGTAAAGCCATTGGCCACGACACATTGTATCTTCTCGCTATCCGTTTTAATTTTTTGTTTGATCTCGTCCTCAGAATTGTAAAACTCGTAAAATACCGTCGCAATGGGTGAGGCGTAATTCTCATCTTCCTTAATCATCAAAAACCCATTTTCGAGCATATCAAATTCGCTCATGAGATAAACGGCTTTATTATAGTCGTAGTTGTTAGCGTATTTGTTTTCATGGATGATCGGATGCCATTTGTAAACCGCATTAAAAAATGCATCAAAATTGTAATCCTTAGGGACAAAGAGCTTGGACACATTTCTACAGCCCAGGCCATAGTATCTAAAAATATCATCAGATAAGGCTTCAAGTTGTTCTGGTGATTCTTTCCCAGTTAGAATTGCGATGGAATTCCGATTCTTTCTAATGATAGACGGCTTGTTTTTAAAATAGTATTCAAAATAGCGTGCCGTATTATCGCTACCCGTAGCAATAACCGCATCAAAATGCTCCAGCTTATCTTCTGTAAAGCTTATTTTTCCCTTAAAACCAGGTTCTACAATTTCAAGATATTTGGCCAAAAAGGGGAGTAGGTGCTTGTCGTTTGAGGATTGCTTTACTAAAACCTGATGCCCAGAAATAAGCACAGACAAAAAATCGTGAAAGCCTACCAAAGGAATATTACCAGCCATGATAATACCTACGGTTTTTGGCTCTAGATCCTTAAAGTTATACGGTTGGACCCATTGGTTGAGTTTGGCTTCGGTTAAAGCGTTTGCCCAAGACTCTAAACTAAACAGTACATTGGCTTCCGTAAACCATCCGTTGTGTTCCTTAGCCAGTTTTATTTGATGCTTAAACCCATCAAAAAAGAGGTCATTAGCTTCAACCTTAGGATCGTTTTGAAGGCCTTTGGTGCTAAATTGACGAATAAACTGACCTAATTTTGCGAAAGCGTTAATTCTTTGTTGTAAATCCATGTAGTGTTTGGTAAAACGCCTTTTAGGCTTTATTTTTGCTCACGCAAAATTACATAATAAAAAAGAAAAATTACCATGGCCATTATAATCACTGACGAATGCATCAACTGTGGAGCTTGCGAACCAGAATGCCCTAATACCGCTATTTACGAGGGTGCAGATGATTGGCGCTATTCTGATGGTACAAGTCTAAAAGGAAAAATAGTTTTACCCAACGGAAAGGAAGTCGATGCTGATGAAACCCAAGAACCCATCAGCGATGAGGTGTATTACATCGCCCCAGATAAGTGTACGGAATGTATGGGCTTTCACGAAGAGCCACAATGTGCGGCCGTATGCCCAGTAGACTGTTGTGTGCCGGACGACAACCATGTAGAAACCGAAGAAGAGTTATTGGGTAAGCAACGCTTTATGCATCCTGAAGACTAACAACGGAACACATCCCATTTAAATAAAAACTAAGAATCCTGAGCGCTCGCTTGGGATTTTTTATATACTGATTTGGTAATGCAATAGGTGAATCAAAACCTGAACACCATTTCCAAGTGTATTTAAAGTATTAATTGGATTAAATACCTAAAATTTATTGATTAATAAAATGCCTATTTCATGCTGATTTCAAGTACTTTAAATATTATTTTTTAAAAAAAGCATAAATTTTTAAGGAGTTTCAATGGGTTTGTTGTTGTATAATTAGATTAATAATTAAATTTTTTAAAATGAAAACCCCAAATTTCAAACTACTTACAATTTTAACTGCGTTTACAATTTTCATAGGCACATTTACATCTTGTTCGGATGACGATGGTCCAACGGTAAATATAACTGTCAATGAAGGGCCAAATGGAGATATAGGAGGTGATTTTACTGGCGATGGTGGTAACGGTTCAAGAACTATTAATTGGACAAATGGTTTAACCACAGCCGATTATAATGCTGATATTACTAGCGCGTCATCTGGTACTTTTCAGATTGTAATTTCAGATGCCAGTGGTAATGTGGTCCTTGACAGAACTATTAACGGTGGAACTGAGCCAGATACTATCGGAGGTGTTACTGCTACAGGAGAGCCTGGAAACTGGACAGTTACTATAATTTTGGAAGCCTTTGATGGCAATGGAAGTTATTCTTTAAGTGCAGGAAATTAGAAAATGATTATTTTTTAATTACAAAACACAAATAACTATAGATAATCCCAAGACTAGCGCTTGGGATTTTTTTTGAAAACTACGTAAAGTTACGTATTGACTTTTTGTATGAAAAACCCGACCTTCGCTTATCGGTGGATATAAATTATTAAAACGAATTCATATCCTTAACGTTGGCCACAATTAAGAAAATGAAAATATTTAAATTAATATTAATAGTCAGTTTATTCTTAATCTCTTGCAAATCACAAGAAGAAAGCAAGAAAGATTTCATCTCGTTTGACGGAACAAAAATTGTTTATTCTGATAATGGCAATGGCAAAGTTGTTTTGCTGATTCACGGATTTATAGTAGATGGAAATGCAAATTGGGGAAAATCGGAATTAAAAAAACAGTTAGTTAATCAAGGATACAGAGTCATTATACCAGATTTGAGAGGTAACGGTAATTCTGATAAACCACAAAATGAAGATGCCTATAAAAATAATGCGGAAGTGAAAGATTTAATGGCCCTAATTGACCATTTAGAAGCTGACGACTATATGGCTGTTGGATACTCGAGAGGTGCAATTGTACTTGCAAATTTACTTACTAAAGATAAACGAATAACCAAAGCCGTATTAGGAGGAATGGGCATTGGATTTACAAATCCAAATTGGTACAATCGAATTGAATTTGGAAATGTTTTTTCTGGACGCACTGAACCTAACGAAATGACAAAAGGAGCTGTAGAATTTGCGAAAAATCTTGATGTTGACTTCAAAATCATGGGATTCTTACAAGACTATCAACCTGAAACAACAATTGCAGAACTTAATAATATTGACATAGAAACTTTGGTAATTTGTGGAGATAAGGATTTGGACAATGGAAATCCGAGAGAATTACAAGAACAATTACCAAATAGCAGATTGAGTCTCGTAAGTGGAGACCATATGAGTACATTTAACTCATTGGACTTCGCGGAATCGATTGTTGAATTTCTTGACGAAAAATAACTGTGGCCAACAATGGCTATAATTCATTGTGGTTTTTAGCCACACCAAAATAAATGTATAAATCAAACGGCTGGATTTCGGCGGAATAATCCTGCGGATGATTCCACAACGAAATCATAGCCTAAACCGATAAGCGCAATGGTTATGCCTTTACCGCAATCATACTAATCTCTACATTTACAAACTTAGGTAAGTTGGCCACTTCTACGGTTTCTCTTGCTGGTGCCGTGTCTTCATTAAAATACGTCGCATACACCGCATTAATCTTAGCAAAATTGTGCATATCGCTAATAAAAATAGAGGTTTTAACCACATGTTCAAAGGTCATGTCTGCGGTTGCTAAAACGGCTTTGAGGTTGTCCATTACTTGTTTGGTTTCGGCTTCAATGCTATCCATGACCAAGTCCATCGTTTTGGGATCTAAAGCGATTTGTCCAGAGGTGTATAAGGTATTGCCAATTAAAACGGCTTGGTTATAAGGGCCAATAGGTGCTGGTGCGTTTGGTGTGTTGATGATTTGTTTCATGATGGCTATGTGTATTGTATGAAGTCGTCTAGTTGCCCAACTGGCGGTCGGGTTGGCGACGCTGGTCGTATTTTAAGTCTTTTAACAGGTTGGATTTAATACCCACAAAGAAGTTCCAGGATTGGTTTCTTCCAAAGGGAATCCAGGTAAAATTCATTCTCCAACTCAATAAATCACGCTCAAAACGCAATTGGGTAAAGGTAAAGCCTTGGTTTAAAAAATCGTAACCCGAAGAGGCACCAATAGACCAACGTGGCGAGAGCTCTACATCTCCAGAAAACATGAGAGAGTGGGAGGTAATCTGGTCTTGTCGTCTGGTATTGGTATAATTGGCCGCATAGGAGAGCCTGAGACTCCACGGCATTTTGTAATTGTAAAAATCGTTGTTTTCTTCTTCCTCTTCCTTGCTTTTATCTTTTTGTCGGTCTCCTAGACGCTGGTCTGCAAAATCCTGTGAGATACCAAAGAGATCATCGGCCCTTGCATTGGCCGTTGCCGAGCGTCGTTCGGCTTCCTCATCGCGTTTCTCTTCCTTGTCATTGCTGGAGAAACTATCATTATTTAAGCTATAACTAATATTTAAATTGGCAGAAGTCAATCTAAATAGACTGCCACCATTATTGATGTTAAAGGTATTGATGATATTATTGTTATTGTCTAGGGCATATGGGTTGAGGGTCATCCCAAAGTTAATGTTCATCTTTTTATTGAGGATTTGCGTTCCACCATTAACACGCAATGGACTCCAGTTTAAGGAATCGGCCGCTAAATCATAGCCCGTTGAAAGGTTAAGGTTGTTTAATAAAAAGACCTTTTTGGGTTCGGTATCCGTGGAATCCTTGGCTCTGACTTTGGCTTCAAAATTATTACCAATGGCAATACCAATGTTACTGGAATAACGGTTGCCAGGTCTTCCGAATAGCGAATTTTCAAACCGTGTATATTCCACCTGATCGCTTGTGGTGCCATCGGCATCAATCACATCATAGGTTTCGTAATATTGGTCAAAAGCCGGAGCAACACTGTAGCTAATGCTCGGTCGCATCACATGCCGTATGGCCTGTATTTTTGGGTTCTTACCTTTCTTCTGGAAATTATACATACCATAAAGTGTGGTACCTATACTTCCTCCAAAATTATAGGTTAAAAACCGATCAAAACCGTTTTGGTCTATAGTCACCACCTCCTGCGTGCTCTGGTCAAAAAAGCGTCTTATGGTTTTGAGCGTCCAGGTTTCCTCAAAATTGGCATTAACACTCGCACTGAAATGATTAAACACCTTAAAATTTGTTGTAACAGGAATAGAATGGCGCATACCGGCTAGGGCATCATCAAACATTTCGCTTCTACCAAATAGCGAGTCCGTCGTGTTAATACGATACTCACCTCTGGTATTCACCTGAAAGTTAATGTTTTGAATGGCTCCCTTTTTAGCTCCAGATTTTGGAGCAAACGGAAATACCCTTGTCATAGAGGCCTGCATGGTTGGCAAGGTGAGGTTAATGGCTTCCGTATTGGTGTTTTGGTTGTGGGTTGCCGATAAGCTTAAATTAACCTGTGGTTCCCCTTGAAAGGTCTTTGAGTACGATACCGATGATGCTAAGGTATTGGTTAGGGTATTGGCTAAATTAGCCTGGTTAATGGACTGTGAAAAGAACTGACTACTACCCAGGTTAACTGATGCCGAAAATCTAGAGTTAGGATTGGCTTTGGCATCCTGTGTGTGCGACCATCTGATGTTGTAAATGGTACTTTGCCTAAAATCAGGAAACCCACGTTCACTATTGAGAAGGTTTTCATATCTAAACCCAAAATTACCTCTAAACTTATAACGATAGGCATAATTACTTTGAACGCGTACACCATAACTACCGTTGGTATAATAATCACCAAGCACGGCTAAATCTACATAATCGCTAATGGCAAAATAATACCCTCCGTTTTGTAAAAAATACCCTCTGTCGTTACCCGTATCCTCACCAAAGGACGGAAAAATAATCCCTGAGGTTTGCTTCTTTGACATAGGGAAGTAGGCAAACGGAATAGCGATAGGCGTCGGCACATCGTAGATGTACATTTGGCTCATCCCAGTGACGATTTTCTTATTAGGAACAATCTTTGCCTTGTTCATTAAGATGTAATATTCGGGGTCATCGAGGTTTTCTGAGGTGGTAAACTTACCTCGTGATATAAAGTAAACCGAATCGTTTTCGCGTTTGGTGCGTTCTGCAATGACAGTACCACCACTTTGCTCGGTCACCGAGTTAAAGATCAGGGCTTTTCTGGAGTCGGTATTAAAAATGATGGAATCCGGCTCAATCACATTGGCACCTTGCTTAAAGACCGGCTTTTGAGAATAACCAGTCGAATCTTTTAAGCGTCCAGCGTAGACCAAATTTTTACTGTAGTCAATAACAATGACTCCAGCGGTAATTTCCATATCCTCATACTGTACTTCGGCCTCGTTAAATAATCTAATCTGTTGCTTTCGTTGATTTACGGCGACGTAATCCTTAGCCTTGTATGTCACAATGTCTTTTAAAAACCCTTCTTTTTTTACGGAATCATTATTGACCGAATCTACAACTTTAGTATTGGTAGGAGGATTGAGTATGGAGTCGGTTATAATTTCTACTTGGTCTCGAGCTACAATAGTAGTATCGCTCTTTTGCTCAGAAGGAATCCGTTCGTTTTTTTTTGGTAATTCCTGAGCCAAGCTAAAAGTGTTGATAAGCACTGTAAAACTCAAGGCAAAAAGTATGTGTAAGCTATTTGTACGCAATCCTTTTAGATGTATTTTTGTAAAAGTATGGCTCGGTTTTTGAAACGCCAAAAGTACAGATATTTTTTTGTGATTATCTTATTAAATTTCTAATAGTTTAAAAATAGAAATTACGTGCCGTAAGGCGTAATAATTCGAGTTGATAAACCGTTAAATTACATATGCAAACGAAGCGAAATTATATAATAGTATTCTTAGTTCTCACTTTTATCACTTCTTTAACATGGGTAAGTCCGCTGCAGGCACAAGACGAAAAGTTTGTGGTGGTATTGGATGCTGGTCATGGAGGAGGAGATCCCGGAAATATGGGTAATGGTTTTAAGGAAAAGAATATTGCCTTAAAAGTGACTTTGGAAGTTGGTAAGGAGTTGGAAAAAATCAAGGATATTAAAGTTATATACACACGAAAAACGGATGTTTTTATAGAACTTCACGAACGTGCCAATATTGCCAATAAGGCCGATGCGGACTTGTTTGTGTCTATTCACTGTAACGCACATCACTCGCAAGCTTCAGGAACAGAGACCTTTGTATTAGGTGAAAAAAACACAGGACGGAATTTTGAAGTGGCCAAGCGTGAAAACGAGGTAATATTTCTGGAGGACAATTACGAACAACATTATGAAGGGTTTAACCCAAGTTCCCCTGAATCTACTATTGCCATTGGTATTGAGCAAGAAGTTTATGTAGAGCAAAGCATCGTCCTCGCCAGAAAAATAGAAGATAACTTTATTAATAACGCCAAGCGTAAGAGTAGAGGTCTCAAACAAGCCAGCCTCCTGGTCATAAGAAACACCTATATGCCAAGTGTTTTGGTAGAATTAGGGTTTTTATCCAATAATAAAGAAGGACCTTATCTCAACAGTAAATCAGGTCAATCCAAAATGGCAAAGGCTATTAAAGACGCCATTTTAGCTTACAAGGAAGAGATTGATCAGAACGTGGGTAAAAGTATAATGGGCATTGAAAAAGTTGATGACGACACGGTAGAAGTATTAGAGACCATGCCTTTAATTTATGAGGATGTGACCTTTAAAGTACAAATAGCCGCAAGTTCGAGAGACCTAGCGGCGAAGCCCTATAACTTCAAAGGCTTGTCTGATATAAGCAAAGCAAAAGTTGGTAAGCTATACAAGTATTTTTACGGAAGCACCTCAGATTACAACAAGGTAAAACAACTTCAAGAGGAAGCGAAATCCAAAGGGTATACTTCTAGCTTTGTAGTGGCTTATAAAAATGGTGAACAGATAGACGTCGCTGAGGCTTTAAAATCTGCCACTAATTAGAAACATTATTAATAATTTTATTCCTAATTTTGTTTTCAATCAAAACTTAGCCCATTGAAAGTTACAAGAGAAGTTAAAACAGCAGTATTGGTATTATCTGGTATTGCACTTTTCGTTTATTTGTTTTCGTATTTAAAGGGAGATGACCTTTTCTCTAATACCAATACTTATTATACAGAATTTGACTACAACGCACTAAGTCCATCTTCTTCGGTAACCATACGTGGTAATAAGGTGGGTAAGGTTGAAGAGATAAAGTACGATTTTGAAACAGGGAAAACCAAGGTTTATTTTTCTGTAAACCCAAATTTAAAGTTTTCAAAAAGTAGTGTTATCAGGTTGTACGAAACAGGTTTAATGGGTGGAAATGCACTGGCGATTGTTAACTCAAATAAAGGTGAACTTGCTGAACCAGGAGATTTTATTGCTTCCGAAGTCCAGCCAGGGTTGATCACCTCTCTTAAAAGTAATTTTTCAGGAATCAGTTCAGATTTGGATAGTACTATTCGCTCAGCTGATACCTTAATGACCAATATTAATAAGTTGGTAGTTGATGAGTCTGAGGCTGGTTTAAAAAGTACCATTGAAGAGTTAAATCTTACACTAAAATCCTTTAAATCATTGTCCTATTCGGTACAGGACGTGATTAAGGCTAATGACAATAAAATAGATTCAATACTGAACAATTTTAATACAACCAGCCAAAACTTAACAAAATTGTCTGAGGACATTAAGGATATAGAGTTGGCCAAAACCGTTGCAAAATTTGATGAATCATTGACGTCCATCAATGATTTGCTGGCAAGTCTTAACAATAACGATGGGACCATTGGCAAACTGCTTAATGATGACGCGCTTTACAATAATTTGGAAGCAGCCTCAAAAGAAATGGAAGAACTGTTGTTAGATATCAAATTGCATCCTGCGCGTTACAGAAGAATTCTGTCCAAGAAAGAGATTCCGTACCAACCACCAACCGAAGACCAAAAGAATTAATTTTTATGGAATATATACCAAATTTACTTTTTGCTGCCATCCTAGTATTAGGTATCGGGTATTTTGCAAGAAATATTAAGAAACTTATTCGCAATATTAAACTTGGTAAAGCAGTAGACACAAGCGATCATAAGGGTGAGCGCTGGCGAAATATGGCCAGAATAGCTTTGGGACAAAGCAAAATGGTAAAACGACCAATTGCAGGTATCATGCATATTGTTGTTTACATTGGTTTTATCATTATTAATATTGAAGTATTGGAAATCATCATAGATGGTATTTTTGGTACACATCGTATAGGACTTAAAGTTTTACCAGAGTCTGTTTACGGTTTTCTAATTGGTGCATTCGAAATTTTGGCTGTTTTGGTTTTAGCAGCTGTTGTCGTGTTTTGGCTTCGAAGAAATGTGATTAAGTTAAAACGTTTCTTAAGTGCAGAAATGAAAGGTTGGCCAAAGAACGATGGTAACATTATTTTATATTTTGAAGTAGTTTTAATGTGTTTGTTCTTAATAATGAACGCAACGGATACAACATTTCAGAATTTAGGTCATGGTAACATAATATCGCAATTCATTGCACCATGGTTTGGAGATAATCCTGAGACATTGCATATCATAGAGCGCACCGCCTGGTGGTTGCACATTGTAGGTATTTTGGTGTTTTTAAATTATCTGTATTTCTCAAAGCATTTACATATTCTTTTAGCATTCCCAAACACCTATTTTGGTAGTGTTGAACCCAAAGGGAAATTCAACAATTTAGAAGCCGTTACCAACGAAGTAAAGTTAATGATGGATCCTAGTGCCGATCCGTTTGCGGCGGCACCAGAAGGAGCTGAAGATGAGGAACCCGCTAAGTTTGGTGCGAGTGATGTCATGGATTTAAACCAAATTCAATTACTCAACGCTTACACATGTACAGAATGTGGACGATGCACATCTGCATGTCCTGCGAATCTTACGGGCAAGAAATTGTCACCACGAAAGATTATGATGGATACTCGTGATCGTTTGGAGGAAGTTGGTAAAAATATCGATGCCAATGGAGGTGAATTTAAAGACGATAGCAAACAGTTATTGGGTGATTATATAACCCATGAAGAACTATGGGCATGTACAACCTGTAATGCCTGCGTAGAAGAATGTCCTGTAAGTATCAATCCATTATCCATTATTTTAGATATGCGTCGTTATTTGGTTATGGAGCAGAGTGCTGCACCAATGGAGCTTAATAACATGATGACCAATATCGAAAACAATGGGGCACCTTGGCCTTACAATCAAATGGACCGTTTAAACTGGGCTAACGAAGAATAGAATGAAAGCATTTACATTTAGAATCATATCCGCAGTACTCACAATTATCTTTTTTTCATCATTAGGTTTCTCTCAAGATTCCAATGATAGCAAAAAAATGATTGATAGTTTGGCAACGAAAATGTTCGTCGATATGAATAATCGTGATTATGCGGCGATTATGGATATGACTCATCCAAAAGTTTTTGACTTGGTTCCAAAGGAAACAATGATTTCTGCCTTTAAATCTATGTTAGAAGGAAATGATGAGTTTTCGGTTGAAATTCCTGATGAAGTTCCTGAATTCAATATTTCAGAAGTATTTAAAGATGACGAAGAGAAATCCGATTTTGCTTTTGTAACTTATGATATGGAAATGGCTATGACTTTTAAAAATGAAAGTTTTGATGAAGCGGGAAAGGATACCATGATAAAAATGATGAAAATGCAAGGTATGGAAGCGACTTTTGAGTCAGATAATACCGTAAACCTCAAAATGTTAAATAGAATGACAGTTCTTATTAAGGATGAGTCGACAGAAAATAGATGGGCTATGATTAATTATGATCCAGATTCGCCATTGTTTTTTCAGTTATTGTCAGCACCTGTAATTGAAAAAGCAAAATCGTATTATCAAGATTTAATGATAGCGCAAAAGAAAAAGGAATAACATGAGCGAAGAACTTAAAGTGCCAACCATGGCAGAATATATGGCAGAAGGGAAACAGCCCGAAATTTTGTTTTGGGTAGGTTCTGCTGGAAGTTATGATGATAGGGCAAAAAAAATAACCAAAGCCTTTGTTAGGATATTAAACAAAGCCAAGGTAGATTTTGCGGTTCTAGGAACAGAAGAAAGCAATACCGGAGACGTGGCAAAGCGTGCCGGAAATGAGTTTTTGTTTCAGATGCAGGCCATGATGAATATTGAGGTCCTGAATGCTTACGAAGTGAAGCGCATTGTGACTTGCGATCCGCATTCCTTCAATTGTTTAAAAAACGAATATCCAAGTCTTGGAGGTAATTACGATGTGGTACACCATACGCAATTCATCAAAGAACTTATAAGTTCTGGTCGCCTTACCTTAGAAGGCAATACTTATAAAGGAAAGCGTATTACCTTTCATGATCCGTGTTACTTAGGCCGCGCCAATAGTGAATATGACGCACCAAGAGAGGTGCTTAAAAAAACCAATGCAAATTTGGTTGAAATGAAACGCCACAAATCTACGGCATTATGTTGTGGTGCTGGTGGTGCTCAAATGTTTAAAGAGCCAGAAAAAGGGAATATGGACATCAATATCTTAAGAACCCAGGACGCTCTTGAAACCCAACCAGATATCATTGCTACGGGTTGTCCATACTGCAATACCATGATGACAGATGGCGTCAAAGCCAAAGAAAAGGAAAGTGAAATTTCAGTTATGGATATCGCTGAACTTATTGCCAATTCTTAACAAAATTATAGATGAAAAATAGCACCCTGCTGATTTTAGCATTATTCCTTGGTATAAGTGCTTATGCCCAAAACAAATCTAAACAAGAAGTTGTTGATCTTATTGCTGAAGATACCTGTAAGTGTATCTCAAACAAAAAAATCAGCAAAAGTGATAAAACTGAAGAAAAAGAAATGGCTTTAGGGCTTTGTTTAATTGAGAATTTTAATAAACACAAAAATAAGTCCAGGTATTACAGTAAAAAGTCATTAGATGATATTGAGGAAATCGGTCAGGATGTGGGTGTGGCCATGACAGGTATGTGTGCTGATGATTTTTTATCAATTTTTTCTTCAGAAGAATTGGTAGACATTGTAAGTGATGAGGACGATGACATTGGTTTAGAAAATGCCGTTGAAACGGTATTGACAATTGAGGTAGAATTGATAGCTATGAATAATGATGTTATTTCCTACATTGAAACCAAAGACGATTTTGACAAAACACATGTGTTCTTAATCACAGAAGAGTTTGAAGGCTATGAACTCCTTAAACGATCCAACTTCAAAAAATTCTTTACAGTGACATTTAAGGAAGTAGAATTGTTTGACCTGAGTGAAAAGCAATATGTGACAAAGAAAGTCATTACCAAACTAGAAACACTTTAGTATGCTAGTAGATTTTGAAACCTTACCGGAAGAATCAAGAGTTTGGATATACCAAGCCAATCGGTCGTTTACCGAAGATGAAACCAATGAAATAAAGTCTAAACTCAAAACATTTATTGAAGCTTGGACGGCTCATGGCAAAGATTTGCAAGCGGGTTTTAAAATTGTTTATAAAAGATTTATTGTTATCGCTTTAAATCAAAACCTTAATATGGCTACAGGTTGCTCTATTGATGCTTCGGTACGTTTTATCCAAGAATTAGAGAATGCTTATAACGTCGACTTAATGGATAAAATGAATGTGTCTTTCAAACAAGGAGAATTTATTGCCTACAAACCATTGGTTGATTTTAAACAAATGGCAAAAAATAAGTCGGTCTCTAAAAATACCATTGTCTTTAATAATCTGGTAACCAATATTGCAGAATTTAAAGAAAATTGGGAAGTTCCTGCCAGTGAGAGTTGGCATAGTCGTTTTGTTAAGTAGTCTTTCCTATTGAAAAATTCTCATAAAAACCGTTGAAAAATTGTAGTATTTGAGCATTCAATTATTTTCATTTCTAAGAAAGAATGTTCATTTTTACAGTGAGAAATTTATAGATGTTTTACCCTCTGTAAAACATTCTCAATTCTTAAATCGTCATTAAAATTGGGCACTGATATCTTTTTATTGAATATTTCCGGACAGGATAAACCTGGTTTAACCTCTTCATTAACTAGTGTTTTGGCTGAGTATGATGCTAAAATTTTAGACATAGGTCAGGCCAATATTCACGATACCTTATCCCTAGGAATGATGTTCGAAATAAAATCCGGGAAGAAGTCGGCAGCTGTTCTTAAAGACCTACTGTTTAAAGCTTATGAGTTGGGTATTACGGCTAAATTCACGCCTATATCCTTAGAAAATTATGAGCATTGGGTGAGTATGCAAGGTAAGGACCGATATATTGTTACCATTTTGGGAGAAAAGCTTAAAGCCGAACAAATTTCAGAAGTTACTAAAATTATATCAGAGAAAAACCTCAATATTGATTCCATAAAGCGATTAACAGGTCGTACTTCTTTAATTAAAACCGAAGAATATCCAAGGGCATCGGTGCAATTATCCATAAGAGGCAAATTAACAGATAAATCCGAATTCACATCTCGGTTTATGGACATATCCCATGAACTTGATGTAGACATTGCTTTTCAAGAAGATACCTTGTTTAGACGAAATCGACGTCTGGTGTGCTTTGATATGGATTCTACATTAATTCAAACGGAAGTCATAGATGAACTCGCAGAACGTGCTGGAGTGGGAGCTCAAGTTAAGGCCATTACGGAATCTGCCATGCAGGGTGAAATCGATTTTCAGGAGAGCTTTAAAAAGCGCATGAAACTTTTAAAGGGTTTAAGTGAGAATGTTTTAAAGGAAATTGCCGAGAACTTACCCATCACTAAAGGTGCCAGACGTCTTATAGATACCTTGCATAATTATGGTTACAAAACAGCGATACTCTCAGGTGGTTTTACCTATTTTGGTAACTATTTGCAGCAAAAGTTGGATATTGATTTTGTGTACGCCAATGAGTTAGAAATTAAGGATGGAGTCTTAACAGGTGGTTATATTGGTCCTATTGTAGATGGTAATAAAAAAGCAGAATACCTTCAATTATTGGCCGATGATATGGGTATAGACATTCAGCAAACCATTGCCGTTGGTGATGGTGCCAATGATTTGCAAATGCTTAATTTAGCAGGTTTGGGTATTGCTTTTCATGCAAAACCAAAGGTTAAGGATAATGCCCAAAATTCAATTTCCAGTATTGGGTTAGATGGAGTCTTATATTTGTTAGGTTACCACGATCGTCATATCGATTTAGTCTAAACTGTTAATTAGACAGTTTATAAATCTATCCTAAAGTCTTTTAACTTCATATTAAATATGCTATTTTGGCATAGTATTCGTTAATTAATTAATAAACGCGAAAAGGTCGTTCATGAGATATTTGTCCCTTATTCTTATAGCTTTCTGTACTCAATTTTATTTTGCCCAAGAAGCAACTCCTCATCCCTTGTTAACCAAAGATGCTACCGAACAACAAAAGTGGGTAGACAGTATTTACAACGGCATGACCTTAAAAGAGCGTGTGGGTCAGTTGTTTATGGTTCAGGTATTTTCAAAAAATAACGAAAAGGCTAATAGGGAGATCGTAGATTTAATCCAAAATCAGCATATAGGTGGTGTCATTTATTCAACTGGTGGACCTAATAGGCAAGCCAAATTAAATAATTTATTGCAAGCTACATCACGAGTGCCATTATTGGTTGGTATGGATGCAGAATGGGGTTTGAGTATGCGCTTAGACTCAACATATGCATTCCCATGGAATATGACCCTTGGTGCCATTAGTAACGATAGTCTCGTTGAACAAACCGGACGTCTCATAGGGGAGCATTGCAAACGTTTAGGTGTGCACTTTAATTTTGCTCCAGTGGTAGACATTAATACAAATCCCAAAAACCCTATCATCGGGAACCGTTCCTTTGGCGAAGATAGAGATAATGTAACCGCAAAAGGCTTGGCATTTATGAGAGGTATGCAAAGTGCCGGTGTTTTAGCAAACGCCAAACATTTTCCAGGCCATGGAGATACTGAAGATGATTCCCATAAAACATTACCGACGGTATCTTTTAGTGAGCAACGAATTGATTCCATAGAGTTATACCCTTATCGTAAACTGATAAAGAATGGCTTATCCAGTGTTATGGTGGCTCATCTCAATATTCCTAGCTTAGAAAAGCGCAGAGGCTTTCCTTCGTCATTGTCCAAACACATTGTTACTGATATTCTAAAAGGGGAATTAGGTTTTAAAGGGCTGATTTTTACAGATGCCCTCACCATGAAAGGAGCAGCAGATTATGTTGAAAAGAATCTCGATGGTATTTCAACAAATACTTTCAGTAAAGGTGGTGAAATTGATTTAATGGCGTTTTTTGCTGGTAATGATGTGCTGCTAATGTCTGAAGATCCTGAGAAGGGTATTGATAGAATTATTGAAGCTTTTGAAGACCAAAAAATAACTGAAGAACGGCTATCGCATTCCGTTAAGAAAATCCTTATGGCTAAATACAAGGTTGGGTTGCATAACTACTCACCAGTTGGCCTATATGGATTAGATAGCGACTTAAACAGAATTAAAGATGATGTCCTTTATGAAAGTCTTATGGAGAATGCTATCACAGTTATTAAAAACGAAAACAATTTGTTGCCTCTTAGAGATTTACAAACCAAAAAGGTAGCTTATATTCAATTAGGGGATGATAGTGGGTCTACTTTCTACAAGGAATTAAAAAAGTACACTAAGGTTCATCATATTAAAGGCGAAAAACTTGACGAAATTATGACCAAAATTCACAACTACAATACCGTAGTAGTTGGGTTTCATAAGTCCAATGATAATCCTTGGAAAGACTATAAATTCTCTCAAAAGGAATTGGCATGGTTATATGAGATTGCAAGAAGTAATACCGTTATTTTAGATGTGTTTGCGAGGCCCTATGCTTTAAATGATTTGCGTTCAATAGAGAATATAGAGGCGATAGTAATGAGTTATCAAAACAGTGATATTGCGCAACAGAAATCTGCTCAATTGGTATTTGGAGGTATTGATGCAAAAGGAAAATTACCTGTTAGTGCTGGTGAATTTTTTCCAGAGGGAACAGGAATAATGTTTAACGCTCTTTCAAATCTTAGCTACGGTTTACCAGAGCGCGTAGGAATGGATTCGAAACTTTTAAGCAGAATAGACTCCGTAGCCAATTATGCTGTTAAAAATAAGATGACACCAGGAATACAACTTTTGGTAGCAAGACATGGAAAAGTAATTTATAATAAGAACTTTGGTTACCATACCTATGCCAAGAAGAATAAAGTAGATTTTGATGATATTTATGATGTGGCATCTTTAACAAAAATTATTGCCACGTTGCCAGTATTGATGGAATTGGAGCAACAGGGATCCTTGTCTTTAGATTCTAAACTAGGAGATTTATTACCAGAGTACAAAAAATCGAATAAGAAAAACATCACCTTAAAAAAGATGCTTTCCCATTACGCCCAGTTAAAACCTTGGATACCATTTTATTATGCAACACTGGATTCGGTGACAAAAAAGCCAGATTCTAAATATTACAGAAGTAAGCCTTCTAAAGCGTTTAACGTAGAAGTGACCAATACACTTTTTATGCGAAACGATTATCAAGATTCAATTCAAGAGATTATAAAAGAAAGTGAGCTATTATCCAGTTTACGTTACCGCTACAGTGATTTGCCTTATTATATTCTTAAAAAATATCTGGAAGGATTCTATGATAAATCTTTACATGAGATTACCCAAGACCGTTTTTACAAATCGCTTGGTGCCAACTACACCACTTACAACCCTCGAAAATCATTTAGTTTAAAGGACATTGTACCTACTGAGGAAGATAATTACTACAGATATAAAAAAGTCCATGGATATGTACACGATATGGGAGCAGCCATGCAAGGTGGTATCGGAGGCCATGCAGGTGTTTTTAGTAATGCCAATGATGTCGCCAAGATCATGCAGATGTTTTTGCAAAAAGGTTTTTATGGAGGTAAACGCTATTTTAAAGCAGAAACTATAGATAGATTTAACACCTGTTATTATTGTGAAAGTGACAATAGAAGAGGTATAGGTTTTGATAAACCACAACTTGGTGAAGAAGGTCCAACCTGTGGTTGTATTTCCATGACAAGTTTTGGGCATTCAGGATTTACGGGTACGTACGCTTGGGCAGATCCTGAAGAAGGCATCGTTTATGTATTTTTAGCAAACAGGACCTATCCAGAAGCTGGTAAAAACTTGTTATTACGAGAAAATATCAGAACAGAAATCCAGAGATTGATCTACGAAGCCATTGTTGATTGATTTTTCATTTACGTTAAAAAATGCTAAAAGTAGGTCGGGACTTTTCTAATTCATTAATTTTAACATTTGTATGGAAGTTGTAAGGTTTTTAAGCAATTAAGGACTTTATACGTATTAACTTTAAATAGTCTTAGGCTTTAGATGAAAATAGGAATCGTTTGTTACCCAACGTTTGGAGGTAGTGGTGTGGTGGCCACGGAATTAGGTTTAGAACTATCTAGACGTGGACATGAGATTCACTTTATAACCTACAGCCAGCCTGTACGTTTGGAATTGTTGAGTAACAATGTCCATTTTCACGAAGTGCACGTACCGGAATATCCATTGTTTCATTACCAGCCTTACGAGTTGGCATTATCCAGTAAGTTGGTTGATATGGTTCAGCTATATGGGATTGAGCTTTTACATGTGCATTATGCCATCCCTCATGCCTATGCGGCTTATATGGCACAACAAATGCTATTAGAAAAAGGTATACTTGTTCCTATAGTCACCACGCTACATGGTACGGACATAACCTTAGTTGGTAGCCATCCGTTTTACAAGCCAGCTGTTAGCTTTAGTATTAATAAATCTGATGCAGTAACTTCGGTTTCAGAGAGTTTAAAGAAGGATACCTTACGACTTTTTAATATTAAAAAAGATATCCATGTGGTCCCTAATTTTATTGATTTGGACAAGCATGTGAATAATTTTACGGATTGTCAACGTGCCATGATGGCCAATGATGATGAGTTCATCATTACCCACATCAGTAATATGCGTGAAGTAAAACAAATTCCCGATGTGATTAAGATTTTTTATAATATTCAGAAGGAACTACCAGCTAAACTGATGTTAGTAGGAGAGGGACCAGAAAAAGAAGGTGCTGAAATGATGGTCGAGGAGTTGGGTATAAGTGAAAAGGTTATATTCTTTGGGAATAGTAATGAAATAGATCGAATATTATGTTTTAGCGACTTGTTTTTATTGCCTTCACAGACCGAAAGTTTTGGTTTAGCGGCTTTAGAAGCCATGGCCAGTGGAGTACCGGTAATATCTACTAATACAGGTGGCTTGCCAGAAGTAAACATAGATGGGTATTCAGGATATTTAAGTGATGTCAATGCGGTTGCAGATATGTCTGCCAATGCCATTAAAATTCTTAAGGATTCGGATACCTTGAAGACTTTTAAGGCAAACGCAAAAGCACAGTCCAAAAAGTTTGATATTCATAACATCGTTCCCTTATACGAAGCCATCTATGAAGAAACCTTGGATAAACTAATGGTATCTAATTAAACCAAACGGCGTAGCGCGCTCTGCGTAACTCTAATGCAATTTCTTTTTCGGCAATTAGTGCTTCCTTTCGTGTTAAAAAAGGATCGATATGATTATAAAGGCTTGGTCTTAAATACAAGCCATATTTTTCTACAATATTTGAGGATAATTTGTGTCCTTTTTTATTTCTATAACCAGTTTTATGTTGCTCAAATCGTTCTTTAGGGTTTTTACTCGTCATACCCACGTATAAACATTCTAAAACACCATTATATTGTGGATTTGCCGTCCTGAACTTTGTGTTATCAGTATAAACGCGTTTTGAGAGTTCTACAACATAAATACGGTATAGCGTTTTAGGCATTTTCCAAAGATAATATTTAAGGTTGGCGCAGAATCTTTTCCATCTTTTTACCTTTGGCCAACTCGTCTATAAGTTTGTCTAAATATCTACATTGTTGGGTCGTAGGATTGGTGATATCTTCAACGCGATAGCCACAAATTACACCCTTTATAAGATGGGCGTTTTTATTAAGCTTGGCACTGGCAAAAAAGTCCTTAAAGTTCACTTTTTGTGCAATAAGTGCATTAATTTTAGATTCGTCATAACCTGTGAGCCACTCAATTACCTGGTGTAGTTCTTCTTTGGTTCTACCTTTCTTTTCTACTTTGGTGACATAATGCGGATATACGGACGCAAAGCTCATATTGGCAATGCGCTCATCATGATGGCTGGTATCGGATTTGCTCATTTTGGTTTAGTTTATTTGAATTACGCTTATCGCCCTGCTAAACGCAGTTCTGGTTTGCGAATGGAAAGATAATAAATTCCCTATCAATAATTAGAGAAGGGAACTTCCTTATACTCTCTAATTATTGATCGTCAATCGGCTTCGCGTAAGCGAAGGATAGATTGTGGAATTTATTAGATTGGGAATTCAAGAACCAGTACCAAATTGCTTTTAGCGATTGTTATGGCACGATAAGGACTTGAGTCCGTCAGCTGGAGCTGTGTTTGGCAAGGAATGATCAAGCAATTTGGTTTAGCAGGGCGTTAGAGCACATATTCTTGTGGGGTGAGAGTTCGAAGAACGTAGCAACACAAGTCAGCTTCAGCTGAATGTGCTCTAATGTTAAGAATATGAATCCGTTGTAATGATTTATATTCACCGATAAGCGAAGTTAGGATTTTAATTTTTGAAAATCAATTGTTTAAGTGTTTTACCTTCAAGATGTTATCAACATTTCTTAAATGTTACAATTTAGTATTTAAGTAAAACGTTTCAACTTATTCTAAAAACTCTTTTTGTATCTCGTCGTAGTAATCGAGTTCCTTTAACGGCTGACCATTCTCATCAAAGACTTTGCTCCAGGTGTTCAATGGTTCCCAAATACAAGTGCCATTGCCTCTGTCATTTGGTAAATTAAAAACCATATCGTTCACTGCTTTTTTAAACGCACTATATTCTACAACGTTTACATCTTTTTGATAGCGTTGAATTAAGTCTAGCATATTGTGGTTAAGGTCGTCTAAGGTACAGTGCCAAATAGGATAATAGGAGAGACCTATAATATCAAAGTCCACACCACGAGCTATCATATTATCAAACCAAAAAGTAGTTTCCTCATTTTGGCCACCAAGTGCCAAATGCATCATTACCGAGGTGTTGGCATCGACTTCCCTAACGGCTTCAGTGCCTGCTTTTAACAAGGCAGCGAGATTGTCTAAATTAGAAACATGGCCTTCTGGCCATACAATACCATGATTAACTTCATTACCAATTTGTACCATATCTGGCATGGTGCCTTGGTCTTTTAGTTGTGTAAGCACGGATTTTGTGTATTCTTTTAAGGTGCTGGTGAGTTCATTAAATGTTAAGCCTTCCCAAGCTTTGGGTTTAAATTGCTTTTGAGGATCTGCCCATGTATCACTGTAATGAAAATCAAGTAAGAGATTGAGTCCTGCATCTTTAATGCGTTTTGCCATTTGCAAGGTGTAATCGAGTCCACAAAAGCCTTTATTGGGCGAGTAACCCTGTTCATTTTCAGGGTTAACAAAAACGCGTAAGCGTATGTAATTAAAACCGTGATCTTTTAAAATTTCTATGACATCCTTTTCTAAACCATCATCGTGAAATTTAGCTCCTCTGGCTTCCAATTGTGGTAAAAAGGAAATATCGGCGCCCAACATTTCTGGTTCAATTTTTGGTCCTGGTGTGATTTGTTCTTTTGTTGGTTGAAGCAATTTTATATCAGCAGGAATAGTATGTATCTCATGAGAGGCAGGCCAAAAACTATCAGTGGATACCTTAACCGTAATTTTGTCAGTTGTATTACCAGCTCTAAGCCATAATTGTTTTACACCATTATTGATGTTGGATTTCCAGATAGAAAGGGTATCGGATTCTAATACAGGCTCAATTTCAGAACTATCAATATCAATAATAGTAGCATCACCTTTAACGCTAATCTCAAAAGGCAAGGATGCGTCTTTTATTTCCATTCCTATACTATCTACGGTACTTATCCGTAATAAGGATTGGTCTTTGCCATTGGCAATCATCGTGGTTTTGTAACTGGCAAATATAAGCGCATTAGGTCTACCAGTCTCGACCTGATACCATGATTTGTAATCTTTAACAGGAAGTTCAGTGACGTTTGTAGCTTCTTTCGCCTTATCGGTGCATGAGGAAAAAACTAGAAGAATTAAAAGGCTAAGACATATATTGTGATTCATTGTTATTGGCATTTGTGAGTTGTATTAATCGTTTTTAGCGATGTGTGATAACTGTTTTCATAGTAATTTAGGTCTTTTCCAGTCGGCTACTCGTTTTTGTTCAATTCTTTTAATTTCATTTTGGCATGTTCATTATTTGGGTTGTGTTCAAGAGATGTTGCGTAGTTCTCGATTGCTTTTTTGGAATCACCCAATAATTCATAAGCCTCACCCAAACTATCATAGGAATTATAAGATTTTGGATAATTTTTTACATTTAATATAAAGAATTCCAATGCCTTGGATTGATCTTTGGGATCGCTGCTTTGTAGCATACGATAACCTAGTTGATTGACGAGATATTCAGGAGGTCGAAAATCCCATGACAACCGTTCTGAAAGTTTTTTATAGTGCTGAGTGAGCTGTTCTATACTTTCAATATCACGATAGGAGATTCCGTAACCTTTAAAAATTTCTGATATACCATTATGAAAAGCAATGATTGGAACTGAGCTATGGTCTTCATTTTCGAAGTATTCTAATTTTGCAGGTAATTCATTTTTACATTTACTATTCAATGCTTCGTATAGCCTTACATGACGGTCACGATTTCTGATATTACGTTTTCTCCAATTGGCCGTGGCGATATAAATAAAACGGTTAAATGAATGTTCGGTCAGTGCATCTAATTTTTTATCCATGGTTTCTGAATCCCATGTTCCAAAACTTGGATCAACCGCAATAAATGCATTAAAATTTGTCTTTTCTTTCATATAAGTGTGAGTGGCCAATAACCCTCCCAAGGAATGCCCATAAAGTATTCGATATGAAGTTGTTCTATACGTTTGGTCTAACGTAGTTAAAAGCTCATTTTCCAAAAAGTCCAGAAACATTTCTCCACCACCAGTGTTATTTTCCCTAACCGTAATGATTTTGTCTGGTGTGTAGTCGCGCCTTCTGTCAACATTTTGAATGCCAACGACTATCATCTCTGGAATTTTACGATTTCGGTATAAATCGGAACTCATGTAGTTAACCATACTGGAAATAACTTTAAAGTGTATATTTCCATCAAGAACAACAAGTACGGGATAGCTCTTGTAGGATGATGATTTGTCATAATAGGAATCAGGTAGGCTAATCCAATATGCTCTTTTTTCATTTAAAATATCGGAATGGATTTGGTGTTTGGTGCCAATGACTATGTTTCCAATATTTTGGGACTTTAAGGTATGAAGTCCGATTAGAAAAAATAGTGCTATAAATATACTCTTGTTCATTCTGTTAGTTTCTGTATGACTAGTAGTAGGTGAGCGAAGTTAGTAAAATAAGCGGATTAGGTTTAATACTTTCAATAGATTATTAACACTGTGAAGGATTCGTTATTTTTAACCTCATGAAAACACTTGAGGATTTAACAGCTGCCTTTTCTTCCTTTGCTTGGGGTTTACCGCTACTGATTTTATTGGTAGGAGGTGGGATATATTTATTAATACGGTCGAAATTTTTACCATTTCGGTATTTAGGCCACGCCATTAGTGTGCTCAGAGGTAAGTACGATAATCCTGATGATGCTGGTGAGATTTCGCATTTTAAAGCTTTAACAACGGCTTTATCTTCCACCATTGGTATGGGAAATATTGCAGGTGTCGCATTGGCGATTTCGGTTGGTGGACCTGGTGCCATGTTTTGGATGTGGGTGAGTGCAATCGTTGGGATGAGCACTAAATATTTTACCTCCACTTTAGCTATTTTATATAGAGGTAAGGATAGTAATGGTGACATACAAGGTGGACCTATGTATTTTATTACAGAGGGTCTTGGTAAACCATGGAAATTCTTGGCGGTATTATTCAGTCTGTTCGGTATGCTGGGAGCTTTACCTGTGGTGAATGTCAATCAGCTCAAACAAGCCATTAATGATATTGTATTAATCCCAAATGGAGTAGAAGTATCCCTTGGAAGTAATTTGATTATTGCTGCAATTTTAGTGATAGTGACTAGTATAGTGATTCTTGGAGGCATACAACGTATAAGTCATTGGGCTTCCAAAATGGTACCAGCTATGGTGATGCTGTATTTTGTTTTGGTATTAATGATTCTTGGTGTATATATAGATGAAGTACCAAAATATTTATCAATGATCGTTACTGATGCTTTTGCAGCGGATTATTTTCCAAAGGACCAACCCTTTTTAGGTGGTGTTTTAGGGGCTTTAATTTTGCATGGAATTAAGCGCGGAGCGTTTTCTAACGAGGCGGGCTTAGGAACTGCTCCTATGGCACATGGTGCAGCAAAAACGGATGAACCTGTTCGTGAAGGTTTAGTTGCTATGTTAGGTCCCGTAATTGATACCTTGATTGTTTGCACGCTTACGGCGCTGGCAATTTTGGTTACTGGAGTTTGGGAAACAACAACGGATAATGGTGTGAGTCTTACAGCTTCGGCTTTTGAACAAGCATTACCATATGGACAGTATTTATTGATGGTTTGCGTGTTTTTCTTCAGTGTTTCATCCTTATTTAGCTATTCGTACTATGGTACAAAATGTTTATCTTTTTTAATTGGTGCTGATAACAAACACTACTACAATTATTTTTACATTCTGAGTATTATTCTTGCGGCAACCACACCATTTGAAGCTATGATTAATTTTATCGATGGTGTGTTTGCATTCATGGCATTTCCAACGATGATTGCTACAATTCTTTTAGCACCAAAAGTTCTCGAGGAATCCAAACGTTATTTTAAGTCGTTAAGGTAAAATCTAGATAATAAATTGTTAATCTTTTGTTTACCATTGCTATAACAAAATGATTAAAATCGGATATATTGTGCTAAATTAGTATATTTATGCTAAATAAGTATATATGAAAATAGATCTTTGTCCAAATTGTGGTTCTGACCGTTATATTAAAAGCGGAGTTATTAATAACAGACAGCGTTATAAATGTAAGTCTTGCAATTACTATTTTACTGTAAATAAACTGGGTAAAAAGATTGATGACTATTATGTGAACAAGGCGTTGCAGTTATATTTAGAGGGTTTGACCTATAGGGAAATAGAACGCATATTAGGTATATCTCACGTAAGTATTATGAACTGGGTAAAGAAGTATAACATCAAAAGACCTTACAACTCAAAATACCATCCTACCTATAAAATTCTCAATGCCCAAGAACTTTCAAATTATTTTTCAAATGCCCAAAATTTATCAGGTGCCGGAACACTTGTTACTGAATTAGGAGATAAGTTTATGCTAATAAAATGGGAACGTTTTAGGGATTAAATATATATAATTACCAATAAACTATATTAACTTTTTTTTTAGAGATAGTTTTTTAGAGCTTAGTATCGCACACAAAACAGATGTATAACTAACTAAACAACTAATCTTTATGAAAAAAACACGTCTTTTTTTATGTCTTTTGGCTTTAGGTTTTATACCTATAACATCCTGGAGTCAACAGGAAGATGCAGAACCCGATCATTCTTACAAACCAATGCAAGTGAAGCTGAATGAGGATGGGAGTAAGTATATAAGGTTTATTACTTGGCATCAACTTTGGCTAGAGGCAAATTCTAACCAAAAAAGTTTGAGATATTCTATACGAAGATCACGTCTACTGGCATATGCTCAAATTTCACCACGATTTTTAATACTAACACATTTTGGTTTAAACAATTTAAATGCGGGTAATTTAAGTGCCAACCCTAACACACAATCAGACAATCAAAGCAGTTTGCTTTTTCTTCATGATGCTTGGGGTGAATTTGCAGTAATTCCTGAAAAATTTCATGTTGGTACAGGGTTGCATTACTGGAATGGAATATCACGATTAACCAACCAGAGTACGCTTAATATGATGACTCTAGATAACCCTGGTGCTGGTAATTCAGATGTTCGATTATTTCCATGGAACAATATTACCACCAGCGACCAGTTTGCGCGCCACTTGGGGATTTACGCAAAAGGATCTTTGGGTAATTTTCATTACCGCGTATCTGCAAATAATGCCAGAAATAATATTGGTGCTCTTGGTTCAGTACCATCATATCAAGTAGACAACTCAATTGGGACAGGTCTTTGGAATTATGCAGGTTATTTTAAATATGACTTTTTTGATAAGGAATCCGATAAGCTGCCTTATTTCGTAGGTTCATATTTAGGTAAAAAGAAGGTGTTTAGCGTTGGTGCTGGCTTTTTATATCATCCTGATGCATTGGCTGTTAATAATTTGAACGATAGAGAATCTGTAACGCACTTTGCCCTCGATGCGTTTTATGATGCACCAATCAATGATAACATTGCAGTTAGTGCTTTGACAGCCTATTACAACTATAATTACGGAAGTACCGATGGCTTTGCCTCTGGTGGCTTAGTGCCTTCATCAGGAAGTGTGATTCATGGTCAGGTAGGCGTACTGTTTCAGAACTTGAAACTAATGCCCTATGTAACCTATAATACTGCAGACTTAGAATTCACGCCAGAGACAAGTAATGAATTTGGTTTAGGACTTAACTATTTTATCAATGGTCATTTTGCTAAAATAACAGCTGAATTTACTACGGGTACTCGAGGTGCTACAGGTGCTGAGTCTTCCAATATTTTTAGACTTCAAACACATATTTTCCTTTAAAACTTAAAACTATGTCAGATCAACAAAAAAACGCAACAGCGTACTGGAAAGAGAATGTAAAGTACCTTTCCATATTACTAGCCATTTGGTTTATAGTGTCCTATGGCTGTGGGATTTTGTTTAAGGATGCTTTAAACGAAATAAGACTTGGCGGCTTTAAACTAGGGTTTTGGTTTGCGCAGCAGGGCTCCATTTACGTATTCGTGATTTTAATATTCGTTTACGTTCGCATTATGAATAAACTAGATAAAAAATATGGTTACGACGAATAGTCTTAACTAATAACCAAAAAAATAAAATTATGAGTGTACAAACTTGGACATGGATATTAGTAGGCGTCACGTTCGCACTATATTTCGGAATAGCAATTTGGGCTAGAGCAGGCTCAACTAAAGACTTTTATGTTGCTGGTGGTGGTGTATCTCCACTTGCAAATGGTATGGCAACAGCTGCAGACTGGATGAGTGCGGCATCGTTTATTTCAATGGCTGGTATTATATCCTTTACGGGCTATGATGGTTCGGTTTATCTTATGGGATGGACAGGCGGATACGTTTTACTCGCCTTGCTACTCGCACCTTACTTGAGGAAATTTGGAAAATTTACAGTACCAGACTTTATTGGTGACCGATACTATTCTAATACAGCAAGAACAGTAGCTGTAATCTGCGCTTTATTGGTGTCGTTTACATACGTTGCAGGGCAAATGCGTGGAGTAGGAGTTGTATTTTCCCAGTTCTTACAAGTGGATATTAATATTGGTGTGGTCATTGGTATGGCTATTGTTCTTGTATTTGCCTTTTTAGGCGGCATGAAGGGTATTACATATACGCAAGTAGCACAATATTGTGTTTTAATCTTTGCATTTATGGTACCTGCATTCTTCATTTCTATGCAAATGACCGGAAATATCATTCCCCAGATTGGAATGGGTGGAGACATATCGAAAGGTGTCCCATTACTAGATCACTTAGATCAATTACATACCAAACTTGGATTTAAAGAATATACAGATGGAAGTAAGTCCACATGGGACGTTTTCGCCATTACCTTGGCCTTAATGGTTGGTACTGCAGGTTTGCCTCATGTGATTGTCAGGTTCTTCACAGTACCTAAAGTAAAGGATGCACGTAAATCTGCTGGATTAGCATTATTATTTATTGCTATCCTTTATACAACAGCACCCGCTATTGCAGTATTTGCAAGAACAAACTTAATCGAAACCGTAAGTAATACCGAGTATACAGAAGTACCTGATTGGTTTAAAAACTGGGAGGATACTGGTTTAATCGCTTGGTCAGATAAAAATGGTGACGGTAAAATTCAGTATGTCGCAGGAAGCGCTATTGATGGGAAAAAACCGGTCTACACAGATGCGAGAGGTGCTTTTGGAGAGCGAATGATTTCAAATGCAAATGCTAGTGAAAATGAATTGTATGTCGATAGAGATATTATGGTATTGGCAAATCCTGAAATCGCCAAGTTACCTAACTGGGTAATTGCCTTAGTTGCAGCAGGTGGATTAGCGGCTGCATTATCTACGGCTGCTGGATTGTTGCTTGTAATTTCTACATCCATATCTCACGACTTAATCAAGAAACAGATCAAACCAGATATTTCTGATAAAGGTGAGTTAATGTGGGCAAGAATATCAATCGTATTTGCAGTTGTCATTGCTGGACTAGCAGGTATTAAGCCACCTGGTTTTGTTGCTGCAGTTGTAGCCTTGGCCTTTGGACTGGCAGCAGCATCCTTCTTTCCTGCCATAATTTTAGGAATTTTTGATAAGCGTATGAATAAACAAGGGGCCATTGCAGGTATGGTGGTTGGAATTTCTTTAATGTTGTTCTATATGATTAGGTATAAAACAGGGTTAATTGGGACGTTCGATCCGAGACCAGCAAGTGAATGGTGGTTTGGTACTTCACCAGAAGGTTTCGGTACCATCGCAATGCTTGTTAATGTAGTTATTTCGTTGGTAGTGTCTCGTATGACTCAAGCACCACCACAACACGTGCAGGAAATTGTTGAAAACATAAGGATACCATCAGGTGCTGGCGAAGCCCATGATCATTAGTTGAATTGGTTTTAATTGGTTAGTAGCAAAACAGTGCTGTTTTTTACAGCACTGTTTTTTATGTAGTAAAGATTTGTTAATACAAAATATTAAACTGGAATAAAGAAGTGTTCTTCATTAATCTAATGCTTAGTTTAAAATGTTTTTCTTAATTTTCAATTATAAAATTTACTCTTGAAAAAGCGACACGAACAGAAGTTAGTTATTCTTTCATTTACGGCCTTAGTATTATTGAATTTACCTTTTTTACTGGTTTTTAATAGTGATGGTCACGTATTTGGTATTCCCATATTTTACTTTTCTATTTTTTGTATTTGGCTAGTGGTAATTTTGGTGTCATATATTGTGTTAAAGCGTCATTATGAGTAATTATATTCTATTTATCATAATAGTTACCTATCTGGCAGCCTTATTCTTTATAGCCTACGTAGCCGAAAAGAATGCTAAAAGCAAATGGGTAAACAATTCGGTAGTCTATACTTTGTCATTGGCAGTATATTGTACCGCATGGACTTACTATGGTAGTATAGGCATTGCAGCTAATTCAGGTGTTAATTTTTTACCTATTTATTTAGGACCAGTTATTGCTGCGCCACTCTGGATACTGTTGTTGCGAAAAATCATAAGAATTTCTAAGCAACAGAAGATTAGCTCTATTGCGGACTTTATTTCTTTGCGTTATGGGAACAATCGTTTTCTGGGAGCCTTGGTAACCATTGTATGTCTTATGGCAATCGTGCCTTACATTTCACTACAGCTTAAAGCAGTTTCAGAAACGTTTCAGATTTTATCAGATGATACCAGTTATGTTTCTACTTCTGTTTATGATGATTCTACCTTTTATATTGCCCTATTATTAGCTGTGTTTGCTACTTTTTTTGGCACCCAAACTACGGATGCTTCCGAAAAGCACAAGGGTATTGTGATTTCAGTGGCCTTTGAGTCTATTTTAAAGCTTGTTTTCTTTTTGTTTGTTGGTGTCTATGTTACTTACATATTATTTGATGGGACAGAAGCAATCTATACAAAAATGTCAATGGCAGATAATTTTGAAGCACTCACCACAATTAATGGTTTTGAAGATGGGTTTAATTGGTTGTTTACTATTATGCTATCGTTTATGGCTATATTTTTACTACCGAGACAATTTCAAGTTTCAGTAGTAGAAAATGTTAGGGAAAAACACTTAAAAAATGCCATTTGGATGTTCCCTTTATATTTGTTGCTGTTTAATATTTTTGTCATTTTCATTGCTTGGGCTGGTAATCTTACCATCGGTAATCCTTCACAGGCTGAATACTATGCCTTGCTATTGCCACTGCAAAACGGTAACACTTTTATTTCAGTACTTGTGTTTTTAGGTGGATTTTCAGCTGTAATTTCAATGGTGGTTGTTGCCACGTTAGCATTATCTACTATGGTAAGTAACAACTTAATAATTCCTTATGGTTTTTTAGATTATTTTATAAAAAGTCATCCTGAACGAAATGCGAAATACATTAAGAACATCCGTCGTATTTCAATTTTTTCCATTATCATTATCGCTTATGCCTTTTATGTAAACTTTTCATTTGAGTTGTCTTTGTATTCAATTGGTTTAATGGCGTTTGTAATTATAGCCCAATTAGCACCTTCATTTTTTATCGGTTTGTTTTGGAATAGAGGATCATCCAAAGCAACTATTATTGGAATTATAGCAGGTCTGGGTATTGTCTTCTATACATTAATATTACCGTTTTCACTTCATGCCTTAAATGGGTCAGATGATCTTGTGCAATATGGGTTGGCAGGGATAACCTCTTTAAAACCATATGCATTATTCGGCATAGACTTTTTAAGTCCACCAGCACACGCTTTTTTTTGGAGTATGTTAGTCAATCTATTTTGCTATGTAACCTTTTCTGTTTTGGAGAAGGGTAATTATAGAGAACGAAATTACGCTGAGATGTTTGTAGATAGCAAAAATTATACGGATTTACAGGATGGTGCATTGGTGTGGAAAGGTGAAGCTTATGTGGCAGATATTAAGAAGGTTTTAGTTAAGTTTTTAGGTGAAGCCAGGACTGATCGTGCTTTAAAACTTTTCTTTAGGAAATATGAACTGCCATTGGATACCCAGATGGCAGATGCCAGATTGATTAATTTTTCAGAAAAGCTTTTAACAGGAAGTATTGGAAGTGCTTCTGCGAAAATCCTAATCTCAAGTGTGGTTAAGGAGGATGAAGTGAGCTTGGTTGAGGTCCTTAAAATTCTTGAAGAATCCAAAGAAACAATAAGTAGAAACAAACTGCTGCGAGAAAAATCAAAGGAACTTACCGTACTTACAAATAAACTTAAGGATGCTAACCAAGAGCTCATAGAAAAGGATAGGCAGAAAGATGAGTTTTTAGACACCGTAGCTCACGAATTAAAAACACCAATTACTGGGATACGGGCTACAACAGAATTACTTATGGACGACGATGATGATATGCCATTGGAAATAAAAACGCAGTTCTTAAAAAATATGCTTCAAGATAGCGATAGGCTATCAAGGCTTATTCATAATATACTGGATTTTGAAAAACTCTCAAAAGGTAGGACACAGTTAAACATCAAAAAATATAATATCAGGGAAACTATAGAAAAGACGGTTGAAAGTTTGCGTCATATTGCCGATAAAAAACAGGTGGAAATTATTAATTCAAATAAAAGTGATCTCAACGCCCAGTATGATGAAGACCGCATAGTACAAGTCTTAACTAACCTTATTTCTAATGCTATAAAGTTTTGTGATGCAAAAGGAGGTAAAATTGTTGTAGATTATAAGTATGGTGACGGCTATTTAGAAGTCACGGTAAATGACAATGGAAAGGGAATACCTGCTCAGGATCTACCATATATTTTCAATAAATTTTACCAGTCAAAAAACCAAAATATTCAAAAACCGGAAGGGAGTGGTCTCGGACTAGCCATCTGTAAACAGATTGTAGAAAATCACAACGGTAAAATTTGGGTAAAAAATAATCAAAAAAGAGGCGCAATCTTTGGTTTTAAACTACCTTTTAAGTAAATTGTAATCGTGTTTGATAAATGAAGAAAATTGTAATCGTCGATGACGAGCCAAACATAGTGATGACCTTAGAATACACTTTTAAAAAGAATGATTTTGAAGTGTATATTGCCAGAGATGGAAGCGAGGCTTTGGACATATTAAAGACTGTTGTTCCAGATGTTATTATGTTAGATGTAATGATGCCAAAAGTAGATGGTTATCAAACACTTAAGTCAATTAAAGAAAATGATAAGTTAAAGAATACCAAGGTAGTGTTCTTAACTGCAAAAAATAAAGCTTCTGATATTGAAAAAGGCTTAAAACTTGGAGCAGATAAATATTTAACAAAGCCGTTTTCAGTGAAAAAAATAGTTTCAGAAATTAAAGCGCTCATCGCTTAGATTTCACTTTAATAAACATCCGTTTTGTGTGCAAACAAACAATGTTTAATTAAAGTATTAAAAAAATGAAACGTCTTAGAATAAATGCATTAGCGTCTGATATCATTATCAGTGTTTACGTTATTGTAACCTTGTATTTCCGTTTTAAACTTGAGGGTGAAACTGCTACAGGTCCATTGGAATCAATGGTCATGGGCCTTTGTTTTGTGGTTATAATTTGGGCTCTTATAAAGCTTAAGGTTTTAAATCCAAATTGGTTTGGTTTGTTTAATTCAAAAAAAATCGAGCCATGAGCTATCAATACATGTATCAGGAAAGTATAATGAAGCCTGAACACTTCTGGAAAAAGCAGGCTGAACGTTTGGCTTGGTTTCAAGAGCCTAAAACCATATTAGGATTGGATCAATACAATTATCCACAATGGTTTAAAGACGGAAAACTAAATGTTAGTTACTTATGCATCGATAAACACATTGAAGATGGGTTTGGACATCAAAATGCTATTATTTATGATTCCCCTGTAACACAGACAAAACAGCACATATCATTCAATAAACTACACGAAGAGGTCTCTAAATTGGCAGGGGGTCTTCAGTCCCTTGGACTAGAAAAAGGGGATACATGTGTTATATACATGCCAATGATTCCTCAAGCTTTATATGCCATGTTAGCCTGTGCTAGACTAGGTGTTATTCATTCGGTTGTTTTTGGAGGTTTTGCTCCACATGAGTTAGCAATACGAATTGATGACTGCAAGCCTAAGGCTATAATTACAGCCTCAAATGGTATTGAGATCGAAAGAATTATTCCTTATAAACCGTTTGTAGATGAAGCTATTAATTTGGCTGAGTTTAAACCTAAACGGGTTATAGTCTATGATAGAAAATTAGGAGTTGAAATTCCACATCAAGATAGAGACGTTGATTATGGTGAATTAGTTTCAAAATCAGAAGCTGTTGCACCTGTTGAAGTAGAATCAAATCACCCGCTTTATATCTTGTACACATCTGGTACAACAGGTAAGCCTAAGGGTATTATTAGAGATTCTGGTGGATATGCCACTGCTCTTAAATTTTCTATGAAACATGTTTATGGTGTCGAGGAAGGTGATGTCTATTGGGCAGCAAGTGATGTAGGTTGGGTCGTAGGGCATAGTTATATAGTTTATGGTCCTTTACTTAATAGAAATACGACCGTTCTATTTGAAGGAAAACCAATTAAAACTCCTGATGCCTCTACGTTTTGGCGTGTCATCAGTGAGCATAACGTCAAAGTGATGTTCACGGCACCTACAGCCATCCGAGCGATAAAGAAAGAAGATCCTAATGGTGAGTTCATTAATAAAAGCGATATAAGTTGTCTTAAATATCAATTTTTAGCGGGTGAACGTTGTGATGTTGCAACCTTACGTTGGACAGAACAGCATCTGAAAATTCCGGTAATAGATCACTGGTGGCAAACCGAAAGTGGATGGCCTATGCTGACTAATATGGTCGGAGTGGAGCTCATGGCGGTAAAGCCAGGATCAGCATCTCTACCGGTTTGCGGATACGATATTCAAATATTAAATGAAGAAGGAAAAGAGGTTGCTGCAGGTGTAGAGGGTTATGTTGCAGCAAAACTTCCGCTACCACCAGGTACTTTATTAAATCTTTGGGGAAATCCACAACGTTTCAAGTCTGGTTATTTGGATAAGTTTCCTGGCTATTATTTTTCGGGAGACGGAGGCTATAAGGACGAAGATGGTTATGTCTTTATCACAGGTAGAGTTGATGATATCATTAACGTAGCAGGTCATCGTTTATCAACCGCAGAAATGGAAGAAATAGTTGCTTCACACCATGCGGTTGCAGAATGTGCTGTTTTTGGAGTTCATTGTGACTTAAAAGGTCAAAAACCCTTGGGCTTAATCGTCTTAAAAACAGGGGACGAACAGGATGAAAATCAAATTTCTAAAGAAATCATACAAGATGTAAGGCACGAAATAGGTGCCGTAGCAGCATTTAGGGATGTGCTGGTGGTTAAGCGATTGCCCAAAACGCGCTCTGGTAAAATTCTTCGTAAATTGTTGAGGAATATTTCAGATGATTTGGAATACAACGTGCCATCAACTATAGAGGATGTTACGATTATTTCAGAAATCGAATCCGTTTACAAAAAAAATCAAATAGGTATACACAAAAACATAATCAATCATGAGTAATTATCATATTAAACATTTTGAAGAGTATTTTCAAGTTTATAGGAAATCGGTAAGAAATCCAGAGGCATTTTGGGAGGAAATTGCTGAGGAACACTTTATATGGAGAAAAAAATGGGATAACGTTTTAAGTTGGGATTTTAAAAAGCCCGAAATAAAATGGTTTGAAGGTGCTAAATTAAATATCACTGAAAACTGTATCGATAGACATTTGCATACTAGAGGTGATAAAACAGCTATTTTGTTTGAGCCCAATGACCCTAATGAACCTGCTGAGCATATCACATATAAGCAGCTACACGAACGTGTTTGCAAATTTGCTAATGTGCTGTTGGAAAAGGGAATTAAAAAAGGGGATCGTGTATGTATTTATTTACCAATGATACCTGAATTGGCGGTTTCAGTTTTGGCCTGTGCGCGAATTGGCGCGGTACATTCTGTAGTATTTGCAGGGTTTTCCGCAACAGCATTATCAACACGTATTAATGACTGTGATGCAAAAATGGTTTTAACTTCGGATGGTTCTTATAGAGGTGCTAAAACGATTGATTTAAAGGGGATAGTTGATGAGGCTTTAGAAGATTGTCCAGGAGTTGAATCTGTATTGGTAGCCAAACGTATTAACTCGGAAGTTAATATGAAAGAAGGACGAGACGAATGGTTGCAACCACTGTTAGATGAAGCTTACAATGATTTAACAGCAACGGTTATGGATGCTGAAGATCCCTTATTCATTTTATATACTTCAGGGTCTACTGGCATGCCAAAAGGAATGCTACACACGACAGGTGGTTATATGGTGTATTCTGCCTATACATTCAAGAATGTTTTTCAGTATCGTGAAGATGATGTGTATTGGTGTACAGCGGATATTGGTTGGATTACAGGTCATAGTTATATTGTTTATGGACCACTTTGCAATGGTGCTACCACTGTAATGTTTGAAGGTGTACCAAGCTATCCTGACTTTGGTCGTTTTTGGGACATTGTAGAGAAGCACAAAGTCAATCAGTTCTACACAGCTCCAACGGCTATACGCGCTTTGGCAAAACATGGTACCGAATTGGTCGAGAAATATGATTTGTCTTCATTGAAAGTTTTAGGTTCTGTCGGAGAGCCCATAAATGAAGAGGCATGGCATTGGTATAATGACAATATTGGTAAAAAGAAGAGTCCTATAGTAGATACTTGGTGGCAAACTGAAACTGGAGGTATTATGATTACACCAATACCGTTTTCTACACCGACAAAACCAACCTATGCAACGTTGCCATTTATAGGGATTCAACCTGCACTAATGGATGAAGAAGGTAAAGAAATAAAAGGAAATCAGGTTGATGGTCGATTATGCATTAAATTCCCATGGCCATCTATGGCGAGAACGATTTGGGGAAATCATCAACGGTACAAGGATACTTATTTCTCGGCTTTTGAAAACATGTATTTTACAGGTGACGGTGCTTTAAGGGATGAAGTAGGGTACTATAGAATAACCGGTAGAGTAGACGATGTTATTATCGTATCTGGTCACAATTTGGGTACGGCACCTATTGAGGATGCAATTAATGAACATAATGCTGTAGCAGAATCTGCTATTGTTGGTTTCCCACACGATGTAAAGGGTAACGCCCTTTATGGTTACATTACCTTAAAAGATACGGGTGAGGATAGAAATCATGATAATGTTCGTAAAGAAATTAATCAATTGATAACCGATAGAATTGGGCCAATTGCCAAGCTGGATAAAATTCAGTTTACTACTGGATTGCCAAAAACGAGATCAGGAAAAATCATGAGACGAATTTTGAGAAAAATAGCATCGAAAGACACAAGTAACCTTGGGGATACAAGTACCCTATTGAATCCAGAGGTTGTTCAGGAAATAATGGATAACGTATTGTGATTTCTAAAATTTAATTTTCCAATCCCAAATTCCTAAAAAAATGTGTGCGATGGAGTTTGGGATTTTTTATTTGTAAAATAGGCTCTTATAATATGCTTTTCTAATTTTGCAAAAACTAAAATAACAATGTTGAAAGCTGTTTTGTTTGATATGGATGGTGTTATTGTAGATACTGAGCCATTACATAGAAAGGCATATTTTAAAATGTTTTCTGATGTTAACATTAATGTTGATGAGGATTTATATGCTTCGTTTACCGGACAGTCTACGATAAATATATGCAGACGATTGGTTAATCATTTTCAACTAAGGGAAGTGCCAGAATTATTAGTAAAACTAAAGCGACAGCATTTTAAAAGTTTATTTGAAAATGATTCGGACTTAGCTTTAATAGATGGTGTTTTAGATATCATAAAAGACTATTACTCTAATGAAGTCAAATTGGTAGTGGCTTCCTCAGCATCTATGCCAAACATCAATCGAATTTTTGAGCGATTTGATTTAAATCAATATTTTATGGGAAAATTTAGTGGTGCAGATTTAAAACAGTCCAAGCCGCATCCAGAAATATTTTTAAAAGCTTATGAGCACACTGGTTGTTTGAAATCCGAATGTTTGGTTATTGAGGATTCAACAAACGGTATTGATGCCGCAAAATCTGCTGATATATTTTGCGTAGGTTTTCAAAGTCCTCATTCATCCCACCAAGATTATTCAAGGGCAGATATGGTCATATCAAGCTTCAGTGAAATTGATTATGAAAAGGCAAGAAAGCTAGTTTAGTCATTGGCTATATTTTTTGGTAATTTCTTTAACTATTTGAGAAGTTTTCAACTCTTTGTTCATGGATTCTAGTATTGTAGGTGGAGATTTTCTCACACTACAGTTTATAACGCCGCAGCGCTCACAGGTAACACCAACATGAGGGCTTTCAATACTTTTATTGTTTACAAAGTTTACTTTTCGTTGTAATTGAGCATTTAATTCTATGCCAATAGAAATACTTCTGTAGCTGTTTTGTTTGAAAGGGTCCTTGGTTGCAGAAGCTAGCACTAAATATTTCTTATTCTCAGCCACATAATCTGAAATCTGCATAGAAAATTCATGATTGGAATTATTAGCGCTTATAGCTTGCAATACTTTTATAGATACCCATCTTCTACAGTAATGTTCATTGGTTTCTCTTGCTCGAGGAGACTGCTGTTTTTCGAGATGCAGTTCTTTATTTAGAGAGAATTTATCAGATCCTTGTTGGTGAGAGAATCTTAAAAAGAATAGATTTTTTAATTTGAATTCCTTCGGGAGGATATTTGTGAGTCTTTGATAGACACTTTCCGGTGAGGCATTATATTTACTAAGTAACAATTCGAAATCTTCAGCTTTAAAGTGTTGCTGCTCAAATAGCTGCTTTAGGTTTGCGACAATACTTTCTTTGGGAATTATTAAGGCACCGGCAAAATACGAAGCATAGAAATTGTTAAGTACCTCATCAAAGCTTTCAAATTTAATCCAGGAAAAAGTATAAAGGCGTTCTGTAATATTAAGAAAGTTATATGCTAATTCCTTAGCATAAACAAAAGCACGTTGGGCATCATCAATACTTTTGGTGATTAAAAGGGTTTTTGTTTTAGGTACATAAATAGATCTGAGGTTATCCAGCTCGCTATGTTCCTCTAACTCATGGCTATTAATGCTGTAACCAAACTCTTCGACCAAAATATCTTCTAATTCCTGGGACGTTATTTTATTGGATAGGTCAATATGATAAGTTTTTGCAAATTTTAATACCGCAGTTTCAATATCCTCAAAATAGTTGTAGTTGGCTTCCTGAAAAGATCTAACTGATGCTAAAAAGAAGTTTTCTCTACTAAAGTTGTAATTCTTGGCAATTTCAATGATGGTACTAATAAAAGCAGTGACTTTAACAGGTGCATTAGATATAATATCTATTAGCGTACTTTCTTGAATACCGAACAATTCTAATGGAATTTCCTTTAATAATTTTGACTGCAGAATCTCACCAATAGGGGCGAGGTTCTTGTCTAGTTTTAAGGAAACTAATTCGTCATAAGGCACTTCCAAATGTTCAGATAACGCTGCAATTTTATCCGGTTTAGGATATTTTTTTCCTTTTTCTATTTCATTAAGATAGGATTTTGACAATCCTGATAATTTAGAAAGTCCAAATAACGAAAGCCCACGATCTGTGCGGATTTGCTTTAATTTTAAACCAAAAATTAACTTAATATAATCCTGTTCCATAGTCACAAATATAGTATTATTTGCGAATATACATTATTAGCGAAAAAATAAAAATAGCGAACGTTCGCTTGTTTTTTTCAAAAATACGTTGTAACATTGTTTCATCAAAATCTATAGGATATGCAAATTTCAGTTACACATCAGGAAAAAACTAAATTATTACAAGACGTTAAGAACGTCTATCCAGAAATCTTAACCGAAGAGGCTCTAACATTTTTATCGGCATTACACGAAAAATTTAATGATAAAAGACTTTTATTGCTTAATTACCGAAAAGAACAACAAGCCATTTTTGATTCTGGCAAATTCCCTTCTTTTCCTATTGAAACTAAAAGTATAAGGGAATCAGACTGGGTTGCTGCACCTATACCAGATGATTTATTGGATAGACGCGTAGAGATTACCGGTCCTGTAGATCGCAAGATGGTGATTAATGCTCTAAATTCTGGTGCTAAAACCTTTATGGCGGACTTTGAGGATAGCAATGCACCAAGTTGGAAAAATAACTTGGAAGGACAACAAAATTTGATAGATGCCAACAACGGCAATATTGAAATAATGGATAATACAAAAGGAAAGCATTATAAGCTCAATGACGAAACCGCTGTGCTGTTGGTTAGACCAAGAGGATTGCATCTTAATGAGCGACATTTATTGGTTAATGGTGAGCAAATGTCAGGAAGTTTGTTTGATTTTGGACTTTATGTGTTCCATAACAGTAAAGTACTTATAGACAAAGGAAGTGCTCCTTATTTCTACTTACCAAAACTTGAACATTATTTAGAAGCAAGATGGTGGAACGAAGTCTTTGAATATTCACAAGCATATCTAGGAGTGCCTCAAGGCACATTTAAAGCCACCTTGCTTATTGAAACCATAACAGCAAGTTTTCAACTGGATGAATTTATATACGAACTTAAAGACCATATTGTTGGATTAAACTGCGGTCGTTGGGATTACATCTTTTCCTACATTAAAAAATTTAGAAATCACAAAAACTTTATAGTACCCAATAGAGATCAAGTAACCATGACAACCCCTTTTATGGCGGCATATTCTAATTTAGTAATACAACGTTGTCACAAAAGAGGTATTCATGCTATGGGAGGAATGGCAGCTCAGATTCCTATTAAAAATAATCCAACAGCTAATGCGGAAGCTCTAGAAAAAGTTAGAATGGACAAGGAGCGTGAAGCTAAGAGTGGGCATGATGGTACCTGGGTGGCACATCCAGCTTTAGTGGAAGTGGCCATGAAGGAATTTGATAAGTACATGCCAACTCCAAATCAGATTTTCAGAAAGCGTGAAGATATCACGGTTACCGAAGCCGATTTGGTAGAGTTGCCAAAAGGTACCATAACTGAAACAGGAATAAGAAAAAACATCAATGTAGGTATTTTATATATGGAAGCTTGGTTGCGTGGATTTGGTGCAGTAGCGTTGTACAACTTAATGGAAGACGCAGCAACAGCGGAGATATCGAGAACACAAGTTTGGCAATGGCTAAAAAATGAAGCGTTTATTGAGGACGGACGTCAGTTTAACAGAGAATTATTCGATTCTATTTTTGATGATGAAGTTGAAAAGATTATTAGAGAAGTAGGTGAGGGCAAAATTAAGGCTACCAAGTTTTGCGATGCTATCAATCTTTTTAAACGCTTAGTGACACAACCAAACTTTGAGGAGTTCTTAACACTTTCAGCCTATAAACTATTATAACAAAAAATCCCGCTAATGCGGCAACATTACACGGGATCTATATTAAATCTAAAGTATCATTAATACAATTCAAAATTATGAAAAATTTACCACAATCAAACTTTGCTTCTGCCTTGAAGACTGTTAAAGATTTAAAAACAAAATTTGGTACAAGTTGGGATGCTATTAACCCAGAAAATGCAGCAAGAATGACAATTCAAAACCGTTTTAAAACAGGTTTGGATATCGCAAAATACACAGCTGCTATTATGCGAAAAGATATGGCGGACTATGATGCGGATTCTTCAAAGTATACGCAATCCTTGGGGTGTTGGCATGGTTTCGTGGCACAGCAGAAAATGATAGCTGTAAAAAAGCATCATAAAACAACAAGTAAACGCTATTTATACTTATCTGGTTGGATGGTTGCTGCTTTACGTTCAGAATTTGGTCCCTTACCAGATCAGTCTATGCATGAGAAAACGGCTGTGCCTAAGTTAATTGAAGAGATATATGATTTTCTTAGACAAGCAGATGCCATTGAGCTAAATGATTTATTTAGAAGACATGCAAATGGCGAGGATGTGCAAAATGAGATTGATAATTTTGAGACCCATGTTGTACCAATTATTGCTGATATTGACGCTGGTTTTGGTAATGAAGAAGCTACTTATTTACTAGCAAAGAAGATGATTCAGGCTGGTGCGTGCGCTATTCAAATAGAAAACCAAGTATCTGACGCCAAGCAATGTGGGCATCAAGATGGTAAAGTAACTGTTCCACACGAAGATTTTATTGCAAAACTTAATGCAGTTCGTTATGCGTTTTTAGAGTTAGGTGTAGATGATGGTATCATAGTAGCACGTACAGATTCTGAAGGTGCAGGGTTAACGCAAAAACTTCCTGTTAGTAAAGAACCAGGTGATATAGCTTCTAAGTATCTTGCTTTTGTAGATGCCGAAGAAGTAAAGATAGAAGAGGTGAAAGAAGGTGAAGTATTATTGAAGCGAAATGGTAAACTTGTGCAGCCAAAAAGATTACCAAATGGTTTGTACAAATTTAAAGAAGGGTCTAATATCGATAGAGTTGTACTGGACTGCATAACTAGTTTACAAAATGGAGCAGATTTGTTATGGATTGAAACACCGACCCCAAACGTAAAGCAAATTGCTCACATGATTAACAGGGTGAGAGAAGTTGTACCAAATGCCAAACTAGTTTATAATAATTCACCTTCATTTAATTGGACGTTGAATTTCCGAAATCAGGTCTATGAAGAAATGTTAGCTGAAGGCGAAAATATGACAGCCTATGATAGAAATAACCTAATGAGTGCTGAATATGATGGAACTGAATTATGTTACAGAGCAGATCAAAAAATTAAGACCTTCCAAATGGATGGTGCAAGAGAAGCGGGGATTTTTCATCACTTAATTACATTACCAACATATCACACAACAGCATTGCATATGAACGACTTAACGAAAGGCTATTTTGGAAAAGATGGAATGCTAACATACGTAAGAGATGTACAGCGTCAAGAAATTAGAAAAGGAGTATCATGTGTGAAACATCAAAGAATGGCTGGTTCCGATCTGGGTGATGATCACAAATCTTTCTTTGCGGGCGATAAAGCTTTAAAGGCTGGAGGTAAAAAGAACACTTCAAACCAATTTAAATTATATGATGATAAGACCAAAATTCATAAAAAATTAAGTGTAGTAGCTTAATTATATCATGATTCGAAAACTCTGATAATAATCAGTTGTTCATTAATTTAGTTAGATGAAAACACATTCGGCAATGGATGTGTTTTTTTATTTTAACAATTTGAAGATTAGTGGTTTAAGTATGTTCAAATAGTTCGCTTTATTACAGATTGTATTTAAACAGGTAATCTTACTTTTTATCTAAATTTTTTATCCTCTATTTAAATTTTCATTTCTTTTGGTATGCTATTAATACCCCAAACAATTAAAAACTTTTGCAATTAAGATATCTCTTCATATTATTTTGTTTATTATCGAGCTTAAACAGCAGAGCACATGGTGATTTACATAAACGCATAACTAATGTTACAGAAGAAATTCAGAAAAATCCTGATAGTGCAAAATTATATTTCAAAAGAGGAAAACTTTATTACCAACATAACAATTACGAAAATAGTCTAGAGGATTTTAAAAATGCCAAAAAATTAGGCCTTCAGAGTGCTGAACAGGATTTTCTGATAGCCAAAAGTAACTATCACTTAGAGAAGTATTCTAAATCCAAAAGACTTATAAAGCGGATCCTGCGAAAAGAATCGATTAATGTTAGAGCTTTAAAGTTATTGGCTGATATTTATTTTAAAAAAGGGGGGTATAAGAAATCCGCACTATTATACGAGGAAGTCATTTATAATTCAAAAGTAACTTTTCCTGAGTATTATTTATATGCTTCTCAAGCTTGGCGTGCCGCTAACACAATGGATTGTTTTGAACGTTCTCAATCCATACTCCTTAAAGGACTTGAAAAATTGGGAGATATCATTGTTTTATATGATCAGCTTATTTCAAATTACATAGAGATAAAAGACTTTAATTCAGCGATAAAGTTTCAGGAAAAAGTGATTAAGATGAGTAATAGAAAAGAACGTGCTTTTTTAAGGCTTGCAGATATACAGATTCATAAAGAATTATTTAATGAAGCAGAAATCTCCATAACACAAGCTGAGGAAAATTTTAAAAAATTACCACATAGAATAAGGAATGCTAAATTTATGAGGGAATTTTATTCTGAGTTACAATTGAAAAAATCGAGTTTAAAAAATAGAATTAGATGAAAAGAATTTACATACTATTGCTTTTTTTATTGACCGTAATATCTGCTTTTGGGCAGACGATAACAAGGCTACCCTATCTCCAGAAAGGTACTGAAACAGGTGTGACAATAAAGTGGAGAACAGATATAGATGATTCATCAATCGTGGAATACAGTATCGATGAAAATTTTTCTTCATTTTCAACATTTAGTGATGCCACCCTAACAACAGAGCATGAAGTGACGCTAACCGGCTTATCATCAGGAACGATTTATTATTATAGAATTGGTTCAGGTGGTAGTCTATTGGCTAACGATTCTGACCATTATTTCAAAACCCATCCCACAATTGGCTCAACTGATCCTTATACATTTTGGATTCTTGGAGGTATTGGTAAAGCTGGTGTTAGCTCTAATTTATTAGCAGCAGCCGAGGTTCGTGATGCATATTATACTTATATAGGAAGTAATATTACAGATGGTATTATTTTAACCGGAGATAATGCAGACTCGAAGGGAACCGATGCTCAATTTCAAACCCACATGTTTAATACATACTATGACAAATTACAAAACTCAATTGTTTGGTCTACCATTGGTAATATAGATGGTCAATACGTTAATAATACATCTGCACCGATAGGCGCATATTATGACATTTTTACTTTTCCAACACTAGGTGAGTCTGGTGGTGTAGCGTCAGGTACAGAATCTTATTATTCATTTGATTATGGTAATGTTCATTTTATTGTGTTAAATTCTTTTGAAGAAGACAGGTCCGTAGGAGCTGCTATGTATAACTGGGCTTTAGATGATATTCAAAACACAACACAGCAATGGGTCATTGGTATTTGGCATCATCCTCCGTATTCAAAAGGCTATCATACTTCAGAAGGTGATCAATTCAATGGTCTTCCTGCAGAAATTGAGCTAAAAGAAATGCGTGAGAATATTGTTCCAATGTTGGAAGCCAACGGTATAGATCTAATCATAGCTGGCCATAGTGAAGTCTACGAAAGATCTTACTTCATTAATGGTCATTATGGTGAATCTGCATCTTTTGATTTTGCGACCCATGCAGTAGGGCCTAATGGAGATGGTGACGGAAAACCAAGTGGTGATGGGGCTTATAGTAAGTCTACAGTTGGTGATGATGCAGGAATTGGCACTGTATATTCCGTCAATGCAACAGCATCTCGTGTGGCTGGTGGTGAATTAGACCACAATGCGATATATTATGGAGTATCTGAATTTGGTACAGGAATTTTAGAGGTAGAAGGCAATACTCTTTCAATGAAATTTTTAAATCGTTTCGGTGTTATTGAAGATCAGTTTACTATCCATAAAGGCCCAGACTATGTCTATGATAATGGCTGGCAAGATGGAAATGACCCAAACGGTGTATCTACTGATATGAAAGATTTGGTAGTGATTTCTGGTGAAGCGAATATTAATGCCAATACAACATTTAATACTGTTGTTGTTAATCCAGATGGAAATCTAAGTGTAGACCCAGGTGTCAGTTTAACGGCTAAAAGTATTGTTATAGAATCAGAGTCTAATAAATATTCAAGTTTAATACCCTCATCAACAAGTATTGTTAATGGAAGAGTGCGGTATGAGCGTTATGTTAACCAAATAGGGTCGTCCGCAGGCGGTGGAAACGATCTAATCTCGTCTCCAGTGACCGAAGGTACTATGGAATCATTTAGTGACTTTGCTGATTGGAATAAAAACTTAGCAGCACTAAATAACCTCAGAGCTTTTGCACCTTTTAATAATGAATCTGGAAGTTATGAGAATTATGATATCGTTGTCAATGAAACAACTTCACTAGAAGCTGGCAAGGGATACAGAGCAGCAACGGTTAATGGTAGCCCTGTGGTGTTTACAGGAAATGCTAAAATTGGAGATGTAAGTACTACAATTTCTGTTGGAGCATCGAGTCCATGGAATTTAGTAGGAAATCCATACACCAGTTATATCGATGCTCAAACGTTTATCAGTGAAAATGGTTCAACAGGAAACGACGTTTTAGGTTCAAGTTACAATGCGGTTTATGGTTATAATGACAGTACTGACGGTACGGGTATTTGGACGATTATCAACAATGTTCAAAATGTAGGGAAAAATATTGCCCCTGGCCAAGGATTTTTTGTTTATTCAAATGGATCTGGAGGGGTTGATAATTTAGTGTTTACACCCGAAATGAGAACGTTAAATGGAACAGATGATTTTATTTTGGGCAGAAATAGTGCAAATAATTCAATTTCTCATTTAAGTTTGAGAATTGCCAATGCATCAGGTAACTATGATACAGATTTTTATTTTTCAGATAATTGCTCTTCAGGGTTAGACATCGGGTATGATGCTGGTTCTTTAGATGCTAGTGATGCTGATTTTTCCTTGTATTCCCATTTAGTTGCCGATAATATTGGTGTAGACCTTGCTATTCAATGTTTGTCTTTTGATGATATGGATAGTGTTGTTGTCCCTCTGGGAATAAATGCTTCAGCTGGTGATAACATCAATGTTAATATTTTTGAAAGTGACTTATCCGAGGATATTAATATATACCTTGAAGATAATCTAGCGAATACCTTCACTTTATTAAATTCAAATACTTACAGCTTTACTGCAATCGAGGATATAAATGGTACTGGTAGGTTCTTTCTGCATTTTTCACCTTCGACTTTATCGAATGATACTAACATAATTAATGGTTTACAAATTTTTACAACTGCTAATCCTGATTACCTGAATATAAATGGTAAGTTGACTGGGTCAGCCGAATTATATCTTTATGATTTGCAAGGTAGATTAGTAATGACTAGAAAATTGGAAAGCGGAAGCAATACAAATTCAATAAATGTTGAGGCACTACAATCAGGTGTTTATATTGTGAAACTAGATGTGTCTGGTGCGGTAAGAACAGAGAAAGTAATCATCAACTAAAAATATAATTTAACTTTTTAAAAGTTTACAAACACATCCAATTTAGGATGTGTTTTTGTTTTATGTAAAAGTCAATTTAAACGAAAGTTATAACAATCCAATACGTTTATGAGTTCTTTCCAAGTCTCTTACTTTTAGTTCAGTATTTTTATTCAGTTTGGAAATTAGCTTTAAAAATAATAACGCCGTAATGTAGGCATCACCAGAAGCAGTATGCCTATCGTGAAGCGGAATTTTAAATCTATTGGACAATTCATCCAAACCGAAATGTGTTTTGCTAGTGTCGAGTTTGGTTTTCTGAAAGATATGACCTGTATCTAAGACCTTGTTTTTTAGTTTTGGTAGACCAATTCTTCTAAGAGAGGTATTAATCATAGCTACATCAAACGCAGCATGGTGAGCCACTAGAACAGCATTTTTTATGTATTCTAAAAATAGCTTGACCGCTTCAGGTTCTTCAACTTTCAATAATTTACCTTCTTTAAGTAAGCCATGTATTTTAACAGTATCTGCATTAAATTTTTCCTGTTTTAGATATAATTCTAGCTGGTTCGAAACTTTAATTTTTAAACCTTCTATGGCTACACATCCTATAGATAAAATTCTATCATGCTTAGTATCTAGGCCTGTGGTTTCAGTATCAAAAACAACGAATCGTATTTCTTCAATATTTTGCGCCTGACGTCTTTGGAAACTACTTTTGTACACTTCCCAAAATTCAGGATAAGATTTACGTTTAAACCAATTCATCTTAGAGCAGTTGAGAAAGTTTAAATCTAACCTTTATGAGTTCTTGTACTTCTTTGACAGCTTTGAAACTTCTTTTTAGTTGAAGCCGATTTCCTTTGTCTAAGGATTCTAAATCTATAAACCTACCTGAATCATTATGTGCTAAGCCTTGTTTGGTTCTAAAGGTTAAGAGGTCTTTATAAGCTTTTATACAAAATGAATAAGTGTCCTTGTTTTGAGGTTCTAATTCCATTAGCTTTTCGTAACGTAAAAATGTATTATTTACGGCTTTTATATTGTGGGAAAGTATTAAGAGTCGCGCGGCATCAACAAGGGGCATCATTGCACGCCCTTTAATATCAAACTGATCTTTATGCTCACCATCATCTTCTACCAAAAATTGCCTAAAAAAGCTTAAAGGCGGTGGATTTTGCAATGCATTTCTTCCTAAGTATGTTAAAAATATATCATGATTTTCAATACTTTTAAATATGCTTTCAGACAATTGATTCACAAGTTCCACGTCTCCATAAACGTGCTCATAATCAAAGAAAATAGTGCAAAGCATTAAGTTGTCTTGATCTGGTGTGGTAATCCAACTTTTAAATTGTTTTGACCACTCAGAAACCGATTTACACCATTTAGGATTGTTAGCCATCATTTGGGCTGGACATAATTCAAATCCAACAGTTTCCAAATCATTATTGATATACTTTGATAGTTTTAAAAAGTATGACTTTACCTTCTCGAAATTGGTTTCGTTAACATCTTCAAAAACTAGCGCATTGTCTTGATCAGTCATCAATAATTGTTCTTGTCTACCTTGACTGCCAATAGCTAACCAAGTAAACTTGACAGGAGGCTTAACTTTCATTTTTACAATGCTCAATTCAATAACTTTCTGAGTTATGATGTCATTTATTGCAGATACTAGTTTTGATATAAAATCTATTGGGATGTCTTGCTCTAGATAGCGTTCCACCAACTTTTGGGTGCGTTGTCTTATTTTTTGAAGCTCTAGTGCCGTATGGCTGCGTTTAATTTCTTTTATAAGGGATGAAGCATTATTTTCTCTGAGTACAATGATGTCATGTTCTGATAAAATACCTGTAAGCTCAGACTGGTTTGTGCCATCTTTTGTAATACACAGGTGTGTTATCTTATTTTTAAGCATGGCAATTTGAGCTTCAGCAACTGAAATAGTTTCGGGATAAGTAATAACGGGTGAAGACATTACTGCCGATACCGTTTGATTTATAGTGAATTTTCCTGTTGCAATTTTTGTTCTTAAATCCTTATCGGTAATAATGCCTATAGGCTTTTTTTGGTCTACAATTATAATAGAGCCAACATGCTTTTCTGTCATGATGTTGGCGGCTTCTTTTATGCTGGTCTCAGTACTACAGGTTATAGGGTTTTTAGAATAGTCAGCTGTTTGTAGGTAAGTGTATTCAGATGATTGTTGTAGGGCTTGATAAAAGTCGTCCTCCTCTGTATTTCTGGTCCTAATGTTTGAAGCAAAACTTGCCATTAGAAATTGGCTAGCATCAGTATTAGGAGTAATATAAGTATCTAGGTTCTCCAGTGAAATACAGTATACAATACTTTCTTCAATGGCTTTGGCGTTGAGTTTGTATTTGCCCTTGCGAAGTAAGGCACGAAGTCCAAAAATATCTCCTTCATCGCATTTGTCTACCAAATTATTATTGTCTCTAAATAAACCTATTGCACCATCCCTTACAACGTAAAATTGATTAGAGACCGGCTGACCAATTTCAAAAACAAATTGATTGTTCTCCAAATACATAACATCTACAGAACTAGAAATAGAAAAAAGTTGATTTCTAGTCAATAAATTAAAAGGGGGGAACCCTTTTAAATAATCATATATACGCTCTGCAATAGTATTCACAGAAGCAATTTAACCAAAAAAAGACCCTTACTGGATAATAAAGGTCATTTTGTTGCTAAAATGCTATAGTTTATTTGTCTTCAAATTCAAAATCATCACCATTGCCATTTCCGTTTCTAGAACGCTCTCGTTTGTTAATCTGCTGATTAAATCTGTATATAATAGAGAAGTTAATTTGTCTTTGACGCCATTGAGAATCCCTAAAACGTCTAAAAAAGTCGGTAGTAGTAACTGATTCACGTCGTCTTGAATTGAGCAAGTCTCTAACGTTTAACGAAAGGGTTAGGCTATTGTCAAAAAGTTCTTTACTAAAAGCTAAATCGATAGATAGAATCCCGTCAGTATCTGATTGGGCATCCTGAATGGCACCCCTGTAATTGGCATTGGTTTGCCAATCTATTTTCCAAGGCAAAATAACCTTTGAGCTTAATCTGGCAAACCAACTCGTATTTTTAGCACTGTAATCTACACCATTAAACTCACCCTCAGTTTCAAATTGAAAGAAGTTAAAACTGGAATTTAGACGTAACCACTTAGCAGGATTATACAAAATACCTAATTCTGCTCCAGTTCTGGCATTTGTGGATAAATTTATAGGAATGGTTCTAATAATATCGATACCGTCAGTAGTTTGTTGTCCTGTATTTTCTTGGACACGCTCAAAAGAATTAGTTTCATACTGATAGTATACAGAGGTAGTTAAGGTAAACTCGTCCCAGCGCTTCAAATATCCTAAATCAAAGGCACTAGCAAAGGCTGGTTGTAGATTAGGATTTCCTTGAAACACGTTAGTTCTACTGGATCGCGTCGGAAAAGGGTTTATAAACCAACCTCGAGGTCTATTGATTCGTCTATTGTAACCAAGTGTTATACTTTCTTCAGCGTCGGAAACGTTGTTTCCTAAATTATATATGATGTTGACGGTTGGGAAGAGCCCCAAGTAATTATTATCAAAATTGGTTTGAATCGGAAAGCCAAAAGCTTCTACTAACTCCTCATTTGTTAACCTAGAGTCAATTTTGCCCTTTAACTGTGTATGTTCTAATCGAAGTCCCAATAGAAAAGAAAACTTACCAAACTTAGACCCATATTGTGTATATACTGCATTCACATTTTCATCATAATCGAAAACATTTGTAATTGTATCATTGACTACCAAATTACCTGTGCTAATATCTTCCTGCTCTAATCTGTAATCCGTGACTTCGTTTTCAAAGGTGCCTCTATATCCAGCTTCGAAACGTGAGTCTTTACCTAGTGGCAAGACATAGTCGGTTTGAATTAAATATTCGTTTTGAACTTCCTCCGTGAATTCTTGTTCTTGCTGAAAGGGTTCAGGATCTGTTTGATTGGTCGTAATATAGTCTTCAGTTAGATTGGTAAAGCCGTCCTCGGCGTCATTGGCATACTGAAAATCGGCTGTAAGTTTATGGTCGCTGTCATCACCAAAACGTTTCACGTAATTTAAGGTGATTTGATAACTGTTATCTTGCTCCGTTTCTTTTTCACGTCTTAGAGTTTCTTCTACGATTATTCCCTCATTAAAGCGTTCACTGCTATTTAAGGATAAATCGGCATCACTACCCAACCTGTAAAACAAGCCACCTGTAATAGATGAGGACTCATCTATGAAATACTCCATACCAATATTGGCATTATAATTTCTGTTAAGACGTTCCACATCTTGGTCTTCTATAATTCTTCTAAACTCAGGTTCTATGATATTTCCATCAACTTCTCGGTCAAAATAATCCACATCGGTGAAACTTGTTCTTGGGGCGTCGAAATAACGCCAACTTAAATTAGTAAATATGTTAAACTTTTCAGTTCTGTAATTTATGGAAGAGTTGAGTCCGATATTATCTGGATTACCCACTGTAAAGTTGAATGAACCATTAAAACCAAGTGTTTCTTTTTGTCTTAAAATAATGTTGAGAATACCTGCCGTTCCTTCAGCGTCGTACCTGGCAGATGGTGAAGTAATAACTTCGACACGCTCAATTGCTTCTGCAGGTAATTGACTTAAAACATTGGTGTCGCCAAAACCTGCAAGTGCAGATGGCCTGCCATTAATTAAAATTCTTACATTCTGATTCCCCCTTAAGCTTATACCACCTTCGATATCAACAGAGACAGAAGGTACATTATTTAAAGCATCACTCACCGTACCACCTGCAGTGGTTAAATCTTGTCCTATGTTGTAGACTTTTTTATCCAATTTGACCTCAACCGTAGTTTTTTCAGCTACAATAGTAACTTCCTCTAAGGATGCAACGTCAAGTGCTAAACTTACGGTACCAAGGTTTATAGAACTATTTAGGATTTTGTTTAAATATTCTTTTGTTTGGTAGGAAATATATTCCACATAAATATTGTAGGTACCAGGTTTTATGTCTAATTCAAAATTACCATCAATATCGGTAATTCCGCCAGTTACAACCTTATTGTCTGGAACTGATTTAATTGTTATTGTAGCATATTCAAGGGGAATATTTGTGCCCTCTTCAACAACTTTACCCTCAACTTTGATTTCTTTTTGAGCAAAAGTCAACGAAGCACATAGAAAAAAAATAACTAATAGAGGTAAATTTAATTTCATAACAAGTAGTTAGTGTTTTTCGCAAAGGTACTTCTACTTGCAGAGCTATTGGTTAATCTTATGTTAAAGGGAAATACGGATTTTCAATTTAAGAATAGGTAAACTCAATTAGCCTTAATCCTTTTTTCTTTTTTTGCGCTTTTTCTTTTTTTCTTTTAAAACTTCCTTTTCATCAAAGTTTCCCTTTATCATTTCCTTGATTTTAGACATGTCTTCATCAGAGATTAGTTCTGTCAATTCTTTAAAATGAGTATCGTCAAGCTTTTTTATGGCTTGTTCTCTGTCAAAAATTCGTTCGTATTTAACTTTTAAAAGTTCCTTTTTGGCATCGAAATAAGAATTGAGGTATTGCTTGATAATTTCTTTCTGAAAATCATCAGCTTCAAGAGTAGTCAAGAAATTTGAAATATATTCATCCTTACGTTCTTCTAACTTTTGTTCGTATTTTGCAATTTCTTCTTCGGTTGGCTCCCTATTAATAACAGGATTTCCCATGCGATCTCTACGTGCTTGGGCATTAGTACTAAATCCGAGAACTAATGCAAAAATTATTAAGATTAGTTTTTTCATGACTAAATAATATCTAATATGCGTTCTTTTGGTCTTCCGATTACGGCTTTATCATTGTTAACAACTATTGGTCGTTCTATAAGCTTTGGATGGTTTACCATAGCTTTAATAATTTGTTCATCTGTCAATTCCTTTCCTTTAAAATCTGATTTCCAAGTAGACTCATTCTTTCTGATTAAATCTATGGGTTTGATGTCTAATTTAGAAATAATTGTTTTCAGATCTTCTTCGCTCAATAAATCTTCAAGGTATTTTACAATCTCAAACGTTTTTCCAGATTCTTCCAGTAAGGTTAATCCTTCTCTAGACTTTCGACATCTTGGGTTGTGGTAAATAGTTATCATGTTATATTGTTAATCAATTTTTATGCCAACACTTTTTATTAAATGACCATTACTCATTCTTCATTCTTTTGTCCCATCATCATTAAATAGGCCTTTAAAAAAGGCTCAATATCTCCGTCCATAACCGCATCTACATTACCAGTCTCATGAGCTGTACGGACATCTTTTACAAGTTTATAGGGATGCATTACATAGTTTCTTATTTGGCTTCCCCATTCAATCTTCATCTTACTGGCCTCAATATCTTCGCGCTGCGCCAATTGCTTTTGTAATTCGATCTCGTACAGTTGAGATTTAAGCATTTGCATTGCTCTAGCTCTATTGTCATGCTGTGAACGTGTTTCTGAACATTGTATTTGTATACCAGTAGGTTTATGTAATAATTGCACCTTCGTTTCAACCTTATTTACATTTTGTCCACCAGCACCACTAGATCGTGCTGTGGTAATTTCAATATCAGCAGGGTTTATATCGATTTCAATAGAATCGTCTACCAAAGGATAGACATATACAGAGGCAAAACTCGTATGGCGCTTGGCATTACTGTCAAAAGGTGAAATCCTAACCAAACGATGGACACCATTTTCGCCTTTTAACCATCCAAAGGCATAATCTCCTTCAATTTCAAGTGTTACTGTTTTAATGCCGGCTACATCTCCTTCTTGATGGTTGAGTTCTTTTACTTTAAAACCACTTTTTTCGGCATACATTAAATACATCCGCATGAGCATACTTGCCCAATCGCAAGATTCTGTACCACCTGCACCAGCGGTGATTTGCAATACAGCGCTCAAACTATCTCCTTCTTCAGAAAGCATGTTCTTGAACTCGAGTTTTTCAACAGCATTAACGGCCTTTTGAAAACGAGCTTCTACATCTTCCAAGGTGGCCTCTTCTTCTTTATAAAATTCATAAATGACCTCTAGGTCTTCAAAAAGTGTTTTGGCGTTGTTGAAATCATTGACCCAACTCTTTTTTTCTCTAATGGAACGCATAACCTGTTCGGCTTTTTTTGAATCGTTCCAAAAATTTGGGTCAAAAGTTTGTTCTTCTTCGTTAGCGATTTCTATAAGTTTGGTATCTAAGTCAAAGATACTGTCTAAGTATGTCTAGACGGGAATTAAGATCTTTAATTTGATCTGATGTTATCATATAGTTTGAATTTTCTACAAATATAATAGGCGCAGATAAGGTGCCATAATTTTTGAAATTCTTTTTTAGAAATTGTGTAGTTTTAATCCCTAAACTAGTAATATGAAAATAGATTTAAGAAGCGATACGGTCACTAAGCCAACAAAGGATATGTTAGATGCTATGATGTCTGCAGAAGTTGGTGATGATGTTTATAAAGAAGACCCTGCCGTAAATGCACTTGAAAGCAGATTGGCAGAAATGTTTGGAATGGATGAAGCTTTATTTTTTCCTACTGGTACAATGGCCAATCAGACGGCTTTAAAACTGCATACCAATCCAGGCGAACAAGTTATATGTGATAAATATGCTCACATCTATAATTATGAAGGTGGTGGCGCTTCTTTTAATAGTGGTATTTCTTGTAAGTTGATTAATGGTCAAAGAGGTATGTTTACCGCTGCACAAGCCGAAGAAGCTATAAATCCACCAGATTTTTACCATAGCCCTTTAACGTCTTTAATTGAGGTCGAAAACACTACTAATAAAGGTGGTGGAGCGTGCTGGGACTTTGAAGAGTTAAAAAAAATTAGAGAAGTCGCTGATAAGAATAATTTAGGTTATCATTTAGATGGAGCAAGACTTTGGAATGCGATGGTAGCCAAAAAACAAACCCCTAAACAATATGGGCAATTATTTGATACCATATCGGTTTGTTTAAGTAAAGGACTTGGTTGTCCTGTTGGTTCTGTTCTAATCGGAAAAAAGGAATTAATGAGTGGTGCATTACGCGTAAGAAAAATATTAGGTGGCGGAATGCGACAAGTAGGTTATTTAGCGGCAGCAGGTCTCTATGCCTTAGATAACCATTTAGAACGCCTTGCCGATGATCACAGAAAAGCAACGGTAATAGGTGAAGTGTTAAACCAATTGTCTTTTATCAAAACGGTAGAGCCGATAGAGACTAACATTATTATTTTTGAGTTAGATGATAATATTAGTGAAACAGATTTTCTAAATAAGCTCAAGGAAAAAAATATCCACATTATTGGTATGGGGAGTCATAAATTACGAATGGTAACACATCTGGATTATACCGACTCTATGCACGAAGCATTACTCACAGTATTAAAGGCTTTATAGGAACTTTATTTAAACATATCCATTCCGGGTATGTTTGGCATTCCTTCTTTGGCAACAGCAGCTATTTCAGTTTCATTAACATTTGTTGCTTTTTCTATGGCTCTATTGAGCGTTAATATCAGGTAGTCCTCAAGCATATCTTTGTCTTGAAGCAGTTCTTCATCAATAGAGATAGATTTAATGGTTCGGTTGGCGGTTAGGGTTACTTTTAGTTTACCGTCGTTACTAGACTCATCTATCATAACGGTATTAAGACGTTCTTTTGTTTCTTCAACTTTTTTCTGGGCTTCTTTTAATTTACCCATCATATTCATCATATCACCAAACATATCAATATCTTTTAAAAGTTATGCCTCAAAATTACTAAATTGCGCCACTTTTCAGATTAAATTTTTCTTAAAAATACGAATGAAAGCGACCCCTAAAATTAAAGCACCAATAGCTAAAAAGATTCCACATGAATTAGAAAAGCATGGTGATGTTAGAATCGACAATTATTTTTGGATGAAGGACAGGGAGCATCCTGAAGTGATTAATTATCTTAAGGAAGAAAATGCTTATTATGAGATTGAGACCACCCATACTAAAGCCTTTCAGAAGAGTTTGTTCGAGGAAATGAAAGCAAGAATAAAGGAAGATGATTCTTCTGTACCGTATAAATATAATGGATATTGGTATATGACTAGATTTGAAAAAGATAAGGATTATCCAATTTATACGAGAAAAAAGGAATCATTAGACAATCCTGAAGAATTGCTTTTTGATTGTAACCAAATGGCAGAAGGTCAAAACTATTTCAAATTGGTAGGTATTAGTATCAGCCCAGATAATAAGAAAGTATCTTATGGAATTGACACAACAGGTAGGAGGCAATACACAATAAAGATTAAGGATTTAAAAACGGGTGTTGTTCATAACGACCACATTGAAAACACAACAGGATCTTCAACTTGGGCCAATGACAATAAAACACTTTTTTACACAAAAAAGGATCCAATTACGCTGAGGGCTTACCAAATATTTAGACACGAACTAGGCTCAAATAAAGAAGATGTTTTAATCTTTCAGGAAGGAGATGAAACTTTTGGAACCACAATATATAAGTCAAAATCCAGAAAATACATCATTATTGCCTGCTATAGTACCTTGACTAACGAATATCATATTCTTAATGCAGATCAACCAGAAGGTAAGTTCGAAGTTTTTCAACCTCGTATAAGAGGCTTAGAATATAGTATCTCACACTATAATGGGTTTTTCTACATTCTTACAAACAAAGATAAAGCGACCAACTTCAAACTAATGAAATGCACTGAAAATGATAGAGCTATAGATAAATGGGAAGAGGTAATTCCACATAGAGAAGAGGTGCTCATTGAGAATATAGATATTTTTAAAAATTACCTTGTTATAAGTGAACGAAACAATGGCCTGAACAAAATAAGAATAATGCGCTGGGATGGTAAACAAGACTATTATTTACCCTTCGATAATGAAACGTATACGGCTTACACTACAACCAATGTTGAATTTGATACTGAATATTTGCGATATGCCTACAATGCACTTACAACACCAGCTTCGGTCATAGAATTTAATATGAAAACTAAGACGAAGACCATCTTAAAAGAGCAAGAAGTTTTAGGAGGAAAATTTAACAAAGACAATTATATATCAGAGCGTATTTGGGCAACCGCAAATGATGGAACAAAAATTCCAATGTCGGTAGTTTATAAAAAGGGATTAAAATTGGATGGTAAAAACCCTTTACTACAATATGCTTATGGTAGTTACGGTTCGACAGTAGATCCTTATTTTTCAACAATTCGTTTAAGTTTAATCGATAGAGGCTTTATATATGTAATTACTCATGTTAGGGGAGGAGAGTATCTTGGCAGGCAGTGGTATGAGGATGGTAAACTCCTGAAAAAGAAAAATACATTTACTGATTTTGTAACCTGCTCTATTCATTTAATAAAGAAAAAATATACGTCATCACAGCATCTCTATGCTATGGGAGGTAGTGCTGGAGGATTGCTAATGGGTGCTATCATAAATATTGCACCTGAACTTTATAATGGTATAGTTGCTGCGGTTCCATTTGTAGATGTAATTACCACTATGTTAGACGATTCCATTCCATTAACAACGGGTGAGTACGACGAGTGGGGAAATCCAAATGATAAACTATATTATGAATATATGAAATCCTATTCACCTTACGATAATATAGAAGCAAATGACTATCCGAATATGTTGGTAACCGCTGGGCTAAATGATTCCCAAGTGCAGTATTGGGAACCTGCAAAATGGGTTGCTAAACTTAGAGATATGAAAACCGATAATAACAAGTTGTTTCTTAAAACTAATATGGATGCAGGCCATGGTGGTGCATCTGGTCGGTTTGAAAGTATCAAGGAAGATGCAGAGGAATTTGCTTTTCTTTTAGATTTAGAAGGTATATCCAGTTGATTTTAAAAAAAAAGTATTAGTTTTGCGAGGTTTAAAGTGTGTTTTTTAATACACTTGTTTAAATTGCATTTATGGACAAAAACAAAAATGTATTTGATAACGTATTACAACTTATTGGTAATACACCACTTATCAAGTTAAACAGAATGACTGCTGACTATGATGGCGACTTCTATGCTAAAGTAGAGGCATTTAATCCAGGTCATTCTTCCAAGGACAGAATTGCGTTACATATTATTGAAGAAGCAGAGCGTCAAGGTATCTTAACTCCAGGTGATACTATTATTGAAACTACCTCTGGTAATACGGGATTTAGTATTGCTATGGTAAGTATTATCAAGGGGTATGAGTGTATTTTAGCGGTAAGTTCAAAATCTTCTGCAGACAAAATAGATATGTTAAGGTCTATGGGAGCAAAGGTGTATGTTTGCCCTGCTCATGTTAATGCAGATGATCCAAGATCCTACTACCAAGTCGCTAAGAGACTTCATGAAGAGATTAAAGGTTCTATTTACATCAACCAATATTTCAATCAGTTAAATATCGATGCCCATTATAATTCTACAGGTCCAGAAATATGGAATCAGACTAATGGTGAAATCACTCATTTGGTTGCATGTAGTGGGACTGGTGGAACAATCTCAGGAATAGCAAAGTATCTAAAGGAGCAAAATCCTGATGTGAAAATTATTGGTGTGGATGCTTATGGTTCTGTATTAAAGAAATATCATGAAACTAGAGAGTTTGATGATAAGGAAATCTATCCGTACAGAATTGAAGGTTTAGGCAAAAATTTAATTCCTACGGCCACTGATTTTGATATTATCGATAGGTTTGTTAAGGTTACCGATGAAGAAAGTGCTCACACAGCTCGTGAAATCTCGAATACAGAAGGTTTGTTTGTTGGTTACACTAGTGGTGCGGCCATGCAAGCGATTAAACAACTGAATGAAGAGGGAGAGTTTAAATCTACAGATAAAATTGTTGTAGTCTTTCCAGATCACGGTTCAAGATATATGAGTAAGGTTTACAGTGATAAGTGGATGGAAGACCAAGGCTTTTTTGATAGTAAAAATGAGGTTTCCACAACCATACAATATATAAAGTAAGATCCATATTGGATACAAAAGCCTACCACTAATAAGGGTAGGCTTTTTTATGTTTAAAACTTAGTGAATAGATTGGTTAAATTATATTATGCAGTGATGATAATATTACCTAATTTTGCCGATGCTAATAGAACTAATTAAAATTTAAATTTAATGCTTTTGCTCCCAAGGGTGAAGGTATAGATTAATGGCAAACGCAACGTATGAAGGATTTATTTGAAAAAATTTACCGAGATAAGGGACCGTTAGGAAAATGGGCAGCACAAGCCGAAGGATATTTTGTGTTTCCTAAGTTAGAAGGGGAAATTTCAAATAGAATGAAATTTCAAGGTAAGGAAGTGATTACTTGGAGTATAAACGATTACCTAGGCTTAGCTAATCATCCAGAAGTAAGAAAGATTGATGCGGAAGCGGCTAAAAAATATGGTTCTGCTTACCCAATGGGAGCACGAATGATGTCTGGACATACTGAGTTACATGAACAATTACAAAACGAATTAGCAGCATTTGTAAAAAAAGAGGCTGCTTATCTTTTAAACTTTGGTTACCAAGGTATGGTTTCTACCATTGATGCTTTGGTATCCAAAGATGATATTATTGTTTATGATGTAGATGCTCATGCTTGTATCATAGATGGTGTACGCTTGCACATGGGAAAACGTTTTACTTACAAGCATAATGATGTTGAGAGCCTTGAGAAAAATTTAGAGCGTGCCACCAAAATGGCAGAACAGACCGGTGGTGGAATTTTGGTGATTTCTGAAGGTGTATTTGGGATGCGCGGTGAACAAGGGCGTTTGAAAGAAATTGTTGAACTTAAGAAAAAGTTTAATTTTAGATTATTTGTAGACGATGCTCACGGTTTTGGTACTTTAGGTAAAACAGGTGCTGGAGCAGGCGAGGAGCAAGGTGTACAAGACGACATAGATGTGTATTTTGCAACGTTTGCAAAATCAATGGCAAGTACTGGTGCATTTATTGCAGGTGATCAAGAAATCATTGATTATCTAAAGTATAATCTGCGTTCACAAATGTTCGCAAAATCGTTACAAATGCAGTTAGTAGTCGGTGCATTAAAACGATTGGATATGCTACGTACTATGCCAGAGCTAAAGGAAAATCTTTGGACTATTGTAAATGCATTACAATCTGGTTTAAAAGAGCGTGGTTTTGATATTGGAACTACACAAAGTTGTGTAACTCCTGTTTATTTGAAAGGAAGTATACCAGAAGCAATGGCATTGGTAAAAGATCTTCGTGAAAATCATGGAATATTCTGTTCTATAGTAGTTTACCCTGTGATACCTAAAGGATTAATTTTGCTTAGAATGATTCCTACAGCAACACATACTTTGGAAGATGTTAAAGAAACATTAGATGCATTCGACGCCATAAGAGAGCGCTTACAAAACGGTACTTACAAACGTATGTCAGCAGCTTTAACGGCAGCGATGGGTGAGTAATCAACGATATTTTATGAATGTTTATTAAGGCTTTGCTTTTTCAAGCAGAGCCTTAATTATTTATAAATCTTTTCTGAACGTTTTACGTCTTTTATAAACCACAGGATTAAAATGTTTCCAAATCTTTTTAATTGCTTCATTATCTTCTAGCTCTGGTGTTCTATAACACGTCTCAATACCCTTTTCAGTAAAAGTTTGATAATATTCATTGAATATAAGCGCATGCACACCTTTGTTCTGATATTCAGGGTGAATGCCTATTAAATAAAAGATAACATCCTTACTATTCTTCTTGGCTTTTAAGATATGGATAAAACCAAATGGAAATAGTTTTCCATTGGCTTTCTGTAACGCTTCAGCAAAACTTGGCATTACAATTGCAAAACCTATAAGTCTATCTTTTTCATCTACTATGAATTTAATATACTCTGGATTTATAAAGCTTATGAACTTCTTCTTAAAATAGGCTTTTTGTAATTCGGTAATTTCAACAAATGATGATAAGGAGGCATAACTTTCATTAAATAGATCGAACATCTTGTCTGCGTAAGGCATGACGTCTTCTGTTTTATCAAAATTTAGCGCTTTTAGTTTATATCTTCTTTTTATTAGATCTTGTGCTTTAGTAAAGGTTTCTGGATTGACATTACTAAAAGGAAATTTACTTTCAGCAAATTCCTTTTCAATTTTATAACCATGCGCTTTATAGTGATCTACATAATAGGGATGATTGTACCAGGTAATCATTGTAGCCATACTGTCAAAGCCTTCAGTCATGACACCAACTTTATCCAGGTTTGAAAAACCAACAGGCCCTTCAGTGTACTCTAAATGATTTTGTTTTCCAATACTTTCGACCGTTTCTAATAAAGATTTGCTAATCTCGAGATCATCTTCAAAGTCAAACCAACCGAATCGCATTTTTTTAATTTGTTGCTTATTGACCTCTAACCAATTAATAATTGCAGCTATTCTACCTACAACTTTATCTCCGTTATATGCAAGAAAAAAACGTGCTTCAGCATCATTAAATATTGGGTTTTTATCTTTGTTAAAGGTTTCAAGTTCCTGCTTTATAATCGGTGGAACCCAATACTTTGAATCTTTATAAAGACTAAACGGAAACTTTACAAAAGTTTTTAGGTCTGTTTTGGTTTTAGCTTCTTTTACTGTAATCATGCAGAAATCTATAAATCATCAGAGTCGAAATCGTCCTCTTTTTTTCTTTTATTTTTTCTCTTTTTCTTGAAGTTGCCAGTATTGCCGTTTCCATTATCTATTTTCTTGTCCTTGTGAAAATCAAGACGGTAAGAGGCACCAAAGGCTATATTGAAGACAGAAGGTGTGTCCTTGGTGTTAAAAGCTATATTGGCATCTAGCTGAAAATTCTGATTCCATAAGTAAGCCCCTCCGACTCTAAAAATATTGTCAGCATAAAAATCACTGCTAATGCCTTGTGCTTCTCCAAACACCACCCATTGAGGTGTAAATGAGTGGGTAAGTGTAAAGATGTATTGGAAATCCGAAAATTCAGAACCAATTCTATCTTTTATTAAATTCATCACAAAGACCCAACCACCATTAAAATTATTTTGTGTAGCAATCATCACTTTGGGGCTAAAGCCCTCAACATCCGGCGCTGTGTATGGATTGTCTTTGGTGTCAAAATTGCCACCCACATAAACGGAAACTGCAGGGATTAAGGATTTCCATTGAAATCGTCTATTCGCGTGGTAACTATATAAATTTGGTTTGGCCTCCTCTGCATTTTTATAAGGATCATAAAGTAAATACTTGGCACCAAGTGTTAAATTTCTAAAATTGGCACGTTTATCATCAAAGGGAACAGATCCACTGTTAAAGGTTATATTATCGTTTTGATAGACACCATCAAGAGAAATTTCGAGTTGCTCAAATAACAAACCATATCTGACTGAAAAGTCAATCCCAAATCCAGAAACCTCATATTGTAAAGGAGTATGTTCCTCTTTTACGGTAAAGGCACCAACCTCAAACTGAACAACATTGGTTCCTACGGAAAAAGCACTTTCTGAAAGCCCTGGACGATTTGAATTAATAACTTCCGTGTACTGAGCGTTTGAAACATTGTAGGCTATGGTTAATAGGAAAATAAAAATGGGTTTAAGAACTCGCATTATCTTTTGGTTTAAATTCAAATATAGATATTTTATACTTTTTTTAAGGAAATATAACAGAATATAAGTAAGTATAATTGTATTTTTGAATATTACTTTTCTTTATGGTACAAGAAGCATCTCTGATGGGATTACTGCGCACATTATTAATTATTCTATTGATTTGGTATGGATTAAAAATTCTTGGTAGGATTTTTGCGCCTTATTTAATGAAATTTGTTGCAAAAAAAGCTGAAGAACGCTTTGGGCAGCAATTTGGTGGGTTTCAAAACCAATCTCAACAGCGCAAAGAGCAAAAACAAAAAGAAGGTGAGACTGTAATAGATAAGATGCCCAATCGTCAAAAATCTTCAAACGATAAAGTTGGTGAATACATAGACTACGAAGAGATAGATTGATATATAGTTTTAATTTTCAGATTATTCTTAAAATTTAAGTACTTTTCAGTCTCAATTATTTAGATCCTTTTTCATGTCATATTCAATCAAACGAATTTTACCTCATATCCTCGTTTTACTAGGATTTGTTGTTTTGTCTTTAGCGTATTTTAGTCCAGTCTTACAAGGCAAAAAGATTTTTCAGAGCGATATTATGCATTACATAGGTATGGCTCAGCAACAAAAGGATTTTTCCCAAGCAACAGGTGAAGAAACCTATTGGACAAATAGTGCCTTTGGAGGTATGCCAACCTATCAATTAGGGGCGAAGTACCCTCATAATTATATTAAAAAGCTAGACTTAAGCCTTCGGTTCCTACCCAGACCCGCAGATTACCTTTTTTTATACTTTATAGGGTTCTACATTTTATTATTATCCTTAAAGATAGATTTTAGGCTTTCGGCACTTGGTGCGTTGGCGTTTGGTTTTTCTACATATCTCATCATTATTTTAGGAGTTGGCCATAATGCCAAAGCTCATGCCATATCCTATATGCCATTGGTCCTGGCAGGAATTGTCCTTACCTTTAGAAAAAAGTATATTCTTGGATTTTTACTTACGGTAATTGCATTAGGTTTAGAAATTGTGGCCAACCATTTTCAGATGACCTATTATCTGCTATTCTTGGTAATGATTTTGGGTATTGTTTATTTAATTGATGCTTATCGTAAGCAAATTTTACCACACTTTTTTAAATCGGTTGGATTATTAACAGTAGCAGCTCTGTTAGCAGTGGGATTAAATGCTACCAACCTAATGGCAACACAGCAATATGCCAAAGAAAGTACAAGAGGCAAAAGTGAATTGACCATAAACCCTGATGGTTCTGAAAAAGAGGCCACATCAGGTTTAGATAAAGATTATATTACCCAATACAGTTATGGATTGGCAGAAACGTTTAATCTGTTTATTCCACGTTTTATGGGTGGAGGCAATTCTGAAGATATAGGAAAAGATTCTGAAACGTACAAAACTTACGTGACTATGGGAGCTTCACCGATTGAAGCTTTGGAGCTCTCTAAAAATGCACCAATGTACTGGGGAGATCAGCCCATAGTTGAAGCACCAGCATATGTAGGTGCGGTGATTTTATTTTTGTTTGTTCTTGGCTTATTCTTGGTAAAAGGACGATTAAAATGGTGGTTGGTTGCAGGTACCATCTTTTCTTTGTTATTATCTTACGGAAAGACAGAACCTTTTGGTTTTATAACAAATTTCTTTATTGATAATATACCGTTATATGATAAATTTAGAGCAGTAACATCTATACAAGTGCTATTAGAACTGTGTATTCCAGTTCTTGGGATTTTTGCATTGGTAAGATTATTTAATGATTTTGAAAAAGACGAACAAAAGCTTAAAGCATTAAGATATACTGTAGCTATAACAGGAGGTTTATGCGTCTTCTTTCTACTGTTTAAATCGGTTTTCTTTGATTTTAAAAGTTTTAGAGACCAAGGAATTCCGGATGTTCTTTTAGATGCTCTAATTGAGGATAGAAAGTCACTTTTTAATACAGATACCATTAGATCCCTTCTTCTGGTATTACTGTCAGCAGGTACTATATATTTCTTTTTAAAGAAAAAATTATCCCAAAATCTGGTTGTAGTTGCCTTTGCGATTTTAATACTTTTCGATTTGGTATCCATCAACAGAAACTACGTTAACAACGATAATTTTGTTTCAGCGATTAAAGTTGATAGGCCATATCAACCTAATGCAGCTGATAAAGAAATTTTAAAGGATAAAGGGCATTATAGGGTCTTAGACATGTCTACTCAAGGTCAACGTCAACCAGCAAGAGCAGCTTATTTCCATAATTCTTTATTTGGTTATCACGCAGCCAAATTAGGTCGCTATAATGATTTGATGGAATTTCATATTTATAACAACAATATGAATGTTATTAATATGCTGAATACCAAATACATTATAGCTGAGGATCAAGGACGGATATTTCCGTACGACAATCCTGAGGCCAATGGAAATGCATGGTTTGTTAGTGAATTAGAAGTATTGTCAAGTGCAAATGAAGAAATAAAGGCTTTAGATAGTTTAGATACCAAGCGAAAGGCGGTAACTACAATGACCACTATCTCAGCGTCGAAAACATTTAATGTTGATTCAACCGCCTCTATAACACTCAAAGAATTCAAACCAAATTATCTCAAATACGAATCTAAAAATTCGAATAGTGGATTTGCAGTCTTTTCAGAAATCTATTACGAAGATGGGTGGAATGCCTATATCGATGGAGAATTAAAACCACATGTTAGGGTTAATTATGTTTTAAGAGGTATGGAGATTCCTACAGGTCAACACACTATCGAGTTTAAGTTTGAACCAAAGGTTGTACAAACAGGAAGTAAAATAGCCCTAGCAAGTTCTGCTGTTTTTGGTATTCTAATACTATTGGGTATATTTTTTCAATTTAAGAAGGAAAAAGAAGTTGTTTAGTGCAAATAATGAATCCTGAGAAAGTACTCATAATAACATACTATTGGCCTCCAGCAGGAGGGCCAGGCGTACAGCGTTGGTTAAAATTTGTAAAGTACTTACCTGAGTTTGGTATAGAACCCATCGTATATTGCCCTGAAAATCCTAATTACCCAATAGTCGATGAAAGCTTGGTTAATGAGATTCCTAAGGATATAACCATTTTAAAACAACCCATAAAAGAGCCTTACCAAATAGCAGGTTTCTTATCAAAAAAGAGTTCAAAGAAGATAAGTTCTGGTGTTATACCCAAAGCTAAAAAGCAATCTTTAATAGAGCGCCTGATGATTTACGTTCGTGGTAATTTCTTTATCCCAGATGCTCGAAAACATTGGATTAAACCTTCGGTTGAATTTCTTTCAAATTATATTAACAAACATAAAATTGAAACGATAATCACCACTGGACCTCCTCATAGCTTACACGTTATAGGACTTCAACTAAAACAGAAGTTAAATATCAAATGGATAACAGATTTTAGGGATCCATGGACAACTATTGGTTATCATAAAGCTTTAAAACTCAGAAAGACTTCCAAGAAGAAACATATTCAATTAGAATCTGAGGTTTTAAATACAGCGGACGCTATTGTTGTTACGAGTAACCATACCAAAAACGAGTTTACAACCAAGACCAACCAATCCATTTCTGTAATTACAAATGGCTACGATAATCATTCGGTTAGAGTAGAAGGTAAGGACGATAAGTTTACCTTATCACATATTGGTTCCTTACTATCGGAAAGAAACCCAAAAGTATTGTGGGAGGTTTTATCTGAATTGATTTCTGAAAATGACGCATTTTCAAATGCTTTCCAGCTCAACCTCATTGGAGTAGTTAGTGATGATGTTCTTGAATCAATTGATGATTCAGGTTTAAAAAATTATTTGAATATTATAGGCTATGTAAGCCACGATGAGGCTATAAAGTATCAAATGGCATCACGTTTATTATTGTTAATTGAAATAGATTCTGAAGACACTAAGGCCATTATCCCAGGTAAGTTATTTGAATACCTTATCTCTGAAACACCTATTATTGCTATAGGTCCAGAAGATTCAGACGTTCAAGATATCATCAGAAATACCAATACTGGAGTATACTTTAATTATCGTCAGAAAGAAAAGTTAAAGACGCAGATAGTATCGTTTTTTGAAGCTTATCTTAATGATAGCCTTACAGTACATGCCATAGGATTGCAACCCTATAGCAGAAAAGCGTTGACAAAGCGACTCAGTGAGGTTATAAAGGCATTATAACCTTCTATTTGCGTATCTTAAGTTGTATTTTGCACAATAATGGGAATCGTACTAAATCAATCGTTTAAAAATACCATAAGTACCTACATTGGTTTTGGTATTGGTGCTATAAATACACTTTTCTTATACACTAATTTTTTAACCGATGAGTATTATGGTTTAGTTGCTTTTGTGCTGTCTGCTGCCAATATTATGATGCCATTCATGGCTTTTGGGGTACATAATGCTATTATTAAATTCTACACCACATTTAAGTCAAAAAATAGCTTAAATAGCTTCTTAACATTAATGTTGTTTTTGCCATTTGTTTTTATTGTTCCTGCTATATTAATCGGATTTTTATCCTACGAGAGTATTGTTGGTATGCTTTCAAACAACAATAAAATAGTGGGTAATTACCTATGGCATATTTTTATTTTGGCGATTGCTATGGCGTATTTCGAAATATTCTTTGCCTGGTCTAAAGTGCAACTCAAAACTGTTTTTGGCAATGTGATGAAAGAGATATTTCATCGTGTTTGTATAATGATTCTTCTTTGTTTAGTGTATTTAGAGTGGTTGAATGCTGAGCAGTTTATCAATTTATTAGTGGCCGTCTATGTCATTCGCATGATAATTATGAAGCTATATGCGTACTCCTTAAGATTACCTAAATTGAAATTTGAAAGGGTATCTAAGTTATCAGCCATTATAAAGTATACACTGCTAATGATTATCGCTGGCTCTATTGCGATGTTAATTTTAGATATTGATAAGTTTATGATAGGCCTTATGCTCGAAAATATTGAGGAAGTAGCTTACTACAGTGTTGCCATATTCATAGCTACCGTTATTGCTGTACCGCAACGTTCCATGCATCAAATAATGATGCCCTTAACGGCAAAGTATCTTAATGAAAACAATATGACGTCTTTGGAAAATTTATACAAACGAAGTTCTATTAATTTATTGGTGATAAGTGGTTTTATTTTTCTTTTAATTATTTTAAATATCAATGAGCTCTACAAAATTCTCTCAAGTGAATTTTCTGGAGGATTGTTTGTTGTATTAATTGTGAGCCTTGCCAAATTGTACGATAATAGTTTGGGAAACAATAATGCTATTTTGTTTAATAGTGATTATTATAAAATGGTTTTGTTTTTTGGTGTCATATTAACCGTTTTAGCCATAGTCCTTAATTTTATATTTATACCGATATATGGTATAGATGGTTCTGCTGTAGCAACCTTTTTAGCTGTGGTAGTATATAATTCCATTAAGGTGCTTTTTGTAAAACAGAAACTTAATATTCAACCATTTTCAAGGTCCACACTAATAATAGTTCTATTGCTTTTGGTTATGATTTTAGCAATGTATTTCTGGGAATTTCCATTTCACCCATTGGTGAATATTGCATTAAAGTCTATCCTAATTTTTACAGTGTATATAATTTTAGTATTAAAGCTTAATGTTTCTGAAGATATATCCATGCAAATAAGAAAGTACCTTAAACTTTAAGGTACAACAATTAATTAAATGAGAAATCCCGTAAGGTGCTTTGAGGCATACATCAAACGGGACTTCTACTAACCAACCAAAAAAATCATATTTATACGTTATCCTCTTGTTCGTCTTGAGTTATTTCTTGCTGTACTTTGCTTTCTTCTACTGGTACTAGAACCTGACGAAACAGAAGATGATTTTCTTTTATTTTGAACAGTTGCACTTCGTTGTCTGTTATTTTGAGTACTTTTTCTATTATATGTACGAGATGAAGTACGTTTTGGTTTTGACACTGAAGTGTTTTTTGTTCTATTTATTCTATTAGACACAGTATTTCTACTTTGGGTCACACTACTTCTAGTGTTAGAACCTCTAGACATATCTCTAGATCTTACTGATCTTGTAGCTCGGGTCGTTCTTACATCTCTATTACTTCTTGTCCTTGGTGAAGTAACTTGATTTGTAGATTGCGCTCTTGTGGCATTTTCATTTCTACTATTAGAACGCGTTGACCTTGTTTGGTTTTGACGAGGGGTAGAATTCCTTGAGGAACGCGTCACACTTTGTTCAGCCAGACGTGTAGAACGTGTTCTTGAAATTTCTGCATTTCTACGTGTTACTGTTCTTTGTAAGGTACGCTCGCGTCGGTTTCTTGGACTTTGCACATAACTATCGCTTCTGTTACGTCTGACGCTATGAGTATTTCCACGTCTGCCGTTGTTTACGTTAAAATATCTTACATTATTTCTATATGGTCTGTACCAAATATGTCTAACTGGCGTATAATATTGTCTGTATGGACGTACGTTAATTACACAATAATTAGCAGGCGGTACCATGTAAAATCTATGCCATGGTCTCCAAATATATGCTCTATTGTAGACATTAATAAACCCATCATATCTCCAAAACACATTGTTTCTGTAGTATACATTTAATCCACCGATTCTACTAATTCTATTAAAACTGTTGTAGGTTATGAAGATATCACCAATCTGATTCACTCTTCCATAAAAATCGTAATAAATAGGTGTGTTTTCAATTTGTATAATAGCACCAAATCTATCATATTGTATATAAGGATTATAGTTGTATCCTGCGTTAAAGCTTAATGTAAAACCAGGACGATCTATTCCGATGCTCACATCTGGTCCGTAATTTGGAATATAAAAATCAAATTGACCATCTCTGTAAACGGAAAACTCAATACCTCCTTCTACAAATATGAAAGAATTACCATAACCTCTCGCATAGCTATTAGTAGAAGCTTCGGCTTCTGATGTTACTGTGGTGGTTGCGAATGCAGTTGCTGAAATCGTCAACAAACTTGCAAATAAAAATAGAATCCGTTTCATAATATTGGGTTTTAAATTAAACTCGTTATAAACAAAACAAACAGCGTGCCAAAAAGTAAGTACTAAGGTTAAGCACTTGTAAATAAGTAATTTAAAAATAATAATCGCCTATAATAGTACAAAAGCATTATATTAGTGCATCAATTGTTTTAACCAACTTAAAATTAGCTCAATGAGTGGTCATCATTCTAGTACATTTGAGTTCTCAAATGTGTTCTCTTTCAAATCGATATTTTTAAAACTAATAGGTGTGGCATGCGCCGTAGTTGCCATTAAGGGCTTTATGATACCAAATCATTTTTTAGATGGTGGTTTACTAGGTATTTCTATTCTAATTCATGAGATATATTATATTGATGTATGGATACCGTTGATACTTTTAAATTTACCCTTTGTTTATATTGGATATAAAAAAATGGGGAAGAACTTTGCTGCGCATACCTTAGTTGCACTTGTGTTTTTAGGAATTGCTTTGAATGTTTTGCCGATTCCAGAGATTACCAAAGATCATTTTCTTGTAGCTGCATTTGGAGGTGTTTTTGTTGGATTAGGCATAGGTTTAGTGATTAGAAGTGGTGGGGTAATAGACGGATTAGAAGTTATTGCGGAATACACAAACGATAAGTTTGGATTGTCAGCGGCTGAAATTATAATGGCTATAAACACTACCATATTTTTGATAATTGCATTTTTCTTAGGCTTGGAAAAAGCGATGTACTCCATACTTACTTTTTTTACAGCTCTTAGGGTATCCGACTATGTTGTTGATGGTTTTGAGAAACTTATTTCTCTAACTATTATATCACCAAATGACCAATTGGTGAAAGAAATTATTGTTAATGAGTTTAATAAGCCCATTTCAGTGTACCGTGGTGAACGCGGTAATTTACCAGGAAGCTTTAACGAAAATAAGGATTGTGATATTATTGTAACGGTTGTTACGAGGTTAGAAGTTCATAAAATTAAAAAAGCCATTGCAGCTAAGGATCCGAAGGCATTTATGTATGTTCAAAATATAAATGAGGTGAAGGGTGGCATTGTGAGCAGACAAAATGCACATTAGTGGGTATTCCTTTTAACACCATACTATCTGACGTATCAGAATATTTAGAGCAGAAATTACCAAAGTATTTGAGCTATCATGATAAGGCACATACCATGTATGTTCTGGAAAAGGCTATCTATATTGCGCAAAAAGAAGGATTAAACGATGAAGATATAGAGCTTATAAAGATTGCCGCTTTATATCATGATATCGGTTTTACTTCAACACATATAGAACACGAAAAAGAAGGTTGTAAAATTGCTTCCCAAAAACTTGAGGAATTTGGTTTTTCCAAAAATCAAATTGAGTTAGTATGCGGTATGATAATGGCTACCAGAATTCCACAACAACCACAAAATCATATGGAAGCGGTTCTTGCGGATGCTGATTTGGAATATTTGGGAACTTCAAAATATAAAAAAATGTCTCATAATCTTTTTAAGGAACTTCGACATTACAATCCTAAACTTACGGAAAATGAATGGAGAAACATCCAAATTAATTTTATGAAAGAACATCACTATCATACCCAATTTTGTAGACGTTATAAATCCTTTAGAAAACAAAAAAATCTTGAATGTTTGTTAGAAAACAACCCAAGTGCTTAAAAGAAATTGTTTTACGAATTTGGATTTTAAGATGAAAAATTGTTAATCATTGGCACTTACACTAGTCTTTTAAATCGAGTGATTTGTTTTTAGAATTCCTGAGTTTATTATCATATTGTCTCTATAGTCTTTTGTCAAACGCCAATAAACTGTACCAACCTTATTAAAAGTTTATGTCAAAAAAATTATTACTTTTAATGTGACTAACCGTAATTTATGAGTACCATTAAAGACACGTGTCAAAATTGTGAAGAACAATTTGATAAAGGATTTAGATTTTGTCCGTATTGCGGACAGAAAACTAATGATGAATTGACCATAGGTGTACTTTTCTATAATACCATCAGTAATTACTTTTCATTTGATGCGCGTTTTTTAAAAAGCTTTGTTCCTTTAATGTTTAAACCAGGTTACTTGGCAAAACAGTTTATTAAAGGGAAACGGTTAATGTATTTGCATCCTGCCCAGATGTATTTGTTCATTTCAGTAGTCTTCTTCTTTTTGTCATCTTTTACCATCGCAGAATGGGAAAAGGAGGCTAATGAACTCAATAAGAAAATCGCTAGCACTCCAGCAGTCTTGAATGAAGATAATCAATCTAAAATAGATTTGGATTCTATCAAAAAAGCTAAAATCCTTGAAGACATTAAAAAAAGCGGACCTAAGTTAGGCTTAAAGGAAGCGGATATAAAAATGGCCGATTCAATAATACAAGCCGATACTAACAATGCTAATGTCTCATGGGATTTTGATAAAAACAAGATAGATTCTTTAATTAAAACTGGTGCAGAGGATGCTATTATTTATAAAGAGATGGGAATGTCTGATGATGCGGGTTATTTTGAGAGAGGAGTTTTTAAAGGTATGCTCAATATTGCCAAAGGTTCTGGTGCAGGTAATATGTTAAGGCGTGCATTTGATGCTGTGCCCATTACAATGTTTATTTTATTACCATTGTTCGCATTAATTTTGAAGATATTTTATTTTAGACGTGGTAGATATGCTTATCACTTAGTATTTACCTTTTACTTTTTCTCCTTTCTATTTACGCTTTTTGCGATCTTGTTAGCAGTTGACAGATTTTTGTTTGAAATTCCTTGGTGGATAAGTTTTGTGCTGGTGCTATCAACGTTTTTTTATTTCTACCTTGGGCTTTTAAAATTTTATGAGCGCCATTGGTTCACCACGCTTATAAAAAGTGGATTTATCACTTTTATTTTTTCAATTTTAGTAGTACTAACATCAGGGTTCCTATTTTTCTTTGGGTTGATGAATGCCTAATTGTATTTTGGCAAAGATTTTGACTTATAACTTTTCTTTAAGGTATTTGCCAGTAACCGATAATGGATTAGCTACTATATCTTCAGGGCTACCAAAAGCTACTAGATAACCGCCTTGTTTTCCACCTTCAGGGCCCAAGTCAATAATATGATCAGCACATTTAATTAAATCAATGTTGTGCTCAATAACTATAATAGAATGTCCCTTAGCAATAAGAGCTCTGAAGGACTTTAGTAACTTTTGTATATCATGAAAATGCAATCCTGTTGTCGGCTCATCAAAAATAAACAATGCACTATCGCTTTTACTGCCTTTACCTAAAAAGGTGGCAAGTTTTATACGTTGAGCTTCACCACCAGAAAGGGTAGAAGAGGACTGGCCTAAAGTTACATAACCTAAACCAACATCTTGAAGCGGTTGCAATTTGCTTTCAATTTTAGACTGTTTATGTGTTTTAAAGAACTCAATGGCATCATCAATCGTCATGTTTAATATATCGTCTATTGATTGGCCTTCAAAAGTTACTTCAAGTACTTCTTTTTTAAAGCGTTTACCACCACAAGTATCACAAGTAAGATGAACATCTGCCATAAACTGCATTTCTATGGTCACTTCACCCTCTCCTTTACATGTTTCACAACGTCCACCATCAACATTAAAACTAAAATGTTTGGCTTTGTAATTTCTGATTTTGCTCAATTTCTGCGACGCATAGAGCGCCCTAATATCATCATAAGCTTTAATGTAGGTTACAGGATTAGAGCGTGACGAACGGCCAATAGGGTTTTGATCTACAAATTCCACATGTTGCACATTGCTGAATTGACCTTTAATTTCTGTAAACTGACCGGCTTTATCACTAAAACCAGTGAGTTTTTTCTGAAGCGCAGGATATAATATTTTTTTTACCAATGTACTTTTTCCACTACCAGAGACACCAGTTACAACAGTTAGCATTTCTAGAGGGAAGGATACATCTATATTCTTTAGATTATTTTCTCTGGCACCAACAATATCGATATGATATTTGGATGTCTTACGTTTTTCAGGAACTTTAATTTTTAATTGTCCGTTGAGGTATTTAGCTGTTAATGTATTGGAAACCAAAATATCTTTATATGTTCCTGTAGCTACAACTTCACCACCAAAAGTTCCTGCTTCAGGCCCAATATCAATAATTTCATCAGCAGCTTTCATGATATCCTCATCATGTTCCACCACAATGACTGTATTGCCTAAGTCCCGTAGTGACTTTAAAACGTTTATTAAACGTTCCGTGTCCTTGGGGTGTAAGCCTATACTAGGCTCATCTAAAATGTACATAGAACCAACGAGACTACTTCCTAGGGAAGTTGCTAGGTTAATACGTTGGCTCTCACCACCAGACAGAGTGTTAGATCTTCGGTTTAGTGTTAAATAACTTAAACCCACATTTGTTAAAAATTCTAGGCGTGTGTTTATTTCAGTTAATAGACGCTTGGCAATTTTTTCACCGTATTCATTCAGTTTCAAATCTTTGAAAAACACTGTTAATTCATTAAGTGGTAGATCTACCAAATCTGTTATGGTGGCACCATTAATTTTTACATAACTCGCTTCTTCTCTTAAGCGTTTTCCTTTGCAGACATTGCATTTGGTCTTACCTCTATAGCGAGAGAGCATGACACGATTTTGAATTTTATAGGCTTTAGATTCTAATTCAGCAAAGAAACTGTCTAATCCTTCAAAATATTCGTTGCCTTTCCAAATCAAGGCTTTTTGGGTATCGGTTAATTCAAAATAAGGTTTGTGAATAGGAAAATCGAATTTATGGGAATTGTTAACCAATTGGTCCCTATACCAGCTCATACTTTCACCTCTCCAAGGGAAGATGGCGTTTTCATAGACCGAAAGTGCGGTATTTGGGATGACCAAATCTTCGTCTATTCCTATAACATCGCCATAACCTTCACATTTAGGACAAGCACCGTAAGGATTATTGAAGCTAAAGAGATGTACGTTAGGCTCTAGAAAGGTCATACCATCTAATTCAAACTTATTGTTAAAAACAGTTTGTTTGTTATCCGTTAATGACTCTATAATACAAGTACCAACACCTTCGAAAAAAGCAGTATCTATTGCATCAGCTAATCTGTTGAGAAAATCTTCGTCTTCTTTGTAAACAATTCTATCAACGACTAGATATAAATCTTTAACAGAAGTTATGCCTTGCTTTAAAGCGTCGTCTATTCTTAGAACGTCATCTTTATATTTTATTCTTGCATAACCTTGTTGCAGTAAAGTTTGAAGCTTGTTTTCAATGGTTCTACCTTCTTCCAAAATAATTGGGGAGAGCAACAGCAGTTTGGATCGCTCTTCAAACGTTTTAATAAAATCTATAACATCGGTTACTGTATGTTTTTTAACTTCATTTCCAGAAATAGGTGAATAGGTTTTACCAATTCTGGCGAAAAGTAACTTCAAATAATCATAAATTTCTGTTGTAGTTCCAACCGTTGAGCGTGGATTGGTTGAGTTTACCTTTTGCTCAATAGCAATGGCAGGTGCAATACCCTTTATATAATCGACCTTAGGTTTGTTTAAACGTCCTAAAAATTGACGCGCATAGCTGGATAAACTCTCTACATATCGTCTTTGACCTTCAGCATATAACGTATCAAATGCCAAACTAGATTTACCTGATCCAGATAATCCCGTAATAACTACCAATTTGTTTCTTGGTATAACAACATCAATATTTTTTAAGTTGTGCAGTTTTGCACCTTTTATGATGATATTTTCTTTAGGATTTACGTCTAAATCTGTTGTGTTCATAGAATTTTTGAGCATATGATTTTGCAAAGATACGTTATCTAATCAAGCTGTTAAAATGCCATAATGTTAGATAAAATGTTAAAATTTGGTACGAAATTTTGTTTTTTCGGAATGAATGTTGTTATATTTACCACGTAATCATTTAAAAAACACCTGCGTATAGCATAATATTACTTAAAAATTAACCCCTTGCTAAGAAGTTTGCTTCTAGCTATTAAGAGTAATATTATGAAAAGAGAACTTATCCAAGACGCAGAGTTGGTCAGCAACTATATTAACGGCGATGAAAGTGCATTATCAATATTGATAGAAAGGCACAAACAAAAAATTTACAGCTTTATTTATTCTAAAGTGTACGATAGGGATATTACTGAAGATATATTTCAGGATACCTTTATTAAGGTTATAAGAACCTTAAAACGTGGTAAATATAATGAGGAAGGTAAGTTTTTACCTTGGGTAATGCGTATTGCCCATAATTTGGTGATTGATTATTTTAGAAAGAATAGTCGTATGCCTAAATTTGATAACTCAGGTGACTTTAGCATTTTCTCAGTGCTAAGCGATTCTAGTCTCAATGCAGAAAAGAGTATGATTAAAGATCAGGTAGAATCTGATGTTAGACGGGTTATTGAAGAGTTGCCAGAAGATCAAAAACAAGTGCTTTTAATGCGTATGTACCAAGACATGAGTTTTAAGGAAATATCTGAGCGCACAGGAGTAAGTATTAATACAGCTCTTGGAAGAATGCGTTATGCATTGATTAATATGCGCAAAGTGATAGAACAGAATAATATAATTTTAACAAATTAATACAATAAAGTGTTTTAAGTTGCGTTTTAGCCATATAATAAACCTAAAATTGATAATATGGCAAACATTTACTCTAACGCTTCCCCAAAAAATAATAACCTAAAACCAAAAGATGAAACGATTAGTTTCCTTTTGAATTACTCTAAGGCTTTAAGTGTTATACATTATAATAAATTGAAGTTTGAAGCACTTCAGAATTAAGTTGGAAGAAAATCCTGATTGAAAAGTCAGGATTTTTTTATTTCAAAATAGATTACCTCTTCTTTTTGTAATATTCATCTAATATAGACTTTCTTCCAATAGTTTTCGTAATAACATCTTTATTTAAGTCCCAACCACGTGCTGGCGAATATTCCCTTCCATACCAGATAATTTGAAGGTGTAGGTCATTCCATAACTCTTTTGGAAATAAGCGTTTGGCATCTTTTTCGGTTTGAACAACATTTTTACCATTACTTAAATTCCAACGGTACATCAAACGATGAATATGCGTATCAACAGGAAATGCGGGTATGCCAAAAGCTTGTGACAAGACCACAGCGGCAGTTTTATGACCCACAGCGGGTAAGGCTTCTAGTTCTTCATATGTTTGTGGCACTTTACCATCATGTTTATCAATCAATATTTGAGACAGTCCATAAATGCCTTTACTTTTCATAGGTGAAAGTCCAACAGGTTTTATGATTTCCCTTATTTCTTCAATACTTAGCTTTACCATGTCATATGGATTATCGGCACGTTCAAATAAAAGTGGAGTTATTTGATTAACACGTACATCCGTACTTTGTGCAGACATTAACACAGCAATCAAAAGCGTGTATGGATCTTTATGTTCTAATGGTATTGGGATTTCAGGGTAAAGTTCGTTCAGTTTATTAATTACAAAATCTACTTTCTCTTTCTTAGTCATTTATGATTGAATTTATGAACAAATTTAAAGAAATGGTTAAAAAATATAGATTGATTAGGAAGCCATAAAAGAAATATATTATGTAAAGCTTATCAGTTAATCCTACTTATATCGCTCTTTAACAAGTAATTAAGTGTAAATTTTGATGGTTTTTATAAAATCTTAAACTTTATTCTTTATAAGTCAAATTTTAAATAACTCATGTGAAACTAGCCTACATAGCAAATAAAATAAATGGTACCTCAGGTCTGCAAAGGATGATTACTTTACAGATTAATTACTTCATTGTAAATTATAATTATGAGATTGACTTACTTCTTCTAGAGCAAGATGAAAGTGAAGAAAAAAACTTTTTTGAGCTTGATAAAGAGGTAGGCTTACATTACCTAAAACACTATAAAAATCATTTTATACGAGTTTATTCAAAAGTTAAAGGCCTTAACAGGACTCTAGAAATAGTTAAGCCTGATATTGTTATAGTATGTGAAAGTGATATTTTCAGTCTGTATTTACCAAGATTTGTTAGCCGAAAATTCAAGATGGTTTACCAACGACACGATACTAAACAACTAAATTTAAAAAGTATTAATAGTTCAGTAAAAGCAATATTTTTAAATAAGCTCAAAAAGCTATTGCTTACTAATGCAGGGGGTGGGTATGATAAGTTTGTATTGCTATCGGATGCACATAGATTAGACTGGAAAAATTTAAATAGTATTGAAATAATAAGCAATCCTATTATAATTGATACTAAGGGAGTAACAGCAAAATTGGAACAAAAACAAGTATTGGCTGTAGGAAGACACGATTATGTCAAGGGGTTCGATATGCTATTGTATTGTTGGCAAAAAGTAACAGAAAAATATCCTGACTGGAAACTTAAGATTGTTGGAAAAAGAAATTCTAATATTGATCTCATATCTTTAGCAAAAAATCTAAATATTTATGATAAGGTTATTTTTAAAGGCGAAACAAAAGACATTTCAAAAGTCTATTTAGAGTCTTCAATATATGCATGCAGCTCAAGATTGGAAGGTTTTCCATTAGTGATAATAGAGGCAATGTCTTTTGGTCTCCCAGTCGTATCTTTTGACTGTAAATACGGCCCAAGGGAAATAGTTAAGGACTCGGTAGACGGTATTCTTGTACCTCAAAATAATATAGGTCTATTGGCAGATTCGTTATGTCGGTTGATTAATAATGTTGAGATACGTAAACAAATGGGTAAAAAAGCAAGTGAAAATATAAAACACTATTCTGTAGATAAAATTATGAATCAGTGGAAAACATTATTTGAAGGACTTATACAAAATAGTAATGCGGTTTAACGTATTTATAACAAATTGTACCTTTCCTTGCTTTGTCATTCCTTGTATTTTTACAAAAAACAAAATTAAGCAATTATGACACATTTAAAAGTTGGTGATAAAGCACCAGAGTTTTCGGCGAAAGATCAAGATGGTAATACGATTTCGCTGTCTGATTATAAAGGGAAAAAATTAGTGGTTTTTTTCTATCCAAAGGCGAGTACACCTGGTTGTACGGCCGAAGCTTGTAATCTAAACGATAATTATGATAGATTTAAGGCACTAGGATATGAAATTTTAGGTGTTAGTGCAGACAGTGCCAAACGTCAATCAAATTTTAAAAATAAATATGGATTTCAATATCCATTGTTAGCCGATGAAGATAAATCTGTTATTGAGGCTTTTGGTGTTTGGGGGCCAAAAAAGTTTATGGGAAAGGAATATGATGGTATCCATAGAACAACTTTTGTTATTGATGAAAATGGAACTTTGGAAGATGTTATTACTAAAGTGAAAACCAAGGAACATACAGCCCAAATATTAAGTGAATAATTATTTATTGTAATTATAGATAATAAAAAAAGCGACCATTTTAAGGTCGCTTTTTTATTTCTTAAGCCTTTAAAATTTATTTATGCATAACTTCTTCCGCTTCATAACCAAATAGGCTCTTTTCTTTTATGAGTTTTGCAACTCCTTCCGGTAGCATTTCTTCCCAGTCGCTGTCCCCATTAGCAATCATTTTAAGGACGGTTCTAGAAAACACTGATAAGTTAGAAGAATCATAATCTGTGATATCAACCACTTTTCCATTGTACTTAAAGAACTTGTAGAGCTCTTTCATACGAGGGTGAACTTTGAGATTTTCACTATTTGTAATACTACCATCTTTATTTTCCATAGGGTAGAGATAGACACGTAAGTCTTTATAGAATAACTTACCAAAAGCTTCTAGTATACCGCCACTCAGATGGCGATAGTATTTTTCATCAAAAATGTCAACCAGATTACTAACACCCATTGTAAGCCCCATTCTATTTCTGGTATACTGAGAGAAGTATTCTACAAGTTTATAATACTCTTGAAAATTAGATATCAAAACCGTTTGCCCTAATGAACACAACAGTCTTGCACGATCCATAAAGTCTTGTTCATCAATTTCACCTTCTGCTCTCAAGTTAGAAAGTGTTATTTCAAAAATAACCTGAGTATTGTTTTTATCTACCTTGTTCTCCTTAATAAACATTTCATATGATTTCTCATACATATCCATGTTTACTTTGGTTACAGGTCTAAAACTTCCTCTAAGTGCTAATATATTTTTCTTATACAGGACCCTGGCAGGCAGTACGTTATTGCCATCTGGTGAGAACATTACCGCATCTGTCATACCATTTTTAACCAATTGTAAACTCATTAATCGGTTATCTATATCTTTAAATACAGGTCCAGAAAAATTAATGGTGTCAATTTCTAATTGATCTTTTTCTAAATGGTCATAAAGGTAGCGTAAAAGTTTTCTCGGTTGATTGTATTTGTAAAAAGCTCCATAGATTAGATTGGTACCTAACTTTCCGAGGGTTTCTTGCTGTAATCTAGCATCATTTTCCTTGAATCGAATGTGAAGTACAATCTCATTGTAATCTGCGCCAGGTTTTACCTGAAATTTGATACCTACCCAACCATGACCTTTGTATTTTTTTGCAAAATCGATAGTAGCTACCGTATTGGCGTATGAAAAGAAAATTTTATGTGGATTGTCATCCCTAGGAATACGCTGCTCCATCAGATTGACTTCATGATTTAGCATTTTACGAAGTCTTGCTTCGGTCACATAACGTTTATCATCTTCTATACCATAAATGGCATCGCTAAAATGCTTGTCATACGCAGACATTGCTTTTGCAATAGTACCGGAAGCGCCACCAGCCCTAAAAAAATGACGCACAGTTTCTTGGCCTGCACCAATCTCTGCAAATGTGCCGTAGATATCTCTATTGAGGTTAATACGTAGGGCCTTGTCTTTTAATGAAGGAATATTTTCAATTTCAAAGTCGCCCTTATACGTTATTTCTTCCATGGCTATGGGGATTACATCGTTTTCGCAAAGGTATTAATTTAGTGTTGCAAACAAAAAAATAACCTTATTTTTGTCTTAAACTTAACACCTCTTGAAAATTACATTTTTAGGCACTGGAACTTCACAAGGCATACCGATTATTGGTAGTACTCACCCAGTTTGTTTAAGTACTGATCCTAAAGATAAGCGTTTACGTGTTTCCGTTTTAATTGAATGGAATGATTTTACTTATGTGATAGATTGTGGTCCGGATTTTAGACAACAAATGCTAAATGCAAAAGTCTCTAAAATTGACGGTATCGTTTTTACTCATGAGCATGCAGATCATACCATGGGATTAGACGATATTAGACCATTTTTCTTTAGGCAAGGCGATATTGATTTGTATGCACATAAGCGGGTTTTTAAAGCCTTAAAGAAACGGTTCGACTATATTTTTACATCCAAGAATAAATATCCTGGTGTTCCAAGTGTGGTAACCCATAAGATAAAAAACAAACCCTTCCGACTTGGTGATTTAGATGTGATACCTATAGATGGTTTACATTACAAACTTCAGGTATTTGGGTTCCGCTTTAAAGATTTTGCGTATTTAACGGATATGAAAACCATTGAAGATGAAGAAATTAAAAAGTTGGACAATCTTGAAGTTTTGGTCGTTAATGCCTTACGGGAAGAACCACACATGTCACATTTTAACTTAGAAGAGGCTTTAGCTTTTATTGAAAACGTAAAACCCAAACGCGCCTATTTAACCCATATAAGTCATCATTTAGGATTTCATGAGGAGGTACAACAAAAACTTCCTAAAAACGTTTTTTTAGCATACGATAACTTACAAATCAACATTTAAAGGATATGAAGAACAGAATTTTTATGTACTTGTTTATTTTTTCGGCGTTACTGTTAATTTTTCAATATGTCAACTCCAAAAACATACTTGATAAATACGAAAAGGACATTAAAGAATATAAGAATACTGTTGTGGAGCAGCAGAAGACGATAACACAGTTAGAGGACGAAAATTTTGAGCTCAATTACTTCAATATCGATAGAAATGATAATGCCCTAGATTATTTTATTGCGCAAGGGTATGATGTTGATGAATTGATTACAGCCATTACCGAAGGGCTTTATGATACAAATCATTATGAAGGGGAGGACCATCCAATTGTACCTTTTGTTTCTATGACTGGCTCAAAATTACTAATTAATAAAATTAGAATAGTCAACCATAAGTGGATTCTGGCCAATTTTACGGATGGCGAATATTGGGGTGAAATCTTTGTCAAATACGACATTGATGAAAACAATGATTTAAAGTATAAATTGGTCGAATACTTTATGTATCCGAAAATAGGTTAGACGTAATCCTTTAACCAATCTCTAAAATCATAAAAATTCTGGGGAGCAACTCCATGCCCTACAGGATATTCTTTATAGGTGTAGTTCATTCCTAGCGCCTTTAAAACTTCAGGTGTTTTTCTTGCCCATTCTACAGGAATCACCTGGTCGGCATAACCATGTGAGCAGAATACATTTAAATGCGATACACGCTTTTTTTCAATGTGTTCAGGAAGTATAGCCTCATTAAGATAACCACTAAGCGCGATAACGTTCTTTAGCTTTTGAGGGTAATTCATTGCCACAGCCAAACTTAAAATTGTACCTTGACTAAACCCAAGAAGGGTCACATTGTCCTTATTGACAGCATAGGTTTGGCACGCGTAATCAATGAAGTCGGAAATTAGTTCAACGGATTGTTTAGCTTGGATATTATCACTCCATTTGCCTTTTTCAGCATCGAAATTTATAGCGTACCAAGCATTTCCGTAGGGTTGCATAGCATAAGGTGCCCTAAGAGATATTATAAAAAGCTCTTCTGGTAATTCCGGAGCAAACGAAAATAAATCATTTTCATCACTACCATAGCCATGGCACATGATAAGTAATGGTGCATTTTCCTTTAAGCTACTTGGTTTTTTAATGTAATATAAGCTTGTATTCATTTGTTATTCTAAATTTCTAAACCAATCCTGAAAATATTTACCCAGAAAAGGAAGTAATTTATATTCTCCTTTGATTGCAAAAACCAAACAGTATATCCAAGAAAAAAAAGTTACAAACCATAACGCGGTGCCAAACCATGAGTTAACATATTTTTCGCATAAATTGGAAAAGGCGACCATGATTATTAAACCTATCATTTGTCTGGCATGGAAGAATATGTAAGGATTTCTTTTTTCTAAATTTAATGAAATGGCAATTAGTAAACCTAGTGGTGTAATATAGGCAATGGTGGCCAAAGTTTTGCCGTCTTTGATATCTTGATTTTCCATTATTTAATAACGACTTTGTTGTTAGCAACAACTCCGTATACCTTACCTTTTAGATCCAAGCCTAAGTAGGCGCTATTCTTAGATTTAGACGTGATATCAGTTTTGTTGAACTGGTATTTCCCTTCAGGGTTAAATAGACTTAAATTAGCCGTTTCACCAACATTAATTGTCGTCTCTTTAATACCAAATCTCGATTTTCCTTGGGTTAATAAACTAACCGCTTTTTTAGTTGTAAACACAGTTTGTAGAGCACCGAAGGCAGCTTCTAAACCAATAGTACCGTATTTGGCATGATCAAATTCTATCTTTTTATCTTCAATGTCAATAGGATTATGGTCTGTGGTTACCATATCTATGGTACCATCTTTTAAACCTTCGATTAAGGCATCACAATCATGTTGTGTTCTGAGTGGTGGCAAAACCTTGTATCTCGTATCAAAACTATTGAGTTGATCATCAGTTAATACGAGATTATGTATGGCCACACTAGAGGTAATGTCCAGTTTTTTAGCTTTAGCCTCTCTAATGAGTTCAACAGATTTGGCGGTAGAAATGGTGGGTATATGAAGTTTACCTTCTGTATATTCCAATAAAAATAAATCTCTGGCAATTTGTAATTCTTCAGCTAGGGTAGGATTTCCCTTTAAACCGAGTCTGGTACTATTTACATGCTCATTTACAACACCTAGGCCAGAAATTTTTGATTCTTGCGGAAAGGAAAATATTAAACCATTAAAATTACTAGCGTATTGTAATGCTATTTTTAGTAGGTTGGGATTTGAAATGGGTTTTTGATAATCATAAAAGGCAACAGCACCTGCATTTCTCATATCATACAGTTCTGCTAAATCCTTACTGTTACTAGATTTTGTTAAGGCTCCAATAGGATATAGGCTTGTAGCTTTGTTTTGTGCTTTGGCTTTTACAAAGGTGATGTCCGCATAACTGTCTATTACAGGATTGGTATTTGCATTAAGCGCGACTGCCGTAAAACCTGATTCTGCAGCGGTTTTTAATCCGTTGTCTATAGTTTCGCGTTCTTCGTAACCAGGTTCGCCAAAAGAAACACTACTATCAAACCAACCTTGGGAAACGTGTAGGTTGTCTAATTTTATTTCTTTGTAATTATCAGGATTCGGAATACGTTTAGAAATCTTGGAAATGCGACCTTTTTCAATTAAAATATCTACCGTCTCGTTGTGAAAATCACTTTTAGAATCAACGATGGTAGCAGATTTTATGAGTGCGTTCATTTAAGATATTTTAGAAGAAGTATTTCTATTATTAAAAACACCAGTGCAAAAATAACAAACCATTTCCATAGTGCATTAATTGTTGTACTACTTTTTATGTCATTTATGGTTAGGGTTAAGCTATCACTTGATTTATAGTTTGCATTGTTCGCAATATCAAAATACATCAAATTACTCTCGTCTCTATCGTAGTTGAAACTTAACCTCTGGAGGACCTCAGCCTTATTTTTTACTTCTAAAATACCAGCCCTTTCTGGATATTCTTCCGTTTCTAAAATTACCGATTTACTATAGGTTTTTTGTAATGGGATCACCGAGGTTTCATCAGATGCTAAGGTGAGTATGTCATCTTGCCTTAATGTAACATCTATAGCTATGGAATTAGGGTGCCCTATAGTGTAAAAAAGCTGTGGTAATTTAAGGCTTTGCTTTCCAATATTATAAAACACAGGAACTATTAGCGGCGAATTTTTAAAGTTGGAATTATTACTATTCAAAGCAGAGGAAAAGGCATAAACATTACTATTGCCAATTAAAAATGCACTACCATCGTCGTAAGATAAAACTGCATTATTATTAGAGTTTAAAGTGTAACTCGATTCAACTTTTGGATATTGAAAATTACTCACTTTAGAGTAAAAGGCATTTTTTAAAAGTGGATGATTATAATTAATGCTTGTAATTCGTTTTTGCCGATCATTCAATTCAACAAATGGAACAAAATTTAAATCATTAAATGTTTGATTATATGTATTTAATGAAACTTTACCTGAAGGTATAATTAAAATGCTGCCACCATCCTTTTTAAAGGTGGTAAGGGCTACTTTTAAGGCGGATGAAATGGACTCTAATTCATTTAGGACAATCAAATTCTGATCGGGAATAAGATTAAAATTCAAGTCACTTATTTTATAGGATTTATAGTCAAATTCATCTTCGGTATAAATGCGTTCTAAGAAGTTATTGTCAACGTCTTCATTAATTGCCAATACTTTAATTTTTGATTTTGTGTTGATATTGAAATAAAAGCTATTGTCATATTGCAAACCACTATCCTCAATTATTAACTTTCCATTGATAGTTAGTGTACTGGGTATAGTAAACGTAGCTTCGGCACTGTCTTTAATACTTACTGCATTTTTTGCCAGGAGAGCATCCTTATCAAATAGGGATACTGTAATACTTTCTAAAGGCTCGCCTTGCATTGATAATTTTACATTCAAGTCTATGGTTTCTGCATTATAATTGGCAATATACACGCTGTCTATACTTACATTAGACACTACTGTAGATTTTGGTTGAACCAAATGAAGTTGTATCGTACTATCTGGTTCAAAGTGTAATGAAGTTTCTTTTTGTTGAAAATCAGAAACCAATATTAGATTTTTTGTAACGGCCTTGTCCTTGGAAAACAATTGTTCACCCTTTATAAAAAGGGCGTCATAACTTAATTGGGTAGGAGAGTGCCCTAATTGGATCAGGTCGTTCTTTAAGGCCTTAACAGTTGTGTTTCTAAAAGTTTGTGTATTTGTGAAAAGACTTAATGGTTCGTCTTCAGGAAAGGTCTGAATGATATTTTGTACCGCTTCATTTAGTAGGCTGCCATTTTTACCTGTAGCTTCCATGCTAAAGGAATTGTCTAAATAAATGACCGTTTCCTGTGCTTCATTAAAGTCCTCGGTAGTTGGGATAAAAGGTTGTGCAAAGGCTATTACGGCACAAGCTAGTAAAAGCATTCTTGTGAACAGTGTGAGCCATTTTTTTAATTGAGAACTCTTTCGTGTTTGTAATTGGACCGTTTTTAAGAACTTAACATTGGTGAATTGCACCTTTTGAAAACGACGTAACTGAAAGAGGTGTATAAGAATAGGAACAACTAGTAAAAAAAGCGCATAAAGTAATTCGGGATGTTTAAACTGCATTCCTGTTTTGAAGATGTTTATTTAGCCAAATATAGAAAATGATAAAGGATAAGCGCCATGCGCTTTTGAGAATTTTAACAGAAAAAGAAATAATCTTCCATTGGTTGCATTTCTTGTTGGTTAAGGTAGGCATTTATCTGGTTCTGCTCCTTCCTATTGGCTACTGTTATAATGCATTGGGGATGCTCAAGTTCGGCTAAATGGTTGAATTTTAATAGGGTTTTTTTGTAAATATCCTTACCAATTTTCTTTTTGTTGTTACATAGCCAGGTAAACGGAATCTCTTTTTTTAGCAATAATCGGGCTACTTTTTTTCCTTTTTTACCTGCTCCCCAAAGGACTAAGGGTCGTTTAGGATTATAATCCAATTTTATAAAATAATGCACCTTAATGTCTAAGAAGTAATTGGCAGCATAGTGCTTGTGGGTTCTCGAGGTTCTGTTGCTATAATCACGCCAATTTAGCAAAATGTCTTCGCAAGGGATACATCGATAGCGAGCTTCATAAAATCTAAAGGCCAAGTCATAATCTTCAGGATATCGGTTGGGTTCAAAACCTTGGCAAGCTTCAAAGTCATCACGATGTAACATCCAGCAAGGTGAGGGGATTACACATTCCTTATAAATTTCCGAATAATTAGTACCGGTTTTTGTAAGTTCGTTCAGCCATGTTTCATAACGTGCATAGCCATTGCTCAAACCATCTTCCCTAAAATACTTGACTTGTCCTAAAGCCAAATGCCTTCTTCCGTATGTTTCTAATTTATGGACCATAATCTCCAACCGATTTGGAGTCATTAAATCGTCGCTATCCATTCTGGTAATGTAAAAGCCATTGCAGTTTTCAAAGGCGGTTTGCAAGGCTAAGATAATGCCTTCACCCTTATTTTTATAGATTTGAATTCGAGGGTCTTTTTCAGAAAATGTTTTTACAATTTCATCGGATGAATCATTCGAATGGTCATCTACAAAAATGGCTTCCCAATGAGGGTAGGTTTGATGGATAATTGAGGTGATACATTCAGAAATGAAGGCGTCTGTATTTTTAAAAGGAATTAAAATGCTTACCAAAGGCTGCGACATAGCACGAATTTAACAAAACCTTTAGACTTAAAGTGGTAACAGATTGTAGTTTTGTGCGTCTTGTAAAAAAAAATAACACAAATGAAGAACTATTTAGCCATTTTGGGCTTGAGCGTAATTTTGGTTGGTTGCGGTGCATCCAAGCCAAAAGTAGATGATTTAGCCGTTAACAATCCTATTGAAACAGCTTTAGATTTAACTGCAGTTGTAGATGACAAAGTACCGGTAACAATTAATCCTGGTCGTTTTACGACAGAATCCGTAACCTATAGATTACCAAGAGTTGTGCAAGGCACCTACTCTGTGAGTGATTTTGGTAAATATGTAGATGATATGAAAGCGTTGGATTATGAGGGTAATGAATTGGAAGTATCTAAAGTAGACACCAATACATGGACCATTTCAGATGCGACTAAATTAGACAAGTTAACTTATTATGTTAACGATACGTTCGACATAGAGTCTACAGGTGGTATAGGTGGTGAAAATCCCTTCTCACCAGCGGGCACGAATATCGAAGACGATAATTATGTGCTAAACCTACATGGATTTATTGGCTATTTCGATTCTTTAAAAAACAACCAATATGCCTTGGACGTTACTGCTCCAGCAACCTTCGTAAGAACTTCTGCTTTAGAGGATAGAGGTATGAAATCGAGTCCGGACGGTAAATCCATTACCAGCAGCTATTTTGCCCAGCGTTATTTTGAAATTACCGACAACCCAATGATGTACGGTAAGTTAGATGTTGAAGAGTTTATGGTTGGAGATATTAAAATTGTGTTGAGTGTCTTCTCACCAAATAAAGTGCATACGGCAGCTAGCCAAAAGGAAACAGTTTATAAAATGATGCAGGCACAAAAGAAATATCTAGGTGATATAAACAGTACTGCACGTTACGATATTTATTTATACTTATCCGATGGATCTGAAACAGCACCAAAAGGGATGGGAGCCTTAGAGCACCACACCTCAACTGTCGTGGTGTTACCAGAGTCTTCCAGTAAAGAAGGGTTAGCTGCTTCTATAGTAGATGTAGTAGCACATGAGTTCTTTCATATCGTAACACCTTTATCGGTGCATTCTGAAGATGTACATTACTTTGATTACAACCAACCAACATTCTCAAAGCACTTATGGATGTACGAAGGTGTGACGGAGTATTTCGCACAGCACTTTCAGGTCTATGAAGGTTTAATAGAGCCTGCTGATTTTTACAGTACCATCACTTCAAAAATCAATACGTCTAGAAATTTAGATGATGCCATGAGTTTTACTATTATGAGTGAAAACGTACTGGAAGAGCCTTATGCTTCTAACTACTATAATGTTTATATGAAAGGTGCGCTCATCGGAATGTGTATAGATATTTTAATGCGTAAGGAAAGTGATGGTAACAGAAGTATGCTGTCCTTAATGAAAGAATTATCGGCTAAATATGGTAAGGACAAGCCATTTGAGGATGATAAGATCATTGCCGAAATTACAGAAATGACTTACCCAAGTGTTGGTGAATTCCTAAAAACCCATGTGGAAGGTGATGTGCCAATTAACTATAACAAATTCTTTGAAATGGTTGGTTTAACTATGGGTGAAACTGAAGTACCAACAAACTATATCTTTGCTGGAGGACAAAACATCATTTTTGATGGAGATCAGGAGAAAGGTATTATTTTCTTCTCGCCAATGGTATCTAAGAATTCATTCTGGGCATCAGAAGGTGTGCAACCAGGTGATATTATTAGAAAAGTAAACGGAGCAGACTTAACTTTAGCCAATGCACAACAAGTGATTGGTGGTATGTTTGGATGGCAAGAGGGTATGGAATACAGCTTGGATTTAGAGCGTAACGGCGAAGCCATCACTTTAAAAGGAACTTTAGGTAAAGCTACAGCGATTAGTGAATCTTTAGTTGAAGATGAAAATGCAACTGAAGAGCAAAAAGCTTTAAGAGCGGCTTGGTTAAAAGGCTAATAATTTACTGATTAGGCAGAAAACTGCATAACAAAATAAAAGGCTTCCAAATTGGAAGCCTTTTCTATTAAATCAGTTTCTATAAAGAATAAACTTGGTGCTAATATTTGGCTGACTTTCCATTTGAGGATGAATTCTTTATAAATTCACGCAAATCATCGTTGGCCTGTATCAAATCCTCATTTCGCAGGTACATCATGTGGCCACTTCTGTAGCCTTTAAAAGAAAAACGATCTTTCAACTTGCCGCTCGGATCCATTTGCCATTGCGAATATTTGGCGGCAAAATAGGTGGTCGCACCATCGTAATAACCCGATTGTGTCATGACTTTTAAGTAAGGGTTTTGAGCCATTGCCTGTCTCAAATTATCTCGTGTGTTGTCATTAGATCTGTCCCAATCACCAACATTGCCAAAGACATTGTATTTAACGTCTGTTTTAAAGCCTAGTTCGTTTTGGATGTAATAGTTAATGGCTGGGGTAAAGGAATGGAGCCAAGACGTTAATTCTGCACTATAATCGGGTTCTGAGCCGGTTTCCACACGGTCAATACCAATATATCGCGAATCTAATCGGCCTATGGTTTCACCTGTTTTATCCCGCAACAGTTCTTTCCAGAAGAAGCGATTTGGTACGTCTAAATTCATTTGTAGGATGACTTTTTCAGACAACCCTGAATAGTAGCTCATCTGTTTGGCAATAGCCGCTCTTTCGGAATCTAATATAAAACCTCCTTTAGCAATAGCTGGCATTAGTTTGTTGATGGCAAAGTCTTCGGCCTCAGGTAAAATATCCAACAGGTCTTTTGATTGTAATTCTGGTGATAAGGCTTTATGGTACCAGGCTGCTGCAGTATAATAGGGTAAATTGAGACTAGATGCCAAAGGACCTCCGACGCGCAACACCTTATAATCAGCAGGTGAAACCAAAATAACACCATTTAAATACATCCATTGGCTGTTCTGCAGTTCTAGGGATAAACCCATAACTCGTGTGCCACCATAACTTTCGCCAATAATATATTTTGGCGATTCCCAACGGTTATGTCGCGTGGTAAAGGTATTCATCCAACTCGCTAAATATTTTATATCGGCATTGATGCCAAAAAAGAGCTTATCATCGGGCATCTTCCCATCCTTATCCGCTACTTTACGGGAATACCCTGTATTCACAGGGTTGATATATACGATATCCGCTACATCTAAAATAGAATTCGGATTGTCTTTGATACCATAGGGCTGAATCGGATAACCTTCATCATCAATTTTTAGAATTTTTGGACCAGTATAGGCAATATGCATCCAAACGGAAGCCGAACCAGGACCACCATTAAAGGAATAAATAATAGGGCGTTTGTTACCTTTAGCATCGTTAGTGCGTTTGTAGTAAGTGTAGTACAACGAGGCTATCATTGTGCCACTATAGTCCCAAACCGGCTGAAAACCAGTTTCTGCTTGGTAATTAACCTGTTGCCCTTTGATAGTCACGGAATTGGTAGTGACGTAAGTCGTATCGACAGGGATTTTTAAATCTTGTGCAGTACCTAGGCTAAAACAGACTAAGCATAGAACTAATAACTTTAATTTCATGAGGATTGGTTTTATTGGTTCTAAAGATAACCAATCCAACTTAAAACCCTTCAAACACTCCCAAGCCAAATAATGCAAAATCATACTTTACCGGGTCGTCTGGGTCTAATTTGCGGAGGTTCTTATCCAGTTCGGCTAAGGCTTTAGCATCATTCTGTTTGCGCTTTAATAAGCCTAATTGTCGTGCCACGTTCCCAGAATGTACGTCCAACGGACAGCTGAGCTGCGCAGGAGAGAGGCTGTCCCAAATCCCAAAATCGACGCCAGCATTGTCCTTGCGTACCATCCAACGCAGATACATATTAATGCGTTTGGCTGCCGAGTTTTTTAAGGGATCGCTCACATGCTTTTTGGTGCGCTCTAGGTGTGGAATTTCAAAAAATAGTTTTTTAAACTGGTGGATGCTTTGTTGTAAAGAATTAGACTTAGCATGTTTTGCAAATACAGCTTCTAAATCATGATGAACTTTGTAGATATGCTGTAAGCTTTTGATAAACTGTATAAAATCATCACCATTAAAGGTGCGATGCACAAAGGATTGCAAAGCCTTTAAATCAGCGTCTTGATGTTGCGTCACAAACTCATAAGGTGCATGGTCTAACAGTTCCATCATTTTATTGGCATTGTTTATAATGCTCTTGCGGTTTCCCCAAGCAATGGTAGAGGTTAAAAACCCAGCAATCTCAATATCCTCTTTTTTAGAAAACTGATGCGGTACTTGTATAGGGTCGCTTTCAATAAATTTTGGGTTATTGTAGAGGTGGACTTTCTCGTCTAAAAAGGGTTTAAGTTCTGTACGTTTGAGTTTCAAAAAGCTATAATTTAGACTGCAAAAATAAGCCTTTGTAAAAAATACGTAATGTTACGTATTGACATAGTGGTTTAAAAATCCGAACTTCGCTTATCGGTGGATATAAATTATTAAAACGAATTCATATCCTTAACGTTGTCCGCAATAACCTCAACATCGCACCTCAACCCAAACTCGCGTTGCTCGTGGTTTCGGTGCTTGTTTCGGAATACGCGTCACCAAACTCATTGCATTCCGTTTGAGCTGTGACGGCTAATTGCGGACAACGGCTCGCGGCTATCAAAAATAAAACCTTGCACCTGCGTTGCAGGCGACTTAAAATTTTATATATGGATTGTAATTTATTAAACAGCATCGGATTAATTCTTGATATAATTGGAGTTATAATGTTGTTTAAGTATGGGCTTCCTACGGATGTTTCTAAAGATGGAACTGTTGGATTAGCACTAGAAGAAACTAATTATGACGATATCAGAAAATGGAAAAAATATAATTTTTGGTCACGCTTTGCACTTGGGTTATTGGTTTTAGGTTTTTTGCTTCAAATAATATCTAATCAAAATTATCTTTGTACCATAACAAGCAAGTAACAAAGCCCAACACAATACCACCTATTAAAAATATAATTGCTTCCATTATTATTTATTTATCATTAATATTCATTTTTAATTCAATCTTTGTTTCTAACCGATAAAAAAGCTGGTTTGCGGTTAAAATTACTGCGGACAACAATGGCTATAAATTATTGCGACGCAATAGGTTTTCTTTTTGATTGTTGCTCTTTGGACTACTCTTGCGTTTGTAAGCAAGCTTACACGCAACCGTCCACCGCAACAATTCATAGCCGCGAGCCGATAAGCGTCACCTAAAAATAGTCCTCAAACTTTTCAAAACACTTTAGGTAAAACAATTCAAGTAATTAATTACATTTGCACTCGCAAAATTAACTCGACATGAAAGCTGGAATTGTAGGATTACCAAACGTAGGGAAATCAACCTTATTTAACTGTTTATCTAATGCCAAAGCGCAAAGTGCCAACTTTCCGTTTTGTACCATAGAACCCAATATTGGTGTGGTTAATGTGCCCGACCCAAGATTGGCCAAACTAGAGGAATTGGTAAAACCAGAGCGTGTGGTACCAGCCACTGTTGAGATTGTGGATATCGCGGGTTTGGTAAAGGGTGCGAGTAAAGGAGAAGGTTTGGGGAACCAATTCTTGGCCAACATCAGAGAAACCGACGCCATTCTGCACGTGTTGCGTTGTTTTGACAACGATAATATTGTCCATGTGGATGGTTCTGTAAATCCGATTAGGGATAAGGAAACCATTGACATAGAACTTCAGCTTAAAGATTTAGAAACGACTGAAAAGAAGCTGGATAAGGTAAAGCGTGCGGCAAAAACAGGTAATAAGGAAGCCCAAGCAGAAGAAGCTGTGCTTTTAAAAATAAAGGATGGTTTAGAGTCTGGTGTGTCCGTAAGAGCTTTGGAGTTTTCTGAAGAGGATTATACCGATTATGTAAAACCATTGCAATTTATTACGGATAAGCCTGTGATGTATGTCTGCAACGTGGATGAAGCTGCTGCCAATACAGGTAATGCCTATGTAGAGCAGGTGAGGGAAGCCGTAAAGGATGAGCATGCAGAAGTGTTGGTGTTAGCTGTGGGTACAGAAGCCGATATCAACGAATTGGAAGACTACGAAGAACGCCAAATGTTCTTAGAGGATATTGGTCTAGATGAGCCAGGTTCTGCAAAATTAATTAGAGCTGCCTATAAACTGTTAAAACAACAAACCTATTTTACCGCTGGTGTTAAGGAAGTAAGGGCTTGGACGGTAACTATTGGTGCAACGGCGCCTCAAGCTGCTGGAGTCATTCATACCGATTTTGAAAAAGGTTTTATTAGAGCGGAGGTTATCGCTTATAACGACTATGTCAATTACGGTAGTGAAGCTAAAGTTAAGGAAGCTGGTAAAATGCGTGTGGAAGGTAAAAATTACATCGTTAAGGATGGTGATGTGATGCACTTCTTGTTCAACGTATAGAATAGTGTTTTTAAAAAACTCCCATCACTGAATTTTAAGCCATAAATTTGTCTAAGGTTCTCAACAATAATCACGTTTTATTGTTAATTACTTTACCAAAACCCTGTTTCATTTTTTAAGGTATAGTCTTATATTAGCGTTCTATCATTAATTTGGTCCTAAGGTCTATGGCAGAACAATCTAACTATACTGAAGAAAATATTCGCTCACTTGATTGGAAGGAACACATCAGGATGCGTCCTGGTATGTATATCGGAAAATTAGGAGACGGATCCTCTCCAGATGATGGTATTTACATTCTACTTAAAGAAGTACTCGATAACTCTATTGATGAGTTTGTCATGGGTGCTGGTAAAACCATAGAAATTTCTATACAGGGCGAGCGCGTTATTGTGCGCGATTATGGTCGTGGTATCCCCTTAGGAAAAGTCGTAGATGTGGTGTCTAAGATGAATACAGGTGGTAAGTACGATACCAAAGCCTTTAAAAAGTCTGTAGGATTAAATGGTGTAGGTACCAAAGCAGTAAATGCCTTATCTACTTATTTTAGGGTAGAATCCACCAGAGATGGAAAATCTGCCTCGGCGGAGTTTGAATTAGGGGAGTTGAAGGATGAGGAATTTTTAGAAGATACCTCACGCCGAAAAGGAACTAAGGTCACTTTTGTGCCTGATGACAGTATTTTTAAGAACTACAAATTTAGAAATGAGTATGTCATAAAAATGCTAAAGAACTATGTGTACCTGAATCCTGGGTTGACCATAGTGTTTAATGGCGAAAAGTACTATAGTGAAAATGGATTAAAAGACTTGCTTTCTGAAAACATCAATGAAAGTGACAGGTTGTATCCTATTATTCACTTGAGAGGTGATGATATTGAAGTAGCTATAACACACAGTAAAACGCAGTATAGCGAAGAATATCACTCGTTTGTAAACGGACAGAATACTACGCAAGGAGGTACCCATTTAGCAGCGTTTAGGGAAGGGATTGTAAAAACAATCCGTGAATTTTATGGTAAAAATTATGATGCTTCCGACGTTAGAAAATCCGTTGTTGCGGCTATTGCTATAAAAGTGATGGAACCTGTATTTGAAAGTCAGACCAAAACCAAATTAGGGTCTACCGATATGGGAGGGGATTTGCCAACGGTTAGAACCTATATCAATGACTTTGTAAAAACACAACTTGATAATTATCTGCATAAAAATCCTGATACTGCAGAAAAGATTCAGCGTAAGATTCTTCAAGCCGAACGTGAACGTAAGGAATTATCGGGTATTAGAAAATTAGCGAAAGAGCGTGCCAAAAAGGCGAGTTTGCATAATAAGAAATTACGCGACTGTCGTATTCATTTTGGAGATACCAAAAAAGACGGGTATTTAGATACGACTTTGTTTATCACTGAGGGTGATTCGGCATCCGGAAGTATTACAAAGTCAAGGGATGTTAATACTCAAGCAGTATTTAGCTTAAAAGGAAAGCCTTTGAATTCTTATGGTCTAAGCAAGAAGATTGTGTATGAAAATGAAGAATTCAACCTTTTACAAGCTGCCTTAAATATTGAGGAATCCATTGAAGATCTACGATATAACAATATTGTCATTGCTACGGATGCGGATGTGGATGGTATGCACATTAGATTGTTGCTCATAACGTTTTTCCTGCAATTTTTTCCAGAAGTGATTAAGGAAGGGCATTTATATATCTTGCAGACTCCGTTGTTTAGGGTTCGTAATAAAAAAGAAACCATTTATTGTTACTCGGAGGAAGAACGCAAAAACGCCATTGAAAAATTAAAACCAAAACCAGAAATTACACGATTCAAGGGGTTGGGTGAAATCTCACCAGACGAGTTTAAGCATTTTATTGGTGACGATATGCGTTTAGATCCTGTAATGCTGGATAAGGATATGTCCATTGAGGAATTATTGTCTTTTTACATGGGGAAAAATACACCTTCACGTCAAGAATTTATTATCGAAAATCTAAAAGTAGAACTTGATATTGTTGAGGAAAACGTATGAGAACGGACAATAGAAAAGTAAAGAACACCGTTGTTTCTATCTACTTTATACTAATTATCTTTGGTATATTACTGGCAACAGTATTTAATTCACTTGAATTTTTTGTAGATAGTACGTTTTTCGTTTTTCTAGGGTTATTTATTGTTTTGGTATTGTTTCATTCGATAGCTGGCTATTTTGAATATGATAGTGATGGTGCCAAAATCATAATTTTAAATAAGGGACTAATATTAACGGAGTATATCAATTATCGTGAAAATAAAATAGAGATTGCAAGATCGGAACTCGTAGGTTTTAAAATCAATGATTATATTATTTACAAGTCCTTGGTGATTCTTTACAAGACTTATGATGGACGAAAAGCAAAGGAACGCTTTAACGTGACACTTTTAAAACCAAAAAAGTTAAAGTACGTAAAGCAATCATTAAGTAAAACAGTAAAAGCAAATAGAAAGCTTAAACAAGGATAAATGGCAGAAGAACAACAAGACGATTTGTTAAATGATGAGAATGGTAATCAGGAAACGATTACCAAAGTCACCGGAATGTACAAAGATTGGTTTCTGGACTACGCCTCATATGTTATTTTAGAGCGTGCTGTCCCAGCCATAGAGGATGGCTTTAAACCTGTACAACGTCGTATCATGCATTCTATGAAAGATCTGGATGATGGACGTTATAATAAAGTGGCCAATATTGTAGGTCATACCATGCAATACCATCCGCATGGTGATGCGAGTATTGCAGATGCCATGGTGCAAATCGGTCAAAAGGATTTGTTAATAGACACTCAAGGAAACTGGGGAAATATATTAACAGGGGATAGCGCTGCAGCTTCGCGTTACATTGAAGCACGTTTATCAAAATTTGCTTTGGATGTTGTTTACAATCCAAAAATTACCGAATGGCAAGCCTCTTATGATGGCAGACGTAAAGAACCTATCAACCTACCTGTGATGTTTCCATTATTGTTAGCACAGGGAGGTGAAGGTATCGCCGTAGGCTTATCAACTAAGATATTACCTCATAACTTTATAGAGCTTATTGACGCTTCCGTAAAGCATTTAAAAGGTAAGCGTTTCACCATCTATCCAGATTTTCCAACGGCTGGTATTGCAGACATTAGCAATTATAATGATGGTATGCGCGGAGGCAAAGTAAGGGTCCGTGCCAGAATATCCCAATTGGACAAAAACACATTGGTCATAACTGAAATCCCTTTTGGTACAACTACCTCTAGCGTGATTGATTCTGTATTAAAAGCAAACGATAAGGGTAAGATAAAAATTAAACGTATTGAGGATAATACGGCAGCTGAAGTTGAAATTTTAATTCATTTACCTTCTGGATTATCACCAGATAAAACGATTGACGCACTATATGCCTTTACAGCTTGTGAAACTTCCATTTCGCCCTTAGGTTGCGTTATTGAGGATAATAAGCCTTTGTTTGTAGGGGTTACCGAAATGTTGAGGCGTTCTACGGATAATACGGTACAGCTTCTAAAGCAAGAATTGGAGATTAAACTAGGTGAATTTGAAGAACAGTGGCATTTTGCATCATTAGAGCGCATTTTTATTGAAAATAGAATTTATCGTGATATTGAGGAAGAAGAAACCTGGGAAGGTGTTATACAAGCCATTGATAAAGGCCTTCAGCCTCATATCAAACATCTAAAGCGTGCCATTACCGAAGAGGATATTGTTCGATTGACTGAAATTAGAATCAAGCGTATTTCGAAGTTCGATATTGATAAAGCACAACAGAAAATAGATGCTCTTGAAGATCAAATTGCAGAAGTAAAACACCACTTATCAAATCTTATTGACTATGCGATAGCCTATTTCGAAAGGCTTAAAAAGGATTATGGAGAAGGAAAAGAGCGCAAAACCGAACTTCGTGTATTTGAGGATGTCGATGCAACCAAAGTTGTTATAAGAAATACTAAGCTCTATGTCAATAGGGAAGAAGGCTTTGTAGGAACTTCACTTAAACGTGATGAGTATGTTTGTGATTGTAGTGATATAGATGATATCATTGTTTTTACCCAAGAGGGTAAAATGATGGTGACCAAAGTAGATTCAAAAACCTTTGTTGGTAAAAATATCATACATGTTGCTGTATTTAAGAAAAAGGACAAGCGTACCATTTACAATATGATATATAGAGATGGCAAGAAAGGACCTTCTTACGTTAAGCGATTCGCGGTTACAAGTATTACCAGAGATAGGGAATACGATTTGACCAATGGTAACAAAGGCTCTGTGGTATGGTATTTTTCTGCAAATCCTAATGGTGAGGCTGAGGTCGTCACCGTCATGCTAAGACAAGTTGGTAGTATCAAGAAATTAAAGTGGGATTTAGACTTTGCTGAGATTTTAATTAAAGGACGTTCGTCTAAAGGAAATCTCGTAACAAAATATGCCGTTAAACGTATAGAGCTTAAAGAGAAAGGTGTTTCTACTTTAAAGCCACGAAAAATTTGGTTTGATGATACCGTACAGCGCCTAAATGTTGATGAAAGAGGAGAGCTTATCGGTGAGTTCAGGGGTGAAGACCGGTTGTTAGTGATTACACAATCAGGAATTGCTAAGACGATTACTCCTGAATTAACGACACATTTTGATAGCGATATGATTGTACTGGAGAAGTGGATGCCTAAAAAACCTATATCTGCTATCTATTTTGATGGTGAAAAAGAGCGGTATTATGTTAAGCGTTTCTTGATAGAGCAAGAAGGAAAGGAAGAATCGTTTATATCCAATCATCCAAACTCACAATTAGAGATTGTGTCGACCGATTGGAGACCTATGGCTGAAGTTGAATTTACCAAAGAGCGTGGTAAGGATCGTAAACCTAATATGGAAGTTGATCTTGAACAATTTATTGCAGTAAAAGGGATTAATGCTCTAGGTAACCAATTAACTAGAGAAAAAATAAACCAGATTAATTTATTAGACCCATTGCCATTTGAAGCTCCTGAGGAAGTTCATGCTGATGACTTAGAGGTGGTGGATGAAGAGCAAGTATCTGTTGATGCGAAGGTTGATGAAAACAAGGATAAATCAAAAGACGCAAATGGTAATCCCTCAAATAAAACCGAAGACGATAAGGATTTAGATATTGATGATAAGGGTCAGGTTACACTTTTTTAAAATCACCTTATGATTTAAGCCTTTCTTTTTGTTTTAAAGTTGAGAAATTCTACAAATAAAGAAAATGCAATTGCAAAGTACAGATACCCTTTAGGAATAGCTCCGACGGTTTTACCAAAGAACTCTGTATGTGAGAGATGTGCAGCCTCGGTTATCAGCATAAAACCGATAAGAATCAGAAATGCTAATCCAAGAATTTGCATACTAGGATTTCGATCAATGAACTTTCGGATTGGATTTGCAAACCCTATCATAACGGCAATGGATATCATTACAGCTATAATCATTAGAACAAGTGTATAATTCCCATTTGGGTGTAAACCGTTTGTCATTCCTACAGCGGTTAAAATAGAGTCCACTGAAAAAATGAAATCTAGGATTAGAATTTGTACAATAGCTTGTGATAAGGATTTAATGACCTTGGATTTTAAGCCTTTTTCGTCATGACCAGGGTCTTCGACTTTTTCCCTTATTTCAGAAGTACTTTTGTATATCAGAAAAAGTCCACCTGCAAAAAGAATAATAGCTTGCCAGCTCAAAGATATCTTAAGCCATTCAGAGTTGTATGTAAAAAAAGGTTCGCTTAGACCTATCAGAAAGGTCACAAAGAATAATAAAAGAACACGTTGAGCCATTGCTAGGAGCAAACCAATATTGGTTGCTTTGCTTCTTTGGCCTTCTGGGAGTTTGTTAGCTGCGATAGAAATAAATACGATGTTATCTATTCCTAAAATAATTTCTAAAAACGTTAATGTAAGCAATGCCATTATAGCATCTGATGTCAATAAAAATTCTAGCATTTCTATTTTTTAATTCTGTAAGCAGTCCCTCTCTCAATCCTTAGAGGTCTATTTGGTTTCTTTACCGCAAGTTTATATTCAAAAGTGTATGATGTTGATCCCTCTGTCGTCAAAATTTTCATGTGGATCTCTTCCTTTTCAGCATTTGTGGTTGGGTTTAGTTTTTTTAAAATAAACTCACAATCGTTTATCCAACGCACGGTAGACGTATCTATTTGCTCTTCGTAATAATCTATATTGAGGGTATCGGTGCGTACAAACCGACCTGTTTTCTGTACACCGTCTATGGTATAATTAAATTCAAATTCACCTGTTTTAAAGTCAGAACAATTGCGTTCGACCTCAAAACAACTGGTTAACAATAAAAATGCACAAAGCCAATAGAAATTCTTCATTTAATGTGTTTGTACAAAGATAACTCAGTAAAATTAAATTAAGGAGTATAACTTTTAAAAGTCCCATCTTTATAAAAGATGACTATTTTTTCAATTTCAGAATTCGTGTCAGCTATTTTACTTTTAATATCAGGTTTTAGTTCTGACTCTGAACTTATATTGGTTGAGGTTTTAATTTGATTTGAAGGGAATTCTCCTTTACCGTTCAAAAGCCAATACAACTCCACTTCAGGATAGGAGTGAAGTATTTTCATTACAAAATCTAAACTTGGTTTATTTCTTCCGGTAAGAATATGGGAGATACTTGAACGTTGTACACCAATTTTTTCAGCAAAACTAGAGGCGGTTTCATCATAATAATCAATGACTTTTTGTAGTCGAGTGGTAAATTCAGAAGAGTTTATCATTGTAAATTTTAATTCGAAGTTTTCTATGATACAAATGTAAACAATTACCAGAGCCTGTTCAAAAAATAGTTGTAAATATCAATATTATAATTAAAGTATAACATTATATAAAGTATATAAAAAACTGATAATAATATTTATAGAGATAAAATAATATATTAATTGAATTATTTTCAATAATCTTGGTCTGACTCATTTTATTGAAACGATACGATGTATACATTTGTAACAATAATTAAAAATTAAGGTGTTTACATTTGTAAAAAGTCAAATAGTTACATTTGTAATCTATAAAATCTCCCATGAATTTAAAACAGCTCAAACGTTTACATTCCTTATATAAAAGTCCAGAGTTAAAAGGAAGATATATTACCAACTTTGATATTGAAAAATGTCTTAATAAATATTCAGATGCTTCATATTCGGTAATTGGTTCTTCTGTAGAAGATCGATCCGTATATGCATTAAAATTTGGTTCTGGTAAGAGAAAGGTTTTATTATGGTCTCAAATGCATGGTAATGAATCTACAACCACTAAAGCGCTGTTTGATTGTTTCAATCTGTTTTTTTCTGATGATATCCTCGCCAAATCAATTTCAGAGTCGTGTACAATTTTAGCCATACCAATTCTAAATCCTGATGGAGCAGAGCGATATACACGTCTGAATGCCAATTCCGTTGATTTAAATAGAGATGCTCAGGAATTATCACAACCAGAAAGCAAAATACTAAGAGACCTTTTTAATGACTTTAAACCGGATTACTGTTTTAATTTGCATGGACAGCGCACTATTTATAATGTGAGTGGGACCGCCAACTCTTCTGTCTTGTCATTTTTATCTCCTGCCCAAGATAAAGATCGTAAACTTACGACAAACAGAAAAGTTGCAATGAGCATTATAGCGTCGATAGCTGAAGCTTTGCAAGTCTTTATTCCAAATGGCGTCGCGAGATATGATGATGGGTTTAATATTAATTGTGTAGGTGATACATTTCAATACTTAGGAGTGCCAACTATTTTATTTGAGGCAGGGCATTACCCTAATGATTACAATAGGGAAGAGGTGCGCCATTTTATGTTTATAGCAATTTTAAAGGCTTTAGGGTCTATTACTAATGGTATTGATACTAGGGATTATAAGGATTATTTTAAAATCCCTGAAAATGCCAAACAGTTTTATGATATCATAATAAGAAATGCACGATTAGAAGAAGAATCAACTCAGGTCATGGATATAGGAATTCAATATCAAGAAACATTGATTAACCATAAGGTTGATTTTATACCAAAAGTTGAGGTCATTTCAATTCTAAATAATTTTTATGGTCACAAGGAAATTGATGCTAAACAGAAATTAGTTAAAGGTCAAGACGGCACAACCTTGAAAGTTGCTAACGAAAACGATTTCGTATTAATAAATAATGAAAAAATCTCACTAAAACCTTAAAAAAACTCTTTTCTAATGAGTAATTGATAATAAAAATACTTTATTTTTGCATAAAGTTTAAAGATAATTCAATTATGCCAAAGTTTAAATTAGACGAAGTTGACCACCAAATATTGGATATGCTCATCGATAATACGCGTATTCCTTTTACAGATATAGCAAAAAAATTATTGATTTCTGCCGGGACAGTTCATGTAAGAGTAAAGAAAATGGAAGAGGCTGGAATCATTAAAGGATCTTCTTTAACATTAGACTATAAAAAATTAGGGTATTCGTTCATTGCCTATGTGGGTGTTTTTCTTCAGAATACATCTCAAACAAAATTTGTGCTTGAGCGAATAGAAACTATACCATATGTCACGGTGGCTCATATCACCACAGGAAAATTTAATATTTTCTGCAAGATTAGAGCTAAAAACACTACACATGCAAAAGAAATCATATTTAAAATAGATGATATTGAAGGAGTTTACCGAACGGAAACCATGATATCATTGGAAGAGAGCATTAATGATAAAAAGCGTTTAATGCATACGATTTTTAATGAATTGTAGGTATAGAAGCCTATGTAATAAAAAAAGTCTCGACCTTAATCGAGACTTTTTTTATTTGTTATAGTATTCAAATGCTTCAATTATAAGGTCGTTATTGGCTTCACAATCTATTTTTGGTTTACCAATGGCTTCAAGAAGTACGAAATTAATTTTGCCATGGCTATTTTTTTTATCGTACTTCAATAAGTCTATAATCGCCTTTTGGTCATTTTCGTTTATTTCAATTTTTGAAAATGTTTTTAATATGCCTTTTTCGATTTCCTTAAATTCCTCTGTAGATAATCCAATAGTTTTTGTTGAAATATACGCCTCTAATAACATTCCTATAGCAATGGCCTCACCATGTAATAAAGGGATTTTGTCACCATTACCTAAAAAATAACTTTCAATAGCATGCCCTAATGTGTGACCAAAATTCAATACTTTTCTAAGTCCTTTTTCTGTTGGATCTTCAGTAACAATATTATTTTTTATAACAACGGAGTCATAAATCATATTATCAAGTGCCGAAGCTTCTAGATTTTCAAAATTGACAAGCATATTCCAATATGATTTGTCGTAAATTAAACCGTGTTTTAACATTTCGGCATAACCTGAAATCATATGATTATGTGGCAAGGTTTCTAAAAACGAAGTATCTATTAATACCATACTCCCCTCACTAATAACACCAATTTGATTTTTTAAATTACCAAGATCCACTCCTGTTTTTCCTCCAACGGAAGCATCTACCATGGCAAGTAATGACGTAGGAACATTAATATAATCTATACCTCGCATGTATGTACTCGCTACAAAACCCCCAAGATCTGTTACAACTCCGCCGCCTAAATTGATCATTAGACTTTTACGGTCAGCGTTATATTCTGACATGGCTTCCCATACACCAGTGCAAATGTCTATGGTTTTATGGTCTTCTCCCTCAGGCATTTCCATTACCTCTATAACGACTTCACCTGAATCTACTTTTGATAAAAACTTAGGAAGACAAGCATCGTGTGTGTTGGTGTCTACAAGGACAAATATCTTAGAAGGATTATTGGCTTTTATATATGCATTAAGTTCACTGTAGACAGAATCGTTAAAATGAACTATAGCGCTTTTAGTCTTTATGGATTTCATTTTTAGCAAATCATCAATTTTTGATGTGAAAATACTCCCTTTTTTTAGAAAAAAATAAGCAAAGGATTAAATATATTTGTAATATTTATTTTGCAAACTATGATTAACCGTTCTCTTTTCGAAAACACTGCTACTGCATTTGCTCTAAAATCTGACTCCGAATTAGAGCGCGCCTATTTCCTTTTTAAAATGATTTCTTCACAACCCTTAGTTCGAATAGGAACTGCGGCCACAAACTTTGCATTAAAGGCGAACTTGCCGGTTGAGGGATTGATTAGATCTACAGTTTTTGATCATTTTTGTGGAGGAGTAAACGAAGAAGATTGCTTGAATGTAATTGACAAGCTATATACTAAAGGTGTGAGTTCTGTTTTGGACTATTCTGTAGAAGGGAAGGAAGTTGAAGAAGAGTTTGACAATGCGGTAAAGAAGATTTTAAAAATCATTCAATTTTGTGACGATAGAGAAGCAATGCCTATTGTAGTTTTTAAGCCCACAGGGTTTGGTAGGTTTTTATTATATCAGAAGAAAACAGAAGGGAAAGAGTTGACTCTCAATGAAAAAGAAGAATGGCAAAGAATTGTTGACCGATATGATGCTGTGTGTAAATTGGCTAAAGAAAAAGACGTAGAAGTTTTAATTGACGCCGAGGAAAGTTGGATGCAAGACGCTGCAGATGATTTGGTAGAAGAAATGATGCGCAAATACAATAATGAAAAACCCATTGTTTACAATACTTTACAATGTTATCGATGGGACCGCTTAGATTATCTTAAAGCACTTCATGAGAGAGGCAAATCGGAAGGTTTTAAAATAGGAATGAAAATTGTTCGTGGTGCATACATGGAAAAGGAACGTAAACGAGCAGAAGAAAAAGGCTATGATTCTCCTATTTGCGAAAATAAAAAAGCAACAGACGATACCTTCAACAATACACTTCAATATATTTTAGAAAATTTAAATGACCTTGCCGTTTTTATTGGAACACATAATGAGTTAAGTTGTTATTTGGCCATGGAATTAATGGAAAAATATGGTATTGAAAAAGAGGATAATTATGTTTGGTTTGGTCAACTGTATGGTATGAGTGATCATATAAGTTATAATCTCGCTGCAGAGGGTTACAATGTAGCTAAATACATTCCTTTTGGACCAGTAAAAGATGTCATGCCATATCTAATTAGAAGAGCAGAAGAGAACACTTCCGTTGCGGGCCAAACAAATAGAGAGTTAACCTTGTTGAATACTGAAAGAAAACGACGGAAATTATAATCTTCTTTTCACATGGCAAATCTATGAAAAGCTAAACCATTTCTTCTTTTTATTTGGATTGTTTCCATAACCGTAGCCATATCCATAGCCTTTTTTACCTTGTTTAACACCGTTTAGGAGCATAGTCATTCTAGGCAGACGATGGTCGTCATAAAGTGGTTGTATAATATTTGCAAGTTTTCGCTTATCTACATTATCCACACTGACGACGTATATGAACATATCTGCAAATTCTGAAATTAGCAGTGTATCACTAACTAAACCTACGGCAGAAGTATCAGCCACAATGTAATCATACTTTTTTTCAAAATATTTAAAAAGTTCTGCAATTCTTGGGCTCATCAATAATTCTGATGGATTTGGTGGAATAGTACCAGAGGGTATAATATCTATGAATTTATTTTCGGGATGTTTTATAACCACATCTTGAGGTTTAATAGAAGTGTCCGCTATATAGTCTGATAAACCTTTATTTGGCTTTTCCTTGATATCTAAATAATCCAAAATTTTTGGGACACGAATATCCATTTCAATTAACAACACTGATTTTTCGGAAAAGGAAATGGAACTTGCAAGGTTTGTACTGGTGTGGGATTTTCCCTCTTGAGCTTTGGTAGACGTTACAAATAGCCTCTTTTGCTGGTGCTTTAAATCTCTAAGAATAAAATCAATATTAGATCTCACAATTCTAAAAGCTTCTGCTTTAGGAGAATAATCCACACGTTTAATAAGTTTCTGTTTTTTTGAGGTTTTTGGTATATCTCCCAAATAAGGTATATCCAAAATATTGGTTAAATCATTCTTAGTATGAATTTTAGAGTCTAAAAGATCTATAAGATAAATTATACCAATAGGAATCATGAGGCCTAGAATAAGCGATGCCAAATAAATAATTGCAGGTTTTGGCGCAATAGGCAAATTGGAAGAATAAGCATTTTCAATGATTTTTGCATTTGGAGTATACATACCGAGCCTAATCGCAGATTCTTCACGCTTTTCTAAAAGATAAAGGTAGAGAGACTCTTTAATGTCCTGTTGTCTTTTAATATCTCTAAATTGTCTCGCTTTAGTAGGTGCTGCATAAAGTTGACCACGAATTCTAGAGTTTTCCTTGTTTAAGTTATTCAAGGTTAATTCCGAAGTTTGCTTCATGTTGCTTAATGACCGTTCTAAGTTAGCTTTTAAAGCATTAATCTGATCATTAAGATTGATTACTACAGGGTTTTTAGGTGTCGAGTTCTTTAATATTCTGTCTCTTTCTGCAACTAGCTCGTTATGGCTTGCTATCATTTGGGCGGTTGAAGCATCACCAATACCGACATCTGCAGGTAACATATCGCTACTTTTGTTTTCAGTTTGAATTTCTTCTTGTAAGTATGAAATTAATTGAATGTTTGTAGCAGTACTAGCTATTTCCTGTTCTAATTGCTTATTTGCTTGAAGGTTGAGATCTGCCTGGGCACCTAGGGCAGTAAGATTATTTCTTTTTTGAAGTTCTTCGGCTGTGTAATCGACCTCTTCCAATTCTTTAGACACTCTTTGTAGTCTATTCGTAATAAAATCAGAAGTTATTTTAACAACTTCTTCTTTGTCTTTGAGTACATCATTATTATACTCTTTGATGAGGTGGTCTAAATAATCTACCGCTCTTTTAGCAACAGTTTCCTTTAGTTCTAACCCCAAAACACTTGAGCCTTTTTCGGTAGTAATGGTTAAATTTTTGGAATATGAGTTGATCAATTTCCTTACTGGAATTATAGCAATTTTTATACTTGTTCCGACCTTAGGCGCATACTTACCGTCATTTGGCACAATATAAAAACCTCCATAAGGGGTATCCACTTTTTCGCCAAAATCATAAAGTTTCCCTTCAATATCTTCTCTGTCATCAAAAAGTGATTGTTCTTTTTCATCGAAAAGTATATATTGTGTAGGCGATTTTATTTTAATAAATAAGTTACGGCCTATTCTGTCTATGATAGAATCGCTACCATAGAAATTTATTTTGATCGGTGCATCCTTATAATATTCTTTTTCCTTTATTTTACCATCAGCATAATACCTAATGTTAAGGTCTAACTTCTTAATTATATTTTCGGCAATCTCGCGAGATCTAATGACTCTAATCTCATCTTTTATTTTATCTGCACCACCTGAAAACAAACCATTGGCCTTTACATCATCAAGACTTGGCAACTTTTGAGATTGTTCTTCATCTCTAATTTTTATGGTTGCATTTGCTTTATATTCATAATCGGCATAACGAAGATGAACAAACCCAAGAGTTATAGCTATAATCACACAAAGAAGGATCCATTTCCAGTATGAAAGGAACAATTCTAAAGTTTGTTTTAAATCTACAGTGGGTGTTTTGGTTTTCATAAATTGTAATTACCTTCTTAATTTCTTACTAAGAAAACTGCAATAATAGTTGTTAACGTTCCTATAGCGGAGATTAATACACTATTATTTTGATTGTAAGTTGATGATCTAATTCTGGCATTATTAGGCTCTACATAGATTACATCATTTTGCTGGAGATAATATACTGGTGAATTTACAGCATTAACTGAGGTTAAATCTATTTTAGCAAATTTCTTTTTGCCGTCTACTTCTCTAATGAGTAAAACATTCTTTCGCTTTCCAAATATAGTAAGATCATCAGCAAGCCCCAGTGCCTCTAGCAAAGTTATTCTTTCGTCCTGTATTGTAAATGTCCCGGGATTTCTTACTTCACCTAAAATTGTAATTGTAAAGTTGGACAACCTAACATTTACAATAGGGTTCGTAGCATATTCGCTTATTTTTTCAACTAACATCGCTGTTAATTGTGTGCGATTCAATCCGGCTACTTTTAATTTTCCTAAAACTGGAAAATCAATGTTACCATCATAGTCAATTAAATAAGATTGGAATTGTTGACGCCCATTTGCATTTAATAAATTTGAATCATTATTGGAAACAACCTGAAGATTAAAAGGCCTTACGGTATCTGGATCTAAAGCTGATACGTTTATGGTTAGAATATCGTCAGGTTTATATATTATTGGTTTTGGTTCTGATACTAAAACACCGTCCTCTATTGGTTCATCTTGAAAATAGACAAGATTCTTCCTAGATCCACAAGAGGTCAATACTAATATGGCTATTAATTGAATTATAAAGTTGCGTGTTTTCATTATTTTGGTTTTAGGAGTAGTTTTTGCTATTGTCTTATTGTTTTTTTGAATCCAAAACTTCATAAGTGGAATTATTGGAAATATATTCCGGAATTAATGCTTTAATATAAGAAACAATTTCCAATGGTTGTATTAATGAGTTTAAACTCGCTAATTTGATTATTTGCTTCTCCACGTCTTCAATATCAACATACCTAGACTTGGCGATCATAATCTTTTCATGGTAAGTCTTTTTAGTATTTTCACCGTCTGCTAAAAGCTCTTCATATATTTTCTCACCTGGTCTTAAACCAGTAATTTTAATATCGATATCTTCTGGATAGCGTAAACCAGATAGTATAATCATGTTTTTAGCTAGGTTAAAAATCTTTACAGGTTCTCCCATATCAAACACAAAAATCTCACCTCCGTGGCCCATAGCTGCTGCTTCTAGTACGAGTTGACAGGCCTCAGGTATGGTCATAAAATATCGAGTGATCTCTTTATGCGTAACGGTCAAAGGTCCACCTTTTTCAATTTGTCTTTTAAACAAAGGTATTACGGAACCGTTAGATCCTAAAACATTTCCAAATCTGGTTGTAATAAATTTTGTGTGTCCTTTGCCTTTTAAACATGATACGTATAGTTCTGCGATGCGTTTCGTTGCACCCATGACGTTGGTTGGGTTCACTGCTTTGTCTGTAGATATTAAAACGAATTTATCAATACTATGCTTAACAGCTACATCAACTACATTTTTCGTACCACCAATATTAACACTGACTGCTTCATAAGGGTTGTTTTCCATTAATGGTACATGCTTGTATGCTGCCGCGTGGAAAACTACTTTTGGTTTATAATGATTAAAAATTTGGTCAATCCTAGTCTTGTTTCTAACATCTGCAATTACAGCGTCTATATTTTCTAAACCTTGCTGAATAAATTCTTGTTGAATATCATAAAGTGCTGATTCTGCATTATCTACTAATACAAGTTTTTTGTAGTTGTAGAGACTCACTTTTCTACATATTTCACTTCCTATTGATCCTGCAGCACCTGTTATAAGAATCACTTTATTATCGTACTGCTCTTCAAGATCCGGATTTTTGATGTTAATGGGGTCTCTTCCTAATAAATCTTCGATTTTAACTTCCTTAATTTGACCAACACTTAAATCGCCATCTATCCAGCTTTGTACTGGTGGTACTATTTTTACTTTTAGACCTAGATTGAATAGGCTTCCTGTAATTTGAAGCAATCTTGTAGGGTCAATATTCTGAATTGAGATAATTACATCTTCAACTTTGTTCTTTTTGATGAATCCTTCGTCAATATCCGAAAGCCCGTAAACTGTAATCAAGTTTATTTTCTTACCTATTTTTCTTTCATCATCATCAATAAAACCAACAACTTCAAATCCATTTTTAGTATCATTTTGGATCGCGTCATACGTTAACATCCCAGAATTACCTGCACCAAAAATGAGTACGTTAGTTGTTTTGTGAACGTCTTGAGTAATCTGATTATAAAGCGATTTAATGAAAAGTTTTGCGCCAATTAAAAACAGAATATTCAATAATAAATGAATATAAATGATAGAGCCTGAAATATTGAAAACACTATCATCATTTAAAAATTTTCTGCTTAAAAATGTACAGCAAATAAGTATGGTCGCTAATATATTAGCTCCAATAACAACGTTGATAATATCCTTAAAACCAGTAAACCTTACAACACCTTTGTATGTACCTACTGCAATGAGACTAACAGCGGCGACCAACATAACATATGGTATCTGCTTTAGAAGCGTCGAAAAATCAAAATCTAGTATAAAGTTATACCTGATCAAATAGGCTAGAAAAAAAGTGGTAGCTACAACTATTGTATCAAATAGCAGCACAAGCCATTTTGAGGCATATCGCTTCGATATTCTATTTAGAAAATTTTCTAACATACTGCAAAATACATATTTATAGCTGAAATTACTCTATCTAATTCTTCTTTGCTCAAGTTTGATCCACTAGGCAAACATAAGCCTCTATCAAACAACTCATCTGAAACACCATTTAAGTAATTTGGTGAATTTCTAAATATAGGCTGTTGGTGCATTGGCTTCCATAGAGGTCTAGATTCAATATTTTCTTTTTCTAGAGCCAGTCTTAATCCTTCTCTTGTTTCTAAAGAGTCTAGTAGAATACATGATAGCCAACGATTAGAAAAATGACCTTCGGGTTCACTTAAAAAAGTTATTTGATCAATATTTTTAAATGAATTAAAATATAATTCATGATTAGAACGACGTTTTTCAACATGACTATCTAGTATGGACATTTGTCCTCTACCTATACCAGCAACGATATTGGACATTCTATAGTTATAGCCGATTTGTGAATGTTGATAATGAGGTGCATTGTCCCTGGCTTGAGTTGCTAAAAAGACCGCTTGTTTTTTATGGTCCTCTGATCTTGTTACCATAGCACCACCTCCAGAAGTTGTTATTATTTTATTACCATTAAACGAAAGTATTGATATGTCTCCGAATGTACCACATTTTTGATTTCTATAATGGCTCCCAAGGGATTCTGCACTATCTTCAATTACAGGGATCTCATACTTTTTAGCAACATCGTTAACTTCTTCTACTTTATAGGGCATTCCATAGAGATGCACAGCAATAACGGCTTTAGGTTTTTTGCCCTTGGATATTCTGTCTTTTATAGCAATTTCTAATTGTGTAGGGCAAATATTCCAGGTTTCTGCTTCACTATCGATAAACACTGGTGTTGCACCTTGATAAACTATTGGATTTGCAGAAGCTGAAAAGGTTTTGCTTTGGCAAATAACTTCATCACCATTTGTAACTCCAAGTAATATTAAACTCAAATGAAGGGCGGAAGTACCTGAAGCTAATGCAGCAACATGTCTATCTTCCTTAAGGTATGATTCTAAGTCTTTTTCAAATCCATTAACATTAGGTCCTAGAGGCGCCACCCAATTGGTATCAAAAGCTTCTTTAATGTATGTCTGTTCATTGCCACTCATATGAGGTGACGACAACCATATTTTCGGTTTCATAAGTAAAAATTGTTTAAGTAATTAATAATTACTATATCAATTCCATGTCTTAGAGGGATTTGGGACACGATCTAAAATCGGATTAAAGATGCATTATTATTGTGGCTTATCCCAAATAAAGACGATAAAAGGTAAATATTTACGTTGTTAAATTTTGGACTCAAAGGTTTATATTTTAAATATTTAAGAGTCTTTGTTGACAATAATAAAAATATAGAAACTTGATATAAATAAGATTTTAGAGCTTACTGTTCAGTTTTCCTTTCAGTACCCATAAACTCGGGCATGGGTTGATTGGAAGATGAGTTGATGTCCTTTTTTACGATGACATTTTGAATAGTCTTAAAGAAAATTTTCAGGTCCAAACTAAAGGATTGATTATCCACATAGTAGGTGTCTAACTTAAATTTTTCATCCCAACTTATGGCATTTCGACCATTGACCTGTGCCCAACCTGTTATTCCAGGAACAACATTATGTCTTCTAAACTGCTCCTTGGTATATCGTGGCAAGTATTTTGGGAGTAGAGGACGAGGGCCAATTAAGCTCATGTCTCCTTTTAACATATTAAACAACTGAGGGATCTCATCTAATGAATAACGTCTGCAAATATCACCAACTTTAGTAATCCTTATGTGGTCAGGCAAGAGGTTACCATCAGCGTCTTTTTTGTCGTTCATGGTTTTCAATTTTACAATAGTGAAAATTTTTCCATGTTTTCCTGTTCTTTGTTGATAGAAGAAAGGCTTGCCATTGTTTGCTATGGCCAATAAAATTATAATAGTAATTATGATTGGGAAAAGAATTAATAGTCCAATCAAAGCAATCATAAAATCAATGAGTCTCTTAAAAAATAACTTATACATATTTGATTGATTTTAAAATGATTAATTTATTTAATATAAATATTGTGATTTATTTCAGTGATTTGTTGATAAGCGCTATTAGATCCTTATTAATAATATTTACATCAAAACGATCTTCAGCATATTTACGACTATTAATTCCCATTTCCTTTATTTTATCGGGATTTGTTATGAAGAACTCCATCACATCAATTAAAGCTTCTAAATTTTGAGGTTCTATCAATTTTCCATTAATACCATCTCTAACAGACTCCCTACAACCTACGGAATCTGTTGTTATTATTGGGTTTCCACACGCAAGAGCTTCTAAAGTTGTTCTTGGTATACCTTCTCTATAATAGCTCGGTAATACAAAAACATCTCTTTGGTGAAGATGTTTATCTACATCCATTTGTCTGCCATGAAAAACAATAATATTTTTTTCATGTAATTCATGTAGCTCATCTTCACTTATAGCACTAGGCGAAGTTTCTAAAGCACCAATCACATGAAATTCAGCATTAGGATATTTTGGTTTCAAAACTCTCGCAGCATCCATGTATAATGCAATACCCTTTTCTTTGATTAATCTGGCAATAAGCAAAAAACTGACCTTATCTGTTGGGTTTTTCTCTTTGAACGTGAACTCGTTTAGATTAACACCAGAGCCACTGACAAAAGCTACAGGTTGTTTTTTGGATATCACTTTTCGATCTAAAAAGAGCTTGTAATCATCTTTATTTTGAAAAACAATAAACTTATTTTTTCTTATGGATAATTTATATAGAGTTTCATTAAAGCGTTGTAAAATTCTTGCCTTACGCGTTAGACCAGTAAATGCAAAACCTAATCCTGTAATTAATGAAATTACTGGAACTTTAATCATGTTTGCTGCTAGAGAGCCATAGATTACAGGCTTTACAGTATATGGAAAGACTAAATCAATCTTATTGTCTTTCATGATAGATTTCAATTCTAATATAGATTTAAAATCTTTAAAAGGGTTTAAACCTGTACGTTGTAGGTTAAACTCTATTGGATGTGCTCCTCGTTCTTTTACTAATTGTAGGTCCTCTTCAGTATAGCTAGGTGAAGCTGTAAAAACCTCAAATCCATTAGCTACTAAGCTTTTGATAAAATCACCTCTAAATCGAATTAAAGAACCGGCAAAGGATGCTATAATAAGTACTCTCTTTTGCATTGTATTAGTTTTCATTAAGAAAATTAAATTTATACCACTTTTGGAAACAGTAGTACGACCAAACTCTAAACGTACTATCTTTCTTGCTGTCGAGATGATCTTGAACCAATTTGGTTATAACGTCTACTTTAAAAATACCTTGTTTTTTTAACATTTCTGGTTCAATATAACTTTCTAACTCTTTTCTAAGGCTCTGTCTTAGCCAATCTCCAGTAGGTGAGCCGAATCCGCTTTTTCCTTTTTCTAAAAAGTCTTGAGGAAATTGATCTCTAAACGCTTCCTTTAAAATGTATTTTTTATTCCAGCCTTTCATTAAGTAGCTTTCAGGTAGTGTATTTGTAAACTCCCAAATCGATTTATTTAAAAATGGCGCTCTACATTCTAAGGATGTTAACATACTGGTTCTGTCAACCTTTGCTAACATACCTCCTTCAAGACTCAAGATCTTGTCTACAAGCCTGAAATCAGTAAGACTTTCAACCTTTTGTTTGCCTAAAACCTCTTTGTATTCTTGAAATAAATCAGGATCGTAATAATCGTCGTTCATTATTTCCGATAGAAGTTTACTGGTATTGGCTAATGAAATGATGTCCCAATAAAAATCTCCTTCGTAATTGATAGCATTTAATAACTTATTAATTTGAAATCTTTTTCCACGCGTATCATCTTTATTGATTAGGTATTTGTTGCTCAGCTTGGCAATAGTTTTATGAAGTGCTTTAGGTACAACACTTGTGTACCTCTTGTTCATTTTGCCTATGTAATACTTATTGTAACCGCCAAACACTTCGTCACCACCATCGCCAGTTAAAGCAACAGTAACGTGCTCTCTGGTTTTTTCTGAAAGTAGATGCGTAGGTAAAGCTGCTGTATCAGAGAATGGCTCATCAAAATTAACGAGAATCTCATGAATGTTATGTTTTAAATCATCTTCATCTATTATGAATTCATGATGATTGCTATTCAGAATTTTAGCAACCACACGGGATTTGTCTGTTTCGTCATAGGATGCCTTTTTAAAACCGATGGAAAAGGTATCAATTCTTTTGTCGGTAGCTTGTGATAAACAGAGGGACACAATAGATGAATCTACACCACCAGACAAAAACGTTCCTAAACCTACATCGGCAATAGATCTGCTATCTACGCTATTGTAAACTAATTCTCTTGTTTTTGCTTTAGCATCTTCGAAAGAGATATCAGCTGTTTTTGGTGCAGGTTCATGGTTGATTTTATGAATATTGTATTCAAACGTGTTAAGATTATACTCCAAATAGTGATTGGCTTCCAGCTTGTGAATCCCTTCATAAATAGTATATGGTGCAGGAATATAGGTTAATCTAAAATAAAGATTCAATCCTTTTTTTGAGATATTAGGCTTGTAATCAATGGTTTTTATGATAGACTTTAATTCTGAAGCCCATAAAAACTGATTGTCATTTTGTGTGTAGTACAATGGTTTTTCACCAAAGAAATCCCTAGCAATAAATAGTTTTTTAATGTTTTTGTCATAGATACTAAAACCATACATGCCATCTAACCACTGAAAGGATTCTACGCCATATTTCTCGTAGGCTTTTAAAATAACTTCCGTATCACTAGTGGTATGAAAAGTAATCCCTTCAGACACTAATCTAGATTTTATAGTTCTGTAGTTATAGATTTCACCATTAAAGACTATGACAATTTGCTTGTCATCTGAAAAAATAGGTTGTTTCCCTGAAGATAAATCTATAATGGACAAACGACGCATGGCCATTCCAACAGTACATTTTTCATTCTTTTCTGCAAAAACACCATCTTCATCAGGACCTCTATGAATGATAAGGTCGTTCATAGCATTGAGTACAGAAGACATCTTGCCTTCGCTCATCTTGGTTTTATCGATAAGTCCGTTAATTCCGCACATATACTTTCAGCTTTTAATAAATTGATTGAATTGGCTATAAATTGACTTTAGTTCATAAGCTTTTGCACGTTCTAAACTAAGACGGCTAAAGCGTTCTCTCTCAGTTGGATTTTGATGATAATAATCTAAAGCTTTACTTAACCCAATATGATCATCATTGTTAACTAACAAACCATACTTACCAATATGGAATTCACCATTTTTAATGTTAATAGGTTCGTTTTCATTTAGCAGCTCCAATGGCCCAGATAAACAATTAGTTGACACACTTGGTAAGCCAATAGCCATGGCTTCAATTAATGCATTTGGGAAACCTTCTGTAAACGATGAAAGCACAAAACATTGATTATCTATAAGGTATTCGTTTACTTTTTTCACTCGTCCTTTTAGTGTAACCTGGTCTTCTAATTTCAGATTCACTATCTCTTCGGTCAAATATGCTCTTAAATCGCCATCACCAAGAATAGAAAAATCATAATCTAATTTAGATTCCTTTATGGCTCTAACGACCATGATTTGATTTTTTCTTTTGTTAATGGTACCTGCTGTAATAAGCTTTAACTTATCCGTTTTAGTATTCAGGCTTTCAGGTTTTATTGTTTTACTTGGTAATTCTATTGGGTTATAGATAACTTCCATAGGAATCTTTACACCAAAATTATCTTTTAAATCATCGTTAATGTAAACTGAATTAGAAAACAACTTATCACATTTATTATATAAAATAGGGTAGAAGACCTTTGAAATGTAAAAGGAGAGTTTACTGGTTACATTGTCTGAAGGGAAACCTCTTTCGCTAATAATGGTTTTTACATCTTTATTAAAAGTCGCTACAATGCCATTTATTAAATTAGGAAATGCTAAAAATGAAATAGAGATTTCTATCTTGTTCTTTTTGACGAAACGGTAATACCTAAAAATAAAGCAAATAGAGTCAAAGAATTTTTTATAGAATGGTCTATCAGCATGTTTATCACTCATTGCGAAAATTTCTATACCTTCAGGAACCGGAAAATGTAAAACCTTATGAAATAAGACTAATGTAACGTTGTAATCGTGTCTTAGTTCTTTTAAGAGTAAGCTAATGACCTTTTCTGCACCACCACTTGCTAGTGATATGCTTAAGATGGCAATATTTTTTTTCTGATTTGGGGTCATAAAATAAATATCTTATTGATATTATGCATATTAGTGCCAAACATAACAACAATTAATATACTATGCTTATTTTCTCGATAATAGTAAGTTTTCTGTGTTTAAAAGGAAATTGAGTTATTTTTTTATAACTTCCATAAAAAGATTTTCGTACTCTTTTAAAATCTTTTCGCTATTAAATTTTTTGTAAACAGTCTCCCTTACAATTTTAGGGTCCCATACTGTGTCTTCATTCAGCTTTTCTAGGAACTCATCCTCATTGTCCACAATGTATCCATTAACACCGTTAGTGATAATTTCCTTAGTGCCTCCTGGAGCATTAAAAGCTATTACCGGAGTACCAACTACGCAACTTTCCAGCGCTGCATTAGGAAAACCCTCGACATAAGATCCTTGTAGGAATACATCGTTTTCTGAAAAAAGTTTACTTAGCTCATTTGAAAACTCAATGTGAATAATGTTTTTCTCTATACCTAGTTCTTTGGCTTTGCTGAATATTTGCTCTTTGAGACTACCATTACCAATAATAGTATAAACAAAAGGTGTTTTTAGTTTTGAAAGTATTTCTAAAATACGCTCATAACCTTTTACTTCCGTTAATCTTCCTACTGTTATGTATTTTTTCTCGTTGGCCTTTGGTTTATTTTCTTTTACTTCAGGTAAGCTAGAGATAGGATTATTAATAACACATGTTTTTTCCTTTGGTACGTTATAGTTTTTTATCATATCCTCTGCCATATCTTGAGATTGACAAATAAGTTTATCTAAATTTTTGAAACCGTCAGGTAAAAAATATGCAGGAGACCATTTTCTAGATTTTTTTTCATTTTTGCGTTTGCTCAAAACTGTAGATTCTCTTCCAATAAACTTTGTTTTTCTAAACAGCGGAGAAATAATTGACATGGCTGTGTTAACATGAGATATGGAGCTAACCACAATATCAGGTTTTAAGCGTAAAATTGTTGTAATTATAGAGGGTATAGCAGTAAGGATTCTAGATTTTTTTAAATAGATGGTGTTTGTATTGCTAACGTCGTAAGCAATATCCTTATCAAAACCTGCTATTACCAGAACAGGTTCAAATATTTTTCTATCTACATTATTTGCAACAAATGAAATTACACGTTCTGCACCACCTGGTACTAATGAAGGCAAAACGAATAGAATTTTTGTTTTTTTGTTAGGTTTCATTTTTGGTTTGGATTTAGGAAGACTTATAAAACTATTGAATATGTTTTATGATTTTTCGTATGTCAATAGCTTTTATTTTTTTCGCAGGATTTCCTGCAATCATAATACCTTCTTCTTCAAAAGATTTATGAACAACTGCATTGGCACCAATAGCACAGTTATTTGCAATTTTTATGTTACCATAAATTTTTGCTCCGGGTGCTATATATATATTGTCACCTAACTGCGGAGCTTCTTTTTTACCACCAGACGCACCAATATTTACACCAGCATGCATACGACAATTTGCACCTATTGATGATGCAGAATTGACGACTATAGTACCGTAATGTACAATTGAAAGTCCTGGTCCAAAAACATTAATAGGAATTGAAAAGCCAAGTTTTATAGATATTTTTTTGAATTTGTACCTTAAATAATAACAATAGATTTTATTAATTCCTGTGTTTTTGCAATTTGTATAATATTCTAATTTTCTCAGTGATTTTTGAAACGTCCATATTGGATTTGGCGAGATAAAATTAATTAGCTTACTCTCAAGACTAGAGGATTTGACTCCTAGAGCAACTTTATCTTTATTAATATAGTCATTATAATCAGATTTTGATTTAATCATGTTAATGGCCTTTCCCTTTTAAGTATTCAATTAATCCAATTGTAACTTGATTGGCTACTTGTTCATGTCCATAACATGTCCAATGAGAATCGTAATCAAATGTCCATGATTTATTATCCTTACTTGAGTCTAATACGATAGTCTTAAATCCATGTTCTTCGGCTAATTTTATAAAATACTTGTTAGTTCTGGGGTGAAAAACTAAAGTCTTGTTTGATGTGTTATAATTAATTTTAATGAACTTAAACAGTTCTGAAATTTTATCTTTTAACTTTAACACTTTATCAAAATCTGGTTTTTTTATTTCATTTTCTTTGTTCTTGTTTGAAAAATTAATCGGATATCTGTTATAAAAGTAGTAGAGTAATTTCCAATTGTACAGAACTTTTTTTAATCCTGGTGATTTCATTTCACCATATATTATCTGATTCTTTTCTAAGTTAATCTGAGTAATATCTCTCATTTTTTTTATCTCGGTGATACTCTCATAGAAATCATTATCATTAACATAGATTAAGGTTTGCACAGGTTGTAATGTGTCTAAATGTTTGCTGATTTCCATTGCCTCAATAAAAGACACACCAGACCTTCCTGCTTCCATAAAATTATAATCTGACATTCTTTTCTTTAAAAGTGGGCCTTGATGACACTCATTAGGATTCATAAAATTTTCGATATAAGAATCGCCAATAATCGTTATTAAATTGTCAAAAGATGTGGGTAAGTCTCCTGGCCATCCTAAGTCGTTAATCTTCCATTTATGGTCACCACCTTTCCAATATCCAGTTTGATTAATAATGTATTTTTGAATTCCCGTATTATCTATTGTTCTTCTAGGAATATCTGAAACGGCATGGGTAAACCTTACCACAAATTCGCCTACTATTAATAATAATAGAATAAATAAAATACTGTTTTTAATAAACTTTTTCATCAAGCTTAGAATTGGAAGTATATGAATTCTTGCTGTTCGCCAGTAAAGCTAAATATTAATACAACTAGCAAGAAATAGAAGCACCATCGAACAGGACGTTTCATAAAATCAATTTTCTCAATAGCATACTCACCAGATCTCCCTAACCATTCTATAAATGCAAAGAAAGTTACCAAGCCTAATATTGTTAATGGGAAAATTTCAGGTTTAATAAATAATGATGATGTAAACATGTCTTTAATATATACAAATGCATTTGTTACATTATCAGCTCTAAAAAATATCCATGCAATCAAGGTTATAAAAAATGTTGTAGCCATTTGGAAAACCTCCCTTATTGTTGGTAAATATTTACCTTCTGCAACCAAATTAGTATTTACTCTATTCTTATTTAAAAGAAGGAGTGGTAAGAAGTATATTGCATTTAATGCACCCCAAACTACAAACGTCCAATTGGCACCATGCCAAAATCCACTTACAATAAAAATTATGAAGGTATTTCTTACCTTCATCTTCGTGCCACCTCTACTTCCGCCTAACGGAATGTATAAGTAATCTCTAAACCATGTTGACAAGGATATGTGCCAGCGTCTCCAAAATTCTGCAATATCCCTTGAAAAGTAAGGGAAAGCAAAGTTTCTTTTTAGGTTAAAACCAAATAGCCGTGAAATACCAATAGCTATATCTGAATACCCGGAAAAATCACCATAAATTTGAAAAGCAAAGAAAAATGCTCCCATGAGAAGCGTACTACCAGAATAATCCTCTTGATTATTGAAAATCATATTGGCATAAGTTGCACAATTATCAGCAATTACAACTTTTTTGAATAACCCCCAAAGTGCTTGACGTAAACCATCAACAGCATCCTTATAAACAAATTCTCTTTTTACATGAAATTGAGGTAATAGGTTAGTGGCTCTTTCAATGGGTCCGGCAACTAACTGAGGGAAAAAACTAACAAAGGCCATAAAAGCCAGAAAATCTTTGGTTGGCTCTAATTTTTTATTGTACACATCTATGGTATAGCTTAAGGTTTGAAAGGTATAAAAACTAATACCTACTGGAAGAATAATGTTTAATGTGTTAATGCTTAGCTCTCTACCAAAAAAGGTGAAGGAGTCAACAAGACTATCAACAAAGAAGTTGTAGTACTTAAAGAAACCAAGGAAACCTAGATTTACACAAATACTAACCCATAATAAGGCCTTACGTTTGGATGGTTTATCCTCAGATTTAAGCTTTAAACCTATAGTGTAATCTACTAAAGAGCTAAACAAAATCAAAAACAAAAATCTCCAATCCCACCAACCATAGAAAACATAGCTTGCTATGGCAATCAAAAGGTTTTGTTGTTTAATGCGCTTACTACCTATGAGCCAATATATTGTAAACACTATAGGTAAGAAGATGAAAAATTCTATTGAATTAAATAGCATAAATTAAAATATTAGCTTCTATGGTGTATCGATTTATTTTTAGTAAAAATGTTTCAACTAAATGTATTTGGCAAAATTATTCTTTAAAATACCATTTATTGACTATTATAAACGTTATTGCATTTTGCTATTGTGAGTTTTGTTTCACTACTAAAGTTAACACTCTGTTGCAAAAGACTTTAAATCCAGGCACAAACAAGTAAAGCAGAATACTATATACAATAGTAACCGCTATAGTAACTTGAATCGCGTATATAACCCAATCAATAAGAGTTATATTTTCATAATCGAAAAGAAAGTAATCTTTGACAAAATTGATGATGAATGCTGATACTACAAAAACTAGCATCATAGGTAATAAACCTTTCCAATAGAAAAAAACATTTTTCTTAAAGCCATTTTTGTATAAGAAATAAGGTTTCCACATTATAACAATTAAGAACATACTTACTACCGTACCCAAGACAATGCCAGTAATACCAAATAATCTTCCAAAAACAAATGATATAATCAAATTGATAAGGGCTTCGGTTATTGCGGCCCATGTATCCGAATATAGCCCGTAAGCGTTTTTAAAACGCTCTATTGGTGAGCTAATTTGTATCATAAAGAAATTAGCAATCATCAATAATAATATTGTATCCGATAAGATGTATTTTTCACCAAGCCACAATAATATAAAGGCGTCCATAGTATGATAAATGATCATACTAAAGAAACCAGCAATGAAAAATTGAATGGATATAAGTTCCCAAAGGACTTTTTTGATATTTTTTTCATCATTTTCAGCAATTAAATTACCTACAGCAGAACCTGTACCAGCAAAAGCCATTTTTACAAGACCAATTAACTTCATGAAAATTAATTGATAGTTTCCAAAAAACGCAACACTTTGAAGATTTACTAATGCATATATTAATAAGTTGTCTGTCCCATTTTTTACAAAAGCACTCATCTTATGAAAAAAAACCTGTTTAATCTTTACAATTATCCCTGGATATTCTTTAATTATTTCGGTTTTCTGAGAAGAATTAATAATTAACCACGGATATTCTTGCTTTATTTTATAGCGAACAACGATACTATAGATAATGCTAAATATTAGTTCTAAAGTGATATAGAGGTAAAAGTTTTTAAGATATAAAGCAACAACAACCTGAAGAATTACACGAGCAATATTGAAAGTCTGAAAGTATTGCTGAACGATGTATCCTTTTTGATCTGCACCTAATAAACTTATATGATAGTTGACAAAATAACTGAGAAGTACTGAAATTAATAATGAATAAAATACATAGTATATGAGCAAGGTAGGGAAGGGAGTCCCTTCAAAAATTAGTGGAAAGAAAAGTGAAATAACAAACCCAATACTAAAAATGGCATAACCAATTTTTCTATAAAGTACACCAAGAAGCGCTATAATCTTATTTATTTCATCATGGTTTTCATCGAAGATCGGTTTGTATAACGTAAACCCTATTGCTGTTCCAATTCCTAATTCGGCCAAATTCAGAAAACTTAGTATACTTCTTAGTGTAGTTTCTAAACCAATAAATTCGTCGCCAAGATTATCTAAAAAAATCTTTCTAGAAAAGAACTGCACAAAAATTGATAGTATAAAGAAAAATACACCAACTTTTGCATTTTTTAAAGATTTGGAGACTCTAGACATTTATGCATTGTTAATAGTGGCAATATTAAAAAATGATTAACATAATCGTTAATTTTTATGATTATTTACCTTAAAAGACGTCCAACGCACAAATTATTGATTTCTTTTATTATGGTTTAGCATCATGCATCTATGTTTTTAATAATGGTTTTAAATCATATTTTATTGTTAATAAGATTGTTATAACTTATTTATAACAGGTTCATTTCAGGCCAAATAACTTAAAATTGTTTTCTATTTTCGCATTTTATCGATAAACAATACTTATATGTAAGAAAAATATTTGTTATGTTAAAAAAGAAATTATATAATCCATTTTTATGCATTTCAACGTATTTAATAGCGTTTGATGGATTTAATTTTATTGTAAATAAATACTTACAAAATATTTCTTTTTATCGAATAATATAGTAATTAAACGTTGTACAATTATTAAATTTATAAATTAGCCCACCCCAAACAATTGATTAATAGAAGAATGACAATGAAAATTTTGAATAACCTACTTATTTGTAAAAAAGTCTTTGTACTAACTCTACTTTTTATAACGATTTCCTTTAGTACTTTATATAGTCAGCAGCTTGCATTTCCATCCGCAGTTGGTGCTGGTGCATATGCTTCAGGTGGTCGTGGAGGTATTGTAGTGCATGTAACTAATTTAAATGATAGTGGTGATGGTAGTTTAAGAAATGCAATAAGTGTTGTAAATAACAATGGTGGAGGAACAATTGTCTTCGATGTAAGCGGTGTTATTGTTTTAAACAATGTTCTTGGTTTTACTGATAATCTAACTATTGCAGGACAAACTGCTCCTGCCGGGGGAATTACTATTGATGGTGAGCGAGTCTTTGTTGGCGGTATTGATAATCTTATTGTTCGCCACATAAGATTTAAAGGAGGAATAGATGCTAATAATGATAGTTTAACAGTCAGGAATGATGTTACAAATCAAATTTGGGATCATTGTTCCTTTGCATTTGGTGATGATGAAGGGGCGAGTTGGTATGAAACACAAAGTAGCTACTTTGTAAATAATTTAACTGTACAAAGATGTTTGTTTGCTGAAAATTCCAAAGGCTCTATAGTTGGTGGAAAATCTGGTTCTACACCCACAGGAGATATAAGTTTTTTACAAAATTTATTCTATAATAACAGCCATAGATTTCCAAATACTTCAGGCGATAATGCAAATATTGAGGTTATAAATAATGTGGTATGGGGTGTTGGTAGTAGATTAATAAGAGTAAATGGGAATGGACAGAATTTAAATCATATCGGTAATTATTATCATTATAATAACAGAGGTATTAATGACGATAGAATTAATGCGTTTAGTTATGAAAATGGCTATCCTAATATTTATACTAATGGAAATAAGATAGTTGCTCCAGTAGCAACAACTCCATTATCTTCCACTATATCTCAAATGAATACTGATAATAAACTTTCATGGAAGCATTTCATAGACGGTACAATTACACCACAAGGTTTAAGAAATAAGGGTGATCAATTGGAAGCTGAATATTTTACTAATACGCAGCACCCATTGTTAGGTAGCCCTATAACAATATTAACAGCAGATGACGCTTTCAATGAAGTTAGAGAAAATGTAGGGTGTAATGCTAGGTTAAACGCAGATGGAACTTTTGATTTAAATTTAGATATTGAGGATGCAAATTATTTAAATCAAATCAATTTGGGAAATTATACAACTCCATTAACAAGTGCTCAATATAATGTATCTCCTATTTCTAGTAATTTAAGACCAGCTGATTTTTATCAATCTAATCCACATATACCAGAGGCATATTTAGCTTCAAGAGGGATTACAGGTAACCCTACCATTCATAATCAATTTCAGCCTAGTGGTTATACATTATTAGAAGAATACTTAAATCAAGTTGACAATATAGCTCCAGTTCCTGTGATTGAAGTCACAGGTGTTGATGTAACACCAGATACTTTAGATATTACAATACCAGAAACGATTACATTAACAGCTACTATAACACCTAGTAACGCCACTGATCAGTCTGGTGAATGGACAAGTAGCGATGATACTATAGCTACCGTGGATAATAACGGTATTGTAACACCTGTTTCTCCTGGTAATGTAACCATTACGTTCACAGCTAACGATGGCAATGGTGAACATTTTGATTCATCCGATATCACGGTTTTTCCGGAAGCGTTCCAAGCGAACGCAGGAACGGACCAAACTATCTGCCAAGGGGAGTCCGTTGTACTATCAGCATCTGGTGGAACAACCTATTTGTGGAGTAATGGAGAGACTACAGCATCAATTGAAGTTAGTCCAACTGTTACAACCACATATATAGTTACTGTAAGTGATGATTTAGGTAATACCGATACTGACAGTGTTACTGTAACCGTATATGAATTACCCATAGCTGATGCAGGCAACGATCAAACAATATGTGAAGGTGATACTATAACGCTAACAGCAAGTGGGGGTACGGACTATATTTGGAGTACGGGTGAAACAACACCTTCAATTGAGGTCAATCCAAGTTCAGACACAATATATACAGTCGAAGTAATATCAAATGGTTGTACAAGTTTTGATGATGTAACTGTATTTGTAAATGCCTCGCCAAATTTGACGGTAACTGATGATGTTACAATAGTAGAGGGAGATAGTATTCAACTTTCAGTGACAGGTGCGTCTAATTATGAGTGGAGTACAGGAGAAACCAATAATATAATTACAGTTTCCCCTAGTGAAACTACAACATATACCGTTACAGGTACCACAGGAATGTGTTCATCTCAGACTCAAGTAACTGTAACCGTTGAAGCGCTGTTAGTAGTTTCTGCTGGGGCAGATGAGCAAGTGTGCCAAGATGATAGCTATGAAATTGTTTTAACGGCTACACCAGGTGATAGTTATTTGTGGAGTACAGGAGAAACAACGCAAAGTATCGTTGTAAGCCCTTTGTCAACAACCACATACACAGTGACTGTTACATCTGGTATACAGCAAGATTCTGATGATGTTACTGTATATGTAAATCCAAATCCAGAGGTCGTTATCTTAAATGGAGAAAGTGTTGATATTATGAGTGGGGATTTTGTTACCCTTTCCGCTTCTGGTGCTAATACGTATGAGTGGAATAATGGTGCAACACAACCAAACATAGCCGTTAGTCCATCTCAAACTACAACTTACGAAGTTAGAGGATACATAGGAGACTGTTATGATGAAAAACAGGTTACAGTAAATGTTATTCCAGAGGTAGAGGCAGACGCTGGTGAAGATCAAGAAATTTGTTTGGGTGAAGTTGTTACGTTAACAGCAACTGGTGGTGATGAATATGTATGGAATACGGGTGAGACCACACAGTCTATCCAAGTATCACCTAATGAAACTACTGAATATACTGTCACTGTTTTTAATGCCTTAGACTTTGATGAAGATACGGTTACTGTCTTCGTTGATTCTAATTGTAATGATGGCACGATTGTAGAAGATCCCATAGAAGATCCTATTGATGGTGAGAGTATAGATTTTAGTTTTTCGGTCTTTCCTAATCCTGCTAATGAATATGTTGACATAAAACTATCAGGTAGTGATTATTTAACAGGGCTTTATTTATACGATTTGACAGGCAAACTTATTTATCAAAAGAAGGTGGAAAATGACAATCAAAATATATCTACTACTACGCGGATTGATGTCAGTAGTTTACGACCCGGTATTTATCTGGTTAAACTAGCTGATATACAAAGAGAACTCTATAAAAGATTAATTGTAAGATAAATTTATTTCTTTAGGTAATGTGTTATGTTATAGCCAAGTTTTACTTGGCTATTTTTCATGATGAAGTCAAAGCGTTCTTTCTTACTTCTATTTCATTAACTTCATCCTCATTTTTTGCTACTTCAATTTGATATTGAATCCACATTGCAGCAAATGAAACATAATAAAATGTGAAGAAGTTGTGGTTAGCCATTAAAAATAGTGATAAAGCAATAATTTGCATTATCAAATTAGGTTTTTTGTTGAAGTAGACAATACTCATTACATTGAGGTATCCTATATATGCAACAAACAAAATAAAAGGCAATATACCCGCCTCACCAATTACAGTAAGAAATGAATTGTGAACTCCTTTGCCGTGACCTTCTTTTCCTGAAAAGGATCCATAACCATTACCAATAAATGGTGAATCTAATATTTTGTCATAAAATTTAGCCCATGTATCTTCCCTTGAATCCTCACTCAATTCTTCTGATGTAACCCCACCATCATTACTGATGATACTTTTTAATTGCTCAAATCTTGGATTATTTAGACCGACCATTTCATCAATAAAAAAAAGTGTACTTATTATAAGAAATCCAAGACCAAATATTCTAATATTTTTAATACTAATTTTTAGAGAAATAATATTGATTAGAAGCCAAATCAAAATAAATGTTCTAGAAAAGGTTAACAATCCTGCTAGAGTACATATAAACTGTGCAGTTAATTTAATCCCTGCATTTTTTAGTCCATAAGTTGTGGCATAACCTGTAATACATATAAAACCAGCTTCGTTAGGAGCTAAATAAAACCCACTGTATCTACCAAAATCACTTGTAAACATAACTGCCTCTAATATTATGGTGGCAGAGCCAATTACTAGAAAAAAATTATATTCAGAGACGCTTATATTTTTTACCATTTCATAAGCACAAATGAGATAAATAAAATACTTTATGGTGTCATAAATAAACCCTGAGGTTAATCCAATAAATTGAAATCCACCAATCATAAAGAATAAAATAGATATAATAATAAGCCACCAATTTGGGCGTGTTTTTTTACCAAAGAAATAATATAGTGTGAGAAATAGAATAGTTAGGTAGCTCAGTAAACTACCAACACCACCACCATAGGCAGATAATGCCACAGAAGGAAGGTTTAGCACAACTAAGGCGAAACATATGTACTTTAGGATTCTCATTTACTCTGCATTAGAAAATTTAGTAGGTTAAAAATATAGAATTCAAAATTAAAACTGGAAATAAATAAATTCTTGTTGTTCACCTGTGTAGACAAACATTAGAATAATCAGTAACATATAAAAGCCCCACCTTAACGGTTTATTTATAAAATCAATTTTTTGAATAGCGTACTCACCAGACCTTCCAAGCCACTCAACAGTTATAAATATGGCTACCAAACCCAGAACTGTTATGGGCACAATTTCGGGTTTGGTAAAAAGAGAACCAGAAAGCATGTCCCTTACATAAACGAAAGCGTTCGTTACGTTGTCGGCCCTGAAAAATACCCATGCAACAAGTGTTATGAAAAAGGTAAACAACATTTGAAAAAATTCCTTCATGGTAGGTAAGTATCTTCCTTCTGCTACCAAATTGGTATTAACCCTGTTCTTTTTTAGAAGAAGCAAGGGTAGAAAGTATATGGCGTTCAAAACACCCCAAACAACGAATGTCCAGTTGGCTCCATGCCAAAATCCGCTGACAATAAAAATTATAAAAGTGTTTCTAATCTTCATCTTTGTGCCACCTCTGCTGCCACCTAATGGAATGTATAAGTAATCTCTAAACCAGGTAGACAAAGATATATGCCATCGCCTCCAAAACTCAGCAATATCTCTTGAGAAGTATGGGAAAGCAAAATTTCGTTTTAGGTTAAAGCCAAATAAACGCGAGATACCAATGGCAATATCAGAATAACCAGAAAAATCACCGTAAATCTGAAAGGCAAAGAAAAAGGCTCCAAGTAAAAGTGTACTTCCTGAATATTCGTATTGGTTGTTGAAAATCATATTGGCATATGTAGCACAATTATCGGCAATGACCACTTTTTTGAACAATCCCCAAAGTGCTTGCCTTAATCCATCCACCGCATTTTTATAAACAAACTCTCTTTTTTCATGGAACTGTGGCAAAAGGTTAGTGGCTCTTTCGATCGGTCCTGCAACCAGCTGTGGAAAAAAGCTAACAAATGCCATAAAAGCCAAGAAATCCTTTGTAGGCTCTAACTTTCTGTTGTATACGTCTATTGTGTAGCTTAAGGTTTGAAAGGTGTAGAAGCTTATACCGACGGGGAGGATGATGTTAAGTGTATTGATGCTGAGTTGTCCACCAAAAAAGGTAAACGAGTCCACTAGACTATCTACAAAGAAATTGTAATATTTAAAAAAACCCAGAAATCCAAGGTTTACGCAGATACTTGTCCAAAGAAGCACTTTGCGCTTAGATGGCTTGTCTTCAGCATTAAGCTTCTGGCCAATAGTGTAATCAACCAATGAGCTAAACAGTATCAAAAACAAAAAACGCCAATCCCACCAACCGTAGAAAACATAGCTAGAAAACGCAATCAATAGATTTTGCTGTTTAATACGCTTATTGCCAATAAGCCAGTAAAGAGAAAAAACTATCGGTAAAAAAATGAAAAATTCTAGAGAATTAAAAAGCATGTTCGTTTTTAATTGAGTTGCTCTGATTTTATAATACTGACTAGTTGTTGGCTTATTTTTAGGGCACCTTTACCATTTGCATGATGAAAATCAGAGAAGTCATTGTCTGTAAAGTTGAATGTATTTGATTTATAACTGTTTAAATCATAGTATCCCACATCTTTATATTCACGAAAGTATTTTTTATAAAAATCATTTTCATCATTATTAGAACCCAACATTAATCTTGAAGGGGGATAAGGTGTTCTTAACACTATGAGCTTAATTTTATTTGCTTTGGTGAGTTTATGGATTTTATCAAAATAAAATTTGAATCGATCTTTATTAAAATTCTTGTTCTCGAAATTTGGAATAGGTTCAAAGTTCTTAATATCATTTTTCGTAACTACGGTTGTATCATAATGAAACCCTTTATACCAATTTTTTTTGGGTGCTTTAGAATTACTTTTTGAAAAAATGGATTTAATATCTTGCTTAATGTAGTTATTAAACTTCATTAATGGAATGAGATAATTTACTGTGCCCTTACTTCCATAGCCTTTAACAACTAATTCAAATTTGTGTTCCGAAGATTTAAAAAAAGAAGCATTTGAATATACTTGATAATAATTTATAAAATCATCACAAGATCCGAGATATGTTTCTAAAACAAGATATTTTGGCTTTTGATAATCTAAGATTTCCTTAAGTGTATAGTATGATTCAGTAATGTCTTGTGAAGATGTACCCATGTTAAAAGATATCAGGTTTAAACCTGAATCAATAACTTTAGGATTTAAAGATGTATAAGCTCTACTTGAACCCAAAATAATTAAATCATAAGTATTCAGATTATTATGAATACTATTCCATTTTAAGTAGTTTTTATGAGTTTTGTTTTTAATAGCTTCATGAGCAGGTAATTCATACTTTAAAACTATTAGTAAGTTGATAATTACGAATATCAAGAGACCATAAGATATATGTTTTAAAAATTTTTTCATTTAAGACAAGTGTTGTGATATTAAATCTTTCCAACTTGATGTTACATGTGTATCTAAAAACTTTTCGGTGGTTTTTTGTGACTCCTTAGAAAACGATAATCTCAAATCTTCATTTTTGACTAATTTTTGTAAATATTCTACAAACATAGCTTGATCATCTACTGGGGCCAGAAAACCGTTTTCACCATTTATGATTAACTCAGAGGGACCATAATTACAATCGGTTGATAATGAAGGTACGCCAAAGTGCATAGCTTCTAATAATACATTAGGGAACCCTTCTGCTTTCGATGCAAATGCAAAAACAGACGCTTTGTTATAATAGTCATGGACATTTTTAACCTTAGGTAAAATTTCAACTTTGTCTGAAAGGTTCAATTCCTTAATAAGCGCTTTTAATTTAGTTTCATTAGGTCCTTCACCAAGTAGTATTAATTTCCAATCATTCAATTGAAGTTGATGAAAAGCTGCAATGATCCTTTCCTGTCTTTTGTCATTATTAAAAGTCCCAACAGATAATATAATATTTTCTCTATCAGTACTGTATTCTTTACGTAGTTTTGAAAGTTCTGAAGAAATAGGGTTAGGTAAAACCACCATATCCTTTGTCCTTATCATATGTTCATATACCTGCTTTACTTTTTCAGTTTGCACAATTAAACAGTTAGCTCTAGGATAAATATATTTTCGCAATATTGTCCAAAATTTTGGTATATCGTTCTTCAAAGGATCATTACGTTCACTTATCAGACACGGGATTCGATTAAGCTTAGCTGCAATTACTGCTTTTATATTTGCCTGTGTGATAAACCCAATAAGTAAATCAATTTTCTCTTGTTTAGTAATTTTACTCACTTTTTTTAAAATAGCGTAATTCAGTTTTAATGAACCCAAAAAAGACTTTGGATTCGTTAATTTTTTAAAACAAGAGACAACATTTACAGATTCATTTAAAGTATAAAAGGGGTCAGACTCAATAAAAGTAATTATTGTAACCTTGTAATCTTTTACTAGACCATTACTTAAATTGGATATAACACGTTCAGCACCACCAGGACTTAGAGCACCAATAACAAAGGCTATGTGTTTTTTCTTGGTATTCAAAATTAAATAATTACAAGTTTAATTGTAAGTTAGCATTAGCTTTTAGCTAACCCAAAGCCTTACTTTCCAATAGAGGAGTATTCAAATCCTATTTCAGTCATCTCATCTTTATTAAGTATATTTCTACCATCAAAAATGAAAGCTGGTTTTTTCATAAGATTGAAAATCTTTTTCCAATCGTAAGTTTTAAACTCATCCCATTCAGTCATTATGGCGATTGCATGTGCATCTTTGACTGCCTCATAAGGATCATCAAAAGTTTCAACTAAGGCTTTATTTTCATCCTCCGAACGTGTTTGTAAATAGTTAAGATCTACATACACTTTTTTACTAGGTACTTTGGGATCATATACTGCAATATTGGCTTGCTCACTCAACAAATGATCAGCAACATAAATTGCCGCAGATTCTCGAGTATCATTTGTGTCCTTTTTGAATGCCCAGCCTAGCATGGCAATTTTCTTACCAGATACAGTATTATAAAGGGTACTGATTAAATTATCAGAAAATCTTCTTTTTTGGTGATCGTTTAGTATTATCACTTGTTCCCAGTAATCAGCAACTTCATTTAATCCATAACTTCTTGCAATATAAACTAAGTTTAGAATGTCCTTTTGGAAACAAGAACCACCAAAGCCAATAGAAGCATTTAAGAATTTAGAACCAATTCTAGAGTCCATGCCAATCGCTCTTGCAACTTCACTAACATCCGCTTCGGTTCTCTCACAAAGCTCAGAAATAGCATTAATAGAAGAAATACGCTGTGCTAAAAATGCATTTGCAGTTAATTTTGATAACTCTGATGACCAAACATTAGTTCTTAAAATTTGGTCTTGTGGTACCCAACTACCATAAATATTTGCTAAAGCTTCAATTGCTTCTTCAGATTCCCCACCAATAAGAACTCTATCTGGGTTTAATAGATCTTGAATTGCTGTACCTTCAGCCAAAAACTCAGGGTTTGATAATATGTCGAACTTAACATTACTTCCAGTATTGTGTAGTATACTTTTAATTGCTTGAGCCGTTCTTACTGGTAAGGTAGATTTCTCAACTACAATTTTATCTGTTTTTGCAACATCTGCAATGTTTCTTGCACAAAGCTCTACATATTTTAAATCGGCAGCCATTCCTTTTCCTTTACCATAAGTTTTGGTTGGAGTATTAACTGAAATAAAAATCATTTCAGATTCATCGATAGCCTTATCTATTTCTGTTGAAAAATATAAGTTCTTTCCTCTTGTTTCTGCAACAATTTCGGCTAAACCAGGCTCATATATTGGTAACTTAGATACATCTTTATCATTCCAAGCATCAATACGCTCTTGATTAATATCTACAATAGTAACTTGAATGTTAGGATTCATTTTAGCAATTACAGCCATTGTAGGTCCCCCTACATAGCCAGCTCCAATACAGCAAATTTTTGAAATTTTCATTTTAAATTTATGTGTTTGACTTGGGTTAATTTATTTAATTTCACAAAAGTGTAGGAATTATTTAAGTAACTACAAATTAATATATCAACTACTGCTTTTTACGATAAACTTCATTCAATTTGTATAGAAGGATTTATTATATCCTTATAAAACATAATATTATTTATTGTAATATGATTTGTACCAGTTTACAAACGACTTAACTCCCTCTTTTATAGAGGTGTTAGGTCTATAGTCGTAATCTTTGATAAGTTGATCTACATCCGCCCATGTTTTTTCAACATCACCTGGTTGTATGTCCATCATATTTTTGTCGGCTTCTTTACCTAGATTTAATTCTATTTCTTTTATGAAATCTAGCAGTTTTACAGAGTTGTTATTACCAATGTTATAAACTTTATATAAGGTTTTTGTATTCAAACGTTCGTCAGTAGGTTTTTCGCATATACGAACAACCCCTTCAACAATATCATCTATATAAGTGAAATCACGTTCCATTTTTCCATGGTTAAAAACCTTAATTGGCCTATCGTTTACGATGGCATCGGTAAATAAGAACATTGCCATGTCCGGTCGTCCCCAAGGACCGTATACTGTAAAGAATCTCAGACCTGTAGTTGGGATATTGAATAAATGGCTATACGTATGTGCCATTAATTCGTTACTCTTTTTAGTGGCAGCATATAAGCTGATAGGGTGATCTACATTGTCATCCGTTGAAAATGGTATCTTTTTATTTAGTCCATAAACACTTGAGCTACTGGCATAGACTAGATGTTTTATGTTGTTATGCCTGCAACATTCAAGAATGTTTAAAAAGCCGACTAAGTTAGAATCTATATAAGTTTCAGGATTTTCAAGGCTATATCTAACACCAGCTTGAGCAGCAAGGTTACAAACAACATCAAATTTTTCTTGTTCGAAAAGTTTTGGTAGCGCTTCTCGGTCTTCAAGATTCATGCGTACAAAGGAAAATTTATCATTTGTACTTTTACATAAGCTATTGAAGGTTACGGCATCGTTTCTTTTGATACCTAATTCTTCTAGTCTTGAAAATTTAAGATTAACATCGTAGTAGTCATTAATATTATCTAGGCCTACAACTACATGTCCTTTTTCAAGTAAAACTTTAGATGTAAAAAAGCCAATGAATCCGGCAGCACCAGTTACAAGAATTTTCATTTATAAGTAGATTTAAGTTTAGGATTCAAATATTGAAATTAAATTCTTAGAATAAATATTTATACTATGAAACTATGAAATTACTCGTTAATGTAACTCATAACTAATATTTTAGCTATCGAGTCACAATTTTCAACATGTAATAGTATCTCTTTATCTTTGTATATATTGTCAATATAATAAACCTTACAAGAGTCTAAATTTGTTTTACTTTTAGAAAAGTCTACATTTCCAAATTTTATGAGGTTGACTACAGTTGTAGAATCTATAGCATTAATCGTTATAAAATTTGAAACATCATTAGAATATATGATGGGTTTAGAACTTATGTTTTTCACCGTTCTGGCGTTTGGACCGTAATCACAAGACGCATTTTTACCATTTAGAAAAAACATCAATATAATAAGACCTATAGCAAAGCCACTAAGATAATAGGCTAAGCGCTGTGTAAATTTCATGTATGATATAAATTTAGAAAATTAATAAGTTGGCATCATTATAATCCAAACCAAACCAATCTGCAACAGATTTATTAGTTAAAATGCCGTGGTAAAAATACAATCCATTCTTTAATCCTCTATCAAAACGTAAAGCATTTTCTAAACCGCCATGTTCCCCAATTTGAAGTAGGTAAGGGGTAAAAATATTACTTATGGATACGGACGCAGTTCTAGAATATCTCGCAGGAATGTTGGGTACACAATAATGTATAACACCATTGTATTCGAATGTGGGATGATCATGAGTAGTAACTTCACTAGTTTCAAAACAACCTCCCATATCAATACTTACATCGATAACTACTGATCCAGGTTTCATGTGCTCAACCATGGTTTGAGTTACTACTACTGGTGAACGATTGGTTCCTCTCACGGCACCGATAGCCACATCACAACGCTTTAAAGCTTTTAATAAATTTTTGGGTTGCATTGTAGAGGTGTATACAGATCTTCCCAAACTGTTTTGAATACAACGCAATCTCGAAATAGAACTATCAAATATTTTTATGTTGGCACCAAGTCCTATTGCCGATTTAGCAGCAAATTCTCCAACAGTACCAGCACCAAGTATTAAAACCTCTGTTGGTGGTACACCATTTATATTTCCTAGCATTAATCCATTACCACCATTAACATTAGACAATAATTCTGAAGCAATCAAAATAGATGCTGTTCCGGCAATTTCACTAAGCGATCTTACTGCAGGATATGCTCCATCTTCGTCTTTAATGTATTCGAAAGCCAAAGCCGTTATGCGCTTTTTGGCCAGAGCTTCAAAATAGGTTTTTTTTTGTGTTTTGATTTGAAGGGCCGAAATAAGAATAGTTTGAGGGTTGATAAGAGATATTTCATCTAAAGATGGAGGTTCAACTTTTAAAACCATAGGACAAGAGTAAACTTTTGCCTTGTCTTTAGTAACCTCGGCACCAGCTTCACTATAATCTTTGTCCTTAAAATTTGCACCCTCACCAGCACCAGACTCAAACAAAACTCTATGACCATTTGCCGTTAGAGCAGAGACTGCATCGGGAGTTAAACAAACACGGCTTTCCTGAAAATGGGTTTCTTTTGGAATACCAATGTATAGTTCGCCTTTTTGTTTAAAGATTTCTAAGGTTTCTTCTTGCGGTAATAATTGGGCCTTTGTAAATGGTGATAAAGATTTACTCATTAAAGTTAGAAATTGACTAGTGTCTGCAAGATAATAAAACACAATCTCGCAACATAAAATTAAATGAACTAACTTTTAAGTTACGAATAAAATTGAAATGAAAGTAAATTTTTTAAAAATACTGCTTCACTTTGCCCCAGAAGGTTTTGGGTTTAATCATAAACTCTTCTTCGAGTTCCTCCATGGTTTTATCATGGTCATTTATTTTATTAAACATTTTCGCTCTAATTAAATAAATTGAAGGAAAGATGATCGCCATTATAGGAAGTAACCATACAATATCTGCTACATCTAGATATCTTGCGTCAAAATTTAGCGCAACTACAAATTGATATGTAAACATGGTTATAGGGACTAATAAGGCGTGGTACCACCAGTGTCTACATGTGAAAAACCAAATTATTGATAGTAATAATGGTATGATCTTCATTGAAAGTACCCAAAAAGCAACATTGGCACTTCCATATTCAGTACTTTCATAAGTCCCAAGAATTGTATCCCATTTTTGAGTATCTGGAACAAATTCATATAGGTAAAACAAAAAGGGAGTAGCAGCAACTAATGTAGCAACTAAACTCCCTAAAAAAATTTTTCGATTATACGATTTTTTATCCAGCTGGCGGAACTTTAAGTTTTCTTTTGTCAACTTGTGTTGTAATTTGTCCATCTAAGTCAATGATGTTAGTTGCTTGTACAGTAAATAACACTCCTCCAAAGATGGCAATTGCTAGTACTAGTTTTTTAGCTTTCATAATTTAAGGGATTTAATTAATTAATTACTACAAATTTACAGTGCATTTGAAGCCTCTGAAAATGAATAAATGTTAAAATCCAATAAATTACTAGTGTGAGATTACGGTTTTTCCGTAATTCCATAACTCTTGGGATAGAATGTTAGTTGAAATTGTCTAAAATTTCGGTTCTGTCATAGCGTTATTTTCGGTTAAAAGTTTCTTATTTATAGTTAATTTGAGGGATCTTTCTGTGTTATCTGCTTTTTCTATAATTATGGTTTGGGTGTTCTCAGGAAGTATTTCTTCAATACGGTCTGCCCATTCAATAAATAACCAGTGGTTACTATACAGATAGTCTTCAATACCAAAATTATAGGCTTCTTCAATACTTTCAATTCTGTAAAAATCGAAGTGGAAGACCTTGTCATTCGGTACATTATATTCATTAACAATTGAAAACGTAGGACTGGTAGCTGTATCATTACTTTGCATAGCTTTCAGTAGTGCATTGATAAACGTTGTTTTACCAGCACCCATTTCACCTTCAAACAATATGGTCTTAACATCAAATTGATTAAGGATGTGCTTGGCAACCTTGTCTATGTCTTCTAAACGATATGTTAATTCATATTTATACACCTAAATCCTATATTTACAATTTAGGCTACAATGTTAGCAATAAAATATTGAAAATCCTAGGAAAAAGTGCATTTCATCGGATATTTATGCTTTTAAAGGATTTATTTAGGGTCTAAAACTACAAATGGAATAATCATTTCTTCCAATGAAACCCCTCCGTGCTGATAGGTATTTCTGTAGTAACTTACGTAATGATTGAAGTTGTTTGGATATGCTAAAAATAGATCGCCTTTTGCAAAAATAAAGGAACTACTCATGGTCAATGCAGGTAAATGTATGGATTTGGGATTTTTAACGGCCATAACATCCTTATCTTGATAGGTAAGGCTTCTTCCTGTTTTGTATCTTAGGTTAAGACTAGTATCTCTATCTCCAATAACTTTGGTTGGTGCCTTAACGTTTATGGTGCCATGATCAGTTGTTAATATTAGTTTAAATCCTAATTGTTGTGATAATTGAATCATTTCCAATAATGGTGAATTTTTAAACCAACTTTGTGTTAGTGATCGGTAAGCTTTATCATTGGATGCTAACTCTTTAACGACTTCCATTTCTGTTTTGGAATGTGAAAGCATATCGACAAAGTTATAAACAACAACACTTAAATCATTATTCTTTAGGCTTCTAAAGTTTTCAACTAGCTTTTTACCAGACTTTAAATTGGTGATTTTATGGTATTCGTATTTAATATGATTTAATCCTAAACGTTTTAACTGTTCTCTCAAAAAATCCTCTTCATGCAAATTTTTGCCACCTTCATCCACATCATTCTTCCAATATTGAGGAAAAAGCTTTTCCATATCACCAGGCATTAGTCCAGAAAAAATGGCATTTCTTGCATATTGCGTAGCTGTAGGTAAAATACTGTAATAGGAGATTTCAGAATTTTTTTTGTAATAATTATTTACAAATGGCTCAAAGGCTTTCCATTGATCATAACGTAAATTGTCAATAACTACAAGTAATGTAGGTTGTTTGTCACTCAATTCGGGCACAATTTTTTCTTTAAACAACGTATGCGACATAATAGGTGCGTCTGCACTAGGTTGAAACCAATTTTCGTAATTTTTTTCAATAAACTTTCCAAATTGTAAATTGGCTTCTGTTTTTTGAGATTCTAAAATATCTGTCATCCCGACATCTTCAATATCTTCTAGTTGAAGCTCCCAATAGATTAGTTTTTGGTATAATTCTACCCATTCTTCGTATGAGTTCACCATGGACAAATCCAAAGCAATTTTTCTAAATTCCTGTTGATAATTGGATGTGGTCTTTTCGGAAACTAGGCGAGAGTTATCTAAATTCTTTTTTAAACTTAATAATATTTGGTTTGGGTTTACAGGCTTAATGAGATAATCAGCAATTTTTCTACCTATCGCCTCTTCCATAATATATTCTTCCTCACTCTTTGTAATCATCACCACAGGAAGGTTTGGACGACGTTCCTTGATTTCATTCAGAGTTTCCAGACCAGTAAGACCTGGCATGTTTTCGTCTAAAAAAACTATGTCAAAGTTAATATCATTAATAATCTCAAGCGCTTCTGTACCACTTTTGCAAGTGGTTACCTCATATTGTTTTTGTTCTAAAAAGAGAATATGTGGTTTTAATAAATCAATTTCATCATCTACCCAGAGAATATTTATGTTGTTCATGTATATTTGTTTTCTAATTAATGAATATTTAGTTTGAAGTCTAATAATAAACTCAAAATATTTAACGATCCAATTTACGGATTTATTACGATTCCTAATTCGTTAATTTTCGACCTTATTCAGCACAAATATTTCCAAAGATTACGTCGTATTACTCAAATGGGATTGTCATATTTGGTATATCCAGGTGCGCATCATACACGATTCCATCATGCTTTGGGAAGTATGCATTTAATGCAAAAGGCTATTAATGTGCTTCGTTTTAAAGGAGTTACAATCTCAGAAGAGGAAGAAAATGGACTTTTAATTGCTATTTTATTGCATGATATTGGTCACGGTCCTTTTTCACATGCAATGGAGCACAGTATTGTAAATAACATTTCTCATGAAGAAATTTCATTGCAGTTTATGGAAAAACTCAATAGAGAGTTTAACGGAAGTTTAACGTTAGCCATATCCATTTTTAGAGGTGAATACCCTCGAAGATTTATGTGTCAACTTATATCTAGTCAATTAGATATGGATAGGGCAGACTACCTTAAACGCGACAGTTTTTACACCGGTGTCGCCGAAGGTAATATTAATAGCGAACGTTTGATTACCATGTTAAATGTAGTAAATGATCATCTAGTCGTCGAAGAAAAGGGGATATACAGTGTAGAAAAGTTTTTGGTAGCCAGGAGGTTTATGTACTGGCAAGTATATTTACATAAAACAGGTATTGTTGCAGAGCAATTGTTAACTAGGACATTAAAAAGAGCAAAGGAGCTCGTTCAAAAAGGGGTGCAACTAAACTGCAGTAAACCATTAGAATTCTTTTTAACTTCTGAAGTCAATTTAAAGAGTTTTGACACCGAAACCTTAGAGGTTTTTGCAAAGCTGGACGATTATGATATTGTTGCCGCTATGAAGTTGTGGAGAGAACATGAAGATTTTGTGCTTAGCAATTTGTGTGAGATGATTATTGATAGAGATTTACTAAAAATTAAAATAAAAAATAAAATAATCAAAAACTCAGATTTGAACATCCATAATAAAGCCCTAATGGATAAGTATGGTATTTCAAAAGAAGAAGCAGATTACTTTGTCTTTACTGGTGAAATAACAAACGTAGCCTATCAGAATAAAAAAGAGAATATTAACATCCTACTTAAGTCCGGTAAAATAAAAGATATAGTTAAAGCTTCCGATCAATTAAACTTAAAAGCATTAAGTAAACCAGTTACTAAATATTATATGTGCTATCCTAAAAAGAAAATGTGAGACATTTTTTCTATTTTTGCGGAAACCAATCAATATTTAAAGGTATTTATTTGAAACATTTATATCCAATAATTGACTCTAAAGAATACAGACTTTCTTTAATGTTCCATGTGACCTGTAAAAAAATAGATAAAAACACATGAAATTTACAGCAGAACAAATCGCAGGTATTTTACAAGGAACAGTAATTGGTGATCCTAGTATTGAAGTATCCAAACTTGCAAAAATAGAAGAAGGTACAGAAGGGTCATTAACATTTCTTGCAAATCCAAAGTATAAACCTTATATATATACAACAAAGTCTTCAATTACTATTGTTAATGCAGATTTTGAACCAGAACATTCACTTAGTACCACTTTAATTAAGGTCGATGATGCTTACGGTGCGTTCACAAAGCTTTTGGAGTATTATAACCAAATTAAATTAAATAAATCAGGAATCGAACAGCCTTGTTTTGTTCCAGACACAGCTAAAATTGGTGACGACATTTACATTGGCGCCTTTACCTATATTGGTGATAATGTAAAATTGGGAAATAATGTGAAGATTTTTCCTAATTCATATATCGGAGACAATGTAGTTATTGGTGACAATACTATTGTTTTTTCTGGAGGAAAGGTTTACTCAGATTGTATTATAGGTGCTAATTGTGTTATTAACTCTGGAGCCATTATAGGTGCAGACGGCTTTGGTTTTGCGCCAAATGATAAAGGTGAGTATTCTAAGGTACCACAAATAGGTAATGTTATTCTAGAAGATTTTGTTGATATTGGTGCAGGTACAACAATTGATAGAGCCACTTTGGGGTCTACGATTATTAGAAGAGGTGTTAAACTCGATAACCAAATTCAAATTGCTCATAACGTTGAAATTGGAAAAAATACTGTAATCGCTGCTCAAACAGGAATCGCAGGATCTACCAAAATTGGTGAGAATTGCCAAATAGGTGGGCAAGTGGGGATTGTAGGCCATATAACCATTGGTAATAACGTTAAGATTCAAGCTCAATCAGGTATTGGAAGACATGTTAAGGACAATGAGGTCTTGCAAGGTTCACCTGCATTGACCTATGGTGATTATAACAAGTCTTATGTGTACTTTAAAAATTTACCGAAGATCGTTAAAAGTATAAATGAAATTGAAAAAAAAGTAGATGGCAATAATTAAGACGGAAATAAAACAAAAGACCATTGAAAAAGAAGTAAAACTCGAAGGGGTTGGTCTTCATACCGGTGCCGATGTCACCTTAGTCTTTAAGCCTGGTGCAGAAAATTCAGGTTATTTATTTGAGCGTATAGATCTTGAAGGGCACCCAAAGATTGAAGCAGATGCAAATTATGTGACAAATACGCAACGCGGTACTTGTTTAGAGAAAAATGGAGTAACCATTCAAACGTGTGAGCATGTATTAGCTGCTTTGGTAGGCCTAGATATAGATAATGCTGTAATTCAACTTGATGCCTCTGAACCACCGATCATGGATGGTTCTTCAAAGTTTTTTGTCGAAGCTTTAGAAAAAGCTGGCATAGTAGAGCAAGATGCTTTTAGAGAGGAGTATGAAGTAAAAGAAGTGGTGTCTTACGCAGATGAATCTACTGGTAGCGAAATTATCCTAATGCCGTCCGATACTTATAAGGTAACTACAATGGTAGATTTTGGAACTAAAGTATTAGGTACTCAAAACGCTACAATGAATTCAGTTTCTGAATTTAAAGATCAAATCTCTGACTCAAGGACGTTTAGTTTTTTACATGAATTGGAAATGCTTCTTGAACATGGTTTGATTAAAGGTGGTGATCTTAATAATGCCATAGTGTACGTTGATAAAGAACTATCTGAAGGCACTATGGATAAACTTCGTAAGGCCTTTAATAAAGAAAATATTGCAGTAAAACCTAACGGAATTTTAGACAATTTAACCTTGCATCATCCTAACGAAGCAGCACGCCATAAATTATTAGATGTTGTAGGTGATTTAGCACTTATTGGTACGCGAATTAGAGGTAAGGTCATTGCGAATAAGCCAGGGCATTTTGTGAACACCCAGTTCGCAAAGAAAATGTCTAAAATCATTAAAAATGAGAGACGCAATAATGTACCACAAATAGATTTGAATTCACCACCATTAATGGATGTAAATCAAATCATGAATATGTTACCGCACAGACAGCCATTTTTACTTTTAGATAAGGTCTATGAATTGACAGAGAATTATGTCATCGGTATGAAAAATGTCACTATGAACGAAGAGTTCTTTCAAGGGCATTTTCCTGGTGCACCAGTAATGCCAGGCGTACTGATTGTAGAAGCTATGGCACAAACAGGTGGAATTTTAGTTTTAAGTACAGTTCCAGACCCTGAAAATTACCTTACGTTCTTTATGAAAATGGACAATGTAAAGTTCAAACAAAAAGTAGTTCCTGGTGATACTCTTATCTTTAAGTGTGAACTTATAACACCAATCAGACGTGGTATCTGTCACATGCAAGGCTATGCCTATACCAATGGTAAGCTATGTGCAGAAGCCGAATTAATGGCACAAATAACAAAAGTTAAGTAATGAACCGAGCGAATATTATTTTTCAAACCGTTCATAATTTGTTAATAGGCGAATACATTTTCACCTATTTATCAAAAATAAAATTCCGAAAATGAATCAACCTTTAGCATACGTACATCCTGGAGCAAAAATTGCAAAAAATGTGGTTATTGAGCCATTTACAACCATACATAATAACGTTAAAATTGGTGAGGGTACATGGATTGGAAGTAACGTTACTATTATGGAAGGAGCTAGGATAGGTAAAAATTGTAATATATTTCCTGGTGCTGTGATATCTGCTGTACCCCAGGATTTGAAATACAATGATGAGGATACAACAGTTGAAATTGGAGATAACGTCACCATCAGAGAATGTGTTACCATCAATCGTGGTACTACCGACAAAATGAAGACTGTAATCGGTAATAACTGTTTAATTATGGCATATTGCCACATTGCTCACGATTGTATAGTTGGTAATAACTGTATTTTTTCCAATAATAGTACACTTGCCGGGCACATTACCGTTGGTGATTATGTTGTTTTAGCTGGCATGACGGCTGTACATCAGTTTTGCTCTATCGGTAATCATGCTTTTGTAACGGGTGGGTCTTTAGTAAGAAAAGATGTGCCTCCATACGTTAAAGCTGCTCGGGAACCATTATCCTATGTTGGTATAAATTCTGTGGGATTAAGAAGAAGAGGCTTTACAACCGAAAAAATTAGAGAAATTCAAGACATATATAGAATTCTTTATCAAAAAAATTACAACAACACGCAAGCTTCCGAAATTATTGAAGCCGAAATGGAAGCGACTCCAGAGCGTGATGAAATCCTTCAATTCATTAAGAATTCTCATCGTGGCATCATGAAAGGTTATTTTAAATCAAACTAATAAAGAAATTAAATAAGAATGGCTAGTACTTCAGACATCCGTAATGGATTATGCATTAGATATAATAATGATATTTATAAAATCGTTGAATTTTTACACGTAAAACCAGGTAAAGGACCGGCATTTGTTAGAACAAAATTAAAAAGCGTAACTACAGGAAAAGTAATTGACAATACCTTTTCTGCTGGTCATAAAATTGATGATGTACGTGTTGAAACCCATAAATTTCAATATTTGTACAACGACGGTGAATTTTACCACTTTATGAACGAGGCAGACTATACACAGATTCGACTATTAGAATCTGCATTAGACAGGTCTGATCTGCTTAAAGAAGGTGAGGTCGTTACGATTCAAATTAATACAGAAGATAATATGCCTCTGTCTGTTGATATGCCGGCGACAGTTATTTTGGAAGTAACACATACAGAACCAGGAGTTAAAGGAAACACAGCAACTAATGCTACAAAACCTGCTACTGTAGAAACTGGTGCAGAAGTCAATGTGCCATTGTTTATTAATGAAGGGGATAAAATCAAAATAGAAACTGAAAAAGGCACTTATAAAGAGCGTATAAAGGAATAGCTACATGAAAAAAATTTTTCTACTTGGATTTTCTTTTATGGCCTTTAACAGTTGTATTGAATTACCTGAAAAATCCAATAACTCTTCTGACTCGATTTCTGGTATAGACTTTAAAACCATCTCTGTTGAGAAACTGTATCAATTAGATGTGCCAAAATATATGAAGGAAATGCCATCATTACATCCAGAGGCATCTCTTGAGTATGCAAATATTTATAAGGAAGCGTACGTAATTGTGATTCATGAAGACAAAGAGGAATTTATAGATGTTTTTACTGAAATTGATGAATATGATACTAATTTGTCTGTAGTTGAAAATTATAAGGAAGTTCAGAAAAAACTGTTTGCTGAAAGTATTGCTTCAATCAAAACAGAAGACTATGAATTAACAAATATAAATGGGCATAATGCTAGACAAATAAAAGTTTTTGGAAAAGTAGATGGGCTAGATATTTCTTATGTAGTTGCTTTTATTGAAGGAGATGAAAATATATACATGATTATGAATTGGACTATTGATAATCGATTTAAACGTTTTAAAGACACTTTCGAGTATATCAATAGTACATTTAAAAGTCCAGATAACTACATATCTAAAAAAAATAAAAAGTGAAATTTCCTAGACAATTTTCGTTAAAAGAAATCGCCAATTTAATTGGTGCTAAACATGTAGGCTCTGATGATTTTCCTGTTTTAGGAATGAATGAAATACATGTTGTAGAGCCTGGTGATATTGTATTTGTAGACCATCCCAAATATTACGATAAAGCCCTTCAATCTTCAGCAACAATTGTTCTTATCAATAAGGAAGTAGCTTGTCCAGAAAACAAAGCCCTATTGATTTCAGATGATCCTTTCAGGGATTTTAACAAATTAACTCTTCACTTTAAGCCGTTTAAATCAGCAAATATTTCAATGGCTGAAGACGCCAAAATAGGTGAAGGAACTATAATTCAGCCGAATTGTTTTGTGGGACATAATGTTACTATCGGAAAAAACTGTGTTATCCACTCTAATGTCAGTATTTATGATGATACCGTAATTGGTGATAACGTAATAATTCATGCCAACACAGTATTAGGTGGAAGTGCATTTTATTATAAAAAGCGACCAGAAGGATTTGATCAATTGCTCTCTGGTGGACGTGTAGTTATTGAAAACAATGTTGATATTGGTGCCGGTTGTACAATAGATAAAGGTGTAACGGGAGATACAACTATAAAAGAGGGTACTAAAATCGATAATCAGGTTCAAATAGGTCATGATACTGTTGTTGGTAAAAAATGTCTCATTGCCTCACATGTTGGGATTGCGGGCTGCACTATCATAGAAGATGAAGTCACAATATGGGGTCAAGTGGGAATAACTAGTGGTGTTACGATTGGTACCAAAGCAGTTATTTCAGCTAAGTCTGGTGTTAGTAAGTCCTTAGAAGGTCATAAAAATTATTTTGGTATACCTGCTGATGACTTTAGATCAAAGTATAAGGAACTTGCCTCAATCAAAAAAATTCCAGAGATTCTTCAGAAACTAAAAGATTTGTAATTCCGAATAGAAAAAATAAAAAGGGCTCGTATTTACGTTTCAAAAGACTTATTTTTGCACAACAAAATTCATAAAAATTAAAATTTACAATATCAAATGAGCGTTTTAGTAAATAAAAATTCTAACATCATTGTTCAAGGTTTTACAGGTAGTGAAGGTACGTTTCATGCCGGTCAAATGATCGAATATGGCACAAATGTGGTAGGTGGTGTAACACCTGGAAAAGGTGGTCAAGAACACTTAGGAAAACCTGTGTTTAACACGGTTGCTGAAGCTGTAGAAAAAGTAGGTGCAGATACAACCATTATTTTTGTTCCACCTGCATTTGCTGCAGATGCTATTATGGAGGCTGCTGACGCCGGAATAAAAGTGATTATTACCATAACTGAAGGAATTCCTGTAGCTGATATGATAAAAGCTGCAGATTATATAAAAGATAAAGACTGTAGATTAGTTGGTCCTAACTGTCCTGGTGTTATCACACCTGGTGAAGCAAAAGTAGGTATTATGCCAGGTTTTGTTTTCAAATCAGGAAAGGTTGGTATTGTTTCTAAATCAGGAACCCTAACCTATGAGGCTGCAGACCAAGTTGTAAAACAAGGCTTAGGAATAACAACTGCTATTGGTATCGGTGGTGACCCAATCATTGGTACTACAACCAAGGAAGCTGTAGAATTGTTGATTAATGATCCAGAAACTGAAGCTGTAGTTATGATCGGTGAAATAGGGGGTCAATTAGAAGCTGATGCTGCTAACTGGTATAAACAAAGTGGAAGTAAAAAGCCAATTGTAGGTTTTATTGCTGGTGAAACTGCACCTGCTGGTCGTACAATGGGTCATGCTGGTGCGATTGTAGGTGGTAGTGACGATACAGCTCAAGCTAAGAAAAAAATTATGAGAGCATGTGGAATTCACGTTGTTGATTCTCCTGCTGAAATAGGGAAGAAAGTAGCTGAAGTTTTAGGCTAATCCTCTTCTCATAAACTGTTAAAAACCTTACAAAATGTTGTGAGGTTTTTTTATTTGATGCAATTTGTAATTATTATATTTGATGAACATCAAACAACGTAAACGTAACTAATCAACTATAAAAAATGAAATTATTAGAAGGTAAAACAGCAATTATTACTGGTGCTAGTAGAGGTATTGGTAAAGGGATTGCTGAAATTTTCGCTGATCATGGAGCAAATGTGGCATTCACTTACAGTTCTTCTGTTGAAGCTGCAAATGAACTTGAAAAAGAACTTAACGATAAAGGAGTAAAAGCTAAAGGATATCAAAGTAATGCTGCTAGTTTCGAAGAAGCACAAAAACTAGCAGACGATGTTTTAAAAGAGTTTGGTTCTATAGACATATTAGTTAATAATGCAGGAATTACTAAGGACAATCTTCTTATGCGAATGGGAGAGGAAGACTTTGACAAAGTCATTGAAGTGAATTTGAAATCTGTGTTTAATATGACCAAAGCTGTACAACGCACCATGTTAAAACAACGAAAAGGCTCAATTATTAATATGAGTTCGGTTGTTGGTGTGAAAGGTAATGCCGGACAAACCAATTATGCGGCATCTAAGGCGGGAATTATAGGGTTCTCAAAATCTGTTGCTTTGGAATTGGGATCTCGAAACATTAGAAGTAATGTGATCGCTCCCGGTTTTATTGAAACCGAAATGACAGCGAAGCTTGATGAGGAAACGGTCAAAGGATGGCGAGCTGCAATACCATTAAAACGAGGTGGTACACCAGAAGATATAGCTAATGCTTGTGTATTTTTAGCCAGTGACATGAGTGCTTATGTTACCGGTCAAACATTGAACGTAGACGGAGGCATGTTAACATAGTCTATCAAATAAAATGACTATTCAAATTCAAATTATTATCAAATGAAATTATTTATTACCTCTGCTTTTGTTCTATTCACGGTATTATTGACAGCCCAAGATTGGGAAAAGTATAAATCAGAAGACCTTGCATTTATAACAGAATTTCCAGGTAAACCACAAAGAACGGTGCAGCAAATACAAACTGCTGTTGGCGAACTTGATATGCACCTGGTTGGATATGGATCATCACAGACTGGTGATAACGCATATTACGCTGTGGTTCGTAGTGATTATCCGAAAGAACAATTTACAGATATGACTGATGAAAAAATAAAATCGATTCTAGATGGTGCTGTAAATGGTGCCGTCAATAATGTACAGGGTACATTAGAGTCTGATGAAAACATCAATCTAAATGGATATCCTGGAAGAAAAATAAAGATTAATGCACCAGGTATGGAATTGTTCATGAATGCTTACTTAGTAGATAATGTTATGTATGTCAACCAAGTAATAGCAGAAGAGGGTAAGGTAAATACAAAAAATCTTAACTATTTTCTAGATTCATTTGATATAATTAATGTAAAACAATAAGAACTTTGACAGAGTACACCTTGATTTATATCACATTAGCATTTATAACAGCGCTTTTTCTAGCGCTGTTTCAATATGTGTATAAGTCAAGTATAAAAGGAAAGCTCAGGTTTGTTTTGTCTGTTTTGAGAACCTTATCATTGTTTGGTATTCTTCTGTTGCTCATTAATCCAAAATTTGAAACTAAGACTTTCTATACCGAAAAGCCAACACTTGTAATAGCAGTAGATGATTCAGAATCAGTCACCTATTTAGAGCAAGACCAAAATTTAAATAATGTTTTAACAACAATCACTACAAATTCTGATATTCAGAAACGATTTAATATCAAATCCTACAGTTTTGGGAAGTCTCTAAAACCTCTAGATTCTTTAAGTTTTTCAGAACAGCAATCCAATATTTCTGAAACGCTTAAGCAGTTAGGAGAAGTGTATAACAAACAAATAGCACCAATTATATTACTTAGTGATGGAAATCAAACCTATGGTTCAGATTATAGTTTTATTTCCAGCTCAGTAAAACAGCCAATATACCCATTGATTTTGGGTGACACGACAGTTTATACAGATTTAAGCATAAAACAGCTTAATGTTAATCGCTATGCATTTTTAAAGAATAGATTTCCGGTTGAAATTATAGCCAATTATAATGGTGCTGCTGCCATAACTACAGAATTAAAAATTTTATCAGGTAACTCTGTAGTGTACAGTAAACCATTAAAGTTTGATGCTACTAAAAAATCTGAAATCATTACAACAACCTTACTCGCCAATGCAGTTGGCGTGAAAACCTACAGTGTTGAATTAACACCTTTAGACCTTGAAAAGAATACGGTAAATAATTCTAAAAATTTTGGTGTTGAAGTTATAGACCAGAAAACTAATATAGCCATAGTTTCGGATATACTTCATCCAGATTTAGGAACATTAAAAAAAGCTATTGAAAGTAATGAACAACGATCTGCTACAATATTAAAACCAAGTGAGTATTTAAGTCGATTAAATGATTTTCAATTAGTTATATTGTATCAGCCAAATAATAGGTTTAATACTATCATGCAAGAAATTGTTCAACAAAATCTAAATACATTTATAATTACTGGTAAAATAACAGACTTTGCCTTTTTGAATAACATTCAATCCTTCTTTAAACAAACCATAACTAATCAGATAGAGGACTTTCAACCTACATTAAATAGAAACTATAATATATTTAGCATCGATAATTTAGACTTTTACGATTATCCACCTTTACAGTCTGAGTTTGGATCTATCGAGTTTTCAGTTCCCAATAGTGTGATTTTATCTAAAACCGTAAATGGAATTGACACAGGTCAACCCATGCTTTCAACCTATGACGTTGAGAACTCTAAACATGCTTTATTATCCGGTGAAGGAATTTGGCGTTGGCGAGCGCAATCATATTTAAATTCTGAAAGTTTTGATGACTTTGATAATTTCATAGGAAAGCTTGTGCAGTACCTTAGTTCCAACAAAAAACGTAGTCGCTTGGAATTAGATTATAAATCCTTTTATAATGGTAATGATGATGTTATTATTTCTGCACAATATTTCAATAAGAGTTTTGAGTTTGATGATACAGCCACATTAACTATTGTTATTAAAAACAAGTCGGATGATAGTGTAATTGAATTACCTCTGCTCTTAAGTAAAAGTAATTATAATGTTGACCTTAGCGGAATGGCGTCAGGTGCTTATGATTTTACGGTTAAGCACAATACAGAAGCAGTTGCAGCATCTGGTAGTTTTGAAATTTTAGAATTCAAAGTAGAGCAGCAATTCTTAAATGCGGATATTGACAAACTTCAAACCCTAGCGAGAAATAGTGGTGGCAGTACATATTACTTCTCGGAACCTAATGCACTTATATCTGATTTATTAAATGATAACAGGTACGCAACTATTCAAAAAAGCACTAAAAATATTGTACCTTTGATAGACTGGAAATATCTGCTTGGTCTAATCGCCCTTAGCTTATTTGCCGAGTGGTTTTTACGAAAATATAACGGATTAATTTAAAATATTACTGAAAATGGAAAAATTACCAAAAATTGGATTACCTATAATTGTAGGAATCGTATTAACTATAATAATCATTGCGAAATCTGCTGTAACAATCGGTTCTGGTGAAGCCGGTGTATTATATAAAACATTTGGAGGTGGTGTAGTTACTGATGAACCACCTTTGGGAGAAGGATTTCATATTGTTGCTCCTTGGAATAAGGTTTATATCTATGAAGTAAGACGTCAAGAAATTTTTGAAAAAATGAAAGTGTTATCTTCTAACGGACTAGATATACAATTAGATGCTTCTGCGTGGTATAAACCAGATGAAAAAAACCTAGGTAAACTTCATCAAGAGATTGGGGATAATTATTTGAATAGAATTATTCTGCCTACAATTCGTTCAGCAGCACGAAGTGTGGTAGGACGATATACACCAGAGCAATTGTATTCTAGTAAACGAGATGCTATTCAAAAGGAAATTTTTGAAGAAACAAAGAAGATTGTAGATGACCAATACATTGTTTTAGATGAAATCCTAGTGAGAGATGTGACACTACCGCCAACAATCAAAGAGGCCATTGAGCGCAAACTTAAACAAGAGCAAGAATCATTGGAGTATGAGTTTAGGTTAGTTACCGCTCAAAAGGAAGCAGAGCGCCAGCGCATAGAAGCTCAGGGTAAAGCCGATGCTAATAAGATTTTAAGTGCTTCATTAACTGATAAAATATTACAGGATAAAGGTATTGAGGCGACAAATAAATTAGCGGAATCTCCTAATAGTAAGGTGGTAATTATCGGTTCAGGAGAGTCTGGTATGCCTATCATTTTAGGGAACCAATAAAAATTATGTTAAAGACTTGGATTTCTAATTTTATTTTTTGAAACTTTGTTCAGTTAGAAAAAGGAAATGAATTTTATTCAATCACATCATCACCATTTATTTACTTGCACTCAAGCGAGCTAAAGATGTGTTGAATAAAATCAAAATATTTTTAAAACCGTTTGAGTAAATCAAGCGGTTTTTTATTTCTAATTTTAAAAAAACCAAGATTTGCTCAAATAAAACAAGATATAAAATGGGTAAACTTAAAATTGCTGTTCAAAAGTCGGGTCGTTTGCACGACGATTCCATGAAAATTTTAAAAGAAGTAGGAATTTCCATAGATAACGGAAAAGACCAACTTAAAGCATCTGCTAGAAACTTTCCGCTAGAAGTGTTTTATCTACGAAATGGAGATATTCCACAGTACTTAAAAGATGGTGTTGTAGATGCTGCTATAATTGGCGAAAACCTCCTGTTCGAAAAGGCCAGTGATCTCAACGTAGTAGAGCGATTAGGGTTTTCAAAATGCAAGGTGTCATTGGCTGTACCCAAGTCTGGTAAAGCAACCTCTATCAAAGATTTAGAAGGTCTACGTATAGCCACGTCGTATCCAAATACAGTTAATCATTTTTTAGAATTGAACGGCGTCAATGCCAAATTACATATAATTAACGGTTCTGTAGAAATTGCACCTAATATTGGTTTGGCAGATGCAATTTGTGATATTGTTTCTAGTGGCAGTACCTTATTTAAAAATGGTTTAAAAGAAATTCAAACCTTACTTAAATCAGAAGCGGTTTTAACAATATCACCTAAAATTAGCACTGAAAATCGGGATATTCTAGATAAGTTAAGATTTAGGTTGCAATCCGTTTTACGTGGTCGACAAAATAAATATGTGCTGTTAAATGCGCCCAATGATAAATTGGAAGCCATCACTGAAATTTTACCTGGAATGAATTCGCCAACAATCCTGCCTTTGGCTAAAGAAGGTTGGTCATCTCTACACTCTGTAATTAATAAAAATGATTTTTGGAATGTTATTGACGAGCTAAAAGCCAATGGAGCAGAGGGGATTTTAGTGTGTCCAATAGAGAATATGGTATTATAAAATTGCTATGAAAATTTTAAGATGAAAATTTATAATCAACCTGATAAAAAAGAATGGGAAGTGCTTTTAAAGCGTCCAACACAATCAATTTCAGACATTGAGGATGTTGTAAGTCAAATTTTTGAAGATGTGCAAAGTCATGGGGATGAAGCTGTTAAAAAATACACACTCAAGTTTGATAGTGCAGCTTTAGTTAGCCATGTCGTTTCAGGATTAGAGTTTGAAGAGGCTTCACAACAAGTCTCGTCGGAACTGAAAGCTGCGATTCAAATTGCTAAAGAGAATATTGAAAGTTTTCATAAAGCACAAATAACGCCAACAGTGGAGCAGGTAACGTCAAAAGGTGTTCTTTGTTGGCAAGAAAAAAGACCTATTGAAAAAGTAGGGCTTTATATTCCTGGAGGTACGGCACCATTATTCTCTTCCGTTTTAATGTTAGCTATACCAGCTAAAATTGCAGGTTGTAATGATATTGTTCTTTGCTCTCCACCAAACAAAGAAGGAAAAATCGCAAATGAAATATTATATGTAGCTAAACTTTGTGGTATAACTAAGGTTGTAAAGGTTGGTGGTATTCAGGCTATTGCTGGCTTAACTTTTGGTACTGAAACAATTCCTCAAGTCTATAAGATCTTTGGTCCAGGCAACCAATTTGTAACTGTAGCCAAGCAATTGGCTACAAAATATGGTGTTGCTATAGATATGCCTGCAGGACCAAGTGAACTACTAGTTTTAGCAGATAATACAGCAAATCCTACATTTGTGGCCTCAGATTTGTTGAGCCAGGCTGAGCATGGTACGGATAGTCAGGTCATTTTGGTCTCTACAAGTCAAACACTTATCGAGAATACGGTTAATGCACTTGAATCTCAAATACAAGAATTGCCTCGACAAGAAATAGCAAAACAAGCCATATCACATTCTAAGTGTGTTTACTTAGAAACTAAAGAGCAGGCATTGGAATTTGTAAATAGTTATGCACCAGAACACCTTATTATTTGCAGTAAGGACGAAGATTATTATATAAAAGGTTTAAGCAATGCGGGTTCTGTTTTTATAGGAAACTACACGCCAGAAAGTGCAGGAGATTACGCTTCGGGAACCAATCATACATTACCAACAAACGGATTTAGTAGGGCCTATTCTGGTGTAAATTTGGATAGTTTTTTAAAGAGTATAACGTTTCAGAAAATATCAGAGGATGGGTTACAAGCTATTGGACCTGCAATTGAATCAATGGCTGAAGCCGAAGGTCTTCAAGCCCATAAAAATGCTGTAACGTTAAGATTAAAAAGCTTAGGGAAATGATTGTAGAAAATTTACTGAGAGAAAATATTAAAAACATTAAGCCTTATTCCTCTGCACGAGATGAGTATAAAGAGGTTTCTGGCGATATGGTTTTTTTAGACGCCAACGAAAATCCTTTTCCTTCAACGGTAAATCGTTACCCAGATCCACAGCAACTACAGCTTAAGAAAAGGCTTTCGGAGTTAAAGGGTGTGCCAGAATCCAAAATTTTACTCGGAAACGGCAGTGATGAAGTACTAGATCTTCTATTTAGAGCGTTTTGTGAGCCCAATGAAGATAATGTGGTCATTTTGCCACCAACTTATGGCATGTACTCTGTTTTGGCGGCCTTGAATGCTGTACAAACAAAAGAAGTTTATCTAACAAAAAACTATCAGCTAGATGTAGAGTCAATAATAAAAATACAAAATGAAAACTCAAAATTATTGTTTATTTGTTCACCAAATAACCCAACTGCAAATAGTTTTGAAGCTACTAAAATTGAACACTTATTAAGCAGCTTTAATGGCATTGTTGTTATTGATGAGGCTTATATCGATTTTTCAACTGAAAATAGTTGGCTTCAGAGGTTAGAGGATTTTCCTAATCTTGTAGTCACTCAAACCTTATCAAAGGCCTATGGCATGGCCGGTATAAGATTAGGGATTTGTTACGCTTCAGAATTTATCATTTCTGTTTTAAATAAAATTAAACCTCCGTATAACATAAATGAATTGTCACAGCAAAAAGCTCTAGAACGATTACATAAAATCAGTGAAGTAAATGTACAAGTAAACCATATTTTAGAGCAGCGTGAGAAATTAAAGCATGCTTTAAAAGATATGAAATTCGTTAAAGAGGTTTATCCAACTGATGCCAACTTTATTTTGGTAAAAGTGGATGATGCAAATTTGCGCTACAATCAGCTTATAGAAAAGGGTATTGTAGTGCGAAATAGAACTTCCCAGCCTTTATGCAAAAATTGCTTACGCTTTACAGTTGGAACTTTAGAAGAGAATACAAGATTAATAGACACCCTAAACAAATTGTAATGAAACCCGTTTTATTTATAGATAGAGATGGTACCTTAATAAAAGAACCAGCAGATGAGCAGGTTGATGCTTTCGAGAAATTAGAGTTTTACCCAAAAGTATTTCAGTATTTGAGCAAAATTGCTCAAGAATTACATTTTGAACTCGTCATGGTCACAAATCAGGACGGATTGGGTACTGAAGTGCATCCGGAAGACAAGTTCTGGCCTATTCATAATTTTGTTATGCAAACTTTTGAGCAAGAAGGGGTTGCCTTTAATGAGGTATTAATCGACAGAACCTTTGCCAAAGATAATGCCCCCACGCGAAAACCAAATACGGGATTACTAACTAAATATTTTTCTAATGATTATGATTTAGCAAATTCCTTTGTGATAGGTGATCGTCTAACAGATATTGAATTAGCTAAAAACCTAGGAGCTAAAGGAATATTTATAAATGACAACACTAATCTTGGTATCAATGAAGTGACTATAAGTCATGCTGAATTGCAAGACTATATTGCTTTAGAAACTAATAATTGGGAGAACATTTACGAATTTCTAAAAGCAACTGAACGCATAGGGCAGATAGAGCGCAATACCAACGAAACCAAAATTAAAATCGCCCTAAACCTGGATGGAACAGGGCAGAGTAACATAAGTACTGGCCTTGCCTTTTTTGATCATATGCTAAACCAAATTGCACGTCACGGTCAGATGGACTTAAACATTAAAGTCGATGGTGATTTGGAAGTGGACGAACATCATACCATTGAAGACACGGCCATTGCCCTTGGCGAGGTTTTTGCCAAAACTCTAGGTGATAAATTAGGCATAGAACGTTATGGTTTTTGTCTGCCTATGGACGATTGTTTAGCTCAAGTGGCTATAGATTTTGGTGGTAGAAATTGGTTGGTTTGGGAAGCAGATTTTAAACGTGAAATGATAGGGAAGATGCCCACTGAAATGTTTTACCACTTTTTTAAATCCTTTTCGGATGGTGCAAAATGTAATCTCAATATAAAAGCAGAAGGCACCAATGAACATCATAAGATTGAGGCTATATTCAAGGCCTTTGCAAAAGCCATAAAAATGGCCGTAAAACGCGATGTGAATAAAATGATTTTACCATCAACCAAAGGTACACTGTAATGAATTTAAGAATTGTCAACTACGGTGCAGGAAATATAAAAAGTATTCAATTTGCATTTCAGCGTTTGGGTTACGAGGCCAAATTAACATCAGATGCAGAGGACTTGTTAAAGGCCGATAAAGTCATTTTTCCTGGTGTAGGAGAGGCTAGTTCTGCTATGTACAAATTAAGAGAAAGTGGCTTAGATGAACTGATTCCTCAATTAAAACAACCCGTGCTAGGCATTTGTTTAGGTATGCAACTGATGTGCAAACATACTGAGGAAGGAAATACTAAGGGGCTTGGAATTTTTCAAACTAACGTCAAACGATTTACAGATCAGGTTAAAGTTCCCCAAATGGGATGGAATACCATAACGCAGCTTAAATCTAATCTGTTTAAAGGCATTGACCCTGGTGATTTTATGTATTTGGTCCACAGTTACTACGCAGAAGATTGTAATGAGAAAATTGCGAATACACACTACGAGTTAGATTATGCTTCAGCTCTAGAACATGAAAATTTTTTTGGCGTTCAATTTCACCCGGAAAAAAGTGGTAAAAAAGGTGAACAAATTTTAAAAAACTTCTTAAACATTTAAAATGAGAATTATCCCAGCTATAGATATTATTAATGGTCAATGTGTTAGGCTGACCAAAGGTAATTATGATACCAAAAAAGTATATAACGAAAATCCTGTTCAAGTGGCCAAAGCGTTTGAAGATGCTGGAATTCAACATTTACATGTTGTAGATTTAGATGGTGCCAAGGCCAGTCATATTATAAATTATAAAGTTTTGGAAGCCATAGCTAATTCTACCCAGCTCAAAATAGATTTTGGTGGTGGGTTAAAATCGGATGAGGATATAAGAATTGCTTTTGAATCTGGTGCGAGTCAGATTACTGGTGGAAGTGTAGCTGTTAAAAAACCAGACTTGTTTGAAAGTTGGATTCGTACTTATGGTTCAGATAAAATTATTCTTGGTGCCGATTGTAAAAACGAGAAAATAGCAGTTTCAGGTTGGTACGAAGAAAGTGATTTAGAAGTAGTTCCTTTTATAAAAAATTATCGAGGTAAGGGTATTAGCTATGTGATTTGTACTGATATTTCAAAAGACGGAATGCTTCAAGGGCCATCATTTGATTTGTATGAAAGAATATTGCAAGAGGTTAGTGGTATTAAACTAATCGCTTCTGGTGGTATCTCAAAATATGATGAACTACCACAATTAGCCGAATTGGGTTGTGAAGGTGTTATCATTGGCAAGGCCATTTACGAAAATAAAATTACGCTTAAGCAACTCGAACACTTCATCTTAAATCAATAATAGATGCTAACAAAAAGAATTGTACCTTGTTTGGATATTAAAGATGGCCGCACTGTAAAAGGGGTAAACTTCGTAGATTTAAGAGATGCTGGCGATCCTGTTGTCTTGGCGAAGCAGTATGCAGAATTAGGAGCAGACGAACTGGTATTTTTAGATATATCAGCTACCCAAGAGAAACGTAGAACCTTGCATGACATGGTATTAAAAGTAGCAGAGCAGGTCAATATTCCTTTTACTGTTGGTGGTGGTATTTCTTCAGTAGAGGATGTAGATGACTTATTGCATTGTGGTGCCGATAAAGTGTCTATTAATTCATCAGCCGTTAAACGACCTGAGCTCATAAATGAGTTATCCGAAAAATTTGGAAGTCAGTGTGTGGTTGTTGCTATTGATGCCAAAGAAATTGAAGGTGAATGGTTTGTACATTTGGCAGGCGGTTCTATTCCAACAGATTTAAAACTATTCGAATGGGCAAAAGAAGTGGAAGTGCGTGGTGCTGGTGAAATTTTGTTTACCTCGATGAATCATGATGGTACCAAAGCTGGTTACGCGAATGACGCTTTGGCGAAACTTTCAGAACTTGTGAATATTCCTATAATTGCTTCAGGTGGTGCGGGAAGCATTCAACATTTTGTCGATTCGTTTACACAGGGAAAAGCAGATGCAGCTTTAGCAGCTAGTGTTTTTCATTTTGGCGAGATACCTATTTTAGAGTTAAAAAAAGAATTAAATGAAAAAGGCATACCGGTAAGATTATGACTATAGATTTCAATAAAAATAAAGACGGATTAGTTCCTGCCATTATTCAAGATGCAAAAACAAAGAACGTACTAATGCTAGGCTATATGAATGCCGAAGCTTTTGAAAAAACAAAAGAAACCGGCTTGGTAACGTTTTTTAGCAGAACTAAGAATAGACTATGGACCAAAGGTGAAGAAAGCGGTAATGTTTTAAAGCTTGTAGACATTAAACTCGATTGTGATAATGATACACTGCTGATTTCCGTAAATCCGAAGGGACCTACTTGCCATAAAGGAACAGACACCTGTTGGGATGAAGACAATGTGCAATCCTATGGCTTTTTAAGCCATTTGGAACAAATTATAAGCTCTAGAGTTGAGAATGCCGATTCAAACAAATCCTATGTAGCCTCGTTGTTTGAAAAAGGGATTAATAAAATAGCCCAAAAAGTAGGAGAGGAGGCCGTAGAGGTTGTGATTGAAGCCAAGGACAATAACGATGAATTGTTCTTGAACGAAAGTGCCGATTTAATGTTTCATTATATGATGTTGCTTAAGGCTAAAGGATTTCAACTTCAGGACGTCATGACAGTTTTAGAAAATAGACATAAGAGCTAGCTTATATCGATAAAACGTATTTTTATTCGATAAAGTGTTATTTTTTTGTAAAAATGTTTATATTGCTACCCCAAATCTTAACCAAATCGAATGAAAAACTTTACAATTAAAGTTGTAATTGTAATTTTTGCTTTATTAAGTTATTCACTAAATGCACAACAATGTGCCTTTGACAAGCAAAGGGAATTATTATTACAAGATCCTAGTTATGTTCAGCAAGAGCAATTAGCAGAGCAAAAAATTCAGAATTATATATCTGAAAATAATTTTAACAGAAACGGCAGTATTTACACGATTCCAGTTGTAGTTCACGTATTACATCTTGGGGAAGCTGTTGGTACAGGTTCCAATATCTCTGATGCTCAAATTCAAAGTAGTATAGATCATCTTAATGATTTTTATAGAGGGCTTACTCCAAATAGCGCTGTAGATTTTGAAATAGAGTTTACATTGGCTCAAAGAGATCCTAATTGTACCTCAACAAATGGTATCAATAGAATAGATGCTTCAGGTTTACCTGGCTATTCGGAGTTTGGTGTTAATGTTCTTAATTCTAATGGTGCCAATTACAATGATATTGCTTCTTTAATCAGTTGGCCACAGACCGAATACTTTAATATTTGGATTGTAACAGAGTTGGATGGTAATGATGGTGGATTTGGTTTTCAAGGTTATGCCTATTTCTACAACGAATTTTCTAGTACACATGGCTCAGTTATGATGTCTTCTGTTTTTGGATATGATCCTGGAAACACAAATGGCTGGGGTTTAAATTCAAATGGGGATAATAGTACTGTTGTTCATGAAGTTGGTCATTACTTTCATTTGTACCATACATTTCAAGGAGATGACACAAATAACGATGGAGTTTCGGATGCTTGCCCTGCAGATACAACTGTAGGTTTAGATAGTGACGGTTGTGCGGATACTGTTCCTCACCAAAGAGAAACTAGTACATGTCCTTCTAATAATACATGTACTGGTAATCCATGGACAGACAATAATACAGTTAATAACGTAATGAGTTATTATTTCTGCACAGATCGGCTTACAGAGAATCAAAAGGCAAGAGCTAGGGGAGTAATGACAGGAACAAATATTGTTGATAATTCTAAAGGTGAAGAACCACCTGTTAGCGGTTTTAATGCACCAAGTGCAACATGTTCTGTAAATTCTCCGCCTGCAAATAATTTTTCGGGAATCGTAAGTGTTGAATTGAATAATACGACATTTTATTCCTCAACTACAGAAGGCGATGGTGGTAATATTGATAATAGTGTTGATTGTTCTGGACTGTTTGAAATAGATACTAGTGTTTCTAATACCATTAATGCCGAAATTACGAACGGTAATTCACATCAATTAGGTGTTTGGATAGATTGGAATAATGACGGTGATTTTGACGATGATTCTGAGCTACAACATTTATCAGATGATATTGCTGGTGGAGCTACGGTTTCTGTACCACTAATATATCCTTCTACCATACCATATGGTAGTTTTGTAAGAGTCAGATTGATTACCGAGGTAGACGATATTTTTGGTGTAGGTTTAATAGATTCGGCATGTTATACGTCATTGCAATATGGACAGTCAGAAGATTATGTAATTTATGTAGAACCAGCAACATTATCAATTGAAGAGATTGATGCTAATGAGTTGAATATTTATTCAGATTACACCAATAACGAATTGGTATTGAAGGGTGAATTATTGGAAGCGACAACTGTAACATTATATGATATTCAAGGTAGAATCGTGAGGGATAAAATGCTAGAGACATCTTCTACTATCCATAGACTTAATGTAAATGGGTTGAGTAGTGGTGTTTATATTGTAAAAGTTTCAAACCGTTCCCAATTAAAAGTAAAGAAAGTAATTTTAGATTAATAAATAGTTAGTTAGTAATTCTGAAAAGGCTGTCAAGAGGAAAAGTTTGGCGGCCTTTTTTATTGTACGAAATCAACTAAAAACTGCCAATGCGTTATGTATTGGCAGTTATTCTAATCTAATGTAGAAAGTTTAATCGCGCATTAGAAACACGTTACTGATTTTGAGAATCTTCAATTAATTGCGAAGTTTGCACAATCCAATCTTTATCAAAATTGAGGGTTACATCTGGTACAAGTCCATAACCTTCGTAAGCAATGTATTTATGATAATTCATATCTGTTGGCAAAATGGTAAATTTACCAGAAGGTGTAGTATATGAGTATCCGTAGTTTATGCCATATGCAATACCACCATGACTGCTTTGACCTAAGTGGGTGGCATTTAACCTATCCTTTAGTTTCAATGTAAACTGTTCACCATTACTAGCGGTAAATTGGTTTGTAATGACATATATTTTGGCTTTACTTTTTCTTAAGAGCTTAAGAAACGGATCGGACCATTTACTATTACCACCACCATTACTTCTTAAATCTACAATGATATGTTGTGCCGTAAAACTGTTCTTATATTTTGAATAAAAAGCTTTAAAGGCTTTGACGTTGTCCTTGGCATTGCTAAAACTTCCAAAATAAATGTATTGTACGTGCTCTGTTAGTTGTTTAAATTCCCAATTAGAGGATTTATCTAACTTAAACTCAAAATTATGGTCAAAACCTTTCTTCTTAAAACTTACTAGACGACCATTTTCAAAAAGAGCATTTCTAATCATTTTCAATTGTCGGGTAACCATATCATACTGAAGCAAATTATATCTGTCAAAAGAATTCTTAGACACATAAACTAATACTTGTCCTGGTTTCCAAAGTGAATGTTTTGAATGTAATACGACGCCTTCAAATTGGTTTTCTGAAGTTTCAATTAGTCCTACCTCAATAGAGGTTGAACCGAATTTATAAATCCCTTCAATAGATTCAGCTGGTTTACGAGATAATGATTGTCTTAAACTATCCAAATCCATATGATATTTTGGATGGGATTTAAATACAGGACTTTTTAAAAATTCCTCGATTTTTTCGTTATCATCAAGAGCCTCACTCGAAAAATAAGTGGTATTAGAATAGAGGTTAATGTGAAAATCGTCTATAACATTAAGTTGTTTTTGGAGTAATTTATAACAGGTATTAACATCTATTGAATCATTAAATTCTGAAATAATGGTGTTATAAGTTTTCTCAAATTCAAATAATTTATCACCTGTAATTTGCTTCTTGTAAGATGGTGTGTTCTTTAATTTCTCAACAATAAAATTTAGATCAGATTTACAATCACAAGTTGGAATTTGAGACCACAACGGTCTAATTGTTATTAAAAATAATGTGATTAATGCAACTAAATTTCTCATGACTTTGTAATATTTTAGATTAAACTTTCTGAAGCAAATCTATTTAACAAATCATTTAAAATTCAATCATAACAAGGGCTTGGGACGAAATGATACTAGTTTGTGGTGAATTGAATGGCCTCCTTGATATCTTTTTGGTAGGTTTTGGAAACCGGTACTTCAATATCGTAATTTAAGCAGATGATTAACTTACCATTCTCTGTTTTCCATCGTCTAAAATGAAAGGGGTTTACAAGGTAGGATCGATGGGTACGAAGTAATTCTGGAAATTCATTATCAATAGCAGAGAGTTTATTTCTAATCAAAGTCTTTTTAAGTCGATGCCCAGAAAGATAATACACTTCTATGTAGTTATCCGACGATTGAATACAAATTAAATCATTCAATTGTAAACGTAAACCTTCGTAGTTCCCTTCGCCTTGTATTTCAATTTTCTGGTCCTCAAGACGTTTTTCATGGTATTTTCCAAAGGCAAACCGACCAATGATGATAATAGGTAAAATGGTCACTAATGCTGGTAAATAAATCGTTTTAAGCATATAACCCAAAGTGTATGGGTTTCGCTCACCAATCATAATAACGTAGAGATAGTATAATCGCGCCACCACTATACTTATAACCGCAAAGGAAACTAGAAAAATAATTTCATTGATAAGGGTCCACTTGTTTTCAGTGCGTTTGTAGAGATAATACTGAAAGGGTAAGAACACCAAATAACAAATGCCGCCCAACAAACCATAGCCAGGTAAGAAAATTAATTTTTCATTAGTATTAAACTCATTGACGTCTAAAGGCTCTGTGAAATATAAAAATATAAATATCCAAACAGCTAATAATAAGCTTATTATAAAGTGATGCCTCAACAAAGGGTCAAAAGGATAGAGTTGCTTCAAACGATGGATTTTAAGTGATAAAAATACGCATTGCTTTTGGAAATTTCAATAAAATAACGTTCTTGCTAGTATGTTTGATAAACGCTATTATTACCTATTAAAGATTCAATATTTAGGCTATCGTTTTCATGGCTGGCAAAAACAACCTGATGTAAAAACAATTCACTTAATGATTGATAGGACTTTAAAATATATTTTAGGTGATACAAGATTTAAAACACTTGGAGCCGGTAGGACGGATGCTATGGTGTCTGCGAACGAAGCAGCCCTAGAGCTGTTTATTTATAATAAACCTCTGAATGATTTTGATGAATTTTTAGAGCTTTTTAATGAGAATCTTCCTCAAGACATAAGAGCATTAGCTATAAAGGAAGTTGATAAGGATTTTAATATTATTCAAGACTCCAAAGTCAAAGAGTACCACTATGTGTTTTCACAAGGCCAAAAAAATCATCCGTTTTGTGCCCCAATTTTAACTACAATACTAGAACCGATGGATGTAGATTTAATGAAAAAAGGGGCGGAACTATTTGAAGGCACTCATAATTTCAAGCCATATTGCTATAAAGCTACTGATAAAGGTGAATACCACAGAACTATTGATTATTGTAAAATAGTCAACAATACCATCTATACAGCAAATTTTTTTCCTGAAGAATCTTATGTGTTTGTCATAAGAGGCAAAGGATTTATGCGTAATCAGATCCGTTTAATGATGGGCTGTTTAATCAAGTTGGGTAGAGGAGAGGTTACCTTGGAATACATAAAGGAAACATTAAGCGATGAAACTGCAGAGGTAATGGATTATATCGCACCAGCATCTGGATTAATTTTACATCGTTTAGATTTTGAATAAAAAAAGGAACAAGCCCTAAAGCTCATTCCTTTTTCAGATTGGTTGGTTAATTTTTATTTAAGCCATTCCTTTTTGGTTGCATAATTTGCAAACCATACCAAAAACAAGGCAAATGCAATAATAACATAAGCCATTATTTGATTGGCGCTAAAGTCAATGCCCTTTAAATCAGCTATAAACAAGAAATAAGTCATTTGCGCAGTTGCACTAATAAAGGAGATGATTAGAAGTAACCTCGCGGTTTTTTTTCTGAGCAACAGGAATAAACATCCTATAACTCCGGCAAAAACTGCAATTGCAAAGAGCGCAGTGTACCAAGCAGGTAAATTTGTCATTACTTCAATTTGATCTGCCGTATAAGCATCTGTGAAGGCTGATGTCTTATAAGCTTGACTAATGTAACCATGAACACCGGTACTATTCCATGCTAGAGCGAGTACACTAATAACCCAAAACCAGATTGGTGGTTTGTTAACTGATGTTGTCATAATAATTTTGATTTAGTTAGTTTTTTGAGGCGCTTAGAGCCTCAATTCACTTAACAAGTTATGAAAAAATTACGCAATTAATTATTCAAAGAAATATTTCAACATAAAAAAAGGGTAAAATCAGATGATTTTACCCTTCTTGTTTTTGTATATTTTAATTATTCAACGACGTGTAATTTAGGTTCTTTTTCTACAAACTTTCCGTTAACAGATTCACCTAATATAAGTACCTCTTTAGAACGTTCATACATCTTTATTGCACGATGCATTTGCAGTTTGGTGCCACTATATAGTTTAACACCTGATTTTGAACCTTTGTTTCTGATTTCTATATAGAAACCATCTTTTAGCTTTGTTGGTCTTGTTGCTGGTCTACCCATAAAATTAGTGTGTGTTTTAAAAGTCCTGCATTATACTGAAAATTATAGCAAATTACAAGTTTATCTATAACAATTCTAAACTAAAAATATTAACACTCTAAATTTTTTAACAAATCCAATTTTACTTAACAAAATTTTAAGTTAAAAGACGCATTCAACGGTTAAACCCTGTTAAGTCACTTGACAAAAGATACAATGACCTTATATTGATTAGAGTAGAAAACAAAATAATTAAATTTTAAACAATAGTTATGAATTACTTAAATATGAACGACGAAAAATTATTACCAACTGTTGTAGAACTAAACACCCTACTTGCAGATTATCACATTTATTATCAAAATTTACGAAATTTTCACTGGAATATTCTAGGAGAGAACTTCTTTGAATTACATGAAAAATTTGAGGAATTATATACAGACGCTAGAGTAAAAATAGATGAAATCGCGGAACGTATCCTGACCTTAAGATATCATCCAATGAGTAACCTAAAGGATTATTTAAAAGCCTCTTCCATTGAAGAAGTCTCTTCTAAAAAAACCGATAAGGAAATGGTGCAGACCATTTTAATGAATCATTCAATTTTACTCAAGCAAATGGCAGACGTTGTTGATAAAGCTGAAAAATCCAATGACGAGGGTACGATAGATCTTATTGGAGCTTACATCAGAGAATTAGAAAAAAGTAGTTGGATGTTAGATGCTTTTACTAAAGAAACCACATCACAGTTGAATGAAACCGTTTTAGAAGCTTAAAATAAGGGTAGAGCCCAAAACGTTTAATTAAATTTCCTTAATACATTGAAAACACAATTTAATACTGCATTAAACAACCTTGTAGACAAATTACAAGGTTGGTTTAATACATTCATAGAATACATACCTAATTTTATTCTTGCTATTGTAGTCATGACGGCATCTTATTTTGCTGCTAGATATATTAGCAAAATCGTGAGTAAACTAGTCTCTAAAAAAGTTGAGCAGGAATCTATTACAAATGCTATCTCTCGGGTAACAGCTGTGGTAGTAGTAACAGTTGGATTATTTATAGCACTGGGTGTTATGAATCTTGGCAAGGCGCTAACCTCATTATTAGCTGGAGCAGGTGTAGTTGGTTTGGCCATAGGTCTGGCACTACAAGGCACTCTAGCAAATACTTTTGCCGGTCTTATTTTATCGTTCCGAAAAAAAATACAAATTGGTAATTGGGTAAAAACAACAGGGTATTCTGGTGAAGTTATAGATATAAATCTAAAAGATTTTACCTTAAAAGAAGCTGATAATAATATTGTTGTCATACCCAACAAAACCATTTTAGAAAACCCATTAAAGAACTATTCTTTAACAACTAGAATGAGAGTATTCTTGGAATGTGGAGTTGGTTATGAGTCGGATTTGGAAAAAGTTGAAGAGTTAACTAAAAAGGTTATAGCAGATACTTTTAATCAAGTTGAAAAACCAGAAGATGTAGAGTTTTATTACACCGAATTTGGTGACAGTTCTATTAATTATTTATGCAGATTTTGGATTGATGCTGAAAGTATGCTAGAAAAATTAAGAGCAAAAACAAAAGCTATTATTGAAATTAAAAAAGCCTATGATAAAGAGGGTATCAATATCCCATTCCCTATTAGAACTCTTCAATTTAATAATAAGCTTAATGTTAAATCACCAGATTTACAAGAGGCATTTTCAAGCAATTGATGTTTTCTGTTAAGATTACTTAAATAAAGCCATCTCTACGATGGCTTTTTTATATTTTTAGACAAATCAAAAAACTATATGAGTACTACGATACCAAAAGAGACTTTGGATTTTCTCAAAAGATTGGCTAACAACAATGATAGAGATTGGTTTAATACCCACAAGCCAGAGTTTAAAACTATTGAAAAGCAAGTGAAATCAGCATACAATCATTTGGGAAGTTTAATGAGTGCTCATGATCAGATTGAAAAAATTAAAATATTTAGAATATATAGAGATGTAAGGTTTTCAAAAAACAAACTACCGTATAAGACTCATTTTGGCGGTGCGTTCCATAGAAAAAAGCCTGAGTTAAGAGGCGGTTACTACTTGCACATTCAACCTAATAACGAATCATTTTTAGGAACAGGTTTTTGGGATCCAAACAAGGAAGATTTGTATAGGATTAGAAAGGAATTTGAAGTAGATGATAGCGAAATGAGAGCCATTCTCAGTGATAAATCATTTAAAAATACTTGGGGGAATTTTGTGGGTGATGAATTAAAAACAGCACCAAAAGGTTTTGACAAAGAGCATCCAGCCATAGACCTTATTCGCAAAAAGCAATACATCTTTATTAAAAATTATTCGGATGAAGAAGTACTTTCAGAAGATTTTCTTGAAAATGTAAATGAAGCTTTTAAAAATATTAGACCCTTTTTTGATTATATGACTGATGTGCTCACCACAAATCTCAATGGTGAGTCCTTGCTATAATACGTTCTTAATTTTATAAGACTTACCATTAAACTCAAATTGATATCCAACGGATTGGGATTTTATTAATTGTCCAATAGGGGATTGTATGGAGATGATATAATAGTCCTCATCGTTAACGGTAACTTTTCCCTTACTAATTGCGATATAAAATGTGATGCTGTCCGTAATTACAATACTGCCAAGAACAACAGTATTTGAAACAACATTTGGATTTATACGATTAAGATATTCCCTGATTTTATGAACTTCATTAAGATAGTTGAGATTTTTTTCTAGATCTTCGAGTAATTTGGAATTACCCGATTCACCTTCTTCGTCACTTATTTTGTCATTGCTTTCAATTGACTCTTTTATAAAGGATATTTCGTTCTTATAGTTCGAAACTCTTTTGCTTACATCCTGTAAACAAATATCCAGAAGTTCTTGCTTTAGTTTCATTTGGTCTCTAAACCGCCTTCAAAACCTCTGGCTTGGTAAATACTTGTATACTATCTATTAGACGCTCTTTTACAATATTCATCATACGTTTATTTAAAGCCGATGAATTCTGAATGTAAAGTGTATATTCTTCTTCTGTAAATTGGCCAATAATCATACCTTTTATAGAGTTTCTGAATTTCATATCCTTATGTATGGCGTTTTCAATATAAGATAGCTGTTTGGTCTGACTTAGCTCATAAAACACATTCTTATGTTTATTAATATAGTTTTTAAAAACGGCCATAAATAAATCATGCTGCATTTTTATAATGGGTCGTAATGTTTTGTTCTGAAACAATTCATCAGAACTCATAGAATCATAAATTTTTGCAGATAAAACTTCAGGTCTCATGGATAGGAGATGCTCTGTTCGGGTGGTCATGGTTAAGTTATTTAGGATTAATGAAATTAAAATTAATTATTAACACCAAGTATAATAAGTACGGTGCATATTGTTGTTAACGTTGTTATTAACATTTCAGATTACAGGATTTAAAAATCCAATTCAAAATTCACCAACTACTGCTGATTTACTTTTATATTTGGTAAAATTCAAAAAATGAAATTCGGAAGTATAAGTCCTCACCAAGAAATAGATTTTTCTTTGCCTCCCGATCATCCAGATACCATAAGAACACTACAAAAAAATGCCTCGGATGAGATAAAAGTTTTTATTGGTTGTCCTAACTGGAATAAGGCTAATTTGAAAGGATTTTACCCACGAGGCACAAAAGATGAATTAGAGTATTATTCAAGACAATTTAATGCTATAGAACTTAACGCAACGTTTTATCGTATTTTTCCCCCTGAGCAGTTTGAAAAATGGTATGATAAGACGCCCGGAAATTTTAGGTTTTTTCCAAAACTCAATCAAGAAATCAGTCATTGGAAACGCCTTAACGATGATGTGGCTCCAGTAGTTGATCGGTTTTTACATAGTGTTATACATCTTAAGGAAAAATTGGGCACTGTCTTTTTACAAATGCCCAATAATTTCACACCTAAAGATTTGGACCGCGTGATTAATTTTGTAGAGAGTTGGCCAAAGGAAATTCCTTTGGCAATTGAGTTTAGGCATACAGATTGGTTTAACAATGACAATGTCTCAAAAGATTTATATCAATTACTAGAAGAAAACACTATTTCTAATATTATAGTAGACAGTGCTGGACGACGCGATATTATGCATATGCGGTTAACAAATTCCCAAGCTTTTGTACGTTATGTAGGCACAAATAATGAAAGTGACTACACGCGATTACAAGATTGGGTAGAACGTATAAAACATTGGAAGGATAGTGGTATTGAACAAATCAATTTTTTTGTTCACCAGAATATTGAAGAAGAATTGCCACTGCTTTCTGCACATCTTATTAAAAACCTAAATCAAGTATTAGAAATAGATTTAAAGATACCCAATGAAGACCCTGGTGAACAACAAACCTTATTTTAAAGTGTTGTTCATTAGAAATTAATCAATAAATAATTAGACACATGAGATTTCATACACGCAAATGGGTAAAACCCGAAGATTTAAATCCCAACAGTACACTCTTTGGAGGTCAACTTTTAGCATGGATAGACGAAGAAGTGGCGTTATACACTATTATTCAACTCGAAAACTCAAGGGTCGTAACAAAATATATGTCTGAAATCAATTTTATGGCATCTGCTAAAAAAGGTGATATTGTTGAAATTGGAATTGAAGTTATAAAATTTGGCAAGTCTTCACTGACCATGAAGTGTGAGGCACGTAATAAAATGACAAGAGAAACCATTTTAACTGTAGATAAAATCATTATGGTGAACTTGGGACCTGATGGCAAACCAAAGCCTCACGGAAAGACTGAGGTCGAGTTTGTAAAAGATAGGCTAGAAGATTAATCTGTATTAGCTATAGCCAATTCATAAATTTCTAAGTCGAAAAAGCCAACAGAGGCCAGAACATGGTCAAAGATGTCTGCCATGATATATTCATAATTCTGCCAACGGATATCACTACTAAAAGCATAGATCTCCATAGGAATACCTTGTGGTGTGGGCTCTAGTTGCCTTACCATTAAAGTCATGTCTTTATTTATAGCTGAATGGTTATCCATATAAGTCTGTAAATATTTTCTAAAGACACCAAAATTGGTAAGGTTTCTACCATTAATTAAAATGGATTTGTCCACGCCATTATCTGTGTTGAACTTTTTAATTTCTTTAGAACGCTGTTCAATATACTCATCGATTAGTTCTATTTTCTTAAATCGTTCGATATCAAAATCTGTTAAAAACTTAATAGTCGATGTTTTAATGATTACAGATCTTTTTATACGTCTACCACCAGAATTCATCATGCCTCTCCAATTCTTAAACGAGTCTGATATCAAAGCGTAAGTAGGAATAGTGGTAATGGTTTTATCCCAGTTCTGAACTTTTACAGTGGCTAAGTTAATTTCTATGACATCACCATCCGCTCCATATTTTTCAAAAGTAATCCAGTCACCAATGCGTACCATATCATTAATGGATACTTGAATGCTGGCCACAAAACCTAAAATGGTATCCTTAAATATTAATAAGATAACTGCTGATGCGGTACCTAGGGAAATTGCGAAATTTAAAAATGTGATACCTGTTAATATCGAAAAAATGGCAAACACACCCAATACCCAAGCAAAAATCATAAATATCTGAATATAGCTATCTATAGGTTTGTCCTTGTACCTCGGTAAAGTTTTTAAGTAATCCTTTATAGAATTGAAAAAGCTACGTATAATTTTTAAGGTTAGAAGTATCGCAATAACCTTAAGTGTTTTTTCAACAATAGTTTCGAAATATTGAAAATCCGCGAAGACATCCGGGACAAATTCAATCAGTATTATCAATGGGATAATGTGAGCTATATTTCGCGGTAGCTTATTAGTAATTAAAATGTCATCAAAATTAGTTTTTGTTCTTTTAGCTACTCCAGCCGAGAATCTCCATAAAATGCGCTTAGTGACATAATCTACAATTAGTGCAACTAATGACAACCCAATTAGCAATATGAGCATGTTAAGGTACTTGGCAGTTCCTTCTGCTACACCTTGGGTGATCAACCAGTCAAATGTGGTATGTCTTAGATTACGCATGCTTAGTTTTTAAATATTTTTTATCGATGTAAAATGTTCCAAAGGGAATGATCGCTGCCAAAAGAATTATCCAAAGTGTCCTTGAATTCCATTTCATGTCTTTACTAAGTATAACTGCAAGAACTACATAGGCCATAAACAATAATCCGTGAGGCATTCCAAGTAGTTTTACATATTGCGGATCATTGGCAATATATTTTATAGGTGTCGCAATAAACAATAATAAAATATAAGAAACACCTTCTAAAAGGGCTATAATTCTGAATGATTCTAATAATTTAGACATGCATCAATTTTTGTGCAAAAGTACTTTAGAAATAAGGAAAAACCATAGCATTTTAACAGGTTTTAAGAAATAAATAAAAACTACATTTCAAATAATTATCTTTAGGCTCTTAATTACAAAATCCTCTTATAATGAAAAGAATTCTGGTATTATTAATTATGGGTATTTTATCCATTTCATGTGCAACTGCCAAAAAATCTTCCAAAAACAAAAGTCAGTCAAATTCAGTAGCATCTAAAACACAATCACCAAGCAAGAATAAAGGTAAAATAAAGGGTTATGATAAGGTGATTACCAAAGATGCCATTACGGATGAGGGTTTATTTAATGTACACCTGGTTGGTGATAAATATTATTTTGAAATACCATTGCAATATCTTAATACCGACATGCTTTTGGTTAGCAGATTAGCAAAGTTACCTGCAAATTTAGGTGGTGGCTATGTAAACGCAGGTACAAAAACAAATACAAGGATGATTAACTGGGAACGTTTTAAAGATAAAATCTTGATTAAAGAAAAATCTTCAAGTGCCGTGGCGGCAGATAGCCTTCCAATTCATGTCTCGGTTAGAGCCAATAATTATGAACCTACTTTATATGCATTTGATATAGAGGCATTTTCAAAAGATTCTTCTGCTGTGGTAATAGATGTAAGTAGTTTCTACAGTTCAGATGTGAAAGCAATTAGTGGTTTACCATCCTTTATTAGAAAGCGATACAAGGTGAGAAGTTTAGATAAATCCAGAAGTTTTATCAATGCGGTGCGTAGCTATCCAAAAAATATTGAAGTTGTTCAAGATTTCACCTTCAATGCAGCAGAACCACCAACCAACTCTAGTGCAGAGACAATAAGTATTCAAATGAACCAATCCATGATTTTATTGCCAGAGGAACCTATGCAACCAAGATATTTTGATGAAAGGGTTGGCTGGTTTACTCTAAGTCAGTATGATTACGGAAGTGAGGAATTAAAGGCTGACGAAAAGACCTATATAAGACGATGGAAATTAATTCCAAAAGATATCGAAGCCTACAAAAGAGGGGAGTTGGTAGAGCCTGTTAAACCTATTGTATACTATTTAGATCCGGCAACACCTATGAAGTTTAGACCATACATGAAGGAAGGTATTGAGCTTTGGCAAAAAGCCTTTGAGGCTGCTGGTTTTAAAAATGCAATCATAGCTAAAGACCCACCAACAAAGGAAGAGGATCCAGAATTCAGTCCTGAGGATATTCGGTATTCAGTAGTGCGTTATGTTGCAAGCACGACGCGTAATGCAACAGGACCTAGTGTGTCGGACCCTCGCAGTGGTGAAATTATAGAAAGTGATATTATTTGGTATCACAATCATTTGCGTTCATACAGAAATCGATATTTATTAGAAACTGGGGCAGCAAACCCTTCAGCTAGAACACTTCATACACCTGATGAGGAGATTGGTGAAATGATGAAAATGGTAATTGCTCACGAAGTCGGACATACCCTAGGCTTACCACATAATATGAGTGCAAGCTATGCGTATGATGTTGAGAGCTACAGGGATGGTGATTTTACACAGAAAAACGGCATTGCGGCCACTATAATGGATTATGCAAGATATAATTACATTGCACAACCTGGTGATGAAAATATTAGGTTTATTAGACAGTTAGGGCCTTACGATGATTATGCCATAAACTATGGTTACCGTTATATTCCCGAGGCGCAGTCTGCAGATGATGAAAAGGAAACCTTAGACCGTTGGATTACTGAAAAAGCAGGAGACCCTATTTACAAATTTGGTAAACAGAGTAGCCGTTTTGACCCAACATCTCAAACGGAAGATATAGGTAATAACAGTGTACAAGCGAGTACTTATGGATTGAAAAACCTAAAAATTGTTGCAGCGAATTTGCCAAAATGGACCAGTGATAAAACAAATGATTTTGACGATTTAAAAGAGTTATATGGTGAAATGTTAGGAGTTTGGAGTCGCTATGTGGGTCATGTCGTAACTCACGTAGGCGGAGTAGTGGAAGACACAAAAAATCCATCTCAACAAGGTGTTGTTTATAATCCCGTAGATAAGGCTTATCAAAAATTGGCAATAAAATGGTTGCATGATAATGCTTTTGAAACACCAAACTGGCTAATGGATGAAAAGATTTTAAAGAACATTGACTTTGCAGGTTATACAGATAGAATTAGAAGTTTGCAAACACGTCATTTGAACAGTTTAATGAGTTTTGAGCGGTTAGGAAGACTAATAGACCATAAGGCAATGGACAGGAGTAATTATTCGGCTTTAGATATGATGAGTGATATTCGTGTTGGAATTTGGTCAGAGACAAGGACATCATCCAATGTTTCTGTCTTTAGAAGGAATTTACAGCGTGCGTATATCGATCGCTTGGGTTATCTGATGACTGAAAAAATGGATCCCAACAGAAGTAGCCAATATTTTAATGTCAATCAATCTGATGTAAGATCTATTGTAAGAGGAGAATTAAACGAGTTAAAACAACTTTTAACTTCTGCTGTAAAAGCTAGAGTTGATACAGATACAAAATACCATTACAAGGACTGTATTGAAAGAATTAATCTTATATTAGACCCAAAATAATGTGATGAAAAAACTATTTATAATTTGCTTTCTAATAGCCATAGTAACGCCTTCCATCTGCTTTTCACAAAATCCGATGAGTAAGGAAGAACAAGTTGTGGCGATGTATAGTATGAATAAGGAACTCATAAAATCGCAAAAATATAGTTTTTTGGCAAGTTGGGTTATTAGTGGTAAAAACAGAGCGGAAGTCGATCAAAATGCCAATACAATAAAGATTAATGAATCCTTAATTAGTGGCACGCTCACAACAATAAACACCGATAAAACTACTTTAGATTTGAAAGGAAGTTTGCAGAATTATAATGTGATTTTTAATGATGCATCTCAGCAGATTACAATTACGTTTAGCGTTGGTGGCTATAATGCTCAAATTGATATTAAACCAAATGGTAATTCGTTTTTAGAGCTTACCAATAATAATGAGGAAAAGCTAACGTATAGGGGAGGTGTAAAGAGAACTTTATAGGTTTTATCTCAATAAGAAGAATTAAAGGCTATTGTCCATAAGGATAATAGCCTTTTTTAATTTAATTCATTTAATATTCATTAAAATAAAACCCTGTTGGGTAAATCTTCGTAAGTAGAGAAACAAATCAATAAAAAGTAAATACTATGAAGATTAAAAGTTTATTTCCAATTATGACATTGGCATTTATCGTAATGTTTAGTAAGAATGCTCTCGCACAGGACACAAAAATGGTAGGTGGTGCAGAAATGTATCCTACTAAAGACATTATCTCTAATGCCGTAAATTCTAAAGACCATACAACACTAGTTGCTGCAGTAAAAGCCGCTGGTTTAGTAGAAACGTTGCAAGGGGAGGGGCCGTTTACCGTTTTTGCACCGACTAACAGTGCATTCGATAAGTTGCCTAAAGGAACTGTATCAACGTTGTTAAAAAAGGAAAATAAAGAACAACTACAAGCCGTATTAACCTATCACGTATTGGCAGGGACTTATAATGCAAAAGATATTGTAAAAGCTATTAAGAAGGGAAACGGTAAAGCTATTTTCATTACAGTTAATGGTGATGAGCTAAGAGCAATGATGGATGGTGATAATGTTGTATTAAAAGATACAGCAGGTAACACAGCTACAGTAACTATTGCAGATGTTAACCAGTCTAATGGTGTCATACATGTGGTTGACACAGTTATACTTCCTGGCATGTAGAAAGTTTAGTTAGATTGATTAGTTAATCGAGTTAGTGTTGATTATACTAATTCTAGAAAAGCGTAGGACACCATCTTACGCTTTTTTTTATACTTTTAGTTTTTGAAACTACAGTTAAATGATTCCTCAAATAATCGAAAATTTAGAGATGAATGTTGTTGGCATTTCAATAGTTATGAAACAACATGAAACGCATAAAATCAGAGCCTTATGGCAGCAGTTTTCACCAAGGAAAAATGAAATAACAAACTTACTCAACAATACATCTATTGCCATGCAAATTTTCTCGGTCAATGAAAATGGGGAGCCTGAAGACAGTTTTAATATGTGGGCTTGTGTTGAAGTTTCTGAGCTCTCTGAAATACCAAACGAAATGAAGGGTTTTACAATTCCAAAAGGTGAGTATCTAAAAGTGCTACATAAAGGTATGAATGCCGGCGAAACATATCAAAAAATTATGTCGGACTGGTTACCAAATTCTGGTTATGTGATTGATGACAGACCACATTTTCAAGTGATGGGAGAAAAATATAAAAACGGAAGCCCAGATTCTGAAGAGGATTTTTACTTGCCTATTAAACGGATAGCTTAAGGTGTCGAAGAGAAATTGTTCGAAGTTCTATGAAATATTAAAGCAGCATACGAAAATCACAACCCGTTTTATAATTACTACAACCAAAAGCTGTTCTACCCTTTAAGATGCGACCTGTTTTGCATTTTGGGCAAGGATCCCCAATTTTAATCTGTGGTTTTACGGTTTGTTTTGGCTCTAATTTTAATTTGAAATTATCATCAAAACGTAATAAGCCTTCGATAGATTTGCCCTCATTTTTAAAACCTTTAAGATTTACTGTAGAGCCTTTACTTAATAACCTTAAATACTGATTCTCAGACACCTTTTTTTTACAATAGGTAAATGGCAAAACAAAATCGCAACCTTTTCCATAAAGATGGCAACCATAAGCTTTTTTCCCTTTTAGGAGTTGGCCCTTATTACATTTTGGACATGTGTGTCCAATAATCGCTTTAGACTTAGTTTGGGACTTGGATTTTGTTTTATTAAGAGGTTTATTATTAACTGCCGAAATTCGTGTTTCCACTTTTTCACTTCGTACTTCATAGACCAGAGCATCTACCATTCGCTTCATACCTTTGATAAAAGTATTAGCGCTAATCTCGCCCTTTTCAATGTCTTTTAACTGCTTTTCCCAATGGCCAGTCAGTTCTGCAGATTTCAACAAGTCATTCTGAATCGTATCTATTAACTGAATACCTGTAACCGTTGGTAAGATTTGCTTTTTATTACGCTTTATATATTTCCGTTTAAAAAGTGTTTCTATGATGTTGGCTCGAGTTGAAGGTCGACCAATTCCATTTTCTTTCATGATATCGCGCAATTCATCATCATCTACTTGTTTACCTGCAGTTTCCATGGCACGTAAAAGAGAAGCCTCCGTAAATTGTTTTGGCGGTTTGGTCTGCTTTTCTAAAAAGGAAGGTTCATGTGGTCCTTTTTCTCCTTTGGTAAAGGTAGGTAGAATAGATTCTCCTTTAGATTTAGACCCATCAGATTCAAAAACAACGCGCCAACCCTTGGATAAAATTTCCTTACCTGTAGTTTTAAAATTTACATCATCTGCTTTACCTATAACCGTGGTATTAGAGACTTTACAATCATCATAAAAAACGGCAATAAATCGTTTTACAATGATATCATATACCTGTTGTTCTGCTGGCTGTAAATGTGTTTGTATCCCAGTAGGGATAATGGCATGATGATCGGTTACTTTTTTATCATTAAAAACCTTTGTAGATTTCTTTATCTTCTTATTTAATAATGGCTGCGTGAGTTCTGAATAATCAGTCAGCTTTGATAAGATGCCTTTAACCTTGGGGTAAATATCATTTGGTAGAAAGGTCGTATCTACTCTAGGATAGGTCACCACCTTTTTCTCATACAATCGTTGTGCAATTTTTAAAGTGTCATCTGCTGAAAACCCAAACTTAGTATTGCAGTAGACTTGCAGTCCTGTGAGATCGAAAAGTTTAGGTGCATATTCAGTACCTTTCTTTTTGGTTATCGAAACAATTTCAAACTCATGTTCCTTAACTTTATTGACTAATAGTTCACCATCTTCCATCTTAAGGAAACGTCCTTCTTCATAACTAAAAAGGGTGTCTCTATATAGTGTTTGCAATTCCCAATAGGGTTGCGGCACAAAGTTTTCAATCTCTTTATATCGCGTCACCAACATGGCTAGGGTAGGAGTTTGCACTCTACCTACAGACAATACTTGCTTATAACCACCATGTTTTACAGTATACAACCGTGTTGCATTTATACCCAAAAGCCAATCTCCAATAGATCTAGAAAAACCAGCATAATACAAGTTATCGTAGTCCTCTGCCGGTTTTAAGTTCTCAAATCCTTCCTTGATAGCTTCGGTTGTTAAAGACGAAATCCAAAGTCGTTGAACCTTACCATTGTACTTTGCTTTATTAATGACCCAACGCTGTATTAATTCACCTTCTTGTCCCGCATCACCACAATTGATGACGACTTCTGCTTTGTCAAATAGACTTTTTACGATGTTGAATTGCTTTTTTATCCCTTTGTCTTCAGATACCTTAACCTTAAATTTATCCGGCATCATAGGTAGATTGTTAAGGTCCCAACTTTTCCAATACGGCTTGTAATCACTAGGTTCACAAAGTGTACAAAGATGTCCAAATGTATAAGTTACAGCATAGCCATTACCTTCAAAATAGCCATCGCGCTTGGTTGTAGCTCCCAGAACAGCAGCAATTTCTCTGGCAACACTTGGTTTTTCGGCAATGCAGACTTTCAAAAGATCTATGATTTATATGGCTAAAGCTCTAAAATTAATTTCTGACCAACTCTAAGAGTAGACGTGCGCTTTATTTTATTCGTTCTACAAATGGCAGCAATACTTGTTCTGTTTCGCTGGGAAATACGAGACAAGGTATCTCCTTTTCTCACAACATAAACTTTACGCTGCTTTTCTAAACTCGCCAATGCCTCTTCTTTGGTTTCAAATAATGCAAGTTTAGATAAACGTCTAGAACTGTGGTAACTTGGTCTGGTCCATTTTCGGGTAACCCAAATGTTTTGGGAACGGATGGTATTGGTGTCATCAAAATTAAATAGATAATCAGGATGGATATATTCCCCTCTATAACTTGTTACCAGATGTAAATGACTTCCCCTAGAACGACCAGTATTACCTCCTTTACCAAGATACTGACCTCTTTTTACAGTGTCGTTAGATTTGACTGCTATATGTGATAGATGCGCATAGGTTGTTTCTAAACCATTATAATGCCTAACCACAACGGTCTTCCCATGACCACTGCTGTAACGTGCAAAACGTACAATACCATCGAGCACAGAGACCACGGAATCTCCTGTTACCAGATCAATATCTATTCCTTTGTGAGGTCTATCACGTCTCCAGCCATAACGTGATGTTATAACCTTTGGTCTTGATACAGGTGAGCTATAAGTACTATCTGTAAAGGTGAGCTCTATAGGAAATTCAGTCTCAACATTTTTGTAAGGATTGTAAACTGTGGTATCCCAAAATTCAGCTTTAATATCTGGTAGAGCATTGAAAAGAGAATCAGCGTCTGATTGTAAAGGAATTTCAATTTCTTTGATCAAACTTGCTTTTTTAGCGGCTGTTGGAAGGGTTATTTTTAAAGTTTCTGATGGGTTTTCATTTTGGGCCGTAATTAAAGCTAAGCCCAGAAAAAATGAAAAGGCAAAAGAGAGGGTTTTCATTAAATTCTAATTATACTTTCGATTGAAAGAACGCTAAATTAATACAATTATTGTTAATGGCAAATCACTTTATTCCTCGCCTAAAAAGCCTTAATTTTGCTCTCTCAATTTTAAAATCTATTCATGTCAAAACCCAATTCAGCGATTCAGGAAAAAAAAACCGATAAAGAATTATATGATTACCAACATGGTGCGATAAGCCAGATATTTGAAAAATTTGATTCTGCACCAGATGATTACCATTTACTGTATCAATTGCCTACAGGAGGTGGTAAAACTGTTATTTTTTCTGAAATGGTCCGCCAATACCTGAAAAATCATAACAAAAAAGTATTGGTCATGACACATCGTATAGAGCTATGTAATCAGACCTCTAAAATGCTGACTAGTTTTGGTGTAACCAACAAGGTTGTAAGTAGCAAGGCTAATTTAGATGACCAAGCCGAGTATTCCTGCTTTGTTGCTATGGTCGAAACCTTAAACAATCGTCTTAATGATGATATGTTGGATATTTCGGATGTCGGTTTGGTGATCATTGATGAGGCGCATTACAATTCATTCACGAAGCTCTTTAAGTTTTTCGAAAATTCCTTTATTCTTGGAGTTACGGCAACACCACTGAGTTCCAACAAAGACCTACCAATGAAGGATAACTATGATGAGCTTATTACAGGTGAAAGTATTGAGAATTTAATCGAAAATGAATTTCTTGCTAGATGTGAAACCTATGCTTATGATATGGGCTTAACATCGCTCGAAGTGGGTTCTAATGGCGATTACACCGTGAAATCTTCTGAGGATTTGTATACGAGTCCGGCTATGCTTCAAAAAACAGTTGATGCTTACAAAAAGCATTCTCTTGGGAAGAAAACATTAATTTTCAATAATGGTATTAATACCTCTATAAGTGTGTATTATGCATTTAGGGAAGCAGGTTTGCCCATTATGCACTTAGATAATACGGCAACTAAAAAACAGCGTAAGCAAATTTTGGATTGGTTTCATGAAACACCAAATGCTATTCTAACTTCCGTTAGTATTTTAACTACAGGATTTGATGAACCAACTATTGATACGATTATATTAAATCGTGCCACCAAATCCTTAACCCTATATTATCAGATGATTGGTCGTGGATCTCGTATACTTAATAATAAGGAAAAGTTTACGGTTATAGATTTAGGTAATAATCTATACCGATTTGGACCTTGGGGAGCAGATTTGGATTGGCAATTGATATTTAAATCACCCAATTGGTTTACGGATCGCATCAAGAGTGATGAAGCTATTGAAGCGAACTTTAAGCATGATTTATCTGATGAGATCAAGGAAGAATTTTCAAAATCCGAAGACACTTATTTTGATATTAGACAATGTTACAAGGATGCTGTTGATGCTGGTGAATCCTCTAAAGTGGTTCTTGAGCGATCTATAGAGCATCATGCTAAAATATGTATTGAAAATAGTGAAGATGTTTATGATGCCATTGCGTTGGCAAAACTTCTAAAAGACGATATTAACCAACGTATCGAAGTCTATGCAAAGTGCATTAGTAAGAGTACGCACAATTTCTTAAAGTGGTTAAAAGATGACTATCAGAAAAAATTAAACTCTTATTTAAGAGCTAATTTCGATGAAAAATTCGAAGAAATTCATGGGTATCCTCCAGAAGATTAAATTATAATATCATTTTTAAAAAATCTTATTTTTTAATATTTATTTTATTGTACAGCAATATGTTATATATTTATAATTAAAGTATTAATTTACTGTTAAAGTGTTTCTTTAAACGTTAAGTTCTCTTAATTTATTTGACTGATAAAGGTCTATCTATTATACTTTTATAAACCAAAACAATTAGACAGTATGAGAACTTTTATAAACACAATAATTTTAGTCTTTACAATGGCAGGTTTTGCACAGGATCCAATCATGCAAGACAATAGTGAAGTATTGGAAAATGTAGCCGTAAGTGTTACAGAGCGATACAATGAAAAGCTTGCTTTAGATGCCAAACAATATATATTATTTCAGAAGAAAGTAGAAGAATTTCTTATCAGAGAAGAAAAAATTCATAATACGCTAACTGGTGAAGAAAAATTAAATGCCTTATATAAATTAAGAAAAGCAGAATCACTTGAAATGCGTAATATTTTAACCAAGCATCAATTTGATTTGTATAAGCGTTTAAAGCCACAGATTCAGCCACTTTCTATTGTGGAAACCAAAGAAAAATAAACTTTAACTAAGTATTAATATAAGAGTGATAGCTTTTTTGAAGCTATCACTTTAACTTTATATCAAAACCAAAAATTAAATTATGAGTATATTTCAATCTTACCAACTAGGGAGCTTACTACTTAACAACAAAATTGTTATGGCACCAATGACTAGGTGTCGAGCTCTAAATAATATTCCTAACGAATTAATGGCAACATATTACGCCCAGCGTGCTTCCGCAGGCCTAATTATTAGCGAAGGAACCTCACCATCCGTTAACGGTCTTGGTTATGCCAGAATTCCTGGTGCCTATAGTCCTGCACAAATAGAAGGATGGCGGCATATCGCTGATGCTGTTCATCAAGAAGAGGGTAAGATTTTTGTCCAGTTAATGCATTGTGGCCGCATAGCAGCTTCAGAAAATTTACCAGAAGCCGGTGAAGTTATTGCCCCAAGTGCTGTTAAAGCAGCGGGAGAAATGTATACGGACACGAATGGTATGGTGCCACATGTAACGCCAAGGGCAATGACAGTTTTGGATATTCAACAAACCCAACAAGAGTTTGCAGATAGTGCTGAGGCATTGGTTAAAAGAGCTGGAGTCGATGGAGTAGAGCTTCATGCTGCTAACGGTTATTTGCTGGATCAATTCCTGAATCCAAAATCGAATGTAAGAGAGGATAATTATGGTGGGGATTTTAAAAACAGAGCAAGGTTTGTTTTAGAAACCACAAAGAAAGTAATTGCTGCTATTGGTGAAAATAGAGTGGGAATTAGAGTTTCGCCTTATGGAGCAATGAATGATGTGGCACATGACTATGAAGATCTAGTTGATTTGTATTCGTATCTGGCTTCGGAATTAAGACAATTGGGTATCGCTTATATCCATATAGCGGATCACTCAGGAACAATGGGTGCTCCTGATTTTAAAACGGATATCAAAAAGACCATAAAACTTAATTTTGAAGGTACCATCATCACAGGTGGTGATGTAAATTCAGTCGAAGATGCTGAAAAGGTCATTGCTTCGGGTTACGATTTAGTATATGTAGGCAGGCCTTTTGTTAGTAATCCAGATTTAGTACAGAAGTTTTTAAATAGGGATGAGCTTAAGGCACCTAACGCAGATTTATTTTATACACCTGGTTCAGAAGGTTATACCGATTATTAGGTGACAACTATTATAAAAATTTAGTAAACAAAAGGTCTGATAAAAAATCAGACCTTTTTTATTTTCTAGGGCAATAAAAGGTTTTATTAGGAAAGCATAGAAATATTGCTTAGTTTTATAATCACCTCCTTTCTACACAGTACCACTAACTTTTGTTACCCCTAATTTACTACGTATTATAATAGCTCAGTAATGCCTTATTGAGTGACATGTTGTGTTGTGTTTATTTAATGTGCCTGTTAATTTTTTATCTAAAGTTTAATGGAATTAAGTGTGTCTAGAATCCAAGAGGAGGTTACCGAAGAAGATCTTTGGTTTGTTATAAAAAATCCATGGAAATTTACATATTACGAGTGGAAACTTTACAATATACATAATGAGAAAATCGCACTAGAGTTATTATTAGAACAAGTTAAATTAGCTCGTAAGGACGGCTATTCTAAAACATGGCGGACTCAAGACAATTTGCCCTTAGCTATTCTAGCAGCATATAAAGTTGAAGACACAAAATTAGACTGCTTTTTTATTGCAAGTAAGCATATGGAAGAACATAGACAGTCCTTAAAAGTAAGTTTTGAATTGCGCAAGATATTAGAGGTGCAATCGTATTCTTACAAAGGTTGTACGCTTAGGTTATATTCTGAATCAAAAGAGATTGAGAGTCAAACGACATGGTTGCGTTTTCTTGGATTTAAATATAAGCCAGAAGGAAACTTAGGTAATTATCGACATTTCGAATATCAATCAAAGGTATAACATATTATACATATGTGATTTATTAATTAATCAATATAAAATTTAACTTAAAACACACTAATTATGGGAGGAACACCAAAAACAGTCATTACATTAACAGTTGATACAGACAACATTCAACCAAACGAACAAAGCATTAAAGACAATGTAGTTTTTACGGATAATCAAAGTGACCCAAAAGAAAACCCTGGGCACCCGGAAACTTACGTATCTACTGTTTTCAAAGGTTCAACTTGTACATGGCAAGGCGCTTCAAAAAATGGAAGAGATACCGTAAATATAACCAACGTAGCCAAAAAGTCTAAAGATGGTGGAGCTGATATTTTAGCAGAAATTACTTTAGGAGATCCAATCAATGACCCAAAAGTAACTTCGACCGTAAAAAACGAAGATATTGATGGCACTGAGTCTTATTTTGTCACTTTTATAATAAATAAAAATACGGGACAGCCGTATACAGTAGATCCAAAACTCCAAATTAAAAAGAAAGAGTAATAAAATTAAAATTTCACAAGACATGGGAATACATACAATTACTATCTACGCAAAGAATGATAAGCCAACGCCATTAACTATTATTGATGATGAAGGACACCGTGCACATACTAATGATGATGATAAAAATTTAACTACCGAACTGCAGAATGGCGATACCTTAAAATGGGTGATTGATGGCCAAGCGGATATAACAAGTATTGATGCAATTACACAACTTAAAACACCAGTATTTGGTTGGAAAGTTGAATTACAAGTCTTTAGCAGTCGTCCATCCCCTATAAATGATGGTAGTGGTGAATGGTCTGCAGAAATTCAAATGCCAGATAATTTTAATTCTGCATTAATCGAATATACAATTACCTATACTATTAATGGTAGGCAACACACTCAAGATCCTAAATTACAAATTAAAAAGAAAGAATAAATTCAAGATAAATATGGGAAAACAATCTGTTGCAGTAACCATAACTGTAGATGCTGAGAAAATGCACCATGACCGTGCAAACTTTTTAAAATACGTAACTTTTAGCGATAACATCCCTAGTGATGGTTATGATGTTCCAGGAGACAAAACAACTTTTGATAGTGTCGCAGATGGAAATACATTAATAAGCTGGAATATTAGTGATACTAGTGCTAGAGGTCATTTAGCCTTAATTACTAATATCGAATTTCAAGATGCACCTGAAGGCTTTTTTGAAAAAGCACCTTATGACGTCGGAGATGGGTCTTGGGTTGCTGTCTTAGGAAGTAACAATACAAATCATAATTTGGTAGCCAAATATTCTGTAACTTTTGATAGTGGCTATCGTGGCGATGCCTTATTTACCATTGATCCCAAACTTCAAATAAAGAAAAAAGAGTAATTTATTATTACTTGAAATACCTTGGATGAATATTTTTTTTGAAAAAATATTAGTTTCGTTGTTCTTGTTATTGTCGAACACACTGTTGATAAATGGTTTACATGCTCAAAATCAAAATGAACTAGATAGTCTTAAACTAATCTATCAAGATGAAGAGGATGTAAAAAATAAAATGAAAATACTCCGAAGAATTGTTGTTGACGAAACCAATCCTGACGAGAAAGTAATTTATTCGGACATTTTAATTGAGGTCGCCAGTGACCTTTTGAAGGAAAGATATGAGAAGTCTGATTCCGTACTTTACTTTCTTTCTACAGCATTCCTTGAAAAGGGTAATGGACTCCAATTAAAAGGGGAGTACTCTGAGGCATTAGAGTCTTATTTTGAATGTATGGAATACACCAATAAAGAAGGCGATGATGACCTCTCAGCTGGTTTATTCATTTCTATAGCTGATACGTATTCGATGATTGGGAATTCAGACAGTGCAGAAGATTATTATGAAAGAGGCATTTCATTATTAAGAAACGTGGATGATCCTGTGGCACTTGCTTCAGCACTTTTAAATGCTGGTGATGAGTATTATAAAACGCAACAATATCAAAAAGCATTGCGTTATTTTTCTGAATCTGGCGAACTATTTGAACAACTAGATCACGAAATCGGCAAAGCCTACAATTTGGGAAACACAGGTATGGTTTACGCCAAACAAGGGAAGGATGAACTCGCTAAAGCCTATATGAACCAAGCCATAGAATTACTTGAAATTAATGAATACTATTATCCAATTTCAGAGTTCTTAAACTATATCTCCGATATCTATCAAGAACAAAATGAGTTTGATGCCGCATTAAATTATGCAGAAAGAAGCTTGGAGTTGGCCAAAAAACACAATTTAAAAGACCAAATAAGTGATGCAAACTTGCAGCTCTATGAACTGATGCAAAACTCTGGAAATTATAAAGAAGCTTTAGAGCGTTATATCCAGCACGATGTTTATCAAGACAGTATCATAAACCTTGAGAATGTTCAAAATATGGCTAATCTTGAAGTTGGTAAAAAAGAAGCTGAATTAAAAGTTGAGACCCAAAAACGAAAGAATCAACGTATTGTCATTTGGTCGACTATAGGTGTTCTATTGCTAACATCCTTATTGGCATATGGTTTATTTAAGCGTCATAAATTTGTAAAAGCAACCAACAAAATTATTGCAGCAGAAAAAGACCGTTCAGATAAATTACTATTAAATATTCTACCAGAAGAAACGGCTCAAGAGCTTAAGGATAAGGGTAGAGTAAAAGCTAAACAATTTCCTTCGGTAACTGTATTATTTTCAGATTTTAAAGGCTTTACCAGTTATGCTGAAAACCTATCTCCAGAAAAGTTAGTACAAACCATAGATCATTATTTTTCTGAATTCGATAATATTATGGAAAAGTATGGTTTAGAAAAAATAAAGACCATAGGTGATGCCTATATGGCAGTTGGAGGCTTAAGTTATGATCACGTAGACCAAGCAAAAGAAATGATCTTGGCGGCAAAAGAGATGAATGCTTTTGTCACTAAGGCCAAACACGATGACTTTACCGATGCTACCTTTGACATACGGATAGGAATTAACACAGGGCCCGTCGTGGCAGGTGTTGTTGGGTCTAAAAAATTCGCTTATGATATCTGGGGCGATACGGTAAATATAGCCTCACGTATGGAAAGCACTTCAGAAGCGGGTAGAATAAATATTTCTGAAGACACCTATAACATTGTTAAGAATGACTTTGAATGTGAATACCGAGGAAAAATTGCTGTTAAAAATAGAGGGGAAATGAAAATGTATTTCGTAAATTAAGAACATAGAATAAAATATTAAATTAAACGCATAGACATAATGAAAACAAAACAAGTAAAAGCATACGGTACCGAATCAGCTGAAGCTGATTTAAAAGCCTTGCAAATTGATAGGCGAGAGGCTCTAGAGAAAGATATTGAGATTGATATTCTCTACTGCGGTGTCTGTCATTCCGATTTACACTTTGCCCGAAATGATTGGGGCATGACACAGTATCCTGTTGTACCAGGTCACGAAATTGTTGGTAAGATCACAAAGGTGGGTGATAAGGTAACAAAACACAAAGTCGGTGATATTGTTGCCGTAGGTTGTTTGGTGGATTCCTGTAGAACCTGTAACAATTGTAAAAACGATTTAGAACAATATTGCCCAGAATGGGTAGGTACTTACGGAGGTTATGATAAACATTTAGAAACCAATACACATGGTGGTTACTCAGAAACTATAGTAGTCGATGAAGCTTTTGTGCTCAGTGTACCTGAACATTTAGATTTGGCGGGTGTTGCACCTGTACTTTGTGCAGGGATTACCACCTGGTCACCTTTGCGCTTTTGGAATGTCAACGAAAACAGCAAAGTAGCTGTTGTTGGTTTAGGTGGTTTAGGGCATATGGCCATTAAGTTAGCTCATGCATTGGGTGCCCACGTCACTTTATTCTCAAGGTCTCCAAATAAAATAGCGGATGCCAAGGCATTAGGTGCACATGATGTGGTAATATCAACCGATGAAGCGCAAATGGAAAAAGCCATGGGACAGTTTGATCTCATATTAGATACAGTGCCTTATGAGCATGATTTTAATCCGTACATTTCAACATTAAACACTAATGGTACACTCGTGATTTTAGGTTATTTAGGTCCGTTAGATCCACCTTTAGTGACCGTTCCAATGATTATGGGTCGTAAATCCTTAGCAGGTTCTTTAATTGGTGGTATTGCAGAGACGCAAGAATTGCTCGATTTTTGTGGTAAGCATAATATTACCTCAGAGATAGAAGTCATTAATATGCAAGACATCAACACCGCTTACGAACGTATGCTTAAGAGTGACGTCAAATACCGTTTTGTCATTGACATGAAATCACTTAAAAATTAAAATCAAAAACGTTTTTTAAAACAATCCTCGAACACAATGTTCGAGGATTTTTATTTTATATAAAATGCTCATCAGAAGTTTGCCGCTCAATCGTTGGAGACGCTGAATGCATGGTTTTTTCAAGTCCTGCGGAATCCACATTAAAAAACTTTAATAATTCAGTGTATCGTGTAATGTGTTCTACATGCTTACCTTCCATAACAATTGCTCCAACAAAGGCTTCTGGGTACTTTGCCAAGATTTTAACCAACCCTTCTTCAGAATAATCAGCTTTAGTTTCAAAATTGCTGATGCGTCTGGGGTCCATAAACGATTTTAACGAACGGTTTAATTGTATGGCTATATCGTGCCATATGGTATCAGAAGGCATGGTTTTAGTAATATCAATGGCATGCACGTTCTTATCAGTAGCTTTTAGAATAGCTTCAATCTGTGCACTAAATTGTGTGCCTCCGGCATAAATACAGTTAATCAATCCTTTTCTATTGTCAATCATCATATTTTTAGATTTACGTGGTTATTTATTCTCTCTTATAAAATAGCCAACATATTCCTTAAAGCCAAGGACTTTAATAGTATTTTATCATTAAGATTTATTAAGAAATAAGCGCTTTATTTTATTATTTCCTTAAGGTTAACTTACGTTGAATTTGCTATTTTAAAGAAAAACAACACATGGAATACAAAATTACAATTCAACGCATAGAGCACGTTAATTATAATGTCGTGCGATTAAGAACAGATAAACCAAAAAATTACAAATTTACACCAGGGCAAGCTACAGAACTCTCAATAGATAAAGAGCATCTTAAGGACGAGAAGCGGCCTTTTACATTCACCAGTTTACCTGAGGAGGATACTCTAGAATTTACAATTAAGATTTATCCTTCACACAACGGTGTTACTGAACAATTGGAACAACTAAAAGTCGGTGATACCTTATTAATAGGTGAGGCCTGGGGCGCTATAAACTACAAAGGTGAAGGTACCTTTATTGCTGGTGGTGCAGGTATTACTCCATTTATTGCTATTCTAAAACATCTTAATGATAATGGCCAACTTGGCAATAACCAACTGTTTTACAGCAATAGGCAGGAGAAAGATATCATTTATAAAAATAACTTGGAAGCATGGTTAGGCAAGCATCTACACTTAGCCTTATCTGAAGAAAACAAGGATGACTATCATAATGGCCACATTGATGCCAACTATTTAAAAAAGCACCACTTGGATGTTTCTAAACCCGTTTATGTCTGTGGTCCACCTGCAATGGAACAAGCCATTACCGCAGATCTTATTAAACTAGGCGTTTCAGACCAGCTCATCATAAAGGAAGCATAGCCAATTTTTAGCGTAATCTTAAGATATCCGACATATTAAAAAAGCGTATTTTTGCTGTGTAATGAGCACTAAAAAAGACCATACAACAAATTCTAAGAAGCCTGATCTGGTCGTATTTGATGAAGAACAGCAGCGCTACGATGCCGCCTTTAGACCTTATGGCACCAATGTTGGGGCGCCACAGATCCAATTGCCTAATAATGGGACTTGGAAAAGTTCACAGATTTACAAGGCCAATAAGCATCTAAAAGCAAAGTATGAAGCCATTAAAGCAGAATATGAAGAGCTACTTAAAATTATGGAATACAACGAGCTCGTTACCAATGCCAAGTTTACTTTTGAGCCGCTCATAGGCGAAGTCTATCATTTGTACAATAATGCTAAAGAAGAGCCTTTTTTATCTATTATAGATCCTAACAGCTGTAATTTTGAGTACTTGGGCAGTTTCCGCTTAACGTCCGATTATTTATGGGAAAAAGTAGAGCAGCAGTCTTCTAAAAACTTACTGTCTCAGTCATAATTGATAGTGATAACAGGATGTTAATATTCTAGTAGAAATGGACTTTATTAAGTATCTTTAAAAGAGCTAATGCCTTGTTAGCTTTAAATCCCTTCTGAGGTACTAAAAACATAACAACAGATGAAACCACAGAAATTCACAAAACACATTTTTCTAATTCTTGGTTTTTTAACCTTGATATTAGTGTACTCATGTAAATCTCAAAAGACAGATGCCGAACGTGCTGAGGCTTTAGACCAATTAGAACAATTTATAACGGACCGAGATTTTAAAATAGATATAAACGCGGCTTTTCCGTTCAATACCAATGCCACCAGAGAAGTACTCAATAATCTTATGCGATTTAACGGCAACACTGCCAATCGCATAAACGTTAATGGTTATGACATTACCTTTAAAAATGATAGTATCCAAGGCTATCTACCATATTATGGTGAACAACAACTCAGTAGTGGGCGCTATAATACGGATTTGGGTATAGAGTTTGGAGGTGTACCAAAAGATTATGAACTCATTAGGCATAAGAATAAAGATGCTTTGGTCATGAAGTTTACCATTAACGATGATAGAGATACAATTGAGACCTATAAAGTGTTCATAACGTTTTTTCCTAGTGAAACCGCAGACGTCAATATCGTAACGTCACATCGTAATGGGATTAGCTATAGAGGTCGTGTAATAGCTCTTGAGTAAGTTGATCAGGTTTTTAGTTATAATCCCTGAGAATCCAATAAAAAGAAAAGTCTTTAGGATTATACGGAATATTGAAATTATGGCAAATGTGGTTATTAAATAAATTATTATAAATGTCCTATAATTTACATTATGTAAAACAGTATTTTTCACCAGTCCCTATTAATAGTATAATAAGATAATTATAAAATTTGCAGATAATCTCATATAACAGGTTTATCATAGCTTTTTTAAACAAAAAACGCCTTACACTTCGTAAGACGTTTTAAAATATGTAATGCTAGTATTCTTTATAAGATATCTACCACTTCAAGTTCAAAAGTTAAATCTTGTCCAGCTAATGGATGATTAGCATCTACAATAATATGTTCATCTTCAATCTTAGCGATTCTAAATTGTTGCTGGCTGCCATCTGCACTTGAACCTACCAAGCCCATACCAACTTCTGGTTTTAAATCTGATGGTAACTGTTCCTTTTTAACCATTTGAAATAAAGATTCATTTACTTTACCATAAGCATCTTGCTTATCTATGGTAATGGTCTTTTTTTCGTTTACAGCCATATCTATAAGTCCTTTTTCAAAACCAGGAATTAATTGCCCTTTGCCAAGTTCTACTTGTAATGGTTCGCGCTCTAACGAACTATCAAATACTTGTCCATTACTTAATTTTCCGGTGTAATGAACCTTTACCACATCATTTTCTTTTACTGTACTCATAATTATATTAAGTTGTTATTAAAAAACAATGCAAATGTATGGGCTTAAATATGGTTCAGCGCATTTTTTAAGAGAAATACCAAACTTTACCATAACCTTAACATTTTAAAGGCTTTGCTCCCACACTATATTAAATAATCATAAAGTTTGCGCCATTAACTTGACAAGCCCTTTTTTAATGGTTTGCTTTGTAAAAAAAAGTTATGCTCACCATTTTTGTAGATATGGACGATGTGCTTGCCGATACCTATGGTAAACACATAGAATTATACAACCAAGAACACCAACAAGAGCTTTCATTGGCCCAAATAAATTCTGGCGAAGTTTGGCAGAATGTCCCAGAAGTTCATCAGGAAAGTATTTGGCAGCATGTTCATCAAGAAGGCTTTTTTAGGAATTTAAAACCTATTAAGGACAGTATTGCTGTCATGGAAGCACTTAGTAAAAAGCATAATGTCTACATTGCTACAGCTGCAACCCAATTTCCAAATTCCTTAAAAGAAAAATGCGACTGGCTAGATGAGCATATGCCTTTCATCACTTGGCAACATCGTATTATGTGTGGACATAAATTTATTCTTCATGGAGATTTACTCATAGATGATCGTAGTTATAACTTGGAGCATTTTGCTGGTAATACCCTATTGTTTGATTCACCACACAACCAGCATGAAACCGATTACCAAAGAGTGTATAACTGGCTAGAGATTGCAGAGCGTCTATTATAAGAAACATTTCTTATAGTCATAAAAAAACCTGATCAAATTGATCAGGTCCTAAGGGATAATTAATTGATATGTTGACTTTTATTTTAAGGGTTCAGTATCTTCAGGTAACACAATATCCTTTACGGCAACTAATAAACCATCTTCTTTCTTAGTGGTTAAAATACGAGCCGTATTTCCGTTTCTGGCCAATTGCTTTCTGCAGCGCTTGGTGAGCATTGGATCTTCATCAAACAACAAGGATTCTAATTGTACTTCTGGTTTTGAAGTCTCCTTTATAATTGGAAAGATTTGTTGCATTTGGTTATAGCGACGGTCGTTTCCAGGTACAAAGGTGTAAAATGTGTATCTGCCATCTTCATCGGTTTTTACCCAACTTCTATGAAAAACATAACGCTCCTCTCCTGCTCTTCTTAAATCAAAATCACCGTTCTCGTCTGGTTGCTCTATAAATAATATCACATCCTTAGCTGGTGTCACACCATCACTTTGGTATATCACACCTGTTAATTTTAATTTATTGGCTTTAGATCTGTAATCCGGAATTGTATCCGTATTTTTTAACTGATCTTCTGCTCTATCATAAATTGGACTGTCTTGAGCCAATGTAGGTTGTAATGCACTGTAGAAACAAATAAGGCAAAAGGCTACTATTAGATTTTTCATGGGTCAATAATGATTTGGGTTCCATCAAAATTGTTGTAAAAAATCCATAGCACCTTAAAAATCATATGATTGCATTAAATTTTGCGATAAAGTGTTTGAGGATGCAAAAATCAACGATGAATAACACCTTAATTTTCTTTAGAATATGCCTTTTAATAGTCGTGTGTTTATTCAAAATAAAGTAAAGAATTTTTCAGAATTTCGATAAAATCATGACTTTTTTACCTTAAAAAAAGAACCAATTAGTGTTAAAATTAGTAAATGTATTTTATCGGTAAAATATGCATTTAAACTAGTATTTACGCAGTTTGTCCAAGAAATATGCATTTAAAGTGTTAAAATATTTTCAAGAAAAAAGGTCAAAATTAGTTGTTTTTGTGATTATTTTGTATAGATTTGTCACTGTTAGTCCAAATCAAAACTATAAATATGAAAACAAAACTTACTTTATTTAGTGTCCTATTTTTACTTATGATAGGTTTTGGTCATGCTCAAAAAAATGGCGCTAAAAAGAAAGATGATAATTCAGTGAGTATTATTAGTGGTAAAGTAAATATCTCTAAATACCACACCAGAGACCAGCTTGATGAAATGTCTAAGGGCCAATTATTAGATCTATATATAGAACGAATTGAGGTCATTGTTAATATTCTTCCAAATATTGCCTTTGCCACAAAGCCTGGAGTCACAATGGAATCTCTAGGAATACCAGAAACAAAAGAAAACAAAAAAGCATTAGAAGATAACAAAGAAGCTTCTGATGATTATTTCGAAAGTACGGTAGAGTTTCAAACAAAGATCCTACCCTATTCCGATACCAATGATTTAATTGCTGCGATTTTATTCTATGAATCGACATTAAAAGCATTACACACCTATAACGATTTTAAAGAGGATTAGTCTATTTAATAATTTCATGTTTTTAACCTCGCCCAGTGGCGAGGTTTTTTTATGCCTTTTATCTAAATTTTAAAATATTGATTTTGAATCGATTAAAATTTAGAAGCGCTATTATGTTAAAATCTACACAAAAAGTAAGAAATTACTTCATATAATATAAAATATATGTATTTCATCGATATTTTCTTGTATTTCATAGGATTTATTCCTATGTTTGATGCATTAAGATAAAACCCACAAAATCTAACAAACGAATTTAACTACTATGAAAAATTTTATTACAACCGCGCTTATTTTTCTACTAGTGTTAACCAACTGTTTTGCACAACAGGAAAAAGGAATTATTGGCTATGATAACTGGCTGGATTCTTGGACAGAATTTAAACCTAGCCATACAGATTATGGTGAGCCTACTCAGATTTTGAGTGGGAAGATATCTAAAGATACCAAGTTACTTAAACGAGACGTATACTTACTTTTAGGAGATGTGTTTGTAACCGATAGTGCCACATTAACTATTGAGCCAGGAACACGAATCTTAGCTGATTATGATACCAAGGCCTCGCTTATTGTTACTAAAGGTTCGAAATTACTTGCAAAGGGCACCCAAACCGATCCTATCGTTTTTACCTCAAATCGCGACACCAAAAAAGCTGGTGATTGGGGAGGTATTTTTCTTTTAGGCGATGCTCCTATTAATACATACGGACAATTGGCATCACTTAATTATGGATTAAAGCCATCATCAACAGAGCATATTGCATATGGTGGTAATAATACTGAAAGTGACTCTGGCATATTGAAGTATGTTAGAATTGAGTTTGCCGGAAAACGAACAAAAAAGTTCGGGTATTTTAACGCCTTAACCCTTGCAGGTGTTGGGAATCAGACCGTGATTGAAAATGTAATGGTTAGCTATGGAGCCGGAAACTCTTACAATGTGTTAGGTGGCTCTGTAATTCTTGAAAAATTAGTGTCCTACAGATCTAAAATTAATGATTACGAATTCAATTTTGGCACTCAATGTCAACTTATCAATTCACTAGCCATCAGATCACCTTATGTCTCTAGTGCCAATGGATCTAGATGTATGGTTATAAAATCATATGATAACAAGGAAGAATCCGATACTTCTAAACGTGAAACCTTTGTCAATGCCGAAAATTTAACTTTGGTTAATGTCTCTGATGACATTAAAACCGACATGAGCATGGGACTTGTACAAGAAGCTATTTTTGTTGGGCCTGACGTGTCTTTCGCTATAAATAAAAGTGTAGTTTCAGGGTTTTACCCAGCTGTGATATTAGATGACAACATCAAACTCAATAACGAAAACCTTGAAAAAATTCAGTTTACAAAAACGTACTTTAATAACTGTAAAGGGAATATTTACAAGAAGGGCTATACCAATAATGACGATTTAGAAAGCTGGTATGGTAGTAGAGCCTTTAGCAATTTATATGCAAAAGGATCAGACAAAGAAACCTTTATCGCAGCAAACGACAATAAGAACCCAGACTTCAGACTTCAAGTAAATAGAATTATTGCATCTAATGATTTTATTACTGATGATGATGAAGATTAAATCCTTTAGCTGAGAATCAATTTATAAAACACAAAATGCCTATAGTTTAAAAAATTACCATAAGCACATGCCTCAAACAACTAAACTAAATAAACTGCTTATCTCCCTCTGCTTCGTTGTGGCCTTTATCATACAAGACACAATTAAAGCGCAGATTGTTATTGGGCAACCTAATCTTGGTTTTAGTCAAGCTTGTGCCAGTGATTCTTTTAATACTTATAGCGCCACTTTTGTCTTTTCTCCAACGACAGCTTTAAACACATCAAATCAATTTACTGTAGAATTATCGGATGCTGACGGTGATTTTTCAAATGCAGAAATTATATACACGTCATCTGCAGGATCAATTACTACATCACCTGCAACAGTAGATTTTTCTATACCTGAAACGACTGCGGGTGAAAATTACAGAATAAGAATAAAAAGTAGCGCTCCTGCTGCTACTAGTACTCCTTCAGTTTCTTTTGCGGCTTACTACAAGCTACAAGATTCACCGTTTACTATTAATAATTTAGTATCAACAGGTGCTTTTTGTACAGGTGGTAGTTATCTTTTAACCATAGATAACCCAGGAACAGGTAACAATGATTCACCACTTAACTATCCGTCATTAACCTTTAATTGGTTTAAAGAAACAAGTCCAACCACTTCTGTTTTTGTAGCAGAAGGGTCTTCCCTATTAGTAGACGAAGAAGGCACCTATTTTGTAGAAACTAATTATGGATCATGTACTTCGAATTCATTTTCCAACCGAGTGACCATTTCTGAAGTTAATACTTCCGGTGAAGCCGATGTGACCATAGCATCAAGTTTAGGAAATCCCTATTGTCCTGAGCAAGGGCTCACGACCTTAACTACTGTTGGTGGTAATAGTTATCAATGGTTTAAGGATGGTGTTGAAATACCAGATGCAACCAATCAAATGTACCAAACCAATGAGTCTGGTATTTTTTCAGTTCAGGTAGATTTAGGAGAATGCTCTGCTTTTGGATCTATTGATTTGGTAAGCGAATTGTTTTACAGTGAAATCAATGTTGCAGAAGTCAATCAGATTTTAGTAGATGAAACATTGATGGTTGAAGTAACTACAGATGCGATTAGTCCTGAGTTCACTTGGTATTATAATGACAACCTTATTGTTGGTGCTACAGAAAATGTATATGAGGCTACGGAATTAGGTGATTATAGTGTTGTCATTACTGAAACAGCAGGATGCAATGGCTCAAGAACGTACGACTTTGTTGTAGAGCGTGGATTGGAACCATTTCCAGATGTAGCTAATATTCCAAATGTAATAAGTCCAAATGGAGACCTTATTAATGATACTTGGGTTATTCCATTACAATATACTAGTGGTACAAATACTGAAGTTAAGATACTTAACGAACAAGGAAAAGTGGTATTTCAAACCTTGGATTATCAAAATAATTGGCCAGAGGTCGATTTAAATTTATCTAGCGTCAACCAAGTGTTTTACTATATCATAACCCCAGTAGAAGGTAATGTTAAAAAAGGATCAATAACAATAATCAAGTAGCATGAAAGGATATATATTCATACTATTCACATTGACCCTTTCCATACAAATGGCATTTTCCCAACAGGATGATGGCGTAGTTTCTTTTGATTTACCAATAAGAAACTCTTTGGTTTTTAACCGTTATAACATAAACCCAACATTTACATTTGTTAGAGAACAAAACAAGTATATCACTTTTAACAATAAGCGTCAGTGGGTTCAGTTTGATAATGCCCCAGAAATGTTCTTAGGAAGTTACTCTGGTCGTTTTTCTGAAAATATCGGTGCAGGTGTTGCAGCATTTCAACAAAATTATGGTGTTTTAACAACCTTTGGAGGTTTATTGAATTTCGCATATAACGTTAAGCTAAACACAAACAGTAATTTAACATTTGGACTTAACGCTGCAGCCTATAAAAGTGGTGTAAATACCGCTAATGTTGTGACTAACTTTGATGACCCATCTTTACAGAATGTTCCTGAAAACTTCTTATTTACCATTAATCCAGGTATTAACTATGGTACCGAGTTTTTAGATTTTGGTATTTCAATAAACAATTTGGTATTGTATAATATTGAAACCTCTGCAATGATTGAGGACGACCCAAAGCAAAGTATTAAAGTCCACGTCATGCACACAGGATTCTTTGATGGTCGTGGTTTCTTTAAGGACACAAAATTTTCGGGTATTTTAATGTCAGAATTTAGAAAAGACGAAACATTAATTTCAGGATTAGCGACATTAAGTGTTCCTAAAGGAATATGGTTTCAGGTTGGATATAATAACCGTTTTGGTGTTTCTGGTGGCTTAGGTTTAAATGTGACCAAAAATATTGCCCTAGAATACAATATTGAAAAATCTATTGGTGAACTTGTCGATTTTGGGACATCCCATGAGGTCACCTTAGCGTACCGTTTTATTACTAAGAAACGCTATGATTATAGTGGAGATGAAGAAGTTAGTGGTTTATTTACCAAAAAGCGAAATAAACCTATAGTTAAGGCTTCTGAAGAAGAATTAGCCGCAATAAGAGAACGTGCAGCAGAACGAAGAGCAAAAGCAAAATTAGAACGTGAGGCAGCAGAAAAAGCTAAAAAAGAAGCAGAAGCTAATGCCCTAGCTGAAGCTCAACAAAAGGCAAAACAGCTTGCCCAAGAAAAAGCAGAACGTGAGGAAAATGCAAGAATCGCTCGTGAAAAAGCTGCTGAAGAAGCTAAGATCTTAGCAGAGCAAAAAGCCAAGGCAGAAGCTGAAAGAAAGGCACAAGGAGCAGCTGAGGCGAAGGCTAAATTATTAGCCGAACAAAAGGCTAAAGAGGAGGCAGAAGCTAAAGCAAGAGTTCAGCAATTAGCAGAACAAAAAGCACGTGAGGAAGCTGCTGAAAAAGCAAGACTATTGGCTGAACAAAAGGCACGTGAAGAAGCAGCTGAAAAAGAAAGATTACTAGCTGAACAAAAAGCTAAGTTAGAGGCTGAAAGAAAAGCACAGGAGGAAGCTGAGGCTGAGGCACAATTATTAGCTGAACAAAAGGCTAAAGAAGAAGCAGAAGCTAGAGCGAAGCAATTAGCGGAACAAAAAGCACGTGAAGCCGCTACTGAAAATGAAAGATTATTGGCTGAGCAAAAAGCTGAAGAAACATCCATTGAAAATCCACAAGATAATATAGGTAAGACGATTGCTAATCTTACCAAGGAGGCTGAGTCATCAAACGAACAACAAAATAAACTTTTAGAGGAATTTGAAAAGATTGTCAACATAAAAGATGAAGATTTAAAAGACTTAAAAGAAGAAAATGATTTAAGTGATCAAGGTATTGTGGTGCAACCAAAGCCATTTAAGAGTGTTACCGCTGAAAACAACAAGCTAAACGCTATAAAGTCTGATCTAGATAAAGTGATTGAAGAGCAAGCTCAAAAAATAGATTCCCTGAATTCACTTTATGAGGAGCGATTTAGAACCACGAAACTTGATGAAGTCAACCTATTCTATAGAAAGAAAATAGAGGATTTAGAGCTAAAACAAGCTGAAGCCAAGGAACTAAGAATAGAATTGAATAACAGATTAGAAGTGATTAAAGAAGCAACTGAGTTTGAAAAGCGTAGACGCATCAAACGTGCAGCCTATGATAACGAACAAGATAGATATGCTCAGGATAGAGCAATGCTTCAGAATATAAAACGAACAACTAAACCAGCCGAAACACCTTATACATCTGATGACTTTGATTTTGGACAAGTGCAGAGTGAAAATATTCAGATTTTAAAGAATGTAAAAAATACAGAAAGTGGTTACTATTTAATCATTGCTGTACATAGTGATATAAACAAGAGAAACGAATTTTTAACCAAAGTTGTAGCTTCTGGTCGCGCAAATGTAGATTTCTTCTATGATGTCAACACGAGTAAATATTACATTTACTATAGTAAGTTCGATAGTATAAATGCAGCCAATAAAGCTATGGAAGACAAAGGAAATAGACCGTATAATGTAAAAATGTCCCTCGTAAAAATAGAAAATTAATAAGTTAAGCAATTCTTCACGTGTACTTCGCCCCAAGGACATGTGAGGAAATAAAACCAAGTATCATGAAAAAACCTACTTTTTCAAGAGCATTAATAGTAGTATTATTACTATGCTTCGGCATGGTTAATTATGCACAAAACTATGTACCGTTCACACCAAGATTTAATCAGGATTTAAAAGGCGATATTGTATTAATTGGGAATAATATTTTAGGGCCAAATAACGATCCTTTCAATGATGGCAATGTTTACAATCACAACGTAGACATGCAGTATATTGATATTGATGGAGATCCATCAACATTCAGTTCATCTAGTGCCGATTTGGAAATACCAAACCCAAATTGCTACCGTATTATTTATGCAGGCTTATATTGGGGAGCTGTAAATCCAGGTAATGAACCTATTACAAATGTAAGGTTCAAAGGACCCTCTGGTGGTTATAATGATATTACGGGTACTATAATTTTTGATGCTAATGGCAGCACCATAGATGGTGGTGACAGTTTTTCTTATGCTTGTTTTGCAGATGTTACTGATATTGTTACCAGTTTTGGATCTGGAGCAGATCTTGGTACTTATACTGTTGCCAATGTATCCTCAGGAACTGGTGAGACTGCTACATTCAATCCCTATAACGGTACAGGACAATCAGCAGGATGGTCCTTATTTATTGTTTATGAAGATCCAACATTACCTGGTAAATCGATTACTAGTTTTGATGGATTTAGCGCGATAAGTGTTCCTGGTGGTAATCCTAATTTAGATATACCAGTTGATGGTTTTAGAACTGTCCCTGCTCCTGCTCCAGTTAGAGCCAACTTTGCTTTTGCAACTTTAGAAGGGGATAGTCCTATTTTAGGGGATAGATTACGATTGAATGGAGTGAGTTTGTCTACTGCAGATCGTCCAGTGACCAACTTTTTTAATAGTTCCGTTACGCGTCTTGATGCTACACCAGTGACCAATCGTGTACCAAATAGTACCAATACTCTTGGTTTTGATACCGGTACCATTGCAATTCCAAACCCTGGAAACTCTGTAATAGCTAATGATGCAACTTCTGGAACAATACGCTTAGAAACCAGTGGCGATACTTATTTCCCATACTTTTTTGCCTTTGCGGTAGAAATCATAGAACCAGATATTGTACTTACCAAAATTGTTGAAGATGATGCAGGTAATGATATTGGTGGACAATTGGTGGATCTTGGTGCGCAATTAAATTACGTTATCGGCTTTCAAAATGTAGGTAATGATAATGCTACCAATTTTCAGATTCGAGATATTTTACCTATAAATATCATTTATAACCATCCAACAGATTTAACGCTACCTCCCGGTGTAACGGTTTCTAGTTATGATCCTGTGACTCGCGAATTAATATTTGATATTGATGATTCGTTGGTTGAAGAAAATGATCCTCAATACGAAATTCGTATAGCGGTTCAAGTGGTTAATAGTTGTGGTGACTTAGCCGATGCTTGTTCTAATATTATTAATAATCAGGCCTTTGCAACTTACAATGGATTTTACAACCCTACATTTCAAATTACGGATGATCCAAGTTTAAATAGTAATACGGGTTGTTTAATATCCCCTCAGGCAACTAACTTTTTAGCAGATTTGGATTGTGAGTTTGTGGAAGAAATCATCCTTTGTGGGGATACCGTAGAACTTACTGCAGCAAATGGTTATGATTCGTATTCTTGGTCTACGAGTCCAACGGGTTCTCCTGTTATTGGTACGACACAAACCATAACTGTTGATGCAACAGGAACCTACTACTCTTTCAATACTGCTGTAGCACCCTGTCAATCTATAGAACAAATCTATGAGGTTGAACTTTTTGGTGGTGATATTGAAAACCCTGTAATTCCTTATGCAGATGAAGTCGTAACCTGTCCAAATGATGGTAAACTATTACCAAACATATTCTTATGTGGCGCTGACGATTCAAGATTTATTGAAACTAATATTTCGGATTCTATTTCAATTATTTGGGAACAATTGGACGAGTCTAGTTGTGCAGCTGTTTCCGATCCTGATTGTGCTAACGAAGATCCTGGCTGTACCTGGAATGAAGTAGCGACTGGAGCTAATTTTTTAGCTGATACCGCTGGCCAATTCCGATTGACAATCAATTATCCTGGTGGATGTTTCAATCAGTTTTATTTTAACGTATATCAAAATTTATTGGTACCAACCGTAGTATCAACCGACATCATTTGTACGACTAATGGTAGTATAACGGTTAATGATGTACCTTCTGGTTATGAGTTTAGTATCGATGGTGTCAATTACCAATCAAGTAATGTTTTTACAGTTACGACTCCAGGAACTTATTCGGTTTATGTAAGACAAGTTGGAGTACCAACAAACCCATGTATTTTTGGTGTTCCTGATGTCTTGATTAGAGAGCGTGATTTTACGGTGACTTCAACAGTGACGCAACCACTATGTTATGGGGATAAAGGGAGTATACAATTAGCAGCCAATGATGTTGATCCGCAATATACCTTCACCTTGAGTGAAAATGGTACAGTTGTGAATACAGTTGGGCCTATAATGGAAAACACCTATGCGTTTGAAAATTTAGATCCTGGAACATATACTGCTACAGTAGAAACAGAAAATGGTTGTTTGTACACGGAAGATGTTACTATAGTCGAACCACCTCTTTTAACTGTAACAGCGGCTGTAACAGTCCCTCTGACTTGTACAGATGGAGAAATAACGATTTATCCTGAAGGTGGCACACCTCCATACTTCTTTTTTATAAATGGTTCTACCGATTTTCAAACCGTACCTGAGATTGTGGTGACATCACCTGGAACTTTTGACATTCTTGTGGTTGATTCTAACAACTGTACGGCAACGACAACAATTTCAGTAGATGAAATACCTGAACCTGAATTTACTGTTACATCTACAGATATACTGTGTGGAGGTATTGGTGATACTGGTACAATTACAATTAATGTAACAAATCCAAATGGAAATTCTATAGATTACAGTATAGATGGAGGAGCTACATTTTCTAATTCATCATTATTCACAGGCCTAGTTGCCGGAAACTATGATGTGGTATTACAATACACATCTGGACCATCAGTTTGTACTACAGATCCTCAGACCGTAACCATTATTGAAAATACAGCAATATCTGGTACTGCGGAATTATCTGCTCCATATACATGTAATTCTACAGGTGAAATTATAGTAACTAGTGTTTCTGGTGGAAATCCACCATACGAATACAGTATTGATGGTGTCAATTATCAAACGAGTAATGTATTTACTGGTTTAACACAAGGTACTTACACAATTACCATAAGAGATACTAATATTTGTACTGCAGTTACTAACGACATTACAATTGATGCTTTGAATCCTCCAACTGATATGGATTTTACAAGTACTCCTGTAACTTGTCCTGCATTAACTAGTGATGTCACCATATCTAATGTGGTGGGTGGAACAGGTGTTTTAGAATATCAAATTATTGCACCAGCTTCTACCGTAACAGTTTATCAAACTTCAAACGTATTTACAGGTTTAGTACCAGATACGTATACGTTTCAAGTCAGAGATGAAAATGATTGTATTTATACGGAATCTTATACGATTTATCCAATTCCTAACCCAACTATTAATGTCGTACTTACAGAAACCTTGGATTGTACTGCTACTCCAGACGCTGAATTAACAGGAACTATTACTGGTACTGCACCATTTACATATGAAGTTTCTATTGATAGTGCCCCTTACAGTTCTTTAGGAAGTACTGTAACAACTTTTATATACAACACATCAACTGCTGGAACCTATCAATTCCAAGTAACCGATGCGAATGGTTGTACTGCTGAATCAAGTATAATTACTGTAAATCCTATTTCTCCTCCTGCATTTAGTGCGGTAGTAGAAAGCCAGCCAATACTTTGTAATGGTGACGCCAATGGTGCTATTAGTATTACTATTGATAATACCGTAGGTACCCCTCCATTTACTATTAATGTGAATAACGATACGACAGGAACCAATTATGGTACGCAAACTTCTGGATTAACAGCCGGTACTTATACCATTACAATAACAGATGCCAACTCATGTTCAACATCAGAGAATATAACTCTTACCGAACCAGATCCGATTGCTTTTGATTTAAGTAAAGTGGATATTACCTGTAATAACCCTGGGGGTTCTTCCTTAGGTTCTATTACTGTTGAAAATGTTACTGGTGGTACGGCTCCATTTACCTATTTCATTTCGAATAACTTTGGTGATATTATCCCTGGAAATCCTTATAACGCCACTTCTAACGAAGATCACACCTTCAACATCATTAACTATGGAAATTATACCATTAATGTTGTGGATGCCAATGGTTGTAGTTTATCTGAACAAATAACCATAGCATCTCCTCCATCGGATTTGGTAATTAATGTTAATATTTCAGTACCCGATTGTACAACTGGAGGAACTGCTGAAGTCACTGCCGTGTCTGCCGTAGGTAGTGGTAGCTATGAATTTGGTATTTTAGAATTTAATACCATTCCTTATACAACAAGTTATTTGCCACCAGACACACCTGGAGGTGATACAAGAACATTTACTAATTTAATTCCTGGTGTGGTTTACACCTTTGTAGTACACGATTTGGTTACGGATTGTTATTTTGTAAAATCTGCTGATTTTGCCATCGATCCTGCTTCTACCCTTACCTCTACTGTGGCTCCTAACAACGTGACTTGTCTTGGTGCTTCTGATGGAAGTGTTACGTTTACTATTGATAATTTTGATAGCACAACAACGTCTATTGATTATACGATTTACTCTGCCTTTGACAATCAATTAGTTGATGGTCCTAATACTGTGTCTGTGACTTTTGGAGTACCTGAAACGGTGACAACACCAAATCCAGGAACATTATCTCCGGGACAATATTATCTGGTTTTCACAGAAAACGGAACAGGATCCTTTAACGGTTGCGAAACCGCTTCACAAATATTTGAAATTCTTGAATCTCCTGTAGCCTTGGATCTAATGGTTTCAGTAGATCAAAATGCTAACTGTAATCCAAACTCTGGTGTTATAAGTGCAATAGGTCAAAACGGTACAGCTCCTTATCAATATCAAATAACGACAACTGCAGCAGCACCATTAGCTACAGATGCCGGATGGGACACTGCAAGTGTATTTAACGTTGATGCAGGTACCTATTACATTCATGTTTTGGATGCTTATGGATGTATTTTAACGAGCCCAGCTACAGTTGTAGATATGGATGTTTCACCTGAAATATCGGCATCAGTAACTAATTCTTGTGAGCTAGAAGATGGTAATTACGAAATTATTGTTAATCTAGATACACCAAGTACAGCACCATACAGCTTTAGCATAGATGGAGGAGCCTTCCAAACGCAAACCGCACCGTTTAGCATTACAAACGTATTTGCTGGTTCGCATACCATAGAAATACAGGATGCCAATGGTTGTTCAGACATCATAAACATTGATGTATCAGAGCCTATAGATGTTGTTGCTGAAGTTTCTGCGATACCATCTTGTAATAATGATGACGGTGAAATTACAGTAACTGGTTCAGGAGGATCAGGATCGTATTCCTATAGTATCTCTCCAAATCCAGCTTCAATAAATTTATCTGGAAACACCTTTACTGGAGTGCCTTCAGGGTTATATACGATTACCATTACCGATACAGTATTACTGTGTACTTCTGAAACAACAATTTCAGTGGCTGAAGCTACCTTGCCTCAGTTTACATTAACTTCTGGTAGTGTAACTTGTTTTGGTGACAACACAGGATCTTTTGAAATCAATGTTACCGACTTTACAGGAGCTTATACCTATGAAGTATTTGATAGTCTAGGAACATCAGTTACTGGTGTGGTTAATGCCAATACATCTACAAATCCATTAACCATAACAGGAATGGAGGCAGGTAGTTTTAATGTGGTAGTCACTCAATTAGACTTTCCGTTTTGTACGAATTCGGCAAGTGTTGTTGTAAGCTCACCACAGGAAACATTAACATTAAGCTTGTTAGAAACTTCAAACGTAACCTGCACCAATAGTGAAGGTACAATTGTTGCGATGGCTGATGGTGGTTGGGGTAATTATGAGTATGAATTAACAGGAAATACTACGGTAGCGTATTCTTCAAATAATGTATTTGAAAACTTGTCTGCGGGCACATACACCGTTAATGTTAGAGATGCTGAAGGTTGTGTGGCTTCTGAAAGCATTACGCTTAATGAGCCAAATCCAATTACAGCTACGTTTACACCAAGTACCACTATTTTAGATTGTTTTGGCGATCAGAATGCTAGTATTACTGTCGACATGGTTTCTGGTGGTCAGGGTAGTAATTATGTATATACTTTAAACACGATTTCACCAGTTGCAAGTTCTTCAGGCCCACAAACTTCAAATGTGTTTAATGATTTAGGAGCTGGAATCTACACGGTTACCATTACCGATGGTTTTGACTGTGAGATGACTTCTTTGGAAATAGAAATTGCCAACCCTACTCCACTTGATGTTGATTTGGTAAGAACAACAACACAAACGTGTTTTACAGAATCTACGTTAACATTGAGTGCTTCTGGAGGCACAGGGCCTTATGAGTATAGTAATACAAGTAGTTTTGCAACAGTATTAGGTAGTTTTGCTTCATCTACAACATTCTCAGTTCCTGAAGGGACATACAATTACTACGTGAGAGATGCTAATGGATGTATCTCAAATGTATCCAATGATATTACAGTTGATCCACTACCTGAGTTAGTGATTAATCTACAATCTTCTAATCCAACCATTAATTGTGCTGGTGACAATACAGGATCAATTTTAGCCACTGCCCAAGGTGGATTAGGAGATTATAGTTATACACTTCAGGATATGTCTGGAAATGATATAAATGCCATACAGAACACACCTGGATATTTTACTGAGTTAGTAGCAGGTGATTATATCGTTATGGTAGAAAGTGGTGATTGTGAGGTTACCTCTGCTCCGATCTCAATTACAGAACCTTCTACATCATTAGATGCTACAATTGATATAAATAATATCACATGTTCAGGAAATGATAATGGATCGGTTATAGTAACTGCTACTGGTGGTACAGGCACCATTCAATATGCCATTTCACCTCAGTTAAACCAGTTTTTTGAAACGAATACGTTTGAAAATCTATCTGCTGGAGATTACACAATGATTGTTCAAGATCAATTAGGTTGTTATTTGACGTTTGAATTCACAATCGTTGATCCAGAACCAGTAATTATTACTATTCTTCCTGATGCCTTCTTCCCTGAACTATGTGAAGGTGATGGCAATGGAGAGTTTAGTATCGAAATCGACGGCGGTAATTTACCGTATAGTGTAAGCCTTGATAGCTACGAAGGGCCTTACACTACGGGTAGTGCTACGCAGACAATATTCGACTTTACAAATCTTGAAGGCGGTGATCACATTGTTTATGTGCGTGACGCTCAAGGTTGTGAATCTGAATGGAATATCACGTTCCCTGAACCTATAGTTATAAATCCAGAAGTTACTGTAGAGTACATCTGTGAGAATAATATACAAAGTAATATGGTCGTCGTTACGCTTGATGCTTCAAACGAAGATTTATCCGAGTTTGATTATTCATTAGACGGTGGTGACTACCAATTAAGTAATGTCTTTGAAAATGTACCTGTTGGTACAGGTCACTACATTGATGTAAGACATACCAATGGTTGTATCCAGAGAACCGAATTATTTGATATTGAAGGATATGAGCCCGTTACATTAACCTTAGCTGAAGGTGATCTCAATGAGATTATTGCAAGTGCAAACGGTGGAACTGGAGAATATACCTTCACTATGAACGATGAAAACTATGGTAGCACAAATGTTTATACTATTACTGAAACAGGTGTATATGTTGTAACGGTTACAGATAGTGCTGGTTGTAGTGCCGAAGCAGAAATAGAACTAGAATTTATTGGACCATGTATACCAAACTGGTTTACACCAAATGGTGATGGTGAGTATGACACTTGGGCACCTGGATGTGTGGACAACTACCCTAACCTCACCTTCGATATTTTTGACCGTTATGGTCGTAAGATAGCAACCTATAGAGTTGGTGAAGTTTGGGATGGAAGATATAACGGACAAGAATTACCAACAGGTGATTATTGGTTTGTTGTACAGACTAACGACCCAAATGTTAACAAAGAATTTGTTGGCCATTTTACGCTATACAGATAAGCCCTTAATCTAATGAACTAAACCTACTAAGATGAAAAGAATTTTAATATATATAGTATTCCTAACTGTAGCTCAAGGCTTTAGCCAAGAGTTAAACCTGCCAGTTTGGACACAATATCTAGCTGATAATGATTTTGTGATTTCACCAACCTATGCTGGTATTGGTGATAATTTAAAAATAAGGGCCAACGGTCTAACTCAATGGGTAGGTATTAAGGATGCACCAGATAATCAATCGATATATGCCGACTTTAGAATTTCTAACCGTTCAGGAATTGGAGTCTCTGCTTATAACGATAAAAATGGTAATACACGCCAAAAGGGTCTTAAACTATCCTTTGCTCACCATTTAATATTAGATTGGAAATCTAAACAATACTTATCCTTCGGTTTATCTTATAATATCAATAATTTTAGAATAGATATCGAAAACTTTAATACTACTTATGAGATACCAATTTTAGATCCTGCGATTAATGGTGATAGGGCAATAAGTAATAATAATTTTGATGCTGGCCTGCTTTACAGATGGAATAATTTCTATCTAAGTTTTAATGCCAACAACATTATATCAAAAGACACTGAAGATTTTACAGGTGGAATTGAGCCTCGCTTACTATTAAACTATCAAATATATTCTGGTTATGTGTTTAGTCCTAAACACAATAAAGATGTAGAGTTCGAGCCTTCTGTTTTCTTTCAATTTTTTGATAGTGACAACCGTTCAGCTACAGACTTAAATTTTAAATATAGAAAGTTTAACAGAAATGGAGATTATTATTGGATTGGTGCTTCATACCGATTTTTAAACGATCAGTTTTTAGACCCTTTAAACCTTGGACCAATGGCTGGTATACTTCATAATAAGCTTTATTTCGCGTACTCCTACCAGTTAACCTTTAACGATTTATCTGGCTTTAATACTGGAACCCATGTTGTAACAATCGGTCTAAATTTGTTACAAAGTGCCAGTAATTGCCCTTGTACGAAAGGAAGTAGTCAAAGTTATTACAGACTATAATAAGATATTATTATACATAAAAAGCCACGATTAAAATCGTGGCTTTTCTTTGTAAAGCTATGAATAGAACTAAAGGACTTCTAAAAAGTAGTCCATCATTTCTTCCTTGAGGTCATAATGTAATTTTATATAGGTTCTCATATCTTCTCTAAGCGTATGTTGCTCATTTTGAAGTCTTCCATCTATATTTTCATTAAAATCCACATTATTGATATTAGCCAATTTATTTCGGCATCTGTGCATTAATTTAGAAATAGCGTCTTTCTCTATCATGATTCTATTTTGAAAGACTTCTAACTTTTTTAAAGCTATTGGTTCTTCAATACGCTCAACGGCTTCTTCTAATTTTTCTTGAAATGTGTCCATTTCATTAAAATGAAATCTTAACTCTCGTTTCCATGTTTCTATATTAAACTTTAAATCGCTTAAATACATTACTTTACTGTGCATATCTCAATGTTTTAGGTGGTTATTAATTCTTGTTCTTTTATTAATTCCTTTTGTATATGATTTGGTACGGAAGCATAGCCATCAAAGGTTGTTGAATACGTGGCTCTACCCTGCGTTAATGAGCGTAACTGAGTCGAGAAATCCGTTAATTCAGCTGAAGGAATTGTACATTTAAGTATTTGGTAATTAAATTCCGTTTCTACACCCTGAATCATAGCTCGTCTACTTTGGAGTTCGGTCATAACACTCCCTACCATTTGTTCTGGTACACGTAAGGTCATGTGATCAATCGGCTCTAAAAGTTTAGGATTCGCATTTAAAAATGCTTCCTTAAAGGCGTTAGCACCAGCTATTTTAAATGAAATGTCGTTAGAATCTACAGCATGCATCTTACCATCGTAAACCATTACTCTGACGTCTCTTATGTAAGATTTGGTTAAAGGACCAGATTCCATAACCTCTAGAATTCCTTTCATTATGGAAGGTAAATAACGTTGGTCTATAACACCACCAACAATACAATTATAAAAAACTAATTTCCCTTCCCAAGGCAAGTCTACTTCTTCTTTGCCTCGTAATGAAAACCCTTCAGGTTCTGGCATGCCTTCATAGTACGGTTCTATTTTTAAATGCACTTGTCCAAACTGACCAGAGCCTCCACTTTGTTTTTTGTGTCTGTAATTAGCTGTTGCACTGCGCTGAATGGTTTCACGATAAGATATTTTCGGAGCTTCAAATCTTGCTTTTACGTCATAGATGTTTTCTAATATCCAAGTCAATGTCGCCAAATGAAGTTCTCCCTGTGTACCAACTAAAGTTTGGTGTGTTTCGCTGTTATAGCTTAAGTCTACTGTTAAATCTTGACTATGGATGCGTTTTAAAGCTTCACTCAGTTTCTCTTCTTCACTTGAGTTTTCAGCAAAAACAGCCTTTACTAATCGTGGTTGTGGAAATTTAATAGGTTTAATCGTCCCTGCCTCAGCTTTTGAAGCTAACGTATCATTGGTTTCGGTATATTTAAGTTTGGTTGTTGCACCAATATCTCCAGTAGTTAGTTTTTGAACAGCATGCTTTTCTTTGCCATCCATAATGTATAACTGGTTCAATGTTTCGCTTTCACCAGTACGTGTAATAAATAATTTGTCGTTCACATTTACCTCACCAGACTTCACTTTAAAAAATGTAATCTGACCCAGGTTTGGTTGGTATATTGTTTTGAAGACAAATAAAGAGGTATCTGCTTCTAATTCAGGTTTTACAAGATCACCTTCTAAAGTTTGTTCTGGTTTTAAATCAGCAGCAGCAGGTGCTACATTATCAATAAAGCCCATAAGCCTTCCTGTTCCCATATCTTTTAATGCGGATACACAGAACACAGGGAAGAAATCATGATTGAGCATACCAAGTTTTATGCCTTTACGCAACTCTTCTTCATTTAGCGTTCCTTTATCAAAGTAGAGTTCCATTAATTCTTCGTCATTTTCTGCTGCTTTTTCTACCAACTCATTATGAAGTTGTTTTGCATACTCAAGTTGATCATCCGGAATTGGTAATTTTTCAGGTTTGCCACCTTCAGGTCCAAACTTGTAGCATTTCATTTTTAAAACATCAATAATACATTGTGCCCCGTCAATTTTTATAGGATACTGAACCAATACAGCGTTGTTACCAACTAGTTCTTTTAAGCTTTCATAGCTTTTTTCAAAATTGGCCTTTTCACTATCTATTTTATTAATGACAAATAGTGTTGGTTTATGATATTTATCTACATAATTCCAAATAATTTCTGTACCAATGTCTGCACCATGCTTCGCGTTAATTACTGTTACGATAGTGTCTGCTACTCTGATAGATGACATAATTTCACCTATAAAATCGTCCAAACCTGGTGTGTCTATGATATTAATCTTGTAATTGCGCCACTCAGTATGTAAAGGGGTCGCAAAAACAGAAGCACCTCTGCGGTGCTCAAATTCATGATAATCGGAAACTGTATTTTGTTGCTCTACTGTACCTCTTCTATTTATTAAACCTGCCTCAAAAAGCATGGTCTCAGATAAAGTGGTTTTGCCAGAGCGATGCGCACCAACAAATGCCACATTTTTGATGTGTTTGTTATCGAATACTTTCATATGTCATGTAATTTTGAATATTAAAACTCCTTGAAAATTATACCTTTAAAGGTAACCCTAGTAAAAAAGAAAAAACATGATATAAGTTAGGTTTTCAATATTTTTGTTTTCATCAGGTTTTTTACAACAATTAATTTACAGCAGTTTTGAATTTTACGGATAGATTTAAGGGTTTTCAAAAAACAGCACAATTATGGGATTTTAATGCCATTGAAACTCTCCCACAATTCACTATCCCTTTTGTTGACCTAAACTATAATCCCGAAAGAAATCATAAAAAATTACGCTTAGGGAAATGGATTGAAATATTTACAGCCTTTCAATTACAACAAATCGAAGGGATTAAAATAATTGCTGAGAACCTTCAGGTTAAAAACAACAAACAAACCATTGGCGAAATAGATGTTTTGTTACTTCAACAAGAGCAATCCATACATTTAGAAATAGCATACAAATTCTATTTATATGATGATACAAAGGAATATGATCACCACTTGGATTATTGGATTGGACCAAATAGAACGGATAGTTTAACTCTGAAATTAAAAAAGTTAACCAATAAACAATTACCGCTATTATTACAACCTGAAACACAACCAGCTTTAAAGAGATTAGGTTTAAACAGCAATGATATCAAACAGTTTGTCAATTTTAAAGCACAGTTATTTGTGCCGTATCATAAAAGAACTATTGTTTTTAAAGCATTAAATAAAGATTGCATACAAGGTTTTTATATACATTTTAATCAAATTGAAATTCTCAAGAAATATCATTTCTATATACCGATTAAATTGGATTGGTTGGTTGAACCTCAATTGAATGTAAAATGGCTTAATTTTAATGATGCTGTTACAGCCATAGGGATGTTTATGGATAAAAAACAGTCACCACTTTGCTGGTTAAAGGATGAAAATAATCAATTGACAAAATGTTTTGTAACGTGGTGGTAAATGAGAATAGCTATTTTAAGATCTATAAACCTTATGGATATTTAAGTCAGTTTATTAATAATCAGAATAAACGACGAAATAAGAGGTTATTATCTGAAATTTATGATCTTCCTGAAACTATTATGGCCGTAGGAAGATTAGACGAAAAATCCGAAGGTTTGCTCCTACTTACAACAGATGGAAAATTCAGTAATTATATTACTAGTACTAAGATTGAAAAGGAATACCATGTTATGGTTGATGGGCTAATTACGCAACAGGAAATAGATTCATTAAAAACCGGTGTTGAAATCACTGTTAATGGTAAACCCTATATCACCAAGTCTTGTTATGCCGAATTGCTTGAAGACACCTCACATATTGTTGAACGATATGTTAGAGATGATAAGCATGGACCCACTTCTTGGCTAAAGATAGTTTTGACGGAAGGGAAGTTTAGACAAGTCCGTAAAATGACGGCAAAGATAGGTTTACCCACTTTGAGATTAGTAAGGGTTAGAATAGGTGATTATAAGCTAGGAATGATGTCGCCAGGCGATATTGAAACCATCAGTTATTAGAAGCGGTCTCTTCTTTTTCTGAACTCTTTTCAACTTCAGATTTTTCCTTGATGACTGTTTTTTCATTTTGAAAGACAATAATGGCCTTCACTCCAGTCAATAGATTCCACTCTTTTGAAGATATTTGTTTGCCTTGATCATCATAAACTATGAACTCGGCTGTATTAGGGCCTGATTCTCCTTGGTTCAATGCCTCAATGACCACTGTGTTTTTGCCTTGAATCAAATCCACCTCGACACGTCTGTAGCTACTTCTAAGCAGTAAATTTTCCTTAACAACAATGTCATTTATATAAATTCGTACCCGGTCTCCATCAGGGTATTCATGATCCCTACAAATAATATTTACAAACTTTGTATCTACGCGATGCTCTCCCAAAAATTGATCGGACATGGTTTTGACTACACCTCCTTTTTCTAAATCTTTACTCCATCGTTTTTCAAAGATTTCGGCAGGACTTTTTAGTCCATCTTCCTCTATCATAGAAAATGGCTTTTCAGAATCTTTTATTATAAATTTCTTTTTCTCCTCTTCTTTAGATTTACCACTGGAGTTATTGTCCTTTTTTTCAAGCTTCGGTGCTACTTTTACTTTTACTGGTAGTGAGTCTTTTTTTGTTTTAGAGGGTTCTGCTGGTATACGAATGGTTTTCTTCTCATTGTCAGTAACCTGAGAAAAAGTGGCTGTTCCGTAAAACAGACAAAGGGAAAATAATATTAGTTTAAAATATTTCACAAAAAAATAGATATCTATAACCTGTAGCGCAAAAACTATACCTATTTCAAAATAAACGTATAAAAAAATAATTCCTTACAAAAAAACGTTAAAACTTACCGTTGAAGCTTATTCGGAGCTTACGATTGTATTCTTCAAATAACCAATCCTTATAATTGTCAGTACTATTCATGATACAATAACCGTATTGCTTTATACGATAGGAAATCTCATCTTGAAGAAGTTTTGCCAAGGCCCTAGCCTCATAAATATCCTCACTATTTTCAATACATATTTGAGAGTGCTGGGCAATGGATTGCTCGATAACGGTGAAAGACTTTTTTCCAGAATTAATAGCATCTTTATAGGCGGCCTTAACATCAAATTCTAAGGTTTCTGATTTTTTGAATTTCTCTTTCAAGGTATCTGGCATGACATAGACAAAATCACGCTCTAAAGCTTCATCATCTATAATGTTTTCTAGATATAAATCTGGATATTTAAAGATATGATTCCAATCAACGGGTTGGCTCCAAGGGCCAAATCTTGACACGTTATTCCCTAAATCTATAACCTGAAACGTTTTGCGATCTTTATAAATTCGGCTACCACGGCCTATCATCTGAAAATATAGGGTTAAAGAACGTGTAGCTCTATTTAGGATTATTGATTCTACAGATGGTTCATCAAAACCAGTGGTAAGTATACTTACGGAGGTTAGTACGGCATCTGGTGTGTGTTTAAACCACTTCAATACATCTTTGCGCTCTTGTTTGCTCGCCGTATTATCTAAATGTCTTACGTTGTAACCTGCTTTTTTAAAAGTGTAAAACACTTCTTTAGATGTATAGATACCATTATTAAAAATAAGTGTTTTTTTACCTTTTGCCAATTCCTCATAAGCAGAAAGCAGTTTGGTTTGCATCAATGAATTGGTATATAATGCTTCTGAAGACTTAACGGTATAATCACCGTTAATTCCAATTTTCAGGGAAGTCAACCCGACATCATAATGGTGAACTTCGGCACTGGCTAAAAACCCATTTTTTATCAACGTTGAAATATCATCACCAACAATTAATTTGTCGTAATTATCTTTCATAGGCAACTTTATGTTACTACTTAATGGCGTAGCAGTAACACCAAGGATAAAACAATGCTCAAAAAATTTAAATAGTTTCCTAAAGGAATTGTAATGAGCTTCATCAATAATAACCAGTCCAATATCTTTAAGTTCAAAATCTTTATCGGACAAGCGATTATTTAATGTTTCTACCATAGCCACAAAACATTTATAGTCATCTTGGTCTGGCAGGGTTTTAACCTTACTGTTAATCACTTTATTCTTAACGTTAAAACCAGAAAGGACATTAGAGGTTTGCTTACAAAGCTCAATTCTATGCGTAAGGATGACTACCTTTTTATTCTGTCGCTCTATATATTTCCTAACGATTTCTGAGAAAATTACTGTTTTACCACCGCCTGTAGGGAGCTGATAAAGGAGATTAAAATCATCAGCCTCTTCATCCATGACATCAAAAATGCGATTAAGATCTTTGATTTGATAGTCGTAGAGTTTTTTCTCAGATGTGGATTCTTTAATTGTGTCTATAGACATATGATAAATTTCCTCGAACGTTAATTTTGCAAAAATAGCATATTGTAAGTGTTTATGGAATGAATTGTTAATAACCTTTAACAAGATTGGTACCGTTATTGTGCTTAAGAAAACATTAACCTTTAAATAATATCATATGAAATCATTTCGAAGACATCCTGCAACGATCAATGCAGGATCTATGGCAGACATTGCATTCCTATTACTCATTTTCTTTTTGGTAACAACGACCATTTCCGCTGATAAGGGTATTTTGAGACAATTACCTAAGGACTGCCCTACAAAAGATTGTTCAAAACCTATACATGAGCGAAACATTCTTAGGATAAATGCAAACAGACATCAAGAAATTTTGATTGAAGATAAAGTAGTAACGCTTGAAGAAGTAAAAGAATTAGTAAAATCTTTTGTAGACAATAATGGTGCATCGCAATGTGATTATTGTATGGGTAAAAAGCTTTCCGAATCATCAGATCACCCCAGAGAAGCTGTCATCTCTTTGAGTCATGATGCTTTAACAAAGTATCAACTATTTATAGCGATACAGGATGAAATCACAAAAGCATTTTATGAATTAAGAGCAAACTATATTAAACAAACGTTTAATAAAAAACCAGAAGAGATTACCGATGAGGAATTCAAAATAGTAAAAAATGCCTATCCATTTATTGTCTCTGAAGTGTTGGTGAAACGTGATTAACGAAGAGAATCATTAACCGGGATACAATATTCAATAGTCACCTTTTTTTTGCCCCATTTTTTAGCTTTTTTTACATCCCTACCCATGTAGATATCAATGCGTTTTCGCCAGCGTCTATTCATTTTGTCCTTTACTGTAAAGAGACTATCGAAACCTTCAATCTTAACTTTGGTATCATGAACTAAACCTGAATCCAATAAGTCTCTCGAAACAGCTATATATCTAAGACCTGGTTTTAAACTATCCCCAAAAGCCGTGATACTAGGATTTGAATTAGTTTGATAAGCTAACGAATTATAGGCTGTAGCTGTTACTGTATACGATTTTAATGTGCAATCCGTTGATTGCTCATTACAACTGAACATCATTACACAAAATAGAAGTATTAAAATCCTGATTTTCATGAACTAAAGATACAGAATAGTTAAAAAACGTTAAATTACAACTATGTTATACAAAGTACTGTAACATTTCTAAAGTTTGCTCGTCTATTAAGTGTAATCAATTAAAAAACGAAAATTATGAGAACTTTAAACAACAATCAATTAACAAGTACTGCAACAGAAACAAGAAGTTATACTTGGAACAGTAAAAGACGTTACAGATCATAACGACAATCATCAATCATTAAATTAAATCAATTATGAAAGCTTTATCAAAAATTGTCAATACATCTCACAGTTTAGATGATGACTTGGAAAACATTAAATTATGAATTGGACTAATCACCCAAAAACAGAAAAATAAAAACCAACACTGAAAAAGTGTTGGTTTTTTTACTTAGTGGAATCAATACTACCCCTTATGAAATCTTTATCTGTTTTATAGGTTTTTTCTTGGCCTCGTCACGTTTTGGCAATAAAACTCTAAGGATTCCATCTTCGTATTTGGCTTTTATTTTATCAAATTCTACTGTTTCTGGCAACGAAAAGGTTCGTTTGAATGAAGAATAACCAAACTCACGTCTTGTAAAGTTTAAATTGGAGTCTTCGTCTTCTGTATTTAATTCAGCAGAAATTGATAGCATTTGATTATCTAAGTTAATATCAAAATCTGATTTTTTTAATCCTGGAACAGCCATCTCTACAATATACTCCTCATCATGATCTAACACATTTACGGCAGGTAAGGTAATCCCTGTATTAAAGTTTGATATAAATTCGTTACCAAAACTTTTGTTAATGATATCATCCATCCATGATGATAAGCTTGGCAGTGTTTTAAAACCTAAACCAGAATTTGACTCACTACCATTTTTTACAGTTGGAATTAAATTGCTCATAAGATTTAAATTTTAATTAAACATTCATTTTACAATTGATGAGCAAAATAAATGCCAATTCAATACGACTGAAATATTTTCAGAAACACTGACAATATTTCAGTTAACTTATTAAAAAACAGTATTATACGAAGTAATGCCTAATACGCTAATAGTTCTAACAATGCTTCATAAAACTTGCCTTTGGCTAAATATTGCGCTTCGAGTTGTGGCGCAAATGGTATTGGTGTTTCCATACTGGCTACACGCTTTACTGGTGCATCTAAATATTCAAAGCACTCTTCCATTATTAGTGCAGAAATATCACTGGCAATGCCACCAAACATACTATCCTCTTGAAGAATGATTGCTCTACCTGTCTTTTTAACTGAATTAAATATAGCTTCTTTATCTAAAGGTTGAAGCGTTCTCAAGTCTATTAAATCTGCTGAAATATCAGTATTGTTTTCTAAAGTTTCTAAGGCCCAATGCACACCAGCGCCGTAGGTGATTATGGTAACTGCTTCACCTTCTTTTAAGAGTGAGGCTTTGCCAAAAGGTAATGTATAATAATCTACAGGCACTTCCTGTCTTATACTTCTATATAACGCCTTATGTTCAAAAAATAGGACTGGGTTTGGATCATTTATGGCTGTTGCCAACAAGCCTTTAGCGTCATAAGGAAAAGCAGGGTAAACCACTTTTAATCCTGGTGTTTTTGTAAACCACGCTTCGTTGGTTTGCGAATGAAATGGACCTGCTGCTACACCAGCACCACAAGGCATTCTAATCACAACATCTGCATTTTGTTTCCATCGGTAATACGACTTTGCCAAATAATTCACTATAGGATTAAAACCTGATGTTACAAAATCCGAAAATTGCATCTCAACAACAGCTTTCATACCTATAATCGATAATCCCATGCCTGTCTCTACAATTGCAGATTCACAGATTGGTGTATTTCTAACCCTCTCTTTTCCAAATTGCTCTACAAAGCCTTCCGTAATTTTGAAAACACCACCATATTCCGCGATATCTTGTCCCATAATTACCAAGTCCTTGTGCTTTTCCATAGATTGACTTAAACCTTCAGAAATAGCGTCAATTAATCGTACTTCTTTAAGTTCTTTACTTGGGTTAATATCTTTATAATCAAAGGTTTGATATACATCACCTAATTCATTTATTTCATTGGATGTGATATCTGCTTCCGCGTAAGCAGATTCCAATGAAGTATCGATTTCAGATTTAATTTCAGATATATATTGCTCATCCACTTCTGCAGATAATATTTTTTTGCTAAACAAATAGCTTCTAAAATTCTCAATTGGATCCTTGGCCTCCCATTCTTCCATCAAAGCATTAGGTACATATTTTGTACCACTAGCTTCTTCATGGCCACGTCGTCTAAATGTTTTAAACTCTATTAAGATGGGTCTTGGTCGTTTTCTTATACTTTCCGCAAGCTTTTTAACCTTCGAATAGGTTTCGATAATATTATTACCATCCAGTACAAAGGATTCAATGCCATAGCCTTTTCCTCTATCGGCCAAATGTTTACAATGATATTGTTCATTTGTAGGTGTTGAAAGCCCATAACCGTTATTCTCAATACAAAATATAACTGGTAATTGCCAGACAGACGCCACATTCAATGCCTCATGGAAATCACCTTCACTCGTACCACCTTCACCTGTAAAAACCGCAGTAACCTGACCATTGTTTTTTAAAAGATTACCCAAAGCAATTCCATCCGCAACACCGAGTTGAGGACCTAGGTGAGAAATCATACCTACAATATTGTATTCTTGGGTACCAAAATGGAACGAGCGATCCCTGCCCTTTGTAAAACCACTTGCCTTACCTTGCCACTGACAAAATAAACGGTGCAAAGGAATTTCCCTAGTGGTAAAAACACCTAGGTTTCGGTGCATTGGTAATATATACTCACTTGGTTTTAAAGCCATAGTTACACCTACAGCTATAGCCTCTTGACCAATCCCTGAAAACCATTTTGAAATTTTACCTTGACGAAGTAAAATCAACATTTTTTCCTCTATTAGGCGAGGTTTAAGCATGTTGTAATAAAGTTTCAATAAAACCTTATCACTCAAATTGCGTTTGTCGTAATCTATATTGCTTTTGGTTATGGTTGGCATATATTATAATTTCTATTGCTCCAAATGTAAATAAAATGCTTCAATATTACCGAAAACAGAATTCAATTGTAAGTATTTCATATTTATAATTCATGAGTATTTAGTTACTTTTGTATATTGACTAAATTTTCAAATGAAATTACAATGGATAGAATACCTAGTGTAGATTTAAAGGATTTTCTTTCTGATGATCCAAATAGAAAGCAAAAGTTTATAAATGAAATTGGCAAGGCCTATCAAGATATAGGTTTTGTAGCTTTAAAGGGCCATTTTTTAGATGATGATTTGGTAGACCGTCTTTATGGTGAAGTTCGTAACTTTTTTAACTTACCTTTAGAGGTAAAAGAGAGCTATGAAATCCCTGGTATCGGTGGCCAAAGGGGTTATGTGTCTTTTGGGAAGGAAAGCGCTAAGGGTAAAAAGGAAGGAGATTTAAAAGAGTTTTGGCATTTTGGTCAGTATGTAGAGGATGACGAAGAACGCAAAAAAGAATACCCTGAAAATGTTGAAGTCAAGGAATTACCAGATTTTAATACTGTAGGAAAAGAAGCCTATAAAATGCTAGAAAAGACAGCAAAATATGTACTTAGAGCCTTAGCATTACATTTAGGTTTGGAAGAAACCTATTTTGATGAATATATTCATAATGGTAATTCAATTTTAAGACCTATTCATTATCCACCGATTACGGAAGAACCTAAAAACGCTGTAAGAGCGGCTGCTCATGGGGATATTAATCTTATTACCCTTCTAATGGGTGCTCAAGGACGTGGCTTGCAAGTTCAGCGTCATGATGGTGAATGGTTAGATGCTATTGCTGAGCCAGATGAATTAATGATAAATGTTGGAGATATGCTATCTAGACATACCAACAATAAATTAAAGTCTACCATACACCGTGTTGTGAATCCGCCACGTGAACTTTGGGGAACGTCCCGTTACTCCATTCCATTCTTTATGCATCCTATCTCAGAAATGAAATTGGATGTTTTAGATAGTTGTATTGATGATGAACACCCAAAACTATATGATGATATTACTGCTGGTGAATTTTTAAATGAACGTTTAGTTGAACTAGGATTAATTAAGAAATAATGGACCTTAAAGATCAACTAAAAAATTTGTTTCCAGACCATGTTTCTGAAACATCGGAACATGAAGATGGAGAGCAAAGTGGCATTTGGTTACAAGACGATCCTATAATTTGTAAATATGAAAAGCGTAAAGGCAAACCTATTACAATTTTAGAAGGCTATACAGGTGCAACAGAGGATTTTAAAAAACTAGCCAAGGAACTAAAAACAAAACTTAGTGTTGGTGGTAGTTTCAAAGACGATAAAATAATTATACAAGGAGACTTCAGAGATAAGATTATGACTATTCTCAAAGAAAAGGGTTTTAGTGTAAAACGTGTTGGAGGTTGATTTTATGACGCAACAAATCCTTCATATTACTAATGGAAATGCACTCACAGAATATCTGAGAGAACTAGATTTTAAAGATGATATTTTGACCTGGCAAGAAATGCTTTGCGAAGGGCCAACCATTGCAAAGATTGACTCTAAAGAATTCTTTGAAATAAGGGCAAAATTCTTAAAAGAGTTTTACGACATTGTAGTTGATAATAAAGAACTTGAAAAGGAATTGTCAAAGTTGAATGATGCCAATAAGTATGATGAAATTCATCTTTGGTTTGAGTACGATTTATTCTGCCATATCAATCTACTTGGTGTTATCAATCTTTTGCATCAAAAAGAAATTAAAAAGCCGCTTTACCTTGTATGTAGTGGTCGCGTTGAAGGAGAAAAAAATTTAAAAGGTTTAAGCGAACTTACCCAAGCCCAATTATTAGATCATTATCAGAAACGTATTCGATTAACTGACGATGATAAGCAGTTAGCGATTACACTATGGAGGACCTATTGTGGTAAAGATCATAATATTCTTAAGCCATACATTACAAAGCAGTCCAATTTTGCCTACATGAGCAGTTGTTTAAAAGCGCATTTGAAGCGTTTTCCTCATCAAAAAAGTGGGTTAAGTGTATTGGAAGACAATATTCTTAGACTTGTTAGGGATAATGATATAAAATCCAAACATCACCTATTAGGGTATAGCCTTAATTATCAGGGGTATTATGGTTTTGGTGATTCTCAACATCGACGATTAATAGAAAAATTGAGTATCTTTTTCGAAGAAACCGAAAACAGTTTAAAACTGAATAGAAAAGGACATGAGGCCCTGTTACGACAACACAATTTCGCAGCAGAAGTCAATAACAACATGACTTACGGTGGTGTAAATCGCCTTGAATTTCAATTTAGTGTAGACCAAAACAAACTTGTAAAGACCATATTGCATGTCAATTAAAGACTCAGAACTTATTTTAAATCCAGATGGCAGTGTTTATCATTTAAATCTTAAGCCAGAGGATATTTCGGATACTATTATATTTGTGGGAGACCAGGATCGTGTTGAAAAAATAACCAAACACTTCGATAGTATAGAGTTCAGCACTCAAAAACGTGAGTTCAAAACCCAAACAGGTTATTATAAAGATAGAAGAATTACCGTGTTGTCTACTGGTATAGGGCCAGACAATATTGACATTGTTCTTAACGAATTAGACGCTTTAGTTAATATCGATTTAAAAACACGAAAACCTAAAACTAATCTCACTAGCCTTAATATCATAAGGATAGGGACATCAGGATCATTGCAAGCTGATATACCTGTTGATGCTTTTGTAATGAGCACTCATGGTTTAGACCTTAATGGTATGTTACATTTCTATCAGATCGATGGCATTAGTAATCCTGAGATTGAAGATGCCTTTATTGCACATACCAATTGGGACAAAAATAAAGCAAGGCCCATAATTATTAACAATAGCAAATACTTAGAGAAGTATTTTGAAAGCAAAAAAATATTCAAAGGTATGACAGGTACTGCAGGTGGGTTCTACGGGCCACAAGGTCGCGTATTACGTCTCCCTTTGCATGATGCTGGTTTAAATGCCAAATTAGACAACTTTAATTATAAAAATTTCCGGATTACAAATTTTGAAATGGAAACCTCTGTTATTTACGGTCTATCAAAATTACTTGGCCATGAGGCTCTTTCCTTGAATGCCATAATTGCAAATCGAGCTACTGGCGACTTTAGTAAAGACCCAAAGGCAACTGTTGAGAAATTGATTGTCTATGCCTTGGAACGAATTGTTAATATTTAGTCGCACTAAAATACACACTCAGTATAGATGAAAAAAGTAAACATAGGAGGAGTTCCTGAACATTTTAATCTTGCCTGGTATTTAACCCTCAAAAATGGAGAATATAAAGCAGAAGATATTAATCTTCGTTGGCACGATTATTATGGAGGTACTGGTGACATGTGCAAAGCACTTCGTTCAGGAGATATAGATATTGCAGTAATTTTAACAGAAGGTATTGTAAAAGATATCATAGAGGGTAACCCATCGCATATTGTACAAACCTTTGTTGAAACACCCTTGGTTTGGGGAATTCATGTTGCTGATAAATCAAGATTTAAAACAATTAAGGACATTAAAGGCACAAGAGCCGCTATAAGTAGATATGGATCAGGTTCGCATTTAATGGCCTACATCCATGCAAAAAATAATCATTGGGATTTAGATTCAGATCTTAATTTTGAAGTCATTGAAAATCTTAATGGTGCAGTAGAAGGTCTTACAAGTGGCAGTGCAGACTACTTTATGTGGGAAAAATTCACTACGAAACCGTTAGTTGATAACGGTACATTTAGACGTATTGGTGAATGCCCTACTCCATGGCCATGTTTTGTTATTGCTGTCAGAGACGAATTTATAGCACATCATATAGAAGACTTAAAGACAATTTTAAATATTATAAATACAACTACTGCAGAGTTTAAGTCAATACCAAGTATAGACCGAACAATTGCCAATCGTTATGATCAAGATATAAACGATGTTAGTGAATGGTTGTCCATAACAGAATGGTCTCAAGAATTGATTGATGAGGAGACAATAAATATGGTTCAAGAACAGCTCTTTGACCTGGATATTATATCTAAGAAAATAGATTATAATGAAATAGTTTGTAAACTATAACTTTAAAATTTTCGCAAAACTTCAATAGAATTCTCTCAATTTTTACCAACTTGTTGAAAATCGTCATAACATTAGTAAACATCGATAAAAGACGTTAAAAAATTGTTAACGATTTTTCAGTTAAATCTTACACTTTTTGTTCATAACTTTCAGTATTTCAAATTTTTAGTTACATTTGTTTAACCAAATCGAGCTATTAACACAAGAAAAAGATTAATATGATTCTAACAATTACTCTGATTCTGTCTTTTTTAGTTGCCTTAAATTTTGTGCTCTTAATATTTAGTTGCAACAAAACTTCTAGGGAAACTGAAAACAAAAAACCACGTATAATACGTACTAAAAAACCTATACCTACTCTAGCTGCCAATCAATTACCGACTGGTCAACTTGCTGCAACAGGGAGTTAGTTTTACTAAAGTGTTTATTCCCAAACCAATAACCTCTATTCGCACTTAATGGAGATGGATGGCCTGTTTCCAAAACAAAATGTTTAGAGGTGTCAATTAATCGCTTTTTCTTTTTCGCGAAACCACCCCAAAGTAAAAATACTAGATTTTGTCTTTTCTCGCTTACTAGTTTTATCACAGCATCCGTAAATTGTTCCCAGCCTTTGTTTTGATGACTTCCTGCTTGATGTGCTCTAACAGTTAATGTAGCATTTAATAATAGTACACCTTGATCTGCCCATGGTATTAAATTTCCACTTTTTGGATAGGGTATCCCTAAATCGGCTTCTATTTCTTTAAAGATATTAATTAACGACGGTGGATGCAGGATGCCATCATTGACTGAAAAACAGAGTCCATTGGCCTGTCCATTGCCATGGTATGGATCTTGACCAATGATTACCACTTTGACATCCTCAAAGGAACAATGATTAAAAGCATTAAATATTTCAGAACCTTTTGGAAAACATTTTTGATTTTTATATTCAGTTTTCACAAAATCCGTCAAACTTTTAAAATATGATTTATCGAATTCTGTTTGCAAATGTGTTTTCCAACTAGGATGTATACTAACATTCATAAGTTTCATTTTATTCAAAAATAAGAATTACCATAACACATTGATGTTAGGCATATCACAACATTTACCCTAAATTTGCAATTCTAAAATAATAAGAACACGTGATACATATTCATGATAAAACCCTAAAAGACCTTGAATTCTTTACGGTTTTAGAACAAATTTCCGAACAAACCATTACAGCTTTAGGCAAAGAGGCTGTTCTTGCTGTACGACCTCTTGAGGTTGAAACACAGCTTATTCGTGAATTGGACTATGTCAATGAATATGTGTCTTCTTTTGATAATGATAATCGTATTCCAAATCACGGATTTGAATCCATTTCAAAAGAGATAAAGCTTCTTTCAATAGAAAACACCTATTTGGAAGTTTCTGGTTTACAAAAATTGGTGGGCATATCCCAAACTTCTAATGCTCTGGTAAAGTTTTTTGAGAAATTTAAAGACTATTACCCAAAGTTACACCAATATAGTCAGCACATAGAAATCACAACCGCTATTGTAGAACAGGTAGATGTTGTGGTAGATCGTTTTGGTGATATTAAAGACGATGCTTCTGGGCAACTTTCAAGATTGCGTCAGGAAATTAGCAAGCTAAAAGGAAAGATTAATAGTAGTTTTTCCTCAGCCTTAACTAGATATCATGGCTTAGATTATTTAGATGATATCCGTGAATCCGTTGTTGACAATAGACGTGTGCTTGCTGTAAAGGCGATGTACAGACGTAAAGTTAAAGGCGCCATTATGGGCGGCAGTAAAACAGGCAGTATTGTTTATATAGAGCCAGAAACCACCTTGCAACATAGCAGGGAACTCAACAATCTACAATACGAAGAGAAAGAGGAAATCATTAGAATTCTTAAAGAGTTAACCGATTATATTAGACTTTTTCTACCGCTTTTACATGATTATCAATCCTTGTTGACCAAAATAGATGTTATTGCCGCAAAAGCAAAATATGCCAGAAGCATGAATGCACTTTTGCCGGAAATAAGTAACGAGCGCAGAATGATTCTTAAGGATGCCTATCACCCATTACTTTATTTAACAAATAAAGAGAAAGGTGAAAAGACATTTCCTCAGACCGTTGAACTGAATAACGACAATCGAATCATTGTTATTTCGGGTCCAAACGCTGGCGGTAAAAGCATCACTCTAAAAACAGTTGGGCTATTGCAGGTCATGCTTCAAAGTGGCATGCTTATTCCTGTTCATGAGAAAAGTATAGCTTGTTTTTTTGATCGTGTTTTGAGCGATATTGGGGATAATCAATCTATCGAAAATCATCTAAGCACATATAGCTACCGATTAAAACAAATGAATTACTTCTTAAAGAAAGTAAACAAAAAAACGCTTTTCTTAATAGATGAGTTTGGTACGGGAAGTGATCCTGAACTGGGTGGCGCTTTAGCTGAAACATTTTTAGAAGTATTTTATGAGCGTAATGCCTTTGGAATAATTACAACACACTATTCAAACTTAAAATTATTGGCAAACGAGCTGCCGCACATGCAAAATGCCAATATGCTTTTTAATGAAAAGAGCTTAGAACCCATGTACAAATTGGTAACAGGTCAAGCTGGTAGCTCTTTTACGTTTGAAGTAGCACAGAAAAATGGGATTCCCTACAGTTTAATAAACAAATCGAAAAAAAAGATTGAACGTGGTAAAGTAAGGTTTGATGCTACTATTGCAAAGTTGCAGAAAGAACGTAGCAAACTAGAACGTACTGAGCGTTTACTAAAGGAGAACGAAAAAAAGAAACTTTCTGAGGCTGAAAAATTAGAAGAGACGAACGAAAAGATTCAAAAGAAATTAGAAAGCTTTCAAGAGTTATATGACAGTAATCAACGCCTCATCTATCTCGGACAAAAGGTAAATGATCTTGCAGAAAAGTTTTTCGAAAACAGAAGAAAACGTGAACTAATGTCAGAGCTCTTCCGTTTGGTACAAATTGAAAATGCAAAACGAAAGAAAATGTCTGCAAAACAAAAACGTGCTGAAAAAGCTAAAGAAAAGCAGATTAAACAAGAAGCCGAAAAGAAAGTAGACGTCATTCGGAAAAAGAAAAAAGCTGCTAAGAAGAAAGAAGTTGTTATTGAAAAACCAAAGCCTGTATTAAAAGTTGGTGATCGTGTTCGAATGCACGATGGTAAGGCAGTAGGTAATATTGATGATATAGAAAAAGGTAAAGCAACTGTAAACTATGGTATGTTCACCACTAATGTAAGTTTGGATTTGCTAGAACTAGTGCAATCAAAGAAATAATAGACCTAATAGCTTGTTAATGACCTTAGTAAAAATGTATCTAAACCCTATCTTTGTAATATGTTAAATGATATACCAAAAGATAAGGAACTTATTTTATTTGATGGAGTTTGCAATCTATGCAACAGTAGTGTATTGTTTGTGATAAAGCGCGATAAAAAGAATAAGTTCTTATTTGCTCCTCTTCAAGGTGATGTGGGTAAAACTATTACAGAGCATTTTGAAATAGATACTGAACTAGTGGATTCTATTATTTTATATAGTCCAACAAAGGAAAAAATTTATTATAAATCTACGGCTGCACTAGAAGTAGCCAAGCAACTCAATTTTCCAACCAAACTAATGGCTTTGTTTTTAATTATCCCTGCTTTTATAAGAAATTGGGTTTATGATTATGTAGCAAAAAACCGTTATCAATGGTATGGTAAAAAAGAGGCCTGTATGATACCCACACCGGAATTAAAAGCTAAGTTTTTGATGTAAAAAAGCCTTTTAGCACGTTAACTAAAAGGCTTTCTTAAATTAACAACTTACTTAAAACTAATTTAACTTCAAACAAAATTCAATTCGGTTTGAGGGAAAACGTCGAATTGGTTATAGCACATATTTTGTTTAGTCAAAAATAAAATAATCTATTCTGCCTTGTTAAAAAAAATCGATATAACCCCAGATTAATTGTTTTAAAGGTTAAAAGTGCAAATATGTTCTGTAAGTTGTGTACAAACTCATCATAAAATACCATTCACGCATTCAGAATACGGTTCTACTCAATTATAATTTCCCGTACAAACAAATTGAAGTACTTTTAACAAAAGCTTTTGAGTTAATGGTTTTTAAGCTTAGTAATTACAAACCTCAAAGTAGAATACTCTTTGGTTTAACCCTAACTTCAGTTAGTTGGGAATGAGTTAAATCCCTTAAAAGAAGCATGTCTAACTTCTTTAAGGTGCCTTTTATAGGATAGAATACGTATTTAGCTTTGAGGTTTTATTAAGATTATTTTTATAATTCAAAATTATTTCAAACTCTTTAAAATAAAATCTAAATTAGGATTGGTGTTATTATTTACCTCGTAAGCATCAGTAAGATATCTAGGTTTTAAGGCCAATCTTAAGTCAATTAATTTTTTAATCGTTGGAATATACTCTAGACTAACTTTACCAGTCAATAAAACTCCTAAATCATTTCCAGCATTAGCATACTTGTATATGTTTCTAATCCCTTTAAGGTATAAATGATCTTTAGTAAATCCGCCACCACGATGTACCCGCAGTGTAATTGCAAAAGCTTTATCTCTATTTAATTTATGCTGATTGTGTAACAAATGAAACGTATCTGAGAAATTATAACCTTTATTAAGACTATCTACAGCAACAACCCTAAAAGCCAATTCTTTTAGGCGCTCAATCGTTAAACATCCACTCATAAATTCTGAATACACTGCCAAACCTTCTTGAGTTTCGACGTTATTAGGTAAACCATTTGAGAAAATCTTTAAAGGCTGTTCTAATGCGTTGAATGTGGTGACCATATGGACACCAATTTCATGATTTGTTAAAACTTTAAGCTGATTTAAGCTGTATTTATGGCTTTTTCTAAGTACCAAGGTCTGCGTGTTATTCAATACCATTGCCGCAGCTGAAAGATTGTTTGAAATCTTTATGTTGTACCTAAAATCATAGCGTTTGGAAAACTCGTCAAAATAATCCCTTGCCTCACCAGCATTGTATAACGGCAGCATCTCTTCATCAAAATCAGAGTTATCAAAACGTAGAATAAATTTAGCATTTTCTATATCCTTTTCCGTAGGTGTCCCAAAACTTTTAAGACTATTAAAATAAAACTTACGACCTTGACCAATAGTTTCAATGCACTCAATTAATCCCGAATACTCATAAATGATATCTTCATAAAGCTGTCTAATATCCTCATCCTCTATGCGCTCTAAGCGCTGAGAAAAAAACAAACGATGTAATTTATACCCATTAAATCGCATTTTGGGATAGTTAAAGTCTGGCTCGTAGTTGTATTTTGCCGAAAAGAATTTTTTCTTTTCAGCTGCGATATTGTGAGGGTTTATATAATTAAGTAATTCAATATTCTTTACCAGTCGATTAAGATTGGCATCAATATCAAATAAATCCTGAAATTCTTCTGTCGTCTTAATTTGGGACATTAGGCCTTAAACTTTCTGTAAAATTCTTCTGCATGCTTTGGTATAAGTATCTTCAATTGCTGTTCAACTGATGCAACAACTTCAGGATAAATAATCTGCTTATACTCATCACAATACACCTTTGCTATTTCGGTTGCTAAAACTAATGTATTTTCAAAATTATTAGTAATGTATTTTAAAAAATATCCATTACCCTGAAAGGTGTCATTAATTTTAGCTGTTTGTTTAATATCATTAGGTAATTTGATGCTCTCCAACATTTGTCTCCAAGACTCTACTGACTCACCAAAACGCTCATTATCTATATTTGAGGTTCCCAAGTTCCATGTAGGTACTTCCCTATCCCATCGTTGCCAATTATAACTATGTATATCGTAGACAATACAAATACCAAATCTTTTTTCTAATTTGGATATTAAGGCATGGACTACCTTATAGAAATTGGTATGCTTTTGCAAGCTTTTCGTTTTTTCAAAATCCGGTAATGGCCTTTTCCATAATTGTTTTCCCCATGCTGTATCAAATACAGCATTATCAGGATCTCGATTAAGATCATACTCAAAACGAGAATCAAGTCCAGATATAACAATTGGGTGTGAATTGACCATATTTTTGGTTTCTGGATCTTCCTCGTACCATCGGTCATATTCGGAATGAAGACAATTATCCCATAACTCTTTTCTAAATTGGTGTCCGTCATGTACAGCACCACAAAGATAAGGGACGTATTCATCAATCTTTAAAGTAAGTGAATACTCTTCTGAAACTGCGTGAAAAGTTTCTTCAGCCAAAATTTTAGCTATAATAGTATCAATTGAAAGTCTTTCCATTACAAGGTTTTAAACAGTCGCTCAAGGGATTTAAGCATAATGCGTTCGTTAATGTTAAAGTCACCATCGGAAAAGAATAAGGTTTTTATGTCACTGAGTAAAATTTCGATGTCGTCCTTTTCGTAATTATGCTGGCGCAGACTTGTCATGATTTTTTGAATACCCTGGTAATCATTGTCTTTATCAAACTCATCATGGATTTCCTGAAATGTGTCCATATCTACTTTAGAGATAATCACATTGCGCTCATGATTATCTTCCTTAAAATCTGAATTTGCTGCAAACAATAATATGTATGCTACAAGTTCATCTCTGGTCCAATCGATTGTTTTCATATTTCAATTTTAATTTATCCGCTCAAACTTTCGTGTGAATTCTCCTAGAGCAGATAATCTATAGCGATAAAATTTAGTGCTTAAAGTGTCCGTTACAACGGTAAACTCTATCTCGGCATCTTCACTTTGATTCCACCCAACACCTGCAACTGCAAAATGGCTATTTCTAGAATCTTTTTTACCTATGAGGTAAGGAAATTTAAATTTTTGAAAAAAACGAATAGAATCTTGTGAGGCTTTAATATTTTGCATGTAAATCTCCTGACCTACATTGTACATGGATATGTAAAACTTTCCTGATTCATTAATGTCCATATCTGAAAACCTTATTATTGGTTCATTGGAATTATTTATGCTAGAAAGCCTGAGTTTTTCCTCAGAATCTAAAAGTTGCAAACCACAAAATTTAAAACCTATGAAAGGTAAATAGGAATCGCAAATACCGTACTTTAAATCGTCAAAGGACAAGGTGATTTCTTTTAAATTATCTTTTTCTCTATCATAGTAGTTATCTATATCCTTAAGTTTTGTACCATTCATAAACAGAAAGGGCTTAATTGAAACAGAATCTTTAGTAATTCTTACAACTCTAGCATAATTATAGGTTTTATTGACATTAAAACCCTCTACGTTTTCAAATTTGATGTAATCGTTTTTATCTAAATCTTTTAATTCTGAATATACTTGTAAATTATGATTAGAAAGTCTATTAGCCTCCCATTTGTATGCCCTGTAATGTTCTTTAAAGGATTCTGTTTGGGACAATACTAAACACAAAATTATGAGAATAACAGTTACGATTAAAAACCGATATACTTTTGGTATGGTTAGTTTCACAACATAAAATGATTAAGCTTCTTCGACTGTTTTACGAAGTCTTGTACGTCTATCGAAGGCTTGTAATTTATCCAACACCTTACTTTCCAAAAAGTCAATTACCTTCTCCTCTACCTTTATCTTGTTTTTGTAGACCTTATTAATATAAGTTATACCACCAGGAGACATTACGTTAACTTCAACTAATTTTCCACCTATAACATCAATACCAACAAAATACAACCCATCCTTTACCAATTTAGGACCTATTTGTTTGCACAACGCCTTTTCCGCTTTGGTTAATGTGTGTTTTTGCACACTACCACCAGCAGAGACATTAGAGCGATGATCATCTGAACCTGGAACACGTTTCATCGCGCCAACAGGTTCACCATTCAACATTAATATTCTAACATCACCTTGATCTGCACCTTCAATGTAATCTTGTAAAATAACGTAGTTAGAAGTTCCATCTGAATTTGTAATATAAAAGTCTAACAATGAGTTAATGTTGCTCATTGCTGATTTTTCAATCAAGATAACACCAGAACCACCAAAACCGTTAAGTGGTTTTATGATCATTTTATCTGACTTGGATTCTTTAATTTGCTTTACCAGATACTTTTTGTTTTTTGAAACATGTGTGTTTGGTATAATATTACTATGTGCATCTCCAAAAGCAGCTGTATAAAGTTTGTTATTGGCCTCTCTCATGCCTTCAAGCGAGTTGATAATAAAAACGTCATCCTTTACAGAATCTAAAAAATTGAGCATTAGAGGGTCTAAAGGAGGATTGGCCCTAAAAAAGATAGCATCAAAACCTGCTAAGGGTAACATTTCATCTCTTAATTTCGCTTTGTTATAAAACGATTTCAAGGTACTAGGTACTTTATCCATACGACCCACCACTTTACAAAAAGCATTAGTAACACTGTTTCTTATGGTGAGATTAGCAGGTGTGCACATCGCTACACCATGACCTCTTTTAGCACATTCTTTAATTAAAGCAAGGCTTGTATCGTTTTCAGGATCTATGTTTTCCCAAGGATACATCAAAAAGCAAATATTCATCCTTTATTATTTTAGCAGTTTATCCTTTGATATAATGAAGATATAAAAATTATGAGTCTAAATCAAAAGTTTCTGTTGGGTTCTCATGTTCGGTGTAATCTAACATATTTTCACCATCAGCTATTATTGAGCAAACCGTTGCATCACCAGTAACATTAACTACTGTTCTGAACATATCTAAAATACGATCTACTGGAAAAACAATGGCGATCCAAGCCGGATTAAGTCCCACTGAACTTAAGACTATAATCAACATTACTAAACCGGCACTTGGAACAGCAGCAGATCCTATAGATGCCAATGTAGCTGTTAACACAACTGTAATTTGCTGGCCTAAGGTTAAGTCTATCATATGCATCTGCGCCAAAAAGATAACTGCTACCGCTTGATACAAGCTTGTCCCATCCATATTTACCGTAGCACCTATTGGTAAAACAAAACTACTTATCTTTTTATTCACGCCTAAGTTCTGTTCAACACATTCCATCGTTACTGGTAATGTTGCTGCGCTACTAGATGTGGAAAAGGCTAAAGTTTGTGCAGGACTCATAGATTTGAAAAAACCAGTATAGGGTATTTTCTTAACAAATGACTTTAAAATCAATGGGTAAATCACAAATATCATTAACAGTAAACCAACAAGAACTGTTAATGAATACCAACTTAATCCTTTGAATATCTCAACGACTTTGCCAATATCATCACCGGCCATCTTACTCACTACACCTGCTAATAAAGCAAAGACGAAAAATGGTGCAGCCTGCATCACAACATCTACCATTTTAAGAAAGACTTCATTGATACCATCTACGAGGTTTAAAACAGGTAAGGATTTTTCGGTTGGAATAAACAACAGACAAATCCCAAAAAATATGGCAAAAAATATAATCTGTAACATTAGACCATTATTCGATAACGAATAAAAGAAATTACTAGGTACTATATCTACAAGTGGCTGAAGTGGTGTGCTTTGCTTTTGCCTATTTACGGTTTCCATCTTATCAGCAACCGCCGCATCTTGTAATTCACTTTTTGATAATTCTGAAATTTCCTGAGCTCTTATAAAAAATTTAGGATCTTGGAGATAGTTAATACCATCTTTTATTTCGTAACCCTCTGCATCTGCCCATATTTCATAACTGATTCTATTATCAATTCTGCTTTGTTCATCAATTAGTTTACCTGGTTTTACCACATTAACAAGCAACAAACCAAGTGAAATTGCCAAAACCGTTGTAACAAGATAAATTCCTAGGGTTTTTCCTCCCATTCTACCTAAGCTCGATGGATCACCAATATTTGCAACACCACTAATTATAGAAAATAACACCAAAGGAACGGCTATTAGCTTTAGTAGATTGATAAAGATAGTCCCAAAAGGATCTATCCAATCTATTGTGAATTGGCTCCATCCCAAAGAGCTTGATAATAGAGCCCAAATGATACCGAGAACCATTCCAATAATTATTTTCCAATGTAGTGCGAGTTTTTTCATAGGCTCATTTGTCTTTAAATATCTTCCTAAAGAAGTGTAATTAATTCGTTATCTGTTTTATTTATTAAAAATGCTTTATGAAATGATATCTACCAATCTTTAGACTCTTGTCTCCGCAAAAGTGTATAATCTGCTAAAACCAATGCAGCCATAGCTTCAACGATAGGTACGGCTCTTGGTACTACACAAGGATCATGCCTTCCCTTACCTTGCATTTCTACAGTTTCACCCTTACTATTGATGGTGTCTTGCTTTTGAAGTGTGGTAGCTACAGGTTTAAAAGCGACTCTGAAATAAATATCCATACCATTACTTATACCACCTTGTACTCCTCCTGACAAATTGGTTTGAGTAGTACCGTCTTCATTGAATTTATCGTTATGTTCACTGCCTTTCATTTTAGCACCAGAAAAACCACTTCCGTATTCAAAACCTTTAACCGCATTTATGGATAACATGGCCTTACCTAATTCGGCATGAAGCTTATCAAAAACAGGTTCACCTAATCCGGCAGGTACATTTTGTAACACACAAGTTATGGTGCCACCAACGGTATCTCCTTGTTTTTTTACTGCATTAACTTTGGCAATCATTCTTTCCGCTATATCTTCATCAGGACAACGGATAACGTTGCTTTCAATCTTGTTGAAATCCAAATCGTAATAAGGTTTATCGACAAAAATATCGCCAACCGAAGAAGTATATGCATGAATTTTTACGGATTCAAGTAGTTGTTTCGCAATAGCTCCGGCTACTACCCTACAGGCTGTTTCGCGTGCTGAGCTTCGACCCCCTCCTCTGTAATCCCTTACACCATATTTTTTGTCATAAGTATAATCTGCATGACTTGGACGGTATACATCTTTAATATGCGAATAATCCTTAGATTTTTGGTTGGTGTTTTTTATAACGAAACCTATTGGTGTTCCAGTGGTTTGGCCTTCAAATATGCCTGAAAGAAACTCAACTGTATCTGGCTCTTTTCGCTGCGTAACAATTTTAGACTGTCCCGGTTTACGACGGTCCAATTCATGTTGAATGGAACTAAAATCTAATTTTAAGCCTGAAGGACAGCCATCAATAATACCACCAATTGCGGCTCCATGGGACTCCCCGAATGTGGTTAATTTAAATAGTTTTCCGAAAGAATTTCCTGCCATTAAGTCCTTTTTTACGCTAATGTAAATGTATTATTACAGAAACCAAAATACACCCTTTTGTTTTATGATTATATCTATTGAAATACTTATGGGAATAAGAGTAGAATATCTAGTAACATTATGATAACATTCTCATTATAAATAATTAATTCTTAGGTTACAATGAGTTAATATGTTAGTAAGTTATTTGCATTATTAAAAGAGTGTCTTGAATCTTAAACGTAAAGTTGAAATAGCGGTAATTTCTGATGTGCACCTTGGTACCTTTGGTTGTCATGCCAAACAACTGCTGACCTACCTTAATAGTATTGAACCCAAAAAGCTTATCCTTAATGGTGATATTGTTGATATTTGGCAATTTAAAAAAAGGTACTTCCCAAAATCACATCTTAGTGTCATTAAGAAAATAATGGACTTTGCTGCCAATGGCACTGAGGTTATTTACATTACAGGCAACCACGACGAAATGCTAAGGAAGTTTACTGATACTGAGATTGGTAATATTTCTATTGTTAACAAAGTAGTTTTAGATTTGGATGGAAAAAAAGCATGGTTTTTCCATGGTGATGTATTTGATATCTCTATTCAAAACGCTAAATGGTTGGCAAAGTTGGGTGGTTGGGGCTATGATCTATTAATTCTTAGTAACCGATTCGTAAATTGGTGTTTAGAGAAAATGGGAAAAGAACGCTATTCCCTATCTAAAAAAATCAAGAATAGTGTGAAGGGTGCAATAAAATACATCAATGACTTTGAAAAAGTAGCTACTGATCTTGCCATTGAAAATGGATATGACTATGTGATTTGTGGTCATATACATCAGCCAAAAATGTTACTCAAAGAGAATAAATTCGGTAAGACCACTTATTTAAATTCTGGTGATTGGGTAGAAAATTTTACGGCTTTAGAATATCAGTTTAAGCGTTGGAAAGTCTATAATTATAACAGTGATAAACTTTCACCTTTTTTTGCGGATGAAGATCTAAAGGATATGGACGTTAAAGACTTAATTGCTGCCATTACCATAGTAGAATCCCCAAAAAAGAAATCAAACTAAAGCTTCTTTAAGAATTGTGATTGGGTGCTTAGCTATGCGTCCTGTGCCATCCTTTATCTGATGCCTACAACTCGTTCCGTTTGCAGAAATAATAACGGTGTCCGAAGCTTTTCGCAATGCTGGAAACAAGGTTTGTTCACCAATAGCCATACTCACCTCATAATTCCCTTTTTCATATCCAAAACTTCCAGCCATTCCACAACAACCACTAGGAATTATGGTGACAGAATAGTTTACAGGTAAATTTAAAATATCAAAACTGGATTTTTGATTAGCCAATGCCTTTTGATAACAATGACCATGGTATTTAATAGTTTTACTTTCTTTAGTAAAATGTTCTGAGGTAATATGACCCAATTCAATTTCTTTTTGAATAAATTCCTCTATTAAAAATGTACGATTCGCTAAAGATCTTGCCAAATCCCTATCATCTGCTAATTTTAAATATTCATCCTTAAACGTATATATGGCGGAAGGCTCTATACCTACTAAAGAAAAATCATCATTAACGAGACTTTTTAAATGGTTAATATTATGGTCTGCAATGGTTTTAGCTTCTTCTAAAAATCCTTTTGAAATAAAACTTCTTCCGCTTTCTAATTCATTAATAACAAATACCTTATACCCTAATTTTGAAAGTAAATGTTTAGCATCTGCCGCAATATTGGATTCTAAATAATTCGTAAATTCATCTACAAATAAATAGACCTCTTTAATAGGGTTGTTATTGGTATCACTTACATCATTGGCTTTAGATAAATTTGTATATGATGTTGAGATTTCTGGAAGACTTCTTTTAGGATGAATTCCCAACAAGATTTTCATAAACCCTTTTACAAACTTGGTTTTAAAAAGCATGTTGTAAAACCATGGTAATTGAGATGCCATTTTGTTATACTTAGTCGCATTTGCAAAGAATTTATCTTTAAAATTTACACCATTTTCGTTTTGATATTGATAAAGAAACTCAGCCTTTAAAGTAGCAATATCTACGCTACTTGGGCATTCACTCGCACATGCTTTACAACTCAAGCACAAACTAAAAACCTCTTTAAGCTCATGATGATTAAATTTATTGGCTTTTTTTGAATTCGTTAAATAGTCGCGTAAGGCATTCGCACGTGCCCTTGTCGTATCTTTTTCATTTCGGGTAGCTCTATAGCTAGGACACATTACACCACCAAATTCTGGTAATTTTCTACAATCGCCAGAACCATTGCATTTTTCGGCTTCTCTAAGAATACCTTTTGAATTGCTGAAATCTAAAAAAGTTTCGATTTCAGGCTCTGTCTTTCCTGGCTCGTATCTTAAATTGTTATCCATTTGATAAGCGTCAACAATTTTACCTGGATTGAAAATCTGCCTTGGATCAAAAGCTGTTTTAATTCGTTTTAGTATGTTGTAATTGTCTTCTCCTATCATATAGGGTATAAACTCACCGCGCACAATACCATCGCCATGTTCGCCGGATAGGGATCCCTTATATTTTTTTACAAGCCTCGCGACATCTGTTGTTATTGCTCTAAAGTCTTTAACATCGTTTGTATCCTTTAAGTTTAATATTGGCCGCAAGTGTAACTCTCCTGCTCCAGCATGCGCATAGTACACAGCTTTTTGATCGTATTTTTTCATTAAGGCCGTAAACTCCTCAATGTAACTATCTAAATCTTCTACTGCTACCGCCGTATCTTCTATACATGCTACGGCCTTTTTATCACCAATCATATTGCCTAAAAGTCCTAAACCAGCCTTTCGTAATTCAAGGGCCTTTAATATGTCATTACCTCTAAGAATAGGAAAAGCATAACTAAGTTGTAGTTCTTTAGACGTATCAATCAGCGCTTGTAATTTTTCAGACAATAAATCCTCAGTTTCAGCTTTGACTTCACACATTAAAATCGCAACCGGATCACCCTCAATAAACTGCCTATTCTCTTGTTGGGTTTTATTAAACTTTGTTAGGTTCAAGATGGAATCATCCATCATTTCACAAGTATGCAAATCGTGATGCATAATAGGTTTTACAGCCTTCATGCAATTGGAAATACTTTTAAAATGAAACGCCACCATTGCACTATGTACTGGTGGTAAATCATCCAATTGTAAAGTTATTTCCGTAAAAAAAGCCAAGGTGCCTTCACTACCAGCTAATAACTTACACATATTGAATTTTTGATCTGAATTTTTAAATACTTCAGACTTTATTAACTCATCAATCGCATAACCTGTATTTCTTCGATGAATCCCTTGCTTCGGAAAGTTTTCCGTTATTTGTTGTTGAACCTCTTCAGATTGTAATTCTTCTAATATGGTTCGATATATATGGCCTTCAAGTGTTTTTAATTTTGTTTTTGATGCAAATTCCAAATTGGATACACTTTTAAATTCCGCTTCACTCCCATCACTCAAAAGTACTTTTAAACTTAAAACCTTGTCTCTTGCAACACCATATTGTATAGACGTAGTTCCTGAAGAATTATTACCAACCATACCACCAAGCATACACCGATTAGATGTTGATGTGTTAGGGCCAAAAAACAACCCGAATTGCTGGAGGTGATTATTAAGCTCATCTCTCACAACGCCTGGCTGTACGACTACCGTCTTAGAAGACAAATCAACGTTTAAAATCTTATTAAAATACTTTGAAACATCTACAACTATTCCTTTGCCAACAACTTGTCCAGCGAGTGAAGTCCCAGCTGTTCTTGGTATAAGGGACGTCTCGTTTTTATGAGCGAAATCAATGAGTAATCTTATATCTTCTTTAGCCTTAGGAATAGCAACTGCCGTGGGCAAAATTCTGTAAACCGATGCATCTGTAGCATAAAGCTTAAGCATTAAATCATCGTAATACAATTCTCCCTTCATCTGAAGTTTTAGAGATGATAACGCATCGGTATTTAAGCCTTTCATTGAGTAAGTTGAGCAATTTTTAAATTATAATGTTGTCTTAAAACTTGGAAAAAAATCAAATTTTAACATAATTTTGTCGTTATGTAAATTAACGATATTTCCTATTGTTAGAAAAATACTAAACTTAAAACTACAAACTTTATGAAAAAATTGATTTTATTACTTGCGGTTTTTGCGGGGTTCACTTTTGGAGCTAGTGCTCAAGAAATTGCTGATAACGCCATAGGTCTTAGACTTGGAGACAGTGACGGATTTGGTGCTGAAATTTCATACCAACGTGCATTGGGAGATAACAACCGACTTGAAGCTGATTTAGGTTGGAGAAGTGGTAATGGTTTTGATGGTTTTAAACTTACAGGTCTATACCAATGGGTATGGCAGCTAGATGGCAACTTTAATTGGTACGCTGGTGCTGGTGGAGGACTTGGATCTTATAGTTTTGACAATAATGACTTTGATGATGAAACATTCTTCTTTGTTGCTGGTGATATTGGTATAGAGTATAATTTTGATATTCCTCTGCTCTTATCTTTGGATTTTAGACCGGAGTTAGGCTTTGGGGATTTTAGAGACGATTTAGATTTTGATATTGCATTAGGTATTAGATATCAGTTCTAACAACTAATCATAAATCATAAAAGTCACCATATTTATGGTGACTTTTTTTATGGTATAAAGCCACAAAATTTCTTTAATTTAGCGCAACTTTAATAAAAATGATGAATGTAATGAAAAACACCGCTTTAACTGAAACACATATAGCTTTGGGTGCTAAAATGGTACCATTTGCAGGCTACAATATGCCCGTACAATACGAAGGAGTTAATATAGAACATGAAACTGTACGTAAGGCGGTAGGAGTTTTTGATGTGTCTCATATGGGTGAATTTTTAATTGAAGGGCCTCGTGCCTTAGAACTTATTCAAAAAGTCTCCAGTAATGATGCGTCAAAGTTAGACGTAGGAAAAGCACAATATAGCTGTTTGCCCAATGTCAATGGCGGTATCGTAGATGACTTAATAATCTATAAAGTAAAAGACGAGACATATTTGCTAGTGGTTAACGCGAGTAATATAGAGAAAGACTGGAATTGGATTTCTTCTAAAAATGATGTTGGTGCTGAGATGCGAGATTTAAGTCAAGACTATTCGCTTTTAGCTATACAAGGTCCTAAAGCTGTAGAAGCCATGCAATCGTTATCAAGTCATGATTTATCAGCTATTAAATTTTACAATTTTGTTGTAGGGGATTTTGCAGGCATAGAACATGTTATTATTTCTGCTACAGGTTATACAGGAAGTGGTGGTTTTGAAATTTATTGTAAAAACTCTGAAGTCAAACAAATCTGGGAAAAAGTCTTAGAGGCTGGTGCAGACTATGGTATAAAACCAATAGGTTTAGCAGCAAGAGATACACTACGTTTAGAAATGGGCTATTGTCTGTATGGTAATGACATTGACGACACTACATCACCTATTGAAGCTGGACTGAGTTGGATCTGTAAATTCAATAAAGAATTTACTAATAGCGAAGCACTAAAAGCCGAGAAAGAACGCACACCAGAACGTAAATTAGTGGCCTTTAAGCTTGATGAAAGAGGTATTCCGCGACAAGGTTATGATATTGTGGAGAGCAATGGAAATATTATAGGTAATGTGACCTCTGGCACCATGAGTCCTAGCTTAGGTGTAGGTATTGGTCTTGGTTATGTGCCTAAGGTATTTTCTAAAGTCGATAGTAAAATAAATATTCAAGTACGTAAAAAAGCAATTCCTGCCACTGTAGTTAAACTTCCTTTTTATAAAGGATAGTTCATTTATAAATTTGTAGTTGGATTAATGAAGAAGAAAAATATAAGCAAACACAGAATCCTTATTCTTGGTGCTAGTGGCTATATTGGTAATGTACTTTATAAAGAATTAGGCCCTTATTTTAAGACTTTTGGCACCTATAGAACTTCAAAGAAAGTTTTTGAAAGCAATAAGCAATTCCTTCATTATAATGTTGAAGAAGACGATGTTTATGAAATTTTAGAAGCCACTAAGCCTTCCATTATAATTTCAGCTATTAGAGGAGATTTTAATGCGCAAACCATTGCCCATCAGCATGTAGCGGAGTATGCTTTAGAGTATGGCTCAAAAATTATTTTCTTGTCCTCTGCAAATGTTTTTGATGCTTATAGTAAATACCCTAGCTATGAACTGGACAAAACATTAAGCCATAGCATTTATGGCCATTTTAAAATAAAAATTGAGAATATGCTTCTTAGGCTGCCTAAAAAGCAAGTTGCTATACTTAGGCTTCCTATGGTATTTGGGAATCAATGCCCAAGAATCATGGAGATGAGAGATTATATTTCTACAAATGAATCAGTAGAAATTTTCCCTAATTTAATAATGAACGTTACCCTTGACCATAAGGTAACACAACAAATACATTACATCATTAACCGTGAGAAATTTGGGATTTTTCACTTAGGCAGTACAGACTTGGTACATCACGACGAATTTGTAAAACAGATACTACAGATTATTAGTCATGAAAAAGTACTATTAAAACATGTTTATACCACAAATGATGATAGATATCTGGCAGTTCTGCCAAAATTCAATAAGCTCCCAAAACATCTTCAAATTACAAGTGATAAAGTTTTGGAAGCACTTAAAAAATAAGCTTGTTAGGCTTATAGTAATTTAGTACTTTTCACAATCTTAATTATTAATATATGAAATTAGACGACGCTACAATTGAAAAAAAATTGCTTCACTTTCCAGAGTGGGAATATTATGACAATGCATTACATGTAGAATTAGAGTTCGACAACTTCAAAGATTGTTTCAGTGCAATGAGCCGTATCGCTTTTGAGTGCGAAGCTTTAAACCATCATCCTAACTGGAGTAATGTTTATAATATTTTGAATATTTCTCTTTCTACTCACGATGCAGGTGGTGTAACGCAAAAAGATTTTGATTTAGCTAAAGCAATTGAAGCCATTGTAGAGGCAGAAGAATAAGCTTTAATCAATTAACATATTTAACTACTTTTACAATATAAAATAAGAATACTATGGGAAGAGCTTTTGAGTTTAGAAAAGCAAGGAAAATGAAACGATGGTCTGCCATGAGTAAAGCTTTTACTCGTATTGGTAAGGATATAGTAATGGCCGTTAAGGAAGGTGGTCCAGATCCAGATAGTAACTCTCGTCTTAGAGCTGTGATACAGAATGCCAAATCTGTAAATATGCCAAAAGACAATATAGAGCGTGCCATAAAACGTGCATCAGATAAAAGTCAGGGTGACTATAAAGAAGTTCTTTTTGAAGGCTACGCTCAACATGGTATCGCTATACTTATAGAAACCGCAACGGATAATAATACGCGTACTGTAGCCAATGTTCGTAGTTATTTCAATAAATGTGATGGCAGCTTAGGTACTTCAGGTTCTGTGGTTTTTATGTTTGACCATACCTGTAACTTTAAGATTAAAGGCGAGGGTTTGGATTTGGAAGAACTAGAACTCGAACTTATAGACTTTGGTGTAGAAGAAATCTTTGAAGATACAGATGAAGATCAAGATGGCAACGAAGTAACCAGCGTTATGATTTATGCGCCATTTGAAAGTTTTGGAAGCATACAGTCATATTTGGAAGAAAATGATATTGAAATTATTTCTTCTGGTTTTGAACGTATTCCACAAGTCACTAAAAAATTAACACCAGAGCAAGCTGAAGATGTAGAAAAACTACTTGAAAAGCTCGAGGAAGACGATGATGTGCAAAACGTCTACCACACCATGGAAGAAACAACTGATTAAAAGTATTTTAAGGTTATTAATTTTAAGAGGGCAATATGCCCTTTTTTTATTTTAAAAAAATGAAAATACAATTAAAACACTAAATACTATATTTGTTGTGTAACTCATAGCCCATTGAATACAAATCGTCTTTATTTTATAGATGCTGTTAGAGCATTTGCCATTTTAATGATGTTACAAGGTCATTTCATAGATACACTGTTAGATGTATCCTATAGAGATGATAGCAGTACAGTTTTCACGATTTGGAAATATTTTAGAGGTATTACAGCTCCTACATTTTTCACCATTTCTGGATTAATATTTTCATACTTACTAATAAAGGCAAAACGTAGCGGGAATGCTAACTTGCGAATGAAAAAAGGGTTTTATCGTGGTCTGATGCTCATTGGTATAGGCTACTTACTACGAATTCCTATTTTCGAATGGTTATTTTGGAAGTTTGATTCATTCTATTTTTTGGTCATTGATGTTCTGCAGTGCATTGGTTTATCATTAATTCTGGTGGTAGGCATTTATAAACTTACATTAAAAAGGACTTTGATTTTTTCAATTTTAATGTTCATTTTAGGCTTTGTTACTTTCCTCACAGAACCGCTTTACAGATATATAGATTTACCGAACTTACCAAAACTATTCGCAAATTGGATGACTAAAGATTATGGTTCGGTCTTTACCATTTTACCATGGTTTGGCTATGTAGCATTCGGAGCGTTTATTGCAACAATTTTCTATAGGTATCTAGAACGCCCTAAATTTAAAATTGGTATTATTCTAGGGTTTCTGATTGTTGGTACATTGTTGATATTCAAGTCTGGCTATATATTAATGCGTATATATTATATTACTGACCTAAAGCTATTAAAGGATGTTGCGTTTTATAATTACCTGTTTACAAGATTGGGTAACGTCTTAATATTATTTGCTTTATTCTATGCTGCTGAAAACTATATTAAAAAGCCTCTAATTCTTAAAATTGGTCAAAAGACCTTATCAATTTATGTCATACATTTTATAATAATCTATGGAAGTTTTACAGGAATTGGACTAAACACAATTATTGGTAAAACATTATTGCCATGGCAGGCGATAATTGGTGCTCTAATGTTTTTAACCATCGTATGTTTTATTTCATTTTATTATGTAAAGACCAATGCATTTGTATATAATGGAGTAAGAAGACTAGTAGATAAACTAAGGCATAATTAATATTCACTATACCAATCAAAATTTTCTTTAATAATTCGGTCTTTTTCTTTTTTAACAAAGTCAAGATAAGCTAGTGCAACAGGAGATAGGTTTTTAGACTTTTGCCATACTAAATTCCAGTTTGTAACGATAGGTAAGCCTTTAAATGGAATAATTTGTAAATCTCCGTTTTTCAATTCATTCTTAATGCCTATTAATGGCATAATAGAATAGCCCAAGCCTGCAATAACGGCTTGTTTTAAAGCTTCGTTTGAGGTAAGTTCAATACGTTTTGGTGTAGAAATATGTTGTCCCTCAAGGAATGTTTCCATGGCGTTTCGTGTGGCAGAACCATCTTCACGATATAACATGGGATAGGTTTCAAAAATTTTCTTCGTTGAAACCTTAGGATTAAATTTATCTTTTGTGCCACCAATAAGATAAAGCCTATTTTCCATTAGTTCTACCCTACTCAGATTCAACTGCTCTGGTATAACCGAAACTAAAGAAAAATCAACTTCATTATTCTCAAGACTTTTTACAACACTTTGCTTGTTAGTAACATCGATGATAAGATCTACACCTTTATTTTTATTAGTAAAATCCGATAAAAAATAAGGCATTACATACTTGCCTGTAGATACTACAGAAATTTTCAATCGCCCAGCAATCTGTCCCTTAAAAGACATTGTCTTATAATTAATAGCGTCAACTTCATTTAGGATTTTTTCAGCTGCTTCAGCGATTTCCCATCCAAAATCAGTAACATAGAGCTGTCTTCCTACAACTTCTGTCAAGGGAATAGAAAACTGATCCTGAAATTTCTTTAACTGTATAGAAACTGCAGGCTGACTTAAAAAAAGAGCTTCTGAAGCCTTTGTTATACTCTTTAATTGCGTGATTTTTAAGAATATCTGAAGTTGATGCAATGTATAATTCATAAGATATATTTATATGTATGATAAAAAATATATATAAAAATAAATAAAATAATTATTACAACTTTGCACTGTTCATTAATTTATTTTAAACTATTAATTCCGAAAACATGTCTAGATTAGAAACTAATGCGACATTTGAAAAAACAACTGATTCAGAGGTTAAAAGAGAATCACAGAAAACAAAGATAAGTATTGCCATTACGTTTTTAGTCCTTACAGCCCTCTTGACCTATTCTTACATGAATGGTCATATTTTTATGGAGCATTTAGCAGTATGTGGCTTTATAATATCGTGCATTGCTATCATTAAATTAATGGAAACCAAATAGTCCACAATTATCATTCATAACAACTTATCACCATGTCTAATACAAAAACAGAAAAAAGCGTAGAAAAAGCAACGCAAGAAGTTCAACTAGTTGAAGGAATGTTCACTCCTTCTGAAGCCAATCACATTATAAATGTGCTTATTGAACAAAAGATTAACTTTCACAAGTTGCAAAAATTGAGTATGTGTGAAGGCTGTGAAACAGCAGACACAACCTACGAAAATAATCGTATTGAAGAGCTTTTAAACGAAAAGCAAATCGCTAAGGATTATATCTCTATAGCCAGAAAAGAAGGTTATAACGTAGTTATAAATGGCACACTAAATATTTCATTTGTAAAATAAATACCAAAAAATTACGAAAGGATTCGTAATTGGTTTATTTTATGGACTTACACCTACTATTCGATAATTTAACGAATCCAGCACTTCTATTCTTTTTCCTAGGCATTATTGCTGTACAGCTAAAAAGCGATTTAGAAATACCACCTAATTCCTCTAAATTTATTTCGCTTTATTTGCTTTTGGCCATTGGATTTAAAGGTGGACAAGAGCTTTCACACAGCGATCTTAATTTAGAAATAATTTGGTCGCTTTTATTTGGGATTGTATTAGCCCTTGCTGTTCCCATTTATACCTATTTTATCTTAAGAAGAAAATTTAGTGTAGCCAATGCTGGTGCCATAGCTGCATCCTATGGTTCTGTTAGTGCGGTGACTTTTGTCACGGCAATTTCTTTTCTTGAAATTGAAAAAATAACTTTTGGTGGTCATATGGTTGCCGTGATGGCACTCATGGAAGCACCGTCTATAATAATAGGATTATTATTAATTTCTATCTATGATAAAGAAAACACCATCAAACTGTCGATGGGTAAAGTGGTTAAACACGCACTTACCAATGGCAGTGTATTATTAATTTTGGGTAGTTTGGCAATTGGATTTCTTGCTAGTGAACAACAGGCAGAAGGTATAAAGCCATTTACAACCGATATCTTTAAGGGTTTTTTGGCGGTCTTTCTTTTAGACATGGGTATTACAAGTGGCAAGGAATTGTCGGCATTTATTAAAAAAGGTTGGTTTGCTCTGGTATTTGCTATTATTATACCAATAATAAATGGATGTATTGTGGCTATGTTAAGTTCGGCAATTACGCAAAGTGAGGGCAACAGATTGCTTTTTGCCATCTTGGCTGCAAGCGCCTCTTATATTGCAGTACCAGCTGCGATGCGCATAGCTGTACCAAAAGCAAACCCGAGTTTGTATCTACCAATGGCCTTGGCCATAACATTCCCTTTTAATATTACGTTAGGAATGCCACTTTATTTATGTATTATTCAGTCCTGTGGAATCTTCTAGATAATAAAAAAGGCTTCCAAACGGAAGCCTTCTTCTTTTTCATAACAATTTTAAAACTCAATAAACATTAATTGTTAATTAAAAACTGATTGAACTGAGGCAAAGTCACTCTTATAATATGGTCTTATGTTTCCACCTAAATAAATTTAGATTTATTGGTTTTTAATAGTTTTTAAACTTTCATAATTTATCAGTTTTTGTTTGTATTTTACTTACGTAATTATGTAATGGTGAGTTTTATAAAAAACAAAAAACTTCACTCTATCATGCTAATATATTCATTATGAAATATTTAATTGAGGCTTTTTATGATGCTTTTAAAAACCTTGATGGCAAAAAAATGGCCTCTTTTTATCACAAAGACATTATTTTTGAAGATCCTGCTTTTGGTATTATAGAAGGCAACAGAGCGAAGGCTATGTGGCAAATGCTTTGTGAATCCCAAAAGGGAAAAAATTTTAGAGTTGAAGCCTCTGATATTACCGAAAATACTGCGCATTGGGAGGCTTTTTATATTTTTAGTAGAACAGGTAAAAAAGTACACAACAAAATTGATGCGCAATTTGAGTTTAAAGATGGTTTAATTATAAAACATATAGACACTTTCAATCTTCACCATTGGGCAAAGCAAGCCATGGGATTTAAAGGCTGGCTATTAGGTAATTCAAGTTTTTTTAAAAGGAAACTACAGTCTCAAACTAATTATTTATTAGATGGGTATATAAACGAAAAAAAGCTACCTGTTTAATTTGGCAGCTTTTTAAGGCAATGTTTCTTTTTAGGGACTTTTTAGTTTACTTTATGTTTCATTGCGTATTCTTTAGTACAAATCTTATACCAAATTTTCAACTATATGCTTTTACCTTTCCTTCTACACCTTTAAAAAAAGAGGTCATAAATTTGAAGTCTTCCTCAACATTATCGGTAGGGTAAAAAGGTTCTGAAACCTTATTTTGTTTATTCTTGAAATCTAATGTGAACATGATTATGGGGACTTTAGCTGCTTTAGCAATATAGTAAAAGCCTGTTTTCCAATTATCTACCTTTTTACGGGTGCCTTCTGGTGCTAATGTTAATCTAAACTCATCTTCTTGCTCAAATAATTTTGCAATGGCTTCAACTTTGTTTTGCCCTGAAGTTCTATCCAAGGGCTTTCCACCAACAGCTCTGAAATAATAGCCAAAAGGCCAACGAAAGAGTTCTTTTTTACCAACAAAATTAGTTTTAACTCCTGTTATTTTTCGAAGTAGAATGCCAATGTAAAAGTCGTGCCAACTTGTGTGAGGTACTGCTATAATAACAGCTTTCTTTATTTTATCTTTTGAAAAATTGGTATTTCCAACGATTTTCCAACCGAGAAGCTTAAAGTAAATGAATTTTGCCAACCAACGCATGTTACATTTTTTTGTAAAGCTCAAGAAGTGTTTCTCGGGTAATCTTAGATTTCCAGTTTTTACCAATGGCATTTTCCCATAAGGGTTCTAAACTAAGAGCTACATCTATCATTGTATTGAACTGAGTACTATCTAAATTGGCACAAATTCCCTGTGGCAAAGTAATGTTATGTTTGTTTTTCATTTTTTTAAACATAGCAACTCCTTCCGGGTAATATGCTTCTAAATGATCAAATACAATACAGTTACCAATACCGTGTTTAACGCCCAACAAGTAACTTAAACCATAACTCATAGCATGTGCTACCCCAACTTGAGAGTACGCAATGCTCATACCACCATGCCACGACGCCATCATTAATTTATCTTGAGCCTCTTCTTTTGATAAACTATCGCCTAAGAAAATTTCCTGGCAAAGTTCAAATGCCTTTTCACCATAACTCTGACTAAATGCATTTAAATACGTGCCGTTTAGAGATTCTACACAATGCACAAAACAGTCCATGCCTGTATAAAACCATTGATCTTTAGGAACATCTTTTGTTAGTTCAGGATCTAGAATGACTTGGTCAAATGGTGTGTAGTCGCTATTGATTCCTAACTTACGCTCAGGCCCTGTTAAAATTGTGGTTCTTGATACTTCGGCACCTGTTCCGGATATAGTTGGTATCCCTACATGATATACTGCAGGATTTTTAATTAAGTCCCAACCTTGATAATCTTTTGATTCACCCTTATTGGTTAACATGAGTGAAACTGCCTTGGCAATGTCCATAACGATACCTCCTCCAATGCCTATGATGCCTGAGGGCAACTCACTATGCTCTAGAATAATATCTTCAACTAATTGATCTATTTGAGAGGTCTTAGGTTCCTCTTTCGTTGGAACGTATATAATTTTGTCATTGTAAGACAAAGTAATTCTTGAAGTTAGCCAATGGTTGCCTTTAAAGACATCATCTACATAATATATAAAGGGTGCATTACGACCTTTTCGCTTAGGCGCTAAAATTTCATCTAACTGATTGAAACTTCCGCGTCCAAAAACTACTCTGGACACCATTGGATAATTCTTATATAACATTTACTTTTTTAATCTTTAACAAAAATAAAAACTTAGTTTATTTATTTAACCTTAATAAAACTTAAAATATCGCTTAAGCGTTCAATCGTATTATATTTTAAGCCATCCGTGCGCTCTTTACTGACTTTCTCATGTTCCCAAGTGGTATGAAAAGGTACATGTATGGCCTCTGCCCCTATATTAATCAAAGGGAGAATATCTGACTTTAAGGAATTACCTACCATTAAAAACTCGGATGGCTTGATGTCTAAATGATTTAATAATTTCTGATAATTAGGCTCTTGTTTCTCACTAAGAACTTCTATGTGATGAAAATATTGAAGCAATCCAGATTTTTCCAATTTACGCTCTTGGTCAAGTAAATCTCCTTTTGTAGCCAAGATTAATCTGTAATCTCTTGATAAAGTTTTCAAAACGTCTTCTACATCATCGAGCAACTCAATAGGTTTATTGATTATGTCCTTTCCTATATCCAATATTTTGCCGATAATCTCATTGGATACGCTGCCAGCTGAAAGTTCTATAGCTAATTCAATCATAGATAAAACAAAGCCCTTAACACCATATCCATAAGTTGGAAGGTTTTTCATTTCCATTTTAAAGAGCTCCTGATCAACTTTATTTGGCGTCTCATAATGCGATAATAATTGACCTACTGCTTCTTCAGCTTCTCTAAAATAGGTTTCATTTACCCAAAGCGTATCATCGGCATCAAAACCAATCACTTTTATATTGCCGTAATCTATTTCCACAATCGTTTTGCTCTCTCCAAGTCTTCTGGTGTGTCAATCTCTACACCTTGAATCTTAGTTTCTACCATTTTAATTTTTTTACCATACTCTAAATACCTAATACATTCTATCTTCTCTGTTGCCTCAATAAATTGCATAGGTAATATCGTAAAATCCAATAACGCTTGCTTCCTAAATGCATAAATTCCTTTATGCTTAAAATAGCGCGCACCGGCATTCTTATCTCTTGGGAAAGGAATTGGACTTCTAGAAAAATATAAGGCAAAATAGTTTTGATCTACAATGACTTTTACCGTATTTGGATTATTAATTTCATCCCAATTTTTAATTTCTACCATTAATGACGCCAGATCAATTTCATGATTCGGGTCATCTTCAAAAACTCCCAGCACCTTTTTTAAACTTTCACGTTCTGTAAAAGGTTCGTCCCCTTGCACATTTACCACAATATCGCAATCTATATCAGCAACGGCCTCAGCTATCCTATCACTACCCGATTCGTGGTTTCCTTTACTCATAATAGCTTTACCTCCGTTGTTTACAATTTCATTAAAAATGATATCACTATCTGTCACAACATAAACCTCACTAAACAGATTTGTGGCAACAGTGGCTTCATAGGTTCGTAATATCACTGATTTTCCAGCTAAATTTTGCATTAATTTGCCTGGGAAACGAGATGCACTATAACGTGCAGGAATCATGGATATAATCTTCATATATCAGCTTTACTTGTATTCAAAAATAAAGTTTTCTAATCTAATTAGGGTCTATTTCTAAAAACATTTCATCTTTAAACCCTATGAGGTAGAGCTTTACTTTAGCACGTGTTACGGCAGTATATAGCCAGCGTAAATAATCCTTATCCATTCCGTTAGGAAGATATGGTTGTTCTACAAAAATAGTATTCCATTGACCACCCTGTGATTTATGACACGTTATAGCGTACGAAAATTTTACTTGTAACGCATTAAAATATTTATTATTCTTAACTCCCAAAAACCGTTTGTAATTACTTTTTTCATTGGCATAGTCTTTAGCAACTTCCTGATAAAGTCTATTAGAATCGTCGTAACTTAAAGAAGCACTTTCAGCATTTATAGTATCTAAAAGCAAAACGGTTTCAAAAGGTCGCATACGTGGATAATCTACCATTTTTACTTTTACTTCGGCAAACTTAAAACCGTATAGTTCTTTTATGCTAAAGATTTCCAAAACTTCGATAATATCACCATTCGCAATAAAGCCTGCTTCGGTTGTAGGCTTAATCCAAAAGTAATTGTTCTTAACCACCATGAGGTAGTCGCCCGCAGACAATTCACTTTCATTAAATAATATTCGTTCCCTGATTTGTTTGTTGTAAAGATTAGCTCTTTTATTGCTGCGGACAATAATGGCCGTTTCTTCATAACCTTCATTACTGTAAGCATCATTAATAGCATCCATAATTTCATGACCATCTATTAATCGAACAATATCATTATAGGGGGCAACATTAAATTTAAAACTCTCGTAAATACCAGTATCTAAGGTAGCCCTAAGTTCTGTTGCATTTTCTAAAATTCCGGAATCTTCCTCTTGTCTCACAACTTCATCCAATTCTATACCAGAAACATCTTTATTGTAATTAAGGCTTAACTGATCTGCGTTTAATGCAGGGCTTAAATCTGATTTCACTGGTGGCAACTGGGCTTTATCCCCAATTAAAAGCAATTTACATTGATGACCAGAATACACATATTGCATTAGATCGTCTAAAAGTGAACCATTTTCAAAGAGTTTAGAATCTGACGGCATATCTGGTATCATTGATGCCTCATCTATAATAAATAGAGTGTTTCTATGTTTATTAGGTTGCATCACAAACTTTACGCCTCCACCTTTTTCTTTTTTTGGAAAATAGATCTTCTTATGTACTGTAAAAGCTTCCTTATTTGAATAATTAGAAATGACCTTAGCAGCTCTTCCCGTTGGAGCTAACAAAACGGCACTTTTTTTTGCCTGCCACAAATTGTTAACTATGGTACCAACAATACTAGTTTTACCTGTACCAGCATAACCTGATAATAAATATATCTGATTTGAAGATTTATCAAAGATAAATTGGGACAACTGCATGAGCACCATATCTTGTTTTGAAGTAGGCTGAAAAGGAAACTTTGATTTTAAAAGTGTGTAAAATGCAGAAGCATTAGTAACCATATAGAAATAAATTAAGCACAATATACCATTATTATATCTTCATAAAAAAGGCATAATCATATTTTGAATGATTTTTATTTAGATAGTTTTAAGCAATAAAAAAAAATTGTAGATTTGCGAGAGACCTAAATTAACTAATAAATAAAAAAATGACAATAATCGCAGCTATAGTTGGCATTATTCTTCTAACCATTCTTATTGTTTGGTTAATCGACAAGTTTGTTCCTAAAAAGTTAAAACCAATAATCAATTTAGTGCTTTGGGCACTTATAATCTTTCTTGGTTACATTACCTTTATGTCTGTTTACAAAGAGATCCAATTCAATCAATTAAAAGTAGAACGTTACAAAGTGGTTATTGATCGTTTGGTAGATATAAGAGACTCTCAACTAGCTTACAAGGAAGTAAAAGGTGAATATGCAGGTAGCTTTGATAAACTCATTGACTTTGTTGGCAATGGACAAGTTCCAATTACGCAACGTCGTGACACATTGGTTTTGGATGAGGAACGTACTCGTGCCTTTGGTGGTGTTGAAACCTTCAAAACTATTACTTTAATAGACACCCTTAGTTTTTACACTGTAAAGGATTCTATTTTTAAAGGTAGTGATCGTTACAAAACAATGGATGAAGTTGGCGTTGGTAAACCAGGTGCAAAATTTGAATTAAAAGCTGGAAAGTTAGACGATATCCCTGTATTTGAAGCTAGTGTAGATAAGGCAGTAGTTTTAGACGGACAGGAAAAATATCTTATAGATAAAGAAAAGCAAGCGATTTCTATTGCAGGTGTTAAAGGCGAGTCTGTGAAAATAGGCTCAATGGATGAGGTTAGCACCAGTGGAAATTGGGGTAAAGACCTTTCTAATAAGGAATAGTTTTGAGTAAAAATAACATTAAAGAACTGTCCATTCAAGTTAATTTGAATGGGCTTTCTTTTTGTATACTAAATAGAACGTCAAATACGATTGAATTACTGCAAAGTTTACCATTTCAGCAAACACTTAATCCTTTTGATGTGCTTAACCGCCTTAAAACCGAATTGAGTGCTAATTCTTCATTTTCTGTTGAGTTTGATGCTGTTAATGTGATACATCAAAATGAATTATCCAGTCTTGTACCACGAGCACTTTATAATGATAATAACAAAGCAGACTACCTTAAATTCAATACAAAAATTTTAAAAACGGACTTTATTACACAGGATGAAATTGCAGTAAACGATAGTATCAACATATACATCCCCTACATAAATATCAATAATTATATATTTGAAACCTTTGGCGCATTTACCTACAAACATTCTTCTACAGTATTACTAGATACCTTATTGCAAAAATCTTTGCAGAATGCAGATTTAGAAGTACACCTTCATGTTAACCGTAAAATGCTTGAGATTTCAGTAATTGACAAAGGTCAACTTCAACTTTTCAATGTTTTTGAATACCATAGCAAAGAAGATTTCATTTATTATGTCCTGTTTGTTTTTGAACAACTAAATTTAGACGTAGAAACTACAGTTATTTATCTGAGTGGAACCATAAACCGAAATGACGATCTTTACAACGTGCTCTATACATATATAAGACATGTAGAATTTGAGACTTTAAATCTTAACTATAGTTTTTCCGAACTTATTGACACAGAGCAATTACATAACCACTATTTAATATTAAATACCTTTTAATGCGTATCATTTCTGGAACATATAAAGGAAGGAAAATAGTAGCTCCTGCCAAGTTACCTGTGAGACCAACAACTGATATGGCTAAAGAAGCTTTGTTTAATATTCTTAATAATCAGTATTACTTTGATGATATTTCTGTTTTGGATCTATTTGCTGGTACGGGCAACATTAGTTACGAATTTGCGTCTAGAGGAACGGAAGATATCACAGCTGTAGATGACCACTATCAATGCACAAAATTTATAAGCCATACAGCAAAAGCTCTTGAAATGCCTATAAGAGCCATAAAAAGTGATGTTTTTAAATTTCTCGAAAATAGTAAACAACAATACAGCATCATTTTTGCTGATCCACCTTATAATTTCAGTATAGATTTATTCTCTAAAATTCCAAAATTAGTTTTTGACAACAAGCTACTTGATGATCGAGGCTTACTTATTATTGAGCACTCTAAGCATACGGATTTGAGTGATTTATCTAATTATTCACATTCTAAAAAGTATGGTGGAAATATGTTTAGTTTTTTTGAACATAGCCAGTAAATTTTTTGTTTTATTTAATTATAGATAAGATTGAGGTTCTAAACCAATAATTTTCATTAACTTACGCTATCTTATTTTGTAAAATTAAGCTTACCCTACGCATCTACAATTTAATTAACCTGTTTGTGCTTTCTATTAAATTTATACTAACCAATTAAATCGATTATTATGAAAAAATTATTATTACTGGGACTTTTAGTCATTTGCGTTGCTTCTTGCCAGGAGCAAAAACAACGTTATTTTGCAGAATCTGCCGAAACCAAAACCTTGGAAGCTGGCATTGCTGCTTATGAAAGTGGCGATTGGGACAAGTGGAGAAGTCACTTTGCAGATACTGCAAAAATCTATGTAAATTCAAGGGAAGCTATGACTGTGGAAGCACGAATGAACAATCTTGACGAGACGACTAAAGCATGGTCTTCTTATGGGTTTGATAAAGAAACAGACTATATTGAAATGGTACTAGACAAAGATGATGAAACTTGGGTTTACTATTGGGGACTGCATAGTGGAACCCTAACAAACGGTACAGCACTGTCTATGCCTGTGCATTTAGCGGTTCAGTTCACTGATGGTAAAATCACAGAAGAACACGTTTATTTTGACGGAACTGCAATGAACGAAGCCGTAAAAGCAATGCAAGCTGAGGCTGAAGCAACTATGGAAGAAACAGAAGAAATGGAAGAAATGGAGTAAAATGAATAGTTTATAAAGTTTAAAAAAAACCTTCTGAAAATCAGAAGGTTTTTTTTGTCCAAGCAAATCTATAAGCCGAATTCTGTATGCCAACATAAAGTCAGCACCCTTATCATTTATCTGCATTTACTGTTACCAGTAAACTTTAGCTGTCTACCCTCCAACATCAAGCGTGCAGCTCTTAAACGTTGGTTTACATGACATTGCACCACATAGAGTTTACCTGATTTCACTACAGCATAACCTGTACATACTTTCTGTTGCACTATTCCTAGCCTTTCGACTGGTGGCCGTTAGCCACTATGCTCGCACTATGGTGTTCGGACTTTCCTCAGAAAAATTTAATTGTCTGCGATAAGGCGATCTACTTGGCGTTAAAAGTACATAAATTGTTAATAACTCCTATTAAATTTTAATCCGAAGAAATGACTATTTAGAGGTTATTCTTAAATTTGTGTTTCAGTTAATTTTCGATGGAACATTTCGTAGTATCGGCACGCAAATATAGACCTCAAACCTTTAAGGATGTTGTTGGGCAACAGGCTATTACCAATACTTTACTCAATGCTATTGAAAACAATCATTTAGCGCAAGCTTTATTGTTTACAGGTCCGCGTGGTGTTGGTAAAACCACATGTGCGCGAATTTTGGCTAAGATGATTAATAGTGACGAGAACACTAGTGCAGATGAAGATTTTGCCTTTAATGTTTTTGAACTGGATGCCGCATCAAATAACGGTGTAGATCAAATTAGAGAATTAACGGACCAAGTTCGTATACCACCTCAAGTTGGTAAATATAAAGTGTATATTATTGATGAGGTCCACATGTTGTCTCAAGCAGCGTTTAATGCTTTTCTAAAAACCTTAGAAGAGCCACCAAAGCATTGCATCTTTATTCTGGCGACTACTGAAAAACACAAGATCATCCCAACAATTTTATCGCGTTGTCAAATATTTGATTTTAAACGTATTACAGTAACTGATGCAAAAGAATACTTAAAGTACATTGCTGAAGAGCAAGGTATAAATGCAGAAGATGATGCTTTACATATTATTGCCCAAAAAGCCGATGGCGCCATGCGAGATGCCTTATCTATTTTTGATAGAGTAGTTAGTTTTTCAGGGAAAAATTTAACTAGACAGGCTGTCACGGAAAATCTTAATGTGCTAGACTACGAAACGTATTTTGAGAGTACAGATTTAATCCTAGAAAATAAGATTCCGGAGCTGTTGGTGCAATTCAATACCATATTGTCCAAAGGTTTTGATGGGCATCATTATATCGCTGGTCTTGCTTCTCATTTTAGGGACTTAATGGTTTGTAAGAATCAAGTGACCATAGACCTTTTAGAAGTCGGTGAAGAAACCAAGCAAAAATATATAGACCAATCCCGTAAAACATCAAATACGTTCTTGCTAAAAGGAATTGAACTTGCTAACGAATGTGATTTAAAATACAAAACGAGTAAAAATCAAAGATTATTGGTTGAATTAACGCTCATGCAGTTAGCCTCTATCACTTTTGATGGAGAAAAAAAAAACAATAGACATTTCATAATTCCTCCTTCATATTTTAAGGCAAAGGGCATCACTCCAGTTCCTGTCCAAAAAACAAAAGAAGAAACAAAGCCAATTGCCAAACAAAAAAAGGTTGAACAAAAAGAAGAACAACATACACCAACCGCTTCAGTTTCTGAGCCTGTTTCAATACCAAAAATTTCAATTGATAAAGCCAAAAAATCAACTTCTGGTCTATCTTTAAAAAGTATAAAAGAAAAGAAAGAACATCAAATAAGACAATTAGATGTTGTTATAGATGAGGAAGATTTACCAAAAGAACCTGTTTCAGAAGAAGCCTTATTTAAAGCATGGAATGACTATACAGTTTCAATGTCTAAGAAAGGTGAAAAAATATTGGCATCTATCCTGCAAATGGACAAACCAAAACTTAAAGATACTGCCATTCATCTTACCTATTCTAACAATACAAACAAGATTGAATTAGAGCGCGCACAATATCCACTACTCACCTATTTGCGTAAAACCTTAAAAAACTACGACCTACATTTAGACATTACCGTAAACGAAGAAGTGGCAAAAAAATATGCTTTTACACCGAGAGAAAAGTATGAGAAGCTTAAGGAAAAGAATCCTAATATTGAATTACTTAAGAAAACTTTTGGGTTAGATGTATAAACTAATGAGAAATTTATTTGGGATACTTTTAATTATTCTTCTTGGCATTACAAGTAGTTGCGAAGGCCGTATAACCAAGAAACAGGCATTGGCAGAGGATATCGAGGAATTTAAGAAATCGGTTTCGGTACAATTGGAGATTTTTGAGCCTGAAAGCTACACAGAACATCGAGTTGATACTACATTAAGCAATGGCTTTAGAGTAAAGATAAAAGCCTATACAGATATGAACCATAGCGTAATATTTACAAAAATAAAGGACACTATAAACTACCAAACGCACTACAGAAATTTTAAATTTGACATTATAGTTGAAAAAGACAACAAGGTTATCTATGATAAGAGTTTTGATAAGCAAAAAGCCAATAAAGCGTTTAAATTTAATCCTAATCTGGTAAAAGGTTCAGATCTCTATAATTTTAACAAACTGGCCATATTAAACGCTATACAAGTAAATGATGACCCCAATTATGCCAATATGGTAGCCATAGACGTTATGTATGTAATACCGAAAACAGATAAGGTATCATATCACAAGATATTGATTAACGACAAAGGAAAAGCAAACTTCATTCAAACTGAAAAACATTAAAACTATGTTAGGTCTTAAACTCCCAACTGATCCAAGATGGGTAAATATTGTAGAAAAAAATATCGAAGAAATACTAACCGATCATGCGTATTGTGAGCAAAAAGCTGCAAGTACAGCAATTTCACTAATCGTGGGCTTTCCTGAATATACTGAGTTGGTAAAAGACATGATTGATTTGGTTGAAGAAGAAATGAGCCATTTTAAAATGGTACACGACCTTATTTTAGAACGTGGTTGGATACTGGGGAGAGATCGTAAGGACGACTATGTCCTTGCATTATTGAAGTTTTTCCCTAAAGGTGGTAGCAGAACCACACAGCTAGTGCACAGATTATTGTATGCTGCACTAATTGAAGCACGTAGTTGCGAACGTTTTAGATTACTGTCTGAAGAATTAGAAGATAAAAAACTAGCCAAATTCTACAGAAAATTAATGATTAGCGAAGCTAACCATTATACTATGTTCTTAAATTTTGCCAGGCAATATGGCGACAGAAAAGAAGTAGATAAAAAATGGCAGCAACTTCTTGAATATGAGGCTGAAATCATGAGGGATTTGGGCAAAAAGGAAACTGTTCACGGATAATTTCTTGTAAATTCAATCGAGTTATTAATAATAATTACCCAAAGTTTATCTTATGCTTTCACAAATAAAAATACTTCTATTCTAAGTAGTTTCAAGTTTATAAAAAATAAAGGCCTTAACCATTGGTTAAAGCCTTTAAAACTATATCAATATTTGTTTTAAATCTTTATTCCAAAACCAAATTGCATTACGTGGTTTTTGGCTTCTAGATTTGGTATGTCATCTTCATCCAAGATATTTGTTAATCCGTAAGAATATCTTGCATCAACAAACAACTCATCAGTAATCATATACTCTGCACCAACAACACCAGAAAAGGCGAATGTTGAAAAACCGTCATTGTTCTTCCATGTTTTTAAGGCTACCTGTGGTCCTGCCATAAAAGACAATCTATCTGAAGTAGATAATTTTAATAAAATTGGCATTTGAATATAATCTGCTCTAAGATCTTCATCCTTTCCGCCTTCTGCAGACCATTGTAATTCTGTATGTAATGCTAATTCTTCAGTAAAGCCAAATTCAGCAAAACCTGCAAAAGCAAAACCATTTCTATGTTTGTTTTCAAAAGTAGCATCAGGATCAAAATCCAGGTTAGATACGTTAAGAGCTCCTCTTACGCCATAACGGACTTCCTGAGCTAAACAAATGGTCGTAAAACACAATAACAATGAGGCAAGTAATAATTTCTTCATAATTTTCAATTTGAGACTACGAATATAAATGAAATTCCCATTCTGTGTTAAATGAATAGATTTTAGTAATAAAAAAGTAGTTAAACGGTAATTTCCAAGTTTATTCTTCTACCGTCACGCTCGAAACTGTTTCGTAGTATATACTTTTAATAATACCATCTGACAACCCAATTTTTGGGACGTAGATATCTTTCGCTCCACTCCACTTCATTGCCGATAAATAAATACGTGTTGCAGGAATAATAACATCTGCTCTATCTTGGTTTAAGTTAAGTTCAGTGATACGTTCTTCGTACGAGTATTGTTGTAAGGTATTGTAATAATTACTTAAGTAAAAATAGGTTAAAGGTTTACCCAGTTGCTTTCCTGAAATCTTAAATATTTTATTAATGTTACCTCCAGAACCAATTAAATCAATTTTATCGTAGGTTGAGGTATTGTCCTTAATCCATTGTTCAAGCTCACTCCAGGTCTCTCTTGTGACAATATCATTTAAAAGTCTTACTGTACCAACTTTAAAAGATTTTGACTTTATTTTATTGCCATTATGTATGATTGAAAATTCTGTACTACCACCACCTACATCAACATAAAGGTAAGTTTTGTTTTCATCTATATAGGTACTCAAATCTGTAGCTGCAATAATAGCGGCTTCTTCTTCACCATCAATTATATCTATACTTATACCACAGTTATCTGCAATTTTTTTGGTTAGCTCCTTACTATTATTGGCTTCACGCATAGCAGATGTAGCGCAAGCTTTATATCGAACGACTCCATGAGACTTCATGAGTAAACTAAAGGCTTTCATTGTGTCCATCATACGCTCTTGATTGTATTCTGTCACTTCTCCTTTTATAAAAACATCTGCTCCAAGTCTAATCGGTACGCGTACCAACGAATTTTTCTTAAATACGGTAGGTTTACCTTTCTGTTCTATGATGTTTGAAATTAATAACCTTACGGCGTTTGATCCAATATCAATGGCGGCGTATTTTTGAATCTTCAGCATATTATCCTTCTAACTTTTTTAAGTAATAATTATAGGTTTCAAATTGAGCCCTAATTTTTGGCTTATCGTTTCTACGATACGTATTGTCTTGAGTCTCATTGATAATTCTGGCTTTTACATTATCATTCCAACAAATCTCAAACAAATCTTGTAATTCCTGCTTTATGTCTTCATCATAGATTGGACAACTTACCTCCACTCTATGCTCGATATTTCTTGTCATCCAATCAGCCGAAGAAATATAAACCAATGGATTATCGTTATTGGAGAATATATATAAACGCGTATGTTCTAAAAACTTATCGACAATACTAATGATTTCTATATTTTCACTCATTCCTTTCATATCAGGCACAAGACAGCACAAACCTCTAACAATCATTTGAATTTTTACACCGGCTCTGCTTGCCTCATACAACTTGTCGACCATTTTATAACTGCTTATACTATTCATTTTTAATTTTATATAAGCATTCTTTCCTTTTTTAGCGTTTTCTATCTCGTTATCAATTAAGGAGAATAATTTGGATTTAGTGTAATGAGGTGATGCTATTATATGTTTATATCTATTCACCATGTAATTAACTTCCAAGAAATTAAAAACCTTATTGATGTCTTTTAATATCTTAGAGTTTGCCGTAAGTAAAGTAAAATCTGTATAAAATTTTGCTGTAGACTCATTAAAGTTTCCGGTACTTATAAAGCCATAACGTTTTAATTTAGACTCCTCTTCTCGCTCAATAACACACATTTTACAGTGAACTTTTAAGCCAGGAACACCAAATAACATCTTAACACCTGCATCTTGCATTTGCTCAGCATAATTGATATTTGCTTCTTCATCAAAACGTGCCCTTAGCTCAATAGAAACCGTAACTTCTTTACCATTTTTGGCGGCATTAATAAGCGAACTTGCAACGTGTGAAATCTGTGCTAATCTGTAAATGGTAATTTTTATGGTTCTTACCTTTGGGTCTAAAGCCGCTTCTCTTAGAAATTTAACTACATAGGAGAACGTATGATATGGCGTATAAACGAGGTAGTCTTTCTCTGCAACAGTCGTAAATATACTTTCCTGTAAACTTAAACCTTTTACAGGCAAAGGCTTGATTCTTTCATAGAGCAAATCTGTTCTCCCTAAGCTCGGAAAATCCATATAATCCCTACGATTGTGATAACGGCCTCCAGGTATAATACTGTCCTTGGTATCAATTTCCATACGCTCCAACAAAAAGCTGAGCGTATCACTTTCAATATCCTTATCATGAACAAAACGGACAGGATCGCCGCTTTGTCTTTCTTTAACACTACGAGATAGCTTATCTACAAAACTTTTACTTAAATCACTATCAAAATCGAGCTCACCATCGCGTGTAATCTTAATCATGTGAGCAGTAATCGAATCATATTTAAAAATATTGAATATTTCATTTAAGCAATGACGGATCACATCATCTACCATTATAATATAATTGGCATCTCCCTTGCTTGGTAAAACAATAAAACGCTCCATACTTTTTGAAATCTCAATAAGAGCGTATTTGTCCTTGCCGTTTACATTAGACATTTTAACCGTTAGATAACCAGAACTATCCTTTAATTCTGGTAAATCAATATCTTCATCTAAAATGATGACAACAAGTGCTGGACTAATTTCTTGATAAAAGTAATTATTAATGAAAACGTGCTGTTCCTCATCAATCTCTGTTTCATTAATGATGAATATATTTTCACTTTCCAGTTCTTGTTCAATTTGATTTAAAATCTCTATACTCTCCCTCTGTTGCTCAATAACTACTTGTGTAATTTCTTCTAGCAACTCACCAGCTTTTATTCCTCCTAATTCACTTTTTCCACCCTTGCCTGCATCATAGATGCGTTTTACAGTAGCATAGCGTACTTTGAAAAATTCATCCAAATTATTTGAAAATATACCCAAAAACCTCAAACGTTCGATCAAAGGTACTGTTTCGTCTGCAGCCTCCTGTAGTACACGTGCATTAAATTGAAGCCAGCTTAACTCTCTATTAATGTATATGTTTTTATCTTTAGTCATTATTTTTTAAATCCTTAGGGGTAATAATAAAAGCGGTTGAACCTTTCTTAAGGTCAGCCCAACTTGAAATTTCAAAATTAAGTTTTATCAAACCACTAGTAGGTAGATTTTCTATAAACTTATTCCCAAATATATTAGCAATAGATGTAAAAGCATGATTATGGCCAAATATCATAACGGTATCATAACCATTTGGTAAGTTTTTAATAAAATTTATGACGCTTTCACCACCAAAGTCATAAAGATCATCTCTAATCTCTATTGATTTTTCTGAAAGATTAAATGTCTCTAAAAATATTTTACAGGTTGAGAAAGCCCTTACAGCAGGACTACAAAAAATCTTATCAGGTAATTTATCTAATTCTAAATATCGATTGGACACCAGCTTAGCATCTTCTCTACCCCTTTGTTGTAGGGGTCTTTGCGAATCTGACACATCGTATTTCCATGACGATTTTCCATGTCTTACTAGTATTAATGATTTCATGATTTTCCGATTAAATGCAATTTTTTTCGATAAAATGTTGCATATATCCGTTTTAACGACTATTTTGGCGCTTTAACTCTAATGTTTGTATTAGAGATTAGATATAAGTTCTTTTGCTTTTGTAAAATTAATGTAAATGACCCCAAATCAAAAATATATTAATCCATTCATTGATTCATTTACATTAATAATACTTCCCTCTATTTTTTTGCAATTAACAAAACAACAAATGTTGCAGCTTATTAGTGATTAATATTTTCAAAACTGAAGGTAATTATCATTTTTAATTTGATGCATCATACACGTATAAGTTATTATGTATAGTATGAGAAACAAATACAATTGTATTTCAGGCTCAGGTGTGGCTGGTCGGTTATTAATGATATTACTGGTTATACTACCAAATATATTTTTCGCCCAACAATCACCTTCGATTCAGACTGGTGTAACATTTCAATGGGCAGATACCCAATCTAATAATAGTGATTCGGCAACAATCCAATCTATCACGATTGATGGTACCGTTTACAACACATTCGTTGTACCTTCTAGCTACGAAATGACAAGACTAGGTCCTGATGGACACAATCCTAACAACATTAGATTAAATGGTGGTGTGGTTGTTGGTAATAGTAGTGCAGCAAATTGGGCTACTAGTGCTACCCAGGCATTTCAGAGTAAAAACTTAAATCACTATTTCGAAGCAAATCCTAATGGTAGAAATATTTGTTCTAATTTTGGAGCTGCCCCTACAACTGATGCTCAAAAGCAAACTATCTTTTACAACCCAGCAATACCGTCTAATCAAGGTGGTGTTCTAGCAGTTACAGAACGTGGTGGTAATAACTGTTTTTATATTGAAGTCTGGGGAACACCACCTGGTGGTGGTCCAGAACAAAAACTGGGTGAAACATTCGTAAGAAACCAAGGAAATTATACTGGATGTAATTTTGGCCCACCTTTGCCAAATTCAGATTATTGGCAATCGGGTCGTTGTAATGAAAATGGACAGACTGTGGGTATCGGATTATTTTATCTTGACGATCTAGCACCAACGGGCTCACAAATTACGAAGATTGAATTTATTGCTGCCACCCGAGATCATGGGGATGGTAAATTTTTTATTTTACAGAAATATGCAGTAGATCAGCAGGGTAACAAATGTTTAAATGAAGTGTTTAATGGGAACCTTCATGAAGTAAATAATGTTCCTCTTGGATCTACATATTCCATTGTAACCCCACCGAGTCCTGCTGGTCAGTCGTTTTCATTCAATTCTGATGGAACATATACTTACGTACCTTCACCTGGTTTTATTGGTGATGTAACATTTGAATATGAGGTCTGTTTACCAGCACCTAACACTTCTGTCTGTGATACAGCTGAAGTAACACTGAGTTACATTGCTCCTCCAGACGATCCAGAGTTTACAATAAGTTGTAATGGAACCGTTAATGAGTTTACAGTCTCTGTAACGCATCCTTTAGGTGATATTTATGATTATTCCGTAGATGGTGGAACAACTTATCAAGACTCCCCGATTTTTGATGGATTATCACCTGGAAGTTATACATTATTAGTACGTAATAAATTTATAGGCTGTGTAACGAGTTACACAAGTAACCCTGTAGTTCTAACGACTTTAAATCTTACTGAGAATATTACAGATGTATTATGTAGATCTGAAGCTACAGGTTCTATAGATGTTACAGTGTCCGGAGGTAACCCACCTTATACGTATTCGTGGAATAATGGTTCTACAACTGAAGATCTAATTAATGTTATTGCAGGTAACTATACGGTAACAATAACTGATGCTAACGACTGTATTATATCCCAAGATTTCACAATTAATCAGCCAGCACAAGGGCTAACATCAACTAGAAGTATTAATGATGTTGTATGTAATGGAGATAGTACAGGTTCAGTAGACTTAACCGTAAATGGAGGAACTCCTCCTTACACATTTTTGTGGAGTAATGGATCTACAAGCGAAGATATTTCTGATTTATTTGCTGGCACCTATAACGTTACAATTACAGACGCTAACGGATGTACTACCACAAATTCTGCTACTGTTACAGAGCCAGATGCCGTACCATGTCAAATTATTGTAGATAATTGTCCTCCTACTGTAGATACTGCATGTAGTAATGATGATCTTGGAACACCGGTTTCTTGGGATCCGCCAAACTTCGCTTATCAGTGCTGTACATCTTCTCCTGGTGATGATTATTCATTCAATGTGGAGTTTGATTTGCCTGAAAGTGGTAACGACTGTTGGGACTATAATAGAGTTCAAAGGATTGGATCTAATAACTTAAGACTCTTCCAATCTAGTGGTACAAATGTTAATTTTACTACACCTCTATCCTATTTTGATACATCATTAGGGGTAGACATCAATATGGAGCTAATAGTTCCGTCTGGAACTTTTGATTGGAACTTAGAAGTTTTAGCAAATTCAACTGTTATATACTCCAATACAGTAACAAGTATTTCTGCTTCCGGTCTTCAAACCATTACAATCCCGAATTCAGTGCCTAGCGGTGACTACAGATTGAGATTTAATTTTGATGACAACGGAACAAATTTAAATGCTAGTGACCAAATTGAAGTTGATAGGCTGTATTATAACGCTATACTTTTGGAAACGGCTTGTTTAGATGGAATTAATTTTGGTGTTACTTCAAATTATAATCCAGGTGATGCTTTCCCTGATGGTGACACGACTGTTATTTATACAGCAACATATACTTATCCTGATGGTTCTACAGATCAGTTGACCTGTGAATTTAATGTTGAAGTTTTTGATATTGAATTAACTGAATCAACAGTTGATAAAGAAGATGTTTCATGTAATGGTGAATCAGATGGATCTTTTGCAATAAATGCAACTGGAGGCTCCGCACCTTATCTTTACAGTTTAGATAATATTGACTTCAGTAATACTACAGGTGTATTTAGTGACTTAAGTGCAGGTAGTTATACTGTCTATGTAAAGGATGACAATGGATGTGAAGAAACTATAGATATAGTTATAAGCGAACCAGCTATACTTGAAGTTAATTTGGATGAATCAAATAATGTGGATTGTGCTGGTATAGCTAATGGTAACTTCACTGTTTCTGCGGTTGGTGGAACGCTACCCTATCTATTTTCAATTGATGGTGGAACCACAAATCAGTCTTCTGGATTATTTGAAAATTTATCCAGTGGATCGTATACTGTTTTAGTAACGGATGCTAATGGCTGTACAACTTCAATTATGGCCAATGTTGGGATCAATGATAATGAGAATCCTCAAATTTCAGTTCCTAGTAATTTAGATATTGAAGGTTGTTCCTCTGCCGATATTACTTCTGGAAACACTGTATTTAATTTTAATGATTCTGGATCTGCTGATGTCCAAAGTGTTTTTAGTAATAACCCAAATTATAATGCATCTGATGATTTCAATATAGCATCTATAACTTATACTGATATTATAACATCAGCTGATAATTGTCCTTTAATTGTAGAACGAACATTTACAGTTACAGATAATTGTAATAATTCCGAAACAGCAGTACAAATTATAACAGTTGAAGATAAAGAAGCACCAACGTTCAATGAGGCCTTGCCTACTGACGTTACCGTTGAGTGTGATGCGGTACCTACTGCCGAGACCTTAACGGCTTCTGATAACTGTGGTACGGCTACGGTGACTTTTGAAGAGACCACGACCGCTGGTACTTGTGACAACGACTATACCTTGACCAGAACTTGGACGGCTACCGATGCCTGTGGCAACGAGACCGTGCATACACAGACCATTACCGTTCAGGATACTGTGGCTCCAACATTTAACGAAGCACTTCCTGCGGATGTTACCGTTGAGTGCGATGCGGTACCTACTGCCGAGACCTTGACGGCTTCGGACAACTGCGGTACGGCTACGGTGACTTTTAATGAGACTACCACTGCCGGTACTTGTGATAACGACTACACATTGAC